>CAJPFH010000006.1 GCA_905339165.1 Flavobacteriales bacterium
AAGCGTTTGTTCAGTTCAATAATGTACAAGGCTTGTTCTTCTATTTGTTTGAGCAAACGGGCACTCATATCAGAAAGGCTTATGCCTTTTTCCATTACTTCTTTTGCGCTGGGTACGTTGGGTAAATGTTGGTACAAGTAAAGATAAGGAAATATTTTTGAGAATGGCAACTGGTTTAATGTAAAAATGAAAGGGATAACGAATGGCTATTTTCTAACGAAAAAACTCTTATAAACTCGTCTTGTACATTTAAAAAATTAAGATTTTAACTTTTCAGAATCTGAACTTATTTTCCAAACAATGCTTTTAGCTCTGTCGCTTCTTCGGGTTTCATTTTACCGGCCAATATTAAACTAAGTTGTTTTCTGCGTAATGCGGCATCGAAGCGTTCTTTTTCCTCATCGGTTTCGGGTAATAATTCCGGAACTTCTATGGGTTTTCCAATTTGGTCTACCGCCACAAAAGTATAAATAGCGCTATTGCATTTAATTTTATTACCCGAGCGAAAATCTTCTACAAAAACATCGATATAAACTTCCATGGAAGAAGTAAAGGCCCGAGAAATTTTTGCTTCAAGAGTAACCACATCGCCCAGTTTAATGGGTTGCCCGAAAGAAACATTGTTTACCGAGGCGGTAACTACAATTCTACGGCAATGCCTGTGGGCGGCAATGGCTGCAGCAATATCCATCCAATGCAATAAGCGTCCGCCCATTAAATTACCGAGGGTGTTGGTATCATTTGGCAGTACAATTTCGGTCATTACGGTTTGCGATTCTTTGGGGGTTTTTGCTTTCATGTGGTTAAGTTAAATAAAGGGTAGATTGTTGTCTATTTCTTTTGCCCAGGCACTTATTCCGCCTTTTAAATTGTATGTGTTAGTGAAGCCTTGTTCCTGCAAAAATTCAATTACTTTGGCACTGCGTATTCCGCTGCGACAATATACAATTACGGGAACATCTTTTTTTATTTTGTTTAAGTTAAGAGGTATCGTATTTATGGGAATAAATTCACCACCTATGTGTGCTGCTTCTCTTTCTGCGGGTTCGCGTACATCGAGCAATTGAAAGGTTTGTTGGGAGTCAATTTTTTGTTTTAGTTCTTGTACGCTTATTTCTTTAATGGTATCATTGGTGGATGTATTGCAAAATAATTCGTAATCGATTAAGGTTTGTTGGGTGGGTTTTTCTCCGTTTAAGGGATTTTTTGGGTTTTTGTTTATTTTCATTACCCTGCTTTGCATGGTAAGGGTATCGAAAATAAACATTTTACCGGAAAGCGGTTCTCCTATTCCTGTAATTACTTTAATAATTTCGCTGGCTTGCATGGCTCCTATAATGCCTGGCAAAACCCCTAGTACACCGGCTTCGGCACAGTTTGGCACAGCTCCCGGTGGAGGTGGAGTGGGGAAAACATCGCGATAATTGGGTCCGCGAGCACCTTCTTTCTCTAACAAATTAAAAACCGATACCTGCCCTTCGAAGCGGTAAATAGAAGCAAATACATTAATTTTTTCGTATAACACACAAGCATCATTTACCAAGTAGCGTGTGGCAAAATTGTCGGTTCCATCGGCAACAATATCGTAGTTTTTAATTATTTCCAAGGCATTGCTACTGTTAAATCGGGTATTGTAAGTAGTAATTTGTATGTGCGGATTTAGTGCAGCGAGTTTGTTTTTTGCGATTTCGGTTTTAAGTTTACCTACCTCACCAGAGGTAAATAATACTTGTCTCTGCAGGTTCGATTCGTCTATGGTATCGTAGTCTACAATACCAATTTTTCCAACCCCTGCGGCTGTAAGGTAAAGTAGTACCGGAGAGCCCAAGCCGCCCGCACCAATTACCAATACGCGGGCCTTTTTAAGTTTTTCTTGCCCTTTGGTTCCTAACTGCGGAATGAGCAAATGACGGCTGTATCGTTTTAGTTCTTCGTTTGAAAACATACTGCCGCAAAAGTAAGAAAGCGGGAGGATTTCCCGCTTTCTTTTAAAAAGGTATTGTAAAAGATGGGTTTTACTCTACCATCAATTTTTTAGTAAAAGTTTCTTTTCCATTCACTATAGAAATAAAATACATCCCTTTGTTAAGATGGCTAATGTTTATAGAATTGGTTTGGTTTCTATTGGTTTGGTGTAGTAAAACCACTTTGCCAGTAATATCAGAAACAGTAATTTGAGCAGAGGTAGAATTTCCGCACTGAACTGTAATGTTGTTTTTGGCGGGGTTAGGAAACACGTTAAAAAGATTTTCTTTAGTGGGTTCAATAATAGAATTGCTATTGGGGTCGTAAGTACGTACCATTTTTACGGTGGTGGTATTTCCCATTACGGTTACTACATTATAAATTACCTGGAAAAGAGGGTGTTTATAAGCGGGATCCATAAAATTATAAGTGGTAGAAACGGTGTTGGTAACTACCGGGTTTCCCATAATATTCATGGAATCGTTAATATTTTGAACTGTTTTAGTTCTCAACACACTACCAAAAGAACCAAAAGAGGTGTTCAGAATACCACTGGCATCGGCACTAAAATTAATGGTTCCTGTTCTGTAAATAGTATTCCCGCCCGAGGTATATGTAGCGGAAAAATTATCGATAAAGTTGGTGCCGTAAGAGCATGGGTATTCAAAAAATTTAACAGTGTTTGCATATTGGTAAGTAGTAGCGGTTGAACCAATTCCGTCAATAATCATATCGTTGGCACTGGTGGTGTAAAAGGTATAATCCTGATTGTTTTCGGTTGAGGCGAGATTAGAGCTTGTAAAAGTTCCTGAATAAGGAGTAGAAGAGGGAGCCACATAGCTAAGGGTGTAGGTGGCACTGTCTATTACATTGATATTCCATACCTGGCTTGTTCCTGTGTTTCCTTCGGAAATTCCGGCTACCTTATGAATTTTTCCGGAAAAAGAATCGCCCACCTGTGGAGCATTGTTGATGGTTTGTGCCACTGTCGACAAAATCAAAATTGATGATGCAAAAAAAGTGTAAAGTTTTTTCATGTTAAAGTTTTTAAGGGTTACAATACAAAGATACTTTTTAAGTACACAAGTTAAGTACGTACAGATACTTAATTAATGTTTGTTGGAGAGAATCCTCTTCTTTTTTATTGTAAATAGGCCAAACGAAAAGCGTTTACAAAAAGGCAGTTGAGAGGGGTATGAATTTAGTTAGAGATTTGTAGAAGATATGTTTTTTAAACAGATTCTTCACTATCTTTTTTCTTAAAAATAGAACTAATGCCTTTTCCAATTTTCTGAACGGCATCAATTCCTCTATTTAAAGGTTCTGCAGAAAAGTCGCTATATTTTTCGTTGCTTATGTTGTCGGAATAAGGTTGAGGATAGATTACAAACCGGCTATTTTTTGTAAAGTGTTTCTCGAGTTTGGTCGGAAGGTTTTCCAATGTTCCCATGTAGGAAGCAGCCCCTTTTCGGGCAGATACTAAAATAAACAAATCTTCTGCTTGAATGTGTCTTGATAGCACGAGAAAATCTTCCCAATCGGTAAAAGGGTTTGCTTTAAATGACACCGTAATCTTTGCTTTTTTAAAAAATTTTTGAACCGCTTTTTCGGTATTCTCGTTAGAATAAAGTAAAATGGGAATACTTAATTCCTGAGCCAGTTTCGCTATTTTGCTTAACCATAAGTCAAAGCCGTATTCATGTTCGGTTAAAGGGGGTGCGGCAATCACAATTCTTTTGTGCAGCACCAACGGTTTTTCTAGGTGGCAAATGAAAGTGGTTTTGTCAGAGTTAGTTAATATACTGTCCATTTTTTCGCCAATCAATTTATCAAATAATCCTGATCGTTGTGGCCATCCCAACACAATAATGTTTGCTATTATTTCTCTTGAAATTCTGGCTATACCGCTAGCTGGGTTATGGTCGATAGTGGTAATGATATTTACCTTTGTTTCGGAAGCAGAGGCTTGTTTTACATATTCTTCAAGTTTATTTCTTGCTTTTAGAATATTCATTTCAGCTTCTTTGTTATTAGAAACAACTGAAAGAATGGAAACCGGATTTGCCGATTTTTTTTCTTTGATAAAAATGGCAAACTCAAGAAGTTTTTCTATGCTAGAAACATTTGCAATAGGTAAAAGAATATGTTCGTTAAGAACACCATCAAATTTTATAAAACTTTCTGTTTCATCTTCCGATTCAATAACAATTTTTTTAGCCGCTTTTTCTGTGGCAAAAGAGGCCACTATGCAGGTAATGAGAATAAGTATAATGGTACCGTTGAGGATGTTTTCGTCTAATATACCGGCTTTGTAACCCACTAAAATGATTGCCAATGTTGCGGCAGCGTGAGAGGTGCTAAGTCCAAAAATAAGTTGTCGCTGTGCTTTAGAATACTTAAATATGAGCTGAGTGAACAAAGCGGCAAGCCATTTTCCAAAAATAGCCACCAACGTTAGTGTTCCCGCCACTATAAGGGCTGTAGGGCCACTTAAAATTACACGTACATCAACCAACATTCCTACGCTAATAAGAAAAAACGGAATAAATAGGGAATTTCCAATAAATTCTATGCGGTTCATCAATGCAGAAGAATGTGGAATAAGTTTGTTTAAAGCCAAACCTGCAACGAAAGCTCCAATGATAGGCTCAACGCCTGCTACTTCTGCTAAAAAGGCCGCTAAAAAAACAATCGACAAGACAAAAATATAGTGTGAATGTTTTTCACTTTCCAATTTGCGAAAAAACCATTTTGCGATTTTTGGAATGAGAAGAAACATGATGGCCGAGAAAATGATTAATGAAACCCCTAATCTAATCCAAAATTCTGAGTTTAAACTTCCCTGACTTTTTCCTATCACTACGGCCAAAATAATAAGCACGGCTGTATCGGTTAATATGGTTCCACCTACGGTAACGGCAACCGCCTGATTTTTTGAAACGCCTAATTTGCTTACAATGGGATAGGCTACGAGTGTATGTGTGGCAAACATGCTGGCAGTAAGAAAACTGGCATTAAAATCGTATCCGAGTATATAATAGCAAACCGGAAAACCTACTCCTATTGGAATAATAAACGTAAAAAATCCAAACAAAAGACTTTTATTTTGATTTGTTTTGAATTCGTTCATATCAAGTTCTAATCCGGCAATGAACATAATGTAAAGAAGTCCGATAGTTGAAAAGAGTTCAATAGCAGAATTTTTCTCAAGCATATTAAATCCATGCGGGCCAATTACCACACCCGCTATGATTAATCCGATGATTCCGGGTATATTTAATCTTTTCAGTAGTATGGGAGATAATAGGATAATAAATAAAATCAGCGAAAATATCAGCACGGGGTTGCCCAATGGTAATTCAAATTCGTGCATTAGGTGTTCAAAAAAAGAGGGCATTAACTGTCTTTTAAATTTTTCTTTTTCAAATTTCCTTATTTATTCCGAAAGTAGGTAAAAATAGATGTATTTTGCCAATGCGATTGTTTAAAATGCTTTATAAACTCAAGGATAAAGAGCATAGTCATAGCTCCGATTAATGAAGAGGCAAAATGATTGAAACCCGGAAACTCAAAAGCGAAAATAATTTGCAAAAAAGGAATGGTAATAGTTAGCATCAACATTACAAATGCTACAAGTGAAATAATGATTACAGCTATATTTTTTTCAAGGATTACAGAAATAAAGCTACGTGTTTTAGATAAAGAAGACAGAATAAGAAATACGTTTCCAATAATTAAAGCCGAGAATGTGATGGCTCTTATTTCTCCGTTAGAATGACCCTCATTAATGGAAATAAAATAAATAGTTACAACCATTCCAAGTAATAATATTCCTTTAAATAAACTGAATGTTATTTTGCTCCATCCGAAAAAAGAATCGTTAGGATTTCGAGGCGGACGTTTCATGATTTTCTTTTCCTCTTGTTCTGATTCAAAAGCAATGGCACAAACCGGGTCAATAATCAATTCTAAAAAAACAATATGCAGTGGCATTAAAAGAATGGGCAACCACGAAAAAAATGCAGGCAGCAAAACCAGTCCAATAATTGGAATGTGAATAGCAATGATGTAAGACATCGCTTTTTGCAGATTGTCAAATACCCTCCTTCCGGAACGTATGGCATGAACAATGGAAGCAAAATTATCATCTAGCAAAACAAGTGAAGAGGCTTCTCGGGCAACGTCTGTTCCTTTTAATCCCATTGCTACACCAATATCGGCCGCTTTTAATGCCGGTGCATCATTTACACCATCTCCCGTCATGGCAACAATTTCGCCATTGGCTTTTAGTGCCTTAATAATTTGTAGTTTTTGTTCAGGTACTATTCTTGCAAAAAGAGTAGTGTGTTTTATCCTTTCCTTTAATTCATCTTCGCTCAGGCTTTGCAATTCTATCCCTGTTAGTACGTTTTCGTTATGTTTTAAACCAATTTGATTAGCAATACTTTGGGCTGTTGCGGGATAATCACCAGTAATCATAATCACATTAATTCCTGCCTCATAACAATCTTTTATCGCTTGGGGTACTTCAGCTCTTATGGGGTCTTCAAAGGCAACGAATCCGGTAAAAGAGAACATGAAATCACTTTGTTTTTCAGGAAGATTAACCATTGCAGCACTACTTGTTGCTGCCGCCAACACTCTGTACCCTTGTACAGCCAAAGTTTGAACAATGTTGGTATAGCCGGCAATTTCAATTTCCGGCAATCTGCATAACTGATAAATGGCTTCGGGTGCACCTTTGCAGTATGCTACCGTCAATCCATCAACTTCTGATTTTAAAACCCTGGTCATGGCGAGTAATTCTTTACTCAAAGGGTATTCTTTTATCAGCTTTAATTGATTTTTTGATGTTTTTATCTTTTCATATTCAATGCTAATGGCCTTTTCCATCGGGTCAATGGAATTTTTTTGAGAGGCATGATTTAACACTGTCAACAACCCCTTTATTTTTTCTTCACTGGATGTAAAATCGGTTTTGTAATATATTTTATCATTCAGAAACAAGGCCGATATTTCCATTTTGTTTTGGGTAATCGTTCCTGTTTTATCACTACACAAAACCGTTGCAGAACCAAGTGTTTCAATGGCAGAAGGCTTGCGTGTCAATACATTGTTTTTTGACAAACGCCAAGCACCTAATGCCAAAAATATGGTAAGTACTACGGGAAATTCTTCGGGCAGCAATGCCATGGCAGCAGCCAGTCCATTAATAAGGGCGTTTAATATATTGCCCCGAGTGAAGTAAAACGCAGCAATTACTCCTGAGCTAACGATGGCTCCACTTATAAATAAGTTGCGAATCAGTTTTTTCATTTCACGCTGCAGGCGTGTACTTTCTTGTTCTATGCTTTGCAACGAAGTTCCAATTTTGCCAAATTGGGTTTTGGTTCCTGTGCTGATAACTTTTGCAATGCCTTTTCCCTGTACCACTAATGTGCCGCTGAATATACGATTTTGGGAATCTTCGTTTTTAATTACCGGAATGGATTCTCCTGTCAGTAAAGATTCATCAATGGTTAGATTGTTGCTTTCTAAGACCAATGCATCAGCCGGCACACGGTCGCCTTCATGTAAAATAATGATATCATCGGGCACTACATCTCTTCCCGAAATTCTTGTTTCTGTACCATCTCGAATGACTAAAGCCCTTGGAGAGGCAAGTTGTCTCAAGGCTTCTAATGATTTCTCCGTTTTACGATATTGATAAAAGGTAATTAAAATGATTACGAATACCCAACATAATAGAATGATGCCTTCGGAATAGTTGCCCAATAGAAAGTAGACAGAACCACAGCATAGAAGCAGAATAAACATGGGTTCTTTTACCACCTCTTTAGCAATTTGCCAAACATTTTTTGGTTTTGCAGAGGGTAATTCGTTATACCCGTGCAGTTTTAACTGTTCGGCCGCTTTTTTACCGGTTATTCCATTTTTTATGCTCACTGTAATATTCTTAACCCAATTTACTTACAACAGGAATAGAAGAGGGTTAAAATATTTGCAGCAAAAGGCTGTTCACTGTTTTTCTAATCGTCATCTTCTTCTGATGGGTTTTGATTCATTGGTGCGGGAGTTTCATTTTGGTTTGCTCTGATTTCTGTATGTCTTATTTCTCCTCCTGTTGTTCCGGTTTCCTTGCCAAAATAGATTACTACAAAAGCAAAAATCAAAATAGCCATAATTACATATTTTGAAAAAGTTTTTTGTTTAATGCTTGCCCAAAGTCCAAACAAAGAAAGTCCGCCTAAAATGTAAGTTAGAATTGAAAAAAATTCTGCTGATTCTTCGTGGCTTTCAATGTAGTTTTCTGTTATTCCACTAATGTTTTCAACCACATCTTCAGCACCTTCACCGCTTGTCATTGCGGCAATAGAGCTCAGAGAGCCTATAATAAAAAGTAAGAAAGCCGTTCGCTTAACGGCATCGGATTTAAAAATTAAACCCGTAATCATAACGATTATTCCCACTATCGGGAAAATGATGGGTAAATGGTTTACCACTAAATGAAAATGTGCTGCGTTCATATATTAAAATTTAAAGGTTATACATTAACACCAAAAACAGATCCTACCAAAGCAGATAAGCCCATTGCAATGGTTCCCCAAATTACAATTCTTATTACTGCTTTGCTTATGCTTGAACCACCTGTTTTTGCAGAAACTGTTCCAAGAATAACCAAAGAAAGTATGGTAAATCCGTAAAGAAAATATTCCATATTTGAAACCGGAGCAAAGAGTGTTACCAAAAGAGGTAAAAGCCCACCTGCTGTAAATGCTGCACCCGAAGCAAAAGCTGCTTGTATGGGGTTTGCCTGACTTATTTCGTTGATTCCTAATTCATCACGAATATGTGTTCCTAAAGCGTCTGCCTTGGTTAATTCTTGTGCCACTTGCAATGCGGTTTCTTTTTTTAGGCCTCTTTTTACATAAATCTCAGCAAGAATTTTCATTTCTGCTTCGGGCATTTCTTTAAGTTCTTGTTTTTCTCTTTCAATGTCGGCTTTTTCAATATCGGTTTGGGAGCTTACCGAAACATATTCTCCTGCAGCCATAGATAAAGCACCCGCTACAAGGCCTGCTATGGTTGCTAAAAGAATAGGGTATCTTGTGGTGCTGGCTGTTGCAACTCCAATGGCAAGGCTTGATATAGAGATAATCCCGTCATTGGCTCCAAGCACTGCTGCTCTCAACCAGTTACTTCGGTGTATGTAGTGGCTGTCTAAATAATTGTCAATAGTTATCATATTCTTGTGTTTTTAAAATTACCGCCAACGGGTTTATCACCGCCAAAATCAAAAAGAAGTTTAAATTAATCAAGTTCAAACTTAATGCCTTGAGCGAGGGGTAAATCGTTTCCGTAATTAAGGGTATTGGTTTGTCTTCTCATGTAAATTTTCCATGCATCGGAGCCCGATTCTCTACCTCCTCCTGTTTCTTTCTCTCCGCCAAAAGCTCCTCCTATTTCTGCTCCACTGGTTCCTATGTTTACGTTGGCAATGCCGCAATCCGAACCTTCGCAGCTAAGAAATTTTTCGGCTTCACGTATGTTTAGTGTCATAATAGCAGAAGAAAGACCTTGCTTTACTCCATTTTGCATGGCAATAGCTTCCTCTAAATGTTGGTATTTCAATACGTATAGTATGGGAGCAAAGGTTTCTTCCTGCACGGTACGGTAGTGGTTTTCTACCTCCACAATAGCAGGCTTTACATAGCAACGGCTTTCAAAATCCAATACCCCTCCTTCAACTAGTATTTTCCCTCCTTCTTTTTTTACGTTTTCAAGGGCATTAAGGTAAAGTTCTACCGCATTAGTATCTATGAGAGGGCCAACGTGGTTGCTACTGTCTAATGGATTGCCTATTTTAAGTTGAGAGTATGCTTTTACCAAACGCTGTTTTACATCTTCAAAAATACTTTCATGAATCATTAATCTTCTGGTAGAAGTGCACCGTTGCCCTGCAGTACCTACTGCTCCAAACACCATGGCGGGAATACACATATTTAAATCGGCATGTTGAGAAACAATAATGGCGTTGTTTCCTCCCAATTCAAGTAAACTTCGGCCTAAGCGTTCGCCTACGGCAGCTCCTACTTTTTTGCCCATACGGGTAGAACCGGTGGCTGAAACAAGGGGCACGCGTTCATCTTTAGAAAGTAACTCGCCCATTTTATAGTTTCCAATGACCAAACAAGAAACCCCATCGGGCACATTGTTTTTTTCAAAAACTTCGTTAATGATGTGTTGGCAAGCAATGGCACAAAGCGGGGTTTTTTCCGATGGTTTCCAAATGCAAACATCACCGCAAACCCATGCCAATGCTGTATTCCAACTCCAAACGGCCACCGGAAAATTAAAGGCCGAAATAATACCTACAATACCCAGCGGATGCCATTGTTCGTACATGCGGTGTTTGGGTCGTTCGCTGTGCATGGTAAGCCCGTAGAGTTGTCGCGACAAACCTACTGCAAAATCGCAGATGTCAATTATTTCCTGTACTTCGCCTAAGCCTTCCTGTAAAGATTTTCCCATTTCGTACGATACGAGTTTGCCAAGCGGCTCTTTATACTTTCTAAACGCTTCGCCCATCTGGCGTATTACTTCTCCTCTTTTGGGGGCAGGTACGTTACGCCACTGTAAGAAGGCTTCTTCGGCTTTTTTAATGCATGCTTCGTATTCCATTTCGGTAGCCGAAGTAACTGAGGCAATTCTTTTTCCGTCAACAGGAGAGAAAGATTCAATTTTTTCTCCGCGGGTGGCAAACCAGTGTTTTCCGGCTGCAGCTCCCTTGTTTTCGGGTTTAATGCCCAGTGTTTGCAATATTTCTTTTATTGCGTTTTCTTGTGTGGTAACGGTTGACATATTTGGTTTTTTTGGGTCACAAAGGTAAGCATCTTTAAAGAAAGAAAATTTTACATATAAATTGCCAATCTTCAACTTTACAGATATTGGGTTTTTATTAATCTTGCACTATGTTATTAGATGTAGCATTTGATTATTGGAGTTGGGTAGTAATTCCCCTGCTCATATTTTTTGCCCGATTAATAGATGTTTCGCTGGCTACTATGCGCCACATATTGGTAGGAAAGGGCATGAAGCATATTGTCCCTTTTTTGGGGTTTTTCGAAGTGCTTATTTGGTTACTTGCTATTACACAGGTAATGCAAAACCTTACCAATGTAGTATGTTATGTGGCCTGGGCGGCCGGCTTTTCTACCGGAACGTATTTGGGAATGGTAATAGAAGAAAAAATAGCCTTAGGGTATCAGATGGTAAGAATTATTACCAACCAGCAAAGCGAAGAATTGATAGAAGAATTAAAGAAACAAGGACATGGAGTAACCGTGGTTCCTGCACAAGGAGCAATGGGCCCTGTAAAAATGGTTTTTACGGTGGTTAAACGGAAAGATGTAAACGCAGTAATAAAACAAATTCGGGAATTTAATCCTCAATCTTTTTTTTCGGTAGAGGATATACGAAATACAAGTGCAGGAGTGTTTTCTAATAATGGGAGTGCCAGTGTTATCGGAAATTTATTTAGTATCAGAAAAGGGAAATAGTTTTTTTAATATGTTTTAGTCATACTGGCCGGAACGCAAATAATATAATCTGCCTGGCCTTTATGTTCATCATTTAATTTGCTTACATTATCTTGCTCAACAGTGGTAATGGTGGCTACATTCAGTTTGGGTTTTTTGTCTTTTATGTACCAAACAATGCCCTGGTAGTTATTGGAATGGTATGCCCCGTTATAATGAATGAAAATACCCTCTTTAATTATATTTTCTAAAATAAAATGAGCCATGGTAGCATCTTTTAGAGCTTGCGATTTTGGGATATTATCTCCACCATGTCCGCCCATCATGGCTAACATATCTTTGTAGCAAGCCAATTCCGGGTCATATTTAATGGGAAGGGGAGCTATCCATTTTTTAGCTTCTTTGCTCACATCGTTTAACGCTTCCAGTCCGCTTTTATACACTATGTTGGCGTATCTGCGGGGTACATTGGCGGCTACAAAAGAGAGTTTGTTTTTTTTGGCAAAATCGAGTAAAGGCTGATAATCGGTTTCGTTATTAGGCCACAGGCGGGCTTGTTCTTTAAATGTTTTGTAGGTTATTTGGTCTTTTAAATATTCGTTTAGTAATTCCTGATTATCGGCTTCGTACATTTCTGCTCCCAACACCATTTTATCATTGTATTTTTCAAAAAGGTCTTTGGTTATTTCGTATTCCATCCAATGCGAAATGGGGTTGTTGTGTAATTCGCCAATAAACAGAACATCAGCTTTAGCGGTATTTTCCAGCATGGTTTGGTAAGAAACCTCTATGCCGTTTTTATCAAAAATTTTATAGGCCGGTTTTTCTTGAGCAAACAAAGCGATGCTAAATAAACAGGCAAAAGCAAACAATAGTTTTTTCATAAATAAAATTTTTACAAAGGTGCAAACTTTTCTGCAACACCTATGCCGAATTTGTATGGGCGTTTAAAAAAACGGATGAATGGTATTTACTCGTTGAATTTATCGAATAACACTCTAAAACGAACACTTCGGGAGTATTTTTTAAAGCTATTTGTAGGTAAAAAACGCATCTCTGTGTTTAGAATCAGTTCGGGCTTATAGGTATTCATCCATTCGTTAAAAACAACATCGGTGGTAGTAAACGAGTAGCGGTAACGAAACTTATGCGAGTTTATCGCTTCGGCAAAAAATTTCTCAAATTCTTTTATCTCAATGTTGTTTTTTGCCAACATCAATTTTAAACTTTCGGGTTTAAATTTTTCTTGGTTGGTTATGAGTGTATAATTACATACCACCGATGATGGGGCTGATTTAACGGAGTAATACGTATGATCCATCAAAATTTTTCCTTTCCCCTTTTTTAGTTTGTATACAAAGGGGCCGGCAAAATAAATAGTGGTATCTCCTTTTAAAAAAACTTTTACAAATGTGGCAGGACCTTTAGGTCCTTTTGATGAGACATTTCCTTTTCCTGTACCTCCTCCGGCTCCGGCAGGGGCCACGCGGCACGAACTAATTAGGAGGACAAAAATAGTTGTTGCAAAAAAGGAGATATTCCATTTCATCATATTCAATGTACTTTTTTTGAAAAAAAGCTTTCTAAATTATTGTAGTAGGCTTTTGTGTTGGTAGAATCTGTGCTTACGTAATCGTACATCAAAATCAATCCGCTTTTAGGCTCGTCAAAAACTACTCGACTTAAATAAAAATTATTCTTCTTAAGAAAAAAAGCCTGGCATTTTGTTTTAGCGGTAAAAGTTTTATCAGCCAACCAAACAAAGGACGAATCGTTTATTTGATAGGCATTAAATTCCGAAGAATGTATTTCGGAACTGGCTCCAATAAATACTCTGTAATTTTTGCTTTTGTTAGCAATGGTACGGTTCAGGTAAATTTCGGCATCGAGCTTACAACATTCTTTGTATTCATCAACCTTTTCTTTGGGTACCGGATAAAAATTTTCCTCACCGGGGTCAAGTTTATAAATACTGTACATGCCAAATGGCACTTCCTTTTTTGATTTACACGCAAATAATATTAGAATAAAAAACAAATACCCTAAAACAGATTTCATAGTTTATGAATTTAGAAAAAATAAAAAAAGCAGCATTTACAGCTGCTTTTTTTAAAAAATGCAAGAAAAATTATTCTCCTGTAACAGTAGTTTCGTGAGTAATAATAATTCCTAATACGTTTTTGTTAGTGTAATCAACAGTAGCAATTTTGTTGATACCGCCATTTTTAGCGGCTGATTGTAAACCAAAATCAACACCAAAACAAAGGATGTGGAAGTAGCAAGTACCTGAAGATTTACCTACTTTAGATCCAATTGAATTTTGTGTAACCATGCTTGGTCTTGTGTACGAACAAGATGCCATTAAAGCACCTGCAGCAACTAACATTAATACGTTTCTTACTTTTTTCATAATTAAGGGTTTTGGGTTTTACTTAAAATTTAGTGGCAAGTATAGGTATTTATTTTTTTATGTACAAAAAATTATTTGTAAATCTATATTATTTATGGTAAAGTACGTATTTATACATAGGGGTAGGTTCTTACAAAATCGGCAAGTTTAGCTACGTTTTCAATAGGAGTTCCGGGTAAAATACCATGCCCTAAATTAAAAATGTATCCCTTTTTGTTTTCAACGCTTTTTAAAAGTTTTGAGGCGTGTTTTTCAATCGTTTTCCAATCGGCAAAAAGCAAGGTGGGGTCTAGGTTTCCCTGAACAGCTACTTCGTAATTTAATTCTTTCCAAGCATTGGCAAGGTTGGTTTTCCAGTCTATACCCACCACATTGGTACCAGTGGCTTTAAAATGATGTAGCAGATGAGAGGTGTTGGTGCCAAAAAGAATAACAGGAACCGAACTTTTTGCTTTAATTTTTTTAATCATATTCAACATGTGTGGATGCACATAGTCTAGATAATCGTCTTCGCTTAAAATACCCACCCAGCTATCAAAAATTTGAATAGCTGCCGCACCGCATTCTGCCTGAAAAGTAAGATATTCGGCCATGCTTTCTGCTAAAAAATTCAATAGTTTATTCCAAGCCTCCGTGTGATTATACATCATTTTTTTTAGTTCAATGTAGCTTTTAGAGCCCCCCCCTTCAATCATGTAGCTGGCTAAGGTAAAAGGAGCTCCTGCAAAACCAATGCAAGGCACATTCAGTTCTTTTTTTAGCATTTGCAAGGCTTTCCCTGTAAAATGCAAATGTTCTGAGGCGTTAATGGGCTTTAATTTTTCAACGTCTGTTTTATTACGAATCGGATTATTAATTACGGGACCTACACCTCCTTTGTACCAAAAATCAATTCCCATTGGCCCGAGCGGAATAAGAATATCGGAAAAAACAATGGCTGCATCTAAGTTAAATTGCTTTATGGGGAGAAGCGTAACTTGTGTAATTAATTCCGGATTTTGGCAAATTTCAATCATAGAATATTTGTCTTTAATAGCCATATATTCTTTTTGGTAACGCCCCGCCTGACGCATAAACCAAACGGGCGTATGCGAAACAGGCTCTTTGCGACAGGCTTTTAAAAAAGTATCGTTAAATGCACTCATTTTTTTTAAAAATATTTTGACAAAGAAAACAATTATATAAGACTATCGTTTTTAAAATTCTTTTTTAACGATTAAAATATAATTGTTTTCAATAGGAAGATAGCCCATTTCGTAGCAATAATAGTAAGAACTGCCTTTTTGTGTAGTATAAATAGTGGTAAAGTAATTAAAGTCAAAACCGTCTTTTAAAAGCGTATCTCTAAGCACTTTGTTTTTTTCGCCCTTAAACCGGGCCTCTAAAATACGCTTGTTTTTACGAAGAATGTTGTTTACGTTCCTCATATAGCTTGTGCTATCGCTGTTTAGCTTATTGTTGAAAGCATTGCGGCATGCATCGGAACAAAACCGCTTATCGGCTCGACCCACTATGGCTTCTCCGCATTCGGAACATTGTTTTTTCATAATCTGTTTATTCGTTTACAAACGGTAGTAAATGTTTGTAAATATATACAAACGTATGTAAATGACCAAAAACCGAGTAAACATTTTTGCTGTACCCATTTTTGCCCCATCGTTCTTAAACCAAAAACAGAAATCAATTAATGTTAAACTATAAAATTTATGTATTATGAAAAGTATGAGAAACAAAGTGCAATTAATCGGCAACTTAGGGATTAACCCCGAAATGATGGATTTGCAAAAAGGACAAAAACTAGCTAAATTTTCGCTGGCCACTAACGAATCGTATTATAATGCGAGTGGTGATAAAATAACCGATACGCAATGGCATCAGTTGGTTGCGTGGGGAAAAGTAGCCGAGCGTGTAGAGAAACTGCTAAAAAAAGGTACCGAAGTAGCCATAGAAGGCAAATTAGTAAACCGCAGCTACGAAGATAAAGCTGGAAATAAACGCTACGTAACCGAAGTAGTGGTTAATGATTTCCTTCTTTTAGGAGGCAGAAAAGAAACGAATTAGTGCCCTTATCGTTTTGTAAAAAAGCTCACAAACATTTTGTGAGCTTTTTTTATTTATATATTTGTTGCAACAAATATTGTTTTTGTTTAGCTTTGTAAAAAAATGAAAAATGAAGATAGAAGAAGCTATCAAGCAAAGTACATTTAAAAACGGTGTACAAAAGGCTTTGGTAAATTTAGTTTATACGGGTAACTGGCTTCGCGACATACACGAAAAAACATTTAAAGCATTTGATATTCTTCCCCAACACTTTAATGTACTAAGAATACTAAAAGGGAAACACCCTAATCCGGTATCGCCCGGAGAAATAAAAGAAGTGATGCTCGACAAGGGCCACGACCTTACCCGCCTGCTCGATAAATTAGTAAAACAAGGTTTGGTAAACAGAAAAACCTGCAGCGAAAACAGAAGAAAAATCGATATAACTCTTACTGAAAAAGGCTTGTCGAAATTAGAAGAAATGAACAAAAACTTAGATAATAACACCCTGCCAATAAACCACCATATTTCAGAAAAGGAGGCTTTGTTGCTGAGTGATTTACTTGATAAATTAAGAGGATAACGATGCAAACTGTTTTATATAAAGCAAACCAAAGAGGTTTTGTAAACCATGGTTGGTTAAAAGCAGCCCACTCATTTAGCTTTGGCTCTTGGTACAATGCCGACAAAATACGTTTTGGTATGTTGCGTGTTTTAAACGATGATGAAATAGCCCCTCATCAGGGCTTTTCTGAACATCCGCACGATAATATGGAAATCATTACATTGGTTCAGGAAGGCGAATTAAAGCACAAAGACAGTATGGGAAACGAAATGATTATGCATCCCAACGAAGTACAGGTAATGAGTGCCGGCAGTGGAATTCTTCATTCGGAAATAAATCCCTCTGCATCGATTACAAAATTGTTTCAAATTTGGGTTTTTCCGAATCAAAAAAATGTAACTCCACGCTACGAACAAAAAAAATATTTGCCCGAGAACAGAAAAAATAAATGGCAGGAAATTATTAAACCACACACACAAACTGAAGGAGAAGGTATTTTTATTTACCAAGAAGCATGGTTTTATTTATGCGATTTAGAAGAAAATCAAAACATAACATATACTCAAAAAAAGGCCGGAAACGGAGCGTATGTTTTTGTAATAAACGGAGAAATTAAAATTCAATCCCAAACATTGCAAACAAGGGACGCCATAGGGATTACAGATTTTTCTGAGTTTATTATTCATTCCACCTCAAAGTCCTGTCTATTGCTTATAGAGGTTCCTATGAATTTGTAAAAAACGAGATTCAGTTGTATTTTTTATTTAACTTTAGTGCTGCATTCTATTTTTTGAAAAACAATCTAATAGAAAACGTACAAAATAATATTTATGAAAAAACAATTCTCTTTTTTTCTTTGCTTGGTTTTATTCCTTTTATTCTCATGCCAAACAGAAACAACAAAAACAGAACTTGTGAAAGATCCTGATTATGGATTTTCGCTCAGTAATTTAGACACTAGCGTATTGCCTTGTACTAATTTTTACCAATATGCGGTAGGTGGTTGGCTTAAACAAAACCCTGTGCCAGCTAGCGAATCCAAGTGGGGTTCTTTTAGTATCTTAAACAATGAAAATCTTGCTAAACTAAAAGTAATATTAGAACAAACATCGGCCAAACAGCAAAAAAAAGGAAGCGATGAACAACTGGTTGGCGATATGTACAAATCGGCCATAGACTCAAACTTGGTAAATGAAATCGGAATAAGACCTCTCGAAAATTACATAAGAAAAATAGAAACTCTTTCCACTACCGATGAAATACTTTCGATGTTAGCCGAAATGCGTAAACAGGGTTCCGGTTTTTTATTTGGTTATTATGTAGGGCAAGACGAAAAAAACAGCGAAAAATATATAACCACTATTTATCAGGGAGGCCTTGGTTTGCCCGATCGTGAATTTTATTTTCCGCAAGACGAAAGAGGAAATACTATATTAACAGAATACAAAAACCACATAAAACAACTGTTTTTACTTATCGGAAAATCGGATACCGAGGCAGAAAAAAATGCAAAATTTGTTTGGGAAATAGAAATACAATTAGCCCAACACTCTACGGATAGAGTGGCTCTCCGAGACCCCGAAAAATCTTATAATCTTAAAACAATACAAGAATTACATCAACTGGCTCCTAATATAAATTGGGATATATTTATGGAATCGGCCGGTTTAAAAGGCGTTTCAGAAGTAGTGGTAGGGCAACCACAGTTTTTAGTGAATGTAAGTAAAATGTTAAAAGCAGTTTCTTTAGAAAAATGGAAAGCTTACATTACTTTTCATTTAGTAAACGATTTTTCGCCTTACCTTACCTTTCCTTTTGAAAAAGCCCATTTTGATTTTTACGATAAAACTCTTTCTGGAAAAAAAGAAATGAAACCCCGCTGGAAAAGAAGTTTAGAAATAATTAACAGCACATTGGGCGAAACCATGGGGAAACTCTATGTGCAAAAACACTTTAGCGAAAGCAGTAAAAAACGAATTGCCCAAATGGTTGAAAATCTGCGTGAAGTTTACAAAGAAAGAATTTTACAGCTCGATTGGATGAGTGATAGCACGAAACAACAAGCCCTTGTTAAACTAGAAAAATTTAATAAAAAAATAGGGTATCCCGATATATGGAAAGACTACAGCAACATAGAAATAAACTACAACACATTAGTGCAAAACGTAATGAATTGCAGACAATGGCAATATCAAGAAATGGTAACTCGAATAGGAAAACCTGTTGATAAAAACGAGTGGCTTATGAATCCGCAAACCATTAACGCATACTATAGCCCCAATATGAACGAAATCGTTTTTCCGGCAGCTATTTTGCAACCCCCATTTTTTAATCCCGATGCCGATGATGCGATTAATTACGGAGGCATTGGTGCCGTAATAGGACATGAGTTCACACATGGTTTTGATGATCAGGGAGCAAAATTTGATGGTAACGGAAACATGCACAACTGGTGGAGTGATGCCGACAAAACCAAGTTCAAAGAACGCACCGATGTGCTTGTAAAGCAATTTAACGAATACCAACCCATAGAAAATGTATTTGTAAACGGAGAACTTACATTGGGCGAAAATATGGCCGATTTGGGAGGCTTGCTGCTCGCTTATTATGCATTGGAGAAATCCATGCAAACGAAAAATCACACAAAAATCAACAACTTTACATACCAACAGCGTTTTTTCTTAGGTTGGGCACAGGTTTGGCATGCTAACATTAAAGACGAAGCCATGGGGCAAATGGTAAAAACAGATCCCCATTCTCCCAGCGAATACAGAGTAAACGGCCCTCTTTCTAATTTACCCGAATTTATTAATGCATGGAGGTGTAAAGAGGGTAACGCGATGGTGCGAAAAGAAAAAGTAAAGATTTGGTAAATTCTCCTGCCATAAAAGCACATTCATTACTTTTGAAAAAAAACAATTACTATGTTAGTTACAGAATTTAGCGAAACCTGCTTTCAGTACAGCCACTTTGAAGTATGGCAAATAGATAATCTCGATGCTTTTTTTAAAGGGAATACGATTCTAGAAAAAATTTTCGAAGACTATTATAAAATGCCCCTCGTGGATTTAAAAACAAAACGCTCCGATATTCAAGATACCGATATAATGATTATTACCAAACTTTTGGCACAAGTTGACGATAAGCATTTTTTTATTTTTACACTACACGATGAAAATCATTTGGAACTTATAAAAATGCAAAAACTTAATATCATGAACTTTGGTTTGGACATAGAAAAAATAAGTCCCGATAAGGTTTTTGTAATGCTAATGGATAAAAAAATGCAGGAGCATTTGAATTAAAATTTTACTTCAAATTTATTTTACTGCGATAAGGAGAACCTTAAACTAATTCCTGCATTTGTGTTTGCTGTTGGGAAAGTGGTAGAAATAAAAGGTTTCGTTAATACTTTGTCGTAAAACAACCGTAAATTCAGGTTTTTACTCAATCGATAATCTCCGGTAATTTTAATGGAAATAATACGTTGCCCACCGGTTAATTGGTGGCTTTCTTCTACAATTTTTCTAATAATCGTTAAATTGTTACGTATAGAAAAATCGGCTCTTAAATCAAAATCGCTTACCGGTTGTTTTCTGTCCGGACCAAATTTTATAGGGAAACGCATATCTTTAAACTTATATCCGGCACCTAAAATTATTTCACGGCCTTTTACTTCGGTTATCTGATTGTTGTTTAAACTCAACGATATATTTCGGTCGGTTTTTAGTTCCACTTTTGAGAGTAAACTATTATTCCAACTCATATCAAAATTAATGAGTGGACTAAATTGTTCCGAAATAGAAACGGTAGCTATTTGGTATTGATTTATAAAATTGTTGTTTATATCTCTGGCCGATGGGTTTCCTTGTGCATCTTCAGCATACAGCAAGTTTGCCGTAAAAGAGCTAACATTGTAAGTAGACCGGTAACCATGCCCAACGGTAATGTTTTTAAAATATTTTTTAAAGAAGTCTAATTTGTTTAAGCCATCAAAAGTAACCCTCCAGTTGGGAAGCGGTATTTGTGGAAATTGTTCTAACGAAGTAAACTTAGCACTTTTACCGGCATAAGCAGCTCTAAAAGCATTTATGAGTACTTCTTGGTGGGTGGCTCCGTATCCATCAAAATACCCGGTTCCTGTGGGTGCCGAGTTTGGATTTTTCTCTCCTAACCGATTAGAAACATTTTTTCTTTCTTCAAGTAATTTTTTAAATGTGGCCGAAGAATAATCTTTTTTATCGTCAGTAATAAATGCCGTTCTCCAGGTAATAAACGATATGCTGTAGTTTCCGGTAATAGTGGGTGGTGTGCCAAAATTATAAAAGGGTTCAACTCCCGGTTGTGTATCGTCCCAAAAGAATTGTTGAGTTGTATTTTGGGCATATCTGCGGTTGGCAGTAAGTTCAATTCTTACGCTTTCTATGGGGCGTATAGTCATTCGGCCTTCTAGGTTTTTAGAGAGTGTATTGGAATACTGGTACATTAACACACGATTAGGAGTAAGCCAGCCTTTTTCAGCAGCAAAAACAGGGTAGTTTGGGTCTTGCATTCCCATTATGAAATTGTATCCGGGGGCATCAAATGCAGGGTCAAAACCCATAATTTTTGTTTCTCTTCCGTAGCCTGGAAGCAAGGTTCCCCTATCTTCAGAATAGGTTGCAGAAACATTTTTAACACCCATTAGCAGTTTAAAAAACCGGTCGTGGATACGAGAACCTATTTCTGCTTCTTTCTTTTCTTTTTCTTTGGCTTTTTTGTCTTCAGGCTTTTGTTCTTCGCCTGGTTTTGGCTTGGGTTTTGGAGCAGGTTTTTTAGGTTTTGGAGAATTTAATTTTTTAAAATAAGGTACTTTGTTATAAAGAGTTACCATATTAAACTGCCCATTCAGCTGCTTAGAGTTTGCATTTTGAATGGTATGTCCTAGTGTATCGGCTCCAATGGGGGCTCTTTTCCAGTCATAGCTGCCGGTATAACGGGCGGTAGCGGTAACAAAATCGAGTAGTGGTAGTTTATTGATGGGGAGGTTGTAATCTAAACTAAAATTATGTCGGTATTGTGTATTTAGTCCCCAGGTGCTAATGCTTTTCATAACGGAATCTTTAAATTCGCTGTATTCTTCTTTGTATCTTTTATCTACTCTTCCATCGGGTTCGCCAATTACTGAGTTATTGGTAGCATCGAAGGCAAATTTTAAAGATTTTGTAAAGTCGTGACGAAGGCTATAAATACGGTTCCAGTAAAAACTTTTTTGATAAAGGGTGGGTAAAGAAATATCGTAAATAGTATTGTTTCTTCGTTGCCTTTCGTTGTAAAGTCTGTCGAAATTGGTTTGAAAGCTGTATTGTTTTGGGGTAAGATAAAAATTAAATTCGTGCAGCCACTTTAACGATTTTTTTGTGCTGATGTATTTAGAGGATTTAAAGGGTTGGTAGTTTTTTGGATTTGCGTTGTAATTGTAAGCAATCCCTCCTTTGTAGTTCTTTTTTGTATCGTATTCGGTATTAATGTCACGTTGCAGGGTTTCGGTATAAGCATAAGTAAGCGAAAGATTTTCTACATCGTAAATATGGGGTTTGCTTTGTGCTCCTTTCTCTTTACGCACATTGGTAAAATTAATGCTTCTTATTTTTTGATAGGTTTCGCTGCGTTTTTTAACAGAATCTTTTACCTCTTTAGTAATTTCTTCCGACTGTAAAAAGTCTTTAAACTCAATATCGGGGTCTAGCGGATTATAGCGTGGTGTAATCCATTCTTCGGATACTCCGTAGAACATAGGTACACTAATTTTAGTTTGCTCGGGCAAGAATTTCCCTAACTCTACATTAGTAGATAAATCGTATCTCTGCCTTGTTTCTTGTTGACGTTCGTTTAATTTTTTTTCTATGCTTCCCCAACCGGGAGTGCTCATTCCTGCTGAGAGGGTAGCTGTTCCTAAATCGGCAACATTGGTAGTTACTCTGCCAATAGTAGCCCACCCACCTTTATTGTTAAAATCGGATAATCGCAATTCGTTTACCCATATTTCGGCACATTTAGCAAGGCCATCATCATTCGGGTTGGTCTCCGATGCTTTAGGATTTCTAACTCCAATGAGTATGGTTTTTACTTTACTAAGGTTTGGATTTCCTTTTATTCGAATAATGTTTTTCTTTCCGCTTTCTGCAATAAAATCGGTGATTACATAGGGAATGTTTATAGAAACTCCGGCATTTGGATCGAGTAGTAGTTCATTTCTTTTTGTTTTGGCTGCATATAATTTTTCGAATTCAAGGTCGAGGTTATTGTATTCCGGCCAAATATCATTTTCGTTTCGGCTACCCCAGGGGGTAACTTTTAAAGGAATTTCATATTCGTAATAATTATCGTTAAAGTCGGTACCCAAACGAATAAATACAGATAAATCATTATCGTTTAGTGTTTCGGTCGACTTTTTTTGTTCGGCATGAATAAACATTTTGAGCCTTTTGTACTGGCGTATATCCAGATTCAGGTTTTTGAAAGAGGCTCTGGCATCTCCATTTTTAAGGTTGCACACATCTAATACAAGAGCTTGTTCGTTTAGTTGTTGTAGTATAGCCGAATTGCTGGTACGGGCCAATTGTCTTTGGATGCCTGGAGGTAAAACATAAGGAACAGGTTGCTTTTCAGAGTTTTCTTCTACGTTTACAGCTCCTACATTAAAAGTGGTTTCGTCTTCATCGTTAGGAATGTACTCTCCGTTCGATAATAAATTACCATTATATTTTCTCCATTCTCCTCTTATTAAATCTAAGGTAGCAAATCGTAACACAATAGGTTGACTAAAGCCTTTAACGAACATACGCATAAAGCGAATGGCTTTAAAATCATAAATTTCTCCAACCACTCTGTCAGGCATACGTATGGGGACTTTAAACTGGTACCAGCGTACTTTACGGGTTCCGTTAGGTGTTTGGGCTTCGGCTGTGTAAATGTTGGTAATGTAATTTTTTCCTACGTTCGATTCATCTAAGTCTTGTGGGGTAAGACGAATTTGATACTGGTAATAGTTTTCTTTTCGATCTTGGTTATTGTCTAAATTTATATCTTCTACATCAGGCAGGGTGGTGGCAGAGGTTGGATAAGATTCTCCTCCGCTTCCTGTTTCGGCCGAATTTCCTTGAAAATTATTGTATTTTTTATAGCGTTCAAGAATGCTTTTTTTGTCGTTGTCGTAACTAGTTCCACGGTAGTACTTGTAGTTATCAGAAGCAATATCTCCATTCAACGCTTGTTGTGCGGCCGGAGAAAGGGCATCATAAAAACTTTTAAAGTGTTCCTGCTCTTCGGCATCGTTTAATCCGTCAAGCCCTATATCTTGAAAGGTTCTTGTGCCGGTTTGGTTATCGAAGGCGTAAATAATGGGTTGTTGTTTGGCTACTCTGCCCCATGAGGTATAATCGTAATCGGCATTGTTTACATTGGCAGAGGTAGGCAATCCATTTTCAAAACTTTTTCGATTATCGCGTAATATATCTTCCGAAATACTTCCTAAGTTAATATAGAGGTCTCCTCCAGAATGATTGGGGTTTCCGTCTTCGGGGTCAAAAGGATCCATCATCCAAAATTGAATAAATTCAATATTAGAGGCTTCAAAATCGGTGGTTTGTAAATCGCGCATTATACCTCCCCAGCGACTGGCAGGGTTATTTAATAAACCGTTGCTCATATTCGTTCCGGCAGAGTATGCACTAGGATTGGCATCGAAATTATAAGGGCCTCTTTCTTCCGGATAGAAGGCTAAATCGAGCACCGGAATGTTAGTTACTACATTATTAGCTAATGATTTGTTTGGAAATACTTCTAATTGGTCAACCTGTCTCATGTAGTGGTTAGAACGCATGTCTTTATCGTCTTTAATATGTGCGGGCGTTCTGGAGTCTATTCTCCAAAAAAGAGGATCTATTACATACCATGCAAGATTCGCTCTGTTGTAACCGTACGCAAGGTTATCCGAGAGATTTCCTTCGGGGAATAAGTCGGGTTGCTTTTGTGGAGTACTTGCAATTCTCCATCTATTAAAAGCTTTAATATCTATGGCCGATTGGCTTCCTTCAAAATCGTCAACATAAGCAATCCCTTCTCTGGTAATGGCTCTAGAGTTTCCGGGTATTAAATAGGCAAATTCTCCTTGTACGGTTAATGACGATTTTTCTTTGGTAGAATAAAAGGGAAGTTTATCGGCAAGGCGTGTAATAATGGGAGCTTCCTTAGTGTAGGTAGCATCTAAGCCAACTACAGTATTTGCTATGGGTTCATTTCCTATGTTTATTTTTTGCGTCATGGGGCGTTCTGCTAATCGTAATACAGTACCACCAATATTTATGTTTTCATTGAACTTGTAGTCTAATCTTGCTCCTACCATGGTTTTAACCTGAACAGCAAATAGGGCATTGCTTTGAAGCGATACTTTAATGGGCTGCCCTGACTGGAGTAGGCCGGAATTGATAATTTTTACCCGGCCTAAGTTGTAATCTACGGTATAATCCACATTTTCGGTAAGCGGGCTTCCTCCTGCGGTAACCACTACAGAGCCTTGCGGAATGTTTAACGCATTTAAAGAAATTTCGGACCCCGATGAAGAGGAATACTGGCCTTTAATCGTGTAACGATTGTGCGGAGCATCTAATTTAGCAAGTGCTTGAGTAGTGGTATAAAGTGAATCGAAGGCAAATTTGTTAGCGAGAGCAGTTTCGCCCGAATTAAACTTATTTCGCAACCCCGAGCTAAAAGGTTCTAATACCGGAAAATAAATTCTGCCATTGGTGGGGTTAATGGTTATGCCCGGAACAAAGTCAAAAACACCATCGGCTCCGGGTTGATTCATTTGGTTTAGTCGGTCTATATCGGTAAGCATAATAATGGGCTTGCCTCTTACCGAGCCCTCGGGTAAAAAGGGAATTTCTACTCCTGTTTCGGGATTTAAATACCATACATCTAATAAAAAATCTTTTTGACTTACATTAAACGCTCCAAGGGCATAAACGTTTTTCATCATCAAATTCCAGTTTGGAATTTTGGTGTTTAAAATGGTACTTTTTAATAATTTAAGATAGAGGGCATTTTGTCCGTTTATACCGTCTGTAGAAAATTCACCTACCTGATAGGTTTTACCATTGTAGGTATATTGGTAAGCAACAGCAACTATATCATCATCCCCAATCATAGAGTTTAACGATACGTAGCCTAGTTGCGGATTTAGTATATATTCAGACGATGAGAGCATGCGTGCGTTTTCATACACTTCATAGTCTAATCCATTAATAAAACCAAGCCCGTCAAGAACAACAGAAGCATTGGTGAAAGAACGTATGGCCGATGAATTTGGAAATCCTGAACTTAAGTTAGAATAGAGGTTGTTTGCATTGTTATCCGGAATGGGGGAATTTATATCATTATCCGAAGTTAAATCATCTCTGTGAATATGAGTTTGTGTTGCTTCACCAAGGTCTTGCACAGCTACTATGTTACGTATGTTGTCTGTTGCTCTATTTACATTCGACACCCAAATCTCTACGCGGTTTACGGTAATACGAGAGCTAATGAGGGGTGGATTAGAAAGGGATGATTCGTATTGGTCTCGGAAAAATTGCGATAAAAAGAAGTGTTTGTTAGCCTCATAATCGGCTACATTTTTTTCAAATTCTTGTATTTGAGCTCCTCCGGTAATTTCAATTTCTTTCTTTTCTCCTTTCTCTTGAGATAGAACTGTGGTAACTCGTAGCCTTCCGAATTTTAGTTCCGATTTTATTCCAAACAAAGTTTGGCTTCCCGTAATTAATGAGCCTTTTACAGGCAGGGCTACATTACCGGCTTCAATTTTTTGAATAATTTCGTCTTCGTATCCTGTGTATTCCAATTTCATTTGGTTTTCAAAGTCGAAGGTTGCCTGTGTGTTGTAATTGGTAGAAATTCTTAGTTTATCGCCAATTTGTCCAATTACACTAAGTTGTATTCGTTGGTCGAAATCGAAAGTAGTGACCCTTCTTTGTCGTTCAGGTATAGCAGGGTTATCTCTTCTAGAACTATTTACTCCAAAAATAAGTTCGGCTGAGCCATTGGGGCGAATCTCAATTTTATCCCCTCCAAAAATGCGGTCGAATGCTTCGCTTTCTACTTTTAATGTAGGAGCTAATCCTTTTGCTCCATGAGCCATATCACTTTCTGTCCCCGACTTTTCTCTCCAATACTCTTTGGTTCTTTTTTTAAAATCGTACTCTAAGTATTCTTCGAAGGTAAGATAAGAGGGGGGACGGAAGTTGTAATTGCCGTATTTTTCTTTATAGTTGTAGTTTCCTGTTTCGGGGTCGTACTCGTAACCCGATTTTATGTTTTCGGGTTGGTTTAAATATAATCCTCCGTTGTTGTTTGTACCAAAGGGGTAAGGTAATTGCACTTCGGGGGAGTCTGGAGGGGGAGATGGTGCATAAAAACCTAAGGGTTTAGCTACCGAATGAGGAGTTTTTAAAAAAGATACCCCTGAAGCGATAAGAATACTTAACGAAACAAAAAGAAGTAGCCGATATATGTAAGTAATTTTTAAATTCAAAGTAAATACTTGCTTATAAGGCTTTTAGAGCTTTTTTAATAATTTCTTCTACGCTTGCTTCTGTGTTGGAGGCAATGATTTGATTAACTACCTTTTCTGTTTGAATTTTTGAAAAACCAAGCATAACCAAGGCCGATAACGCTTCTTCTTTAGAAGTATTGTTTTGAGCATTGATAATTTGAGGTGAAAAATGGTCGCCTTTCATTAATTTATCTCTTAGATCAATAATAATTCTTTCGGCCGATTTAGTTCCAATGCCCTTTATGCTTTTAAGTAGGTTTACATCTTTAGAAATAATGGCATTTTTAATTTCGGCAGCACTAAGTGAAGAAAGAATTAATATAGCGGTGGCTGCCCCTACCCCCGAAACAGATATGAGTTGGAGGAATAATTCTTTTTCGCTTTTTTCAGCAAAACCATAAAGAAGATGAGCATCTTCTCTCACAATAAGGTGTGTATGTAGTTTACATAAATCGTTACCGGGTAATTTTGAAAAAGTATTCAGGGAAATATTAACCAAATAACCAACTCCTGCACAGTTTATTATAACGTAAGTGGGTGTTTTTTCAAAAATTTTCCCTTCAATGTAAGCAATCATAATAGTTTAATTAGGGTAATCGGGTTTGGGCATCGGCAGCAGCAAGTGCAGCCATATTTACAATTTCTCTTACGGAACTTCCTAATTGTAGTATGTGTACAGGTTTTTTCATTCCCAGTAAAATAGGTCCTATAGATTCGGCTCTTCCTATTTCTTGCATTAATTTATAGGCAATGTTTCCTGAAGCTAAATTTGGAAAAATCAGGGTATTTACTCTTTTATTGGTAAGAGACGAAAAAGGAAAAATTTCGTTTAATAAATCGGAATTAAGTGCAAAGTTTGCCTGAATCTCTCCATCTACTTCAATTTCGGGATATTCTGTGTGTAATATTTCAACCGCTTCGCGCATTTTAACGGCATCGGGGCCTTCGGCCGAACCAAAATTAGAATAGGATAAAAGAGCAATGTTAGGTTTAGTGCCGAATCGGTTTACTATTTTATTTACGAGTACAACTAAATCAACAATTTCGCGGCAGGTTGGATTTAAATTAACGGTGGTATCAGCTAAAAAATAGGGGCCATTTTTCGTATTAATGATGTGCATTCCGGCAATGCGGTTAATACCATCGTCTTTTCCTATAACCTGCAATGCGGGCTTAATAGTGGAGGGATAGTTTCGGGTAAGACCCGAAATCATAGCATCGGCATCACCAGCTTCGAGCATGGCCGATCCATAATAATTTCGCTCTCGCATAATGTGTTGAGCTTCATGTAAGTTTATTCCTCTTCTTTTTCGTTTTTCGAAAAGATATTTTGCGTATTTCAATCGGTTGTTGGCTTCTTCTTCGCAACGAGGATCAATTATTTTTACGGTATCCAATTCAAGGTTATACTCTTGGATAAGTCTTAATATTTTTTCTTTTTTCCCCAGTAAAATTGGAATAGCTATTTCCTCGTCCTTAATAATTTGTGCGGCTTTTAGAATTTTGGGGTGATCGGCTTCGGCAAAAATTACTTTTTTAAGTTCTTTCTTGGCTCGTTCTGTTATACTTCGCATTAACTTGTTGTCTTGCCCGAGTCGGTTAGAAAGAGCTTCTGTGTATTCTTCCCAATTTTTAATAGGAGCTTGGGCTACTCCTGATTTGATAGCCGCTTTAGCCACAGCCGGAGCTACTGTTGAGAGCAGCCTTGGGTCTAAGGGTTTTGGAATAAAATAATCTTTTCCGAAAACTAGATTTTTTTCGCCATATGCACGATTTACAATATCGGGCACAGGTTGTTTGGCTAACTCAGAAATTGCATAAACGGCAGCCAATTTCATTTCTTCGTTTATGGCAGTAGCTCGCACATCGAGGGCTCCTCTAAATATAAACGGAAACCCCAATACGTTGTTTACTTGATTTGGATGGTCGGAACGCCCGGTAGCCATAATAATATCCGGGCGGGCTGCAATAGCTTCTTTGTAGCTAATTTCGGGATCTGGGTTAGCTAAGGCAAAAACAATGGGGTTTTTTGCCATGGAACGAACCATTTCTTTGGTTAAAATATTTCCTTTTGACAAACCCAAAAATACATCGGCTCCTTTGATGGCATCTTTTAGAGTATTTATCGATTTGTTAGTAGAGTAAACTTTTTTATACTTGTCCAAATCAGTTCTTTTGTTATTTATTACCCCTTTACTGTCGCAGATAATTACATTTTCTTTTTTTACTCCCAGAGCAATGTAGAGTTTTATGCAAGAGAGGGCAGATGCTCCTGCTCCGTTTACCACCACTTTTATTTTTGCTATTTTTTTATTTGCAACATCAAGTGCATTAAGTAAAGCGGCACTTGTAATAATAGCAGTTCCATGCTGGTCATCGTGCATTACCGGAATGTGCAACTCATCTTTTAAGCGTTTTTCAATTTCAAAACATTCGGGGGCTTTTATATCCTCAAGGTTTATTCCGCCAAACGTAGGAGATATTGCTTTCACTGTGTTTACGAAATGGTCAACATCTTTAGCATCTACTTCAATATCGAATACATCAATGTCGGCAAATATTTTAAAGAGCAACCCTTTTCCTTCCATCACAGGTTTCGATGCGTCCGGCCCTATATCTCCTAAGCCCAGCACGGCTGTTCCGTTTGAAATTACAGCTACTAAGTTTCCTTTAGCAGTATATTTATAAACATTTTCCGTTTTTTTAGCTATTTCTAAGCAGGGAACTGCTACTCCAGGCGAGTAAGCTAAGGATAAATCTCTTTGCGAACTATATGGTTTGGTAGGAACTACCTCAATTTTTCCGGGTTTACCTGATGAATGATAATCTAACGCTTCTTGCTCTTTTCTTGTCTTAGACATATTAACTTTTTATATAAGTTGGAACTTGTAAAAGTATTAAAAAGTATTAAAATGCTATATCGTATCAAAAAAGGTTGGTTTTCTAAATTTTATTTAGAAAATTTAGCCATTCAAGTTTTATATGAAAAAGAAAAAAGTAGTGGTATTTACAGGAGCAGGAATTAGTGCCGAAAGCGGACTAAAAACCTTTAGAGATACCGGAGGTTTGTGGGAGAATTATAACATCTCAGAAGTGGCTACTCCGGAGGCATGGAAGAAAGATCCCGAAAAGGTATTGAGTTTTTACAATATCAGGCGAAAACAAACCATAGAGGCGAAACCAAATAAAGCCCACTATGCAATAGCCCAATTAGAAGAAAAATTTGAGGTTTTTGTTATCACTCAAAACATTGATGATTTGCATGAAAGAGGGGGTTCAACAAAGGTGTTGCATTTGCACGGAGAGATACGAAAAGCTCAAAGTAGCAAAAACCCCGATTTAGTATATAATATCAAAGGTTGGAAACTGGAAATAGGTGAAAAATGTGAAATGGGGTCGCAACTTCGCCCCAATGTAGTTTGGTTTGGCGAACCGGTGTTAAAAATGGGCGAAGCTTACGAAATCACTTCCAATGCAGACATTTTTATTGTAATAGGAACTTCACTTTCCGTATATCCAGCAGCCGGTTTGTTGGAGATGGCTCCGGTAAATGCCGAAAAATACGTAATCGACCCGGCTCCAATCAATTTGTATTCACAAAAGGAATTTGTTAAGCATATAAAAGAAAAAGCCAGTACCGGAGTTTCGGCACTGGCCCTTAAACTGCTAAAAGAGGATTAATTTATTTACTAATAACTAATTTTTTGGAGCTTAACAATTTTCCATCGGCTTTAAAACCATAAAAGTAAATTCCTGAAGAAAGTGAACTGACATCTAGTTTAATCTCTCCATTTTTTCCGGTTGTTGGCACTTGTAGTATCTCATTTCCTATAACATCAATTACTACTAAATGGGCAGCAGCTATATTTTCAGCAATGGTATAAGATATGGAAACAAATTTTTCGGCAGGATTTGGAAAGGCATTGTAAGAAGTTTTCGCTGTGCTGATAGTCTGAATACCAGTGGCCCAGGTAGTCCAAGTAATAATGGTCGAAACAGAATCATTAGGATTATTCATGTCATACGCAGTAATTCCCCATGTAGCAGAAGTGTTGCCCCCCCAAGCAAAAGCAAAAGGAGCTATTTTTAGTGTTAAGTCCTTATTGTTTCCTGCAACTGTTCCATTTCCGGAAATAGTTTGTGCTCCTGTTATGCCTGCGGTAGCGGTGTAACAAGCCTGTCCAAAGCATACCTGCAAATCGGAATTAGGGAAATTTAATATTTGATACGCTTTTATTTTATAGTCAATAGAATTGGAAGAAATATTTTCAACATGGAATTTTGTTTCTGACATCATAGTGGGGGTACCGCTTTCCATATGCGTTAAACCTCCTATATTATTATCCAAATGGTCTAGTATTTTTAAGGATTGGGCTCTTGATGCAAAAAGAAAAGAGAAGGCCAACGAACAAAGAAATAAATGTTTTTTCATAGGGGATCAGTTATTTAATTTTACCAAATATACAAAATTTCACCAAATTTGTTCAAGAAAGTAGTCTTTACTTATTTTTATATTTTAATAGGTTTCCAAGAATTAATTCAAAACTGATTTTATTAGCATCTGTAAAAGAGTACATTTGTTATTAACCTTAAAACAAAAATATTAATTATGAAAAAAATTACAACCTTAGTATCAGTTGCTTTAATCGCCTTAGGCTCTTACGCACAAAAAGGCTTTAATTGCAACAACTGCGAAGTGGCCCCCTTAGCAGGGAAAGGCAATTCGCCCAGTGAAAAAGCCCTTTGGGATATTCAATTTGACCACGCTGCCGGAGCTTTGCCCGGGAGAGCGGGAGCCTATTGGACCGGCACAGAATTTTGGATATCTCGTTGGAGCAACGACTCTCTTTTTACGGTAAACAATAGCGGCACAGTTACAGCCTCTTTTAAGATAGCTGGAATTACCGGAGTTCGCGGAATTACCGGAGATGGCACATCTCTTTATCTTGCAACAAATTCAACAACAGTTTATAAAGTGAACCCCGCTACAAAAACATTAATAAGTACTATTACTGTTCCGGCTGCTGCTCGTTATATAACCTATGATGCCAGTTTAAATGGAGGTGCGGGAGGTTTTTACATTGGAAGTTTTAACTCGGCCATAACAAAGTGCAGTATGACTGGTGCAAACTTGGGTTCTATCGCTCCGGGAACACACGGTTTAACCGGAATTTATGGTTTGGCTTATGATAATATTTCTACAGGAGGCCCTTATCTATGGGCTTACGACCAAGGTGGAAATGGTGGTCAAATTGTACAACTAAAACTTCCTGCCGGTACTCAAACCGGTTTAATACACGATGCTACGGTTGATTTTCCTGGTATTGCCGGAGGATTGTTTATTGCTCAAAACATTGTTCCCGGTAAAAACACCATTGGTGGTATTGCTCAAGGAGTATCTCTCTTTGGGTATGAGTTAGCTAATCCTAATGCAAATGATGCTAAAATGGCTAGCTTAGATATTCCAAAGTATGCAGTAAATCCTTCTGCAGTACAAATTAAAGGAACCATTAAAAACAATGGTTCTAACACCATTACTGCAATGACTATTAAATGGAATGATGGCTCAAACACATACACACAAAACCTTACTAGTTTAAATATTCAGGCTTGGCAGAATTATAATTTCACACATTCTACCTCGCTAAATATTACAAACACTAATACCATTAACGTAAAAGTTTGGGTAGAATTAGCGGGCGACCAAGATGTTACGAATGATACCATGAAAACTACTGTTACAGGAGTAGCCTATGTGCCACAAAAAAGAGTTTTTGGAGAAGAGGCTACTGGTACATGGTGCCAATGGTGTCCTCGTGGGGCCTGCTTTATGGATCAAATGGCAACAGATTATCCAAGTACATGGGTAGGTGCAGCGGTACACAATAACGATCCAATGGTAGTAACTGCTTGGGATCAAGGATTAGGAGCGTTCATTAGCGGATACCCTAGCGGAACAGTAGATAGAGTAAATTCCGATGTGGATCCTTCTCAGTTCCCTGCAGAGTACAATGTATTAATAAACAAAGTAGTTCCTGTTGCGGTAGATATAAAAAACATATCGTACAATTCTGTTACTAAAGTGGTAACCTTTACAGTAGAAGGTGACTTTGTAGCCGCATTAACCGGTAACTACAAAATTAATGCGGTAATTACTGAGGATGGAGTAACGGGTACCACCTCTGCATACAACCAAGCAAATGCCTATGCAGGTGGTGGAAATGGGGTAATGTGCGGATTCGAAAGCAAACCAAACCCGGTTCCGGCTGCTCAAATGGTTTACGACCATGTAGGAAGAGCTTTGCTTGACGGATTTGGCGGAAGTTCATTACCAGGCTCAATTCCAATTGGAATTCAAAGCAAAACATATAATTATACCGTGCCAAGTGGTGTAAACGTAAATAAAATCCATTTGGTAGGTATGATTTTAGATGGTTCAGATGGTTCTATATTGAATTGCAAAGCGAGTAGTGTACCCACCGGAGTGAAGGAAGATATCAATGCTCAATTCGATTTGAATATTTATCCTAACCCTTCAGAAAACAACACAGCGGTAACATTCTTTTTACCAAACAATAACAATGTAAAAGTTGAGATTTACAATATTATGGGAGCGGTTGTAAAATCGCAAAATTTAGGTAACCTAAACCACGGCAATCACAGAGTAGAATTTAACGTAAACGATTTAGAAAATGGTTTATATTTCGTTAATCTTACTGCCGGAACAAGAGTTATTTCTAAAAAATTAACCATCTTAAAGTAATACATTCTTTAAATAAGTGGAGGGGGTATTTGTGCCCCCTCTCTTATTTTATAGGGTTTCAATTTTCATAAATCAATTTAAAAATTTAAAAATCTCTTATTGTGTATTTTTACGGTTCAAAAAGAAAATGTTTGGTTACTTTGGCAGAGTAATTGTTTTATAAAGCGGAAAAAGAAAAATTATGAAAAAAATTATTTGCACATTCTGCGTTGTTATTTCATCAGTCGGTCTCTTTGCTCAAAATGGCAGAGGAATACCTGAGGCTGAGGTAAAAGACTTAAAAGGAAGCTCGTTTAACACCAAAAACCTTTCGAACAATGGAAAACCTATGGTAATTAATTTTTGGGCTACATGGTGTACTCCGTGTAAAAAAGAATTAAATAACATAGCCGAAATTTACGATGAGTGGCAAGAAGAAACGGGGGTTAAAATTGTAGCTATTTCTATAGACGATACTCGTAACATGAGCAAAGTGGCTCCCTACGTTAACAGCAAATCATGGGAGTATGAGGTTTACTTAGATCCCAATGGCGATTTTAAAAGAGCTTTAAATGTGAACAATGTTCCTCATACCTTTTTAATAAACGGCAAAGGAGAAATTGTTTGGCAACACAACTCCTATTCAGAGGGCGATGAACACGAACTGTATGAATTAATCAAAAAACTTTCTAAAGGCGAAACCATTGAATAGATTTTATTCTGATCGTTTTTTATTTTCCAAAGTAGTTATTTCTCTGAGCTTTTTCTGTTGGGCTAACACCTCTTTATCGCAAGAAAAGGAAAAACCAAACTACGGTCAGGTACACGGGAATTTTGAAACCAACATACAATACTATAACGAAGACACCCTCATCGGGGCGAAACAACCTCCTGAAAAAATGCTGATGAGTGGTTTCGCAAATGTTATTTATACTAACGGAAATTTCGAAGCAGGCATACGGTACGAAAGCTATTTAAATGCACTACAGGGTTTCCCTACGGCTTATAAAGGGAATGGAATTCCTTTTAAATATGTATCGTTTCACAAAGATAATCTAAGCATGACGGCCGGAAATTTTTACGAACAGTTTGGCAGCGGAATGATTCTTAGAGCTTACGAAAGCAGAGGCTTAGGTTACGACAATGCTTTTGAAGGATTTAGAGCCTCATATAAACCCATAAATGGGGTAGTGTTAAAAGGTCTCATCGGGAAACAACGAAAATATTTTACAACTAGCGAGGGGATTGTTAGAGGTGTAGACGGAGAAATAAATATCAGCGAACTTTCTGATTCACTTGCAGAGATGAAAACAAAAATAATACTTGGAGGAAGCTTTGTCAGTAAATTTCAGGCCGACCAAAATTCGCAATTTGTGCTACCCGAAAATGTTGGGTCTTGGGCAGGAAGAATGAATATAATAAATGGAGGAATAAATTTTTATACAGAATACGTTTACAAAATTAACGACCCCAGTGCAGATAACGGATTTATTTATAAGCCGGGCGATGCTCTTTTAACTCAAATCAGCTACTCTACTAAAGGCTTTGGAATTTCTCTAAGCGGAAAAAGAAATGACAATATGAGTTTCCGATCGGAAAGAGATGCCGCACTTACCGATGTGCTGATTAATTATATTCCTACCCTAACAAAACAACACACTTACAATCTTTTGGCTACTTTATACCCGTATGCTACACAACCTAACGGAGAAGTGGGTTATCAGGCCGAAGTAAATTACCAGTTTAAAAAAGAAAGCTTTTTAGGGGGTAAGTATGGCACCTCGTTATTAGTAAACTACTCTGAAGTGAGAAACTTAGACACAATTCGCTTAAACGATGAAACAACTAACCGAATAGGATATACCTCTGATTATTTTGGATTTAATGGTCAAGTGTACTTCAAAGAGCTTTATGCCGAGATAACTAAAAAATTTTCTAAAAAAGTAAAAGGAACATTTGCCTATGCAAATCAAATTTTCAATATCGAAGTAATACAGGGAAAACCCGGAAAACCAACCATATATTCAAATACAGCAATTATTGACATTACCTATAAAATAAATCTTAAACACGCTATTAGAACTGAGCTGCAAGCGTTGTTAACCAAACAAGATAAACAAGATTGGGCAACTGCTTTAATAGAGTACACATTTTCTCCGCATTGGTTTGTTGCCGTAATGGATCAGTACAATTATGGCAATAAAAAAACACAAGAAAGAGTTCATTACTACAATGGCTCGGTAGGTTATGTGAACAAGGGAAACAGATTTATGGTTACTTATGGAAGACAAAGGGCCGGTATTTTCTGCGTTGGGGGTGTGTGCAGAAATGTGCCCGCTGCAAATGGCTTAATATTTACGATTACCAGCAGTTTTTAAAAATACATTTATGAAAAATTTATCAATTATATTTTTAGTGTTTCTCTTTACACTAAATTCTTGCGATAAAGTAAAAACCCCCATACAATCTACAGGTAATAATCCGGCAGATACAACACAAGTTATTAAACGCAGAATTTTAATAGAAGAATTTACTGGTCAGCTTTGTACTTTTTGTCCTGATGGAGCTAGAGAAATAGAAAGATTAGTGGAAGTGTACGGGTTACAAATTATACCTGTATCAATACATGCCGGTAGTTTTGCCGAACCGGGAAATGGAGCGTGGAACGATTTTACCACCACAGCCGGAGATGTTTATCTGGCCACCTTTGGTGTTTCAAGCTATCCGGCAGCCGCAGTTTCTAGAATCAATACAGCCGAAATAACAGGAAAAAATCAATGGGAATCTAAAATTCTTAGCATCAAAGACGATGAACCCTATGCCGAGATAAAAATTACAAATACATACAATACCACTACTAAAAAAGTAGATATAAATGCAGAATTAGAATGGCTTAAAGATGCCGAAAGTGGTGTAAACTATAAGTTACAAGTGTATATTATAGAAAATCACATTACCGCTAAACAAATTGATAATGGGGTTACCATTAACGATTACGACCATAAGCATATGTTCCGTGCCGATGTAAATACTCCGTGGGGAGATATTGTTAGCACATCACAAAAAGGTCAAAAAGAAAATTTTTCCTACACCTATACTCTCGACCCTACGTGGAAAGAAAACGATTGTGAAGTGATTGTTTTTATTTACAAAGAAGGCCCCCATTACGAGGTAATGCAGGCGGCAGTAAAACATGTGGTAGAGTAAACATTCTGTTTTTTACATTGTTTTTTCTCGTAAACACATTAATATATTCATGAGCGAAATAGTAAACAGAGTAGCACAAAGTAATATTATCACCCTTCATTTAGAAGATTTTTATCCCAAAGAGGAACGTGTTATTATTGATATCAAAGACCAACTCTGGCAAGGTTTTGCACTAAAAGAAAAAAACTTCAGAGAATTTATTGATACTCATAACTGGCCGCAATATCAAAATAAACTGGTTGCGGTACATTGCTCGGCTGATGCCATTGTTCCAACATGGGCTTACATGTTAGTAGCAGCTGCATTACAACCATTTGCCAAAGAAATTTTTTTCGGAAATGCGGAAATGCTCGAAATATTTTTATTTAACAAAGCACTTCAACAGTTAAATGTAGAAGAATTTAAAGACACAAAAGTAGTGGTAAAAGGTTGTGGAAACAAACCAATACCCGCCTCTGCCTATCTGCAAATAACAGCTCTATTAAGACCCCTTGTAAAAAGCATAATGTTTGGCGAAGCCTGTTCCACTGTGCCGGTTTACAAAAAAAAATAAATGTATTTTAATTCAGTGAGTTGGTGCTTAAAAAGTATATTTGTAAAACAAACACCCCTTATGAAACAAACACTTATACTTTTTTGCACCTTTGCCCTTACAGGAAATCTGTTTTCTCAGCAAATTTTTCACGATCAGGTTTGCAAAATAGCACAATCTGAAAAGCTAACTAAAGGAGCCAAAGTACCAATAGATAAAAAAAATAATATTACAGGAAACTACGATATTAAATACCAACGCATGCACTGGCAGGTAAATCCTCAGGTTTACTATATAGCCGGAAACATTACCTCCTATTTTACCATTCCTCAAAATGGAACAGACACTATCAATTTTAATTTATCCGATAGCCTAACTGTAGACTCAATAAAATACCACTCGAGTAATATTTCTTTCATTCATGCAAATAATTTATTGAAAGTACAATTTCCTTCAGTAATACCCATAAATACATTAGATTCGGTTACTGTTTATTATCAGGGAAAACCTTCTACATCGGGTTTTGGATCTTTTATACAAACATCACATGCGAACGATTCCATTATTTGGACTCTTTCCGAGCCTTTTGGAGCTGCCGATTGGTGGCCTTGCAAACAAGACTTATCCGACAAAGTAGATTCTGTAGACATTTACGTTACCACCCCCGCACAGTACAGAGTAGCTAGCAATGGTTTACTAATAAGTGAAATCAATTTAGGCGGAAACAAAACTTTTCACTGGAAACATAAATACCCAATTACAGCCTATCTTGTTGCCATTGCCGTTACCAATTATGCATATTACTCAAATTATGCTACCCTAACCAATGGCACATTAGAAATATTAAACTATGTTTTCCCCGAAGATTTACTTACGGCACAAGCTCAAACACCAGGCATTGTTCCTATTTTACAACTTTTTGATACGTTGATTGAACCTTATCCGTTTTCAAACGAAAAATACGGACATGCACAATTTGGTTGGGGTGGAGGAATGGAACATCAAACCATGAGTTTTATGGGAAGTTTCGGGCACGAGTTGATGGCACACGAATTGGCACATCAGTGGTTTGGCGATAAAGTAACTTGTGCTTCGTGGGAAGATATATGGCTAAACGAAGGCTTTGCTACCTACCTAACAGGTTTAACCTACGAACACATGTTTAATGGATTTTGGTGGCCCCTTTGGAAAAAAGGAACCATAAACAGTATTGTTTCTTTGCCCGATGGCTCTGTTATGGTTGATGATACAGCGAACGTAAGCCGAATTTTTAGTAGTCGCTTAAGCTATAAAAAAGGAGCCTATGTATTACACATGCTACGTTGGGTAATGGGCGATTCGGCTTTTTATGCCGGGGTTAAAAATTACCTCAACGATTCTCAACTTTCTTATGGCTATGCATATACTTCCCATTTAAAACAGCATTTAGAGAATACCTCTAATTTAAACCTTACAGAGTTTTTTAACGATTGGTATTATAAAGAAGGATACCCTTCTTACCAAATAACATGGGAACAAACAGGCAGCAATATAACTGTGAAAATAGATCAAACCCAATCGCACCCTAGTGTTTCTTTTTTCGAAATGCCTGTTCCTATTAAGTTTTTTGCAGGAAATACCGATACTACAGTCGTTTTTAAACATACTTCATCTGGCGAATTATTTTCTTTTACATGGAACCATTCTATAGATTCGTTACAGTTCGACCCTTCACTATGGATTATTTCGGCTAATAACACCATCAGTGTGGGTATACAGGATTTAGTAAACCAAAGCGGAATGGCGAAAGTTTATCCTAATCCGGCAAAAGATTTTATAAATATTCTCTTCCCCGCTAACGAACCATTTTCCCAAATAACTATTTTTGATGTTAACGGAAAAATGGTTTTACATCAGCAAATAACAGAAAGAGAAAAGCATTTGGTTAATGTAAAAAGCCTCCCCAAAGGATTTTATACACTCAAATTACAGGGGCAAAAAAGTATTCAAAATCACAAATTCGTAAAAGACTAATTTTACTTGAAAACCCATTTTAAAATACTCGCTTCAATTGTAATTACACTCATTGCTTTATCCTCTTGCAGTTCTGAACATAGTAATAAAGCCTACGAAAGCTATGCTGCCCAAAGTGATCTTTCTGAACCCGAAGGGAAAGGAGGAGAAGTAGGAATTGAACAGCAAAACCTTATTGCCGAACGAAAATTAATAAAAGAAGGAAGTATAACTTTTGAGACAGAAAATGTGCAAAAATCAAAAGAGCGCATTTTCAAATCATTAAAAGAGGTAAACGCTTATGTAGCAAACGAAAATACGTACACTTATTCCGATAAACAAGAATATAGAATGGTAATAAGAGTTCCTGCTGGTCAATTTGATGTGCTTCTATCCAATATTTCAAACATTGCCTCTAAAATAGATTCCAAAAATGTAGACGTATTAGATGTAACTGAAGAATACATTGATATTGAAGCCAGAATAAAAACAAAAAAGGAACTGGAAAACAGATACAAAGAAATTTTAAAACAAGCCAATAAAGTAGAAGAAATCCTTTCTATAGAAAAAGAAATAGGGCAACTACGTACAGAAATTGAAGCGGTAGAAGGGCGTATGCGTTATTTAAAAGATAAAATAGGGTATAGCACCCTAACAGTAACATTCTACCAAAAAATAAATGCAGCCTTTGGTTTTTCACTAAAACTTACACAAGGAATTAAAAATGGCTGGACGAATCTTTTATGGTTTATGATAGGTCTAATAAACATTTGGCCATTTCTACTTTTAATTATAGTAACAGTTTATTTTACAAGACGTTACATAAAGAATAAAAAACAAAAAAATAAACTCTAACCTCCTCAGAATAATTTACAATTACAATTATTCTTGTAACCCTATTGGGTAAATATACGTAGCAGCGATTTTGAAATTATTAGGTATTTACACTGAATAATTTTTACATTTGCCATAGATCATAAGATTACTATGCTCAGAAAGTTGTTTTTTTGCTTGTTTTTTTACTTTACCGCAACGCATATTTTTGCTGCTTGCTATTCTACCGGAAACGGTAATTGGAATAATACAGCTACTTGGTTGTGTAATGGAGTAAATGCAGTGCCGGGTTGTGGAGATACCATTTATATTCAAACCGGACATACCGTAACAGTAACAAATCAAAATAATTATTACGGTATACCGGGTTGTGCTCCTATGCATATCGTTGTTTATGGTACGCTTCAGTTTACTAATGGAAACAAATTAGACTTACCCTGCGGTTCTTCGGTAACCATACCCGTTGGAGGATTGGTTCAAAAATCGGGGTCAGGAGGAGGTAGTTCTACGCTAATTGGAATATGTGGAGTTAATGTGTGGACGGCTGGTGACGGACCACAACCGGGGCCTTTAAGCTGGGGTGGACCACCTTTACCCATTTCTTTAGTTTCTTTTACTGCAGATTTAAAAGAAACTGCGGTTCTACTAAATTGGATTACGGCATCTGAGCAAAACAATAATTATTTTACAATAGAAAGAAGTAATAACGCAATAGTTTGGGAGCAAATAGGTATTGTGAAAGGTGCAGGAAATAGTAGTACTACCCTTAATTATTCTTTCTTGGATAAAAATCCTCTTTCCGGCATCTCCTATTACCGGCTTAAGCAAACCGATTTTGACGGAAAATCTGATATTTCAGATATTGTTTCGGTAAGCAATTTTAATATTGAACTAGTAAGTGTTTTTCCTAATCCGGCTAATGATAATATTACTTTTTTATTGATAAGCAAAGAAGATATGACTTGTACCATAAATATATTTAACGCCTTAGGACAAGTAGTAGAAAATTATAATTTAAACCTTAAAAAAGGAGAAAATAAAATTCGCCATTCTGTTAATAAACTTAGTTCCGGAGTTAATCTTATAGGGATAAGTTTGAATGGGAAGTTTGTTGCTAAAAAACAATTTTTAGTAGGGCAATAAGAAGGCACAAATTTGCTTTATGTACAAATTTGTTAATTTGTTAAAAATGTGGTACATTTCGCCTCTAAATAAAAAAAAGGTTGAAAAAACAATTCTTTTTATCGGCTGTTTTTTACTTGCTTTTATTGGGTAAGTTTTTTGCACTAGATAAAACTCCAATAGTAGCCGAAATAGTTTCATTTGAGGCCGTTTTGAATAATCAAGAAGTTTATTTTTATTGGACCACTCAAACCGAAAACAATGCCGAGCAGTTTGTTGTAGAATGTTCGGTAGATGGCAAACTTTTTGAAGAAGTGATAGTTCTTCCTGCGGTGGGCAACAGCGATATTCCAATCGAATATTTTGATGTAGATCAAACCCCGGAATCGGGCCAATCTTTTTACCGATTAAAAATTACCGACTCTAAAGGAAATACTCATTATACTTCTTCTGTTCCGGTTATGAATACTGGTGAGCAAATTAAAATTAATATAGAACAAACAGGAAATAATTGTCTGCAAAATGGAATCGAAAAAGAAAACATTTTAATGATTTTACGTGACCAAACCGGCACAGAATATTATTCAAAATTTAATCTTTATAAAAAAGATAATTTGCTTGCAGGTTGCGATTTAGAGCAAAGGGTGCCAGCCGGCATTTACGTGGTTACCGGAGCCTCTAAACATATTTACTACTCTTCCAAATTAGTAGTAGAATAGTCTGCCGCCATTAATGGTTTAAACATTATTATTTGCTTTTTGTTTTGTTGGAATAGTTTACCAAACAAAGATGGCAAAGTATTCAATAAAAGAGATAGAAAGTTTAACAGGCATTAAAGCTCATACCATACGCATTTGGGAAAAAAGATACAATATCATTAACCCCGAACGCACCTCTACCAATATTCGCTTGTATTCCGATGGGGATATTAAAAGAATTTTAAATGTTTCTATTTTAAATCATCACGGTTTAAAAATTTCTAAAATCTCAGATTTGTCTAATGATGAAATAAACAATAAAGTGTTACAGCTTACCCTACATTGCAAAGAGGAAGACAGATTTGTTGATATGCTGGTAGCTTGCATGGTAGAATTAGACGAGCAAAGATTTGAAAAAATAGTAAGCAATTCCGTTTTTAAAATTGGCTTTGAAGAAACAATAAGCAATGTTGTTTATCCATTATTAGACCGCATTGGTGTTCTTTGGCAAACCGGCAGTATTTCGGCTGCCCAAGAACATTTTATGTCTAATTTAATACGACAAAAATTAATTGCAGCTATTGATATTCTTCCTCCCTGCGAAAAAAAAGAACATAATCAATATTTATTGTTTCTTCCCGAAGGCGAACAACACGAAATAGGTCTTTTGTTTTATTATTACCTATTAAAAAAGAACGGAAAATATGTTATTTATTTAGGGCAATCGGTTCCCCTAAACGATGTAATAGAAATAGCAGAAACACGAACCCCTCCATTTCTTTTAACCGCTTTTGTTTGCTCACAAAATAGCATAGATGTGTTATCTTATTTGCAAGAACTAGAAAAAATAAAAAATGTAGAAAAAATATATATAACCGGAGCTTTTGCCAACCAATTGACTCATACATCCTGTAAAACAGAACTTATTAGCAATATAAAACAATTCTATAAAAACATTTTGGTTTAAATTAAGCAGTTGATTTGTGTTGATTCACCTCAATTTTTATGCGTTTAATCTAAAAAACATGAGCCACATCATAAAATAATATGATAAAAATCATAAATGTTTAAACAAATCGTACATTTGCTGAACAAAATTAAAAGTGTATGACAGCAATAGAGTTTAATCATCAGGTGGTAAAGCTGCAAACTCCCTTAAAATATTTTGCCATAAAACTTACTGCAGATGCCGAAGATGCTCATGATCTTTTACAAGATACTATTTTAAAAGCATTTAAATACCGAGATAAATTTGTAGATAAAACAAACCTGAAAGCATGGTTGTATACCATTATGAAAAATACTTTTATAAACAACTATCGCAGGTCGGTGCGTACAAGAATGATAATAGACAATAGTAAAGATTTGTACGTTATAAATACTCCCTCAAAAGTGGTAAATGAAACGGTGGTTTCAAAAATTACGCACAACGATATTTGGAAATCGGTAAATGAATTAAATAATGAATTACGTACCCCTTTTAAAATGCACGTAGAAGGCTTTAAATATAAAGAAATTGCCGATGAAATGAATTTGCCTATAGGTACCGTAAAAAGCCGCATTTTTTTAGCACGCAAAAAGCTAATGGAAGAATTGAAAGAAATTAGAAACTAATTATTTAAAATCTTTTTAGTTTAGTAAAGCAACTTATGAGGATAAATTTCCACATGTAGTTGCTTTATTTTTTTGTACAGAAGTTCTCTGAGGGGTTCAATATTTTCTTTTTTTGTGGCAGAAATAAAAATGCAGTCGTTATTTAGTTTTCCCATCCATGTTTCTCTCAGTTCTTCAATACTTACGTTTTCTTTTGTTTTTTCAGAAAGATCAAATGGATCTTTTTCTGTAAAGTGGTAAGCATCTATTTTATTAAAAATTAGAATAGTGGGCTTGTCTAATGCTTTCAAGTCCTTAAGAGTTTCATTCACCACATTTATTTGTTCTTCAAATGTGGGGTGCGAAATATCCACTACATGAAGTAATAAATCAGCTTCACGAACCTCGTCTAAGGTAGATTTAAAAGATTCGATTAGGTGTGTAGGAAGTTTACGAATAAAACCAACCGTATCGGAAAGTAAAAAGGGTAAATTTCCGATTACCACTTTTCTAACAGTAGTATCTAAGGTGGCGAATAATTTATTTTCTGCAAACACTTCCGATTTGCTGAGCATATTCATAAGGGTGGATTTACCCACGTTGGTATAACCTACCAACGCCACACGAACCAGTTGATCGCGGTTTTTGCGCTGGGTTAGCATTTGTTTGTCTATTGTTTTCAGTTCGTTTTTCAGTTTCGAAATTTTTTCAAGTACAATTCTTTTGTCACTTTCAATTTGTAATTCGCCCGAACCGCTTCGTGTTCCGGTGCCACCACGCTGGCGTTCAAGGTGTGTCCACATGCGTTTTAAGCGTGGCAGCACGTATTGGTAACGGGCTAATTCTACTTGTGCCTTTGCATGCGAGGTGCGGGCTCGTTGGGCAAAAATGGTTAAAATAAGTGAAGTGCGATCTTGCACATCGCATTGTAATTCTTTTTCTAAATTGCGTTGTTGCGATGGGGTAAGTTCGTCATCAAATACTACAAGAGTAATTTCGTGTTGTTTAACAAATTCGGCAATTTCTTTTAGTTTTCCGGAGCCAATATAGGTTCCGGGAAGGGGTTTGGTTAGTTTTTGGGTAAAGCGTTTTACTACATTATACCCAGAGGTGTAAACCAAAAATTCAAGTTCATTTAAAAATTCATTTATTTGTTGGTCATCATTTTCTTTTAAGGAAACTCCAACCAATACTGCTTTATCTTTTTTTACATTAGTGGTTTCGGTATTCTTCATAAAGTTAAAACCAACCTCTCCCTTCGCCTACCAAAAGGGTTGGCCACGGAATAAGCATCATTATGAGTAAAAAAGCAAGTGTATAAAAGAGAACAGTACGTTTGTGTTTTAGTTGGTCATTAACTGCTTTTTTGGTAAGTATTCTACCCATTGTAATTAGAGCAATGGCAGCTATCATTCCTCCTATGTGTTCTACTGCCCAAAATCGTAAAATGGAATCTTTCATGGCAAAGCCCATTCCACGAACCATTGCAACTTGTATAAACGGACTGATAAAGTATAAAAACAAACCAATGAGTAATTGGGTGTGGGCAGTAATCATTAGAAATAATCCAATTTTATTGTCGGTAGATTCAAAAGGAGTTTTGTTTAATAATCCTTTAATAGATCGCACTATAGCAAGGATAATCAGAAACAACAAAACATAACGTAAAAAGGAGTGCAAGTGAAGTAGTCCGGTGTACATAATAAGGTTTTGGCAAAAGTAACAAATACAATGTTTAAATGTTTTTACGGAGATTTATTTTTGCTTAAAAACAGAGGGTCCAAATTAAAAACGGTTCATCTGATTAAAAATATTTTTCGGATTTAGAAGAGCATTAAACCTGTATTCCTATAATACAAACATCATCAATTTGTTCTAATTTACCTTTCCATGTTTCGAAAGAGGTATGGATAAGTTCTTTTTGTTTGGCCATCGTTTGGTTTTGAATGCTTAATAAAAGAGATTTAAGTTTAGACGATTTAAATTTCTTGCCTTTTTCACCACCAAACTGGTCTTGCAAACCATCGGTAAAAAGGTAAACAATATCTTTTTTTTGTAATTCAATAGTGTGTGTGGTAAAAGGCAATGGATTATCAACTTTTCCAATGGGTTGTTTGTTGGGTTTAATCTCTAACAGTTCTTTATTTTTATTACGAATAACCCATAAAGGATTATTTGCTCCCGCCCATTCTAATACAATTTTTCGGTTTTCACTTTCATTGTGTTTATTGATTAGAATTGAAGCGAGTGAAATATCCATTCCATCTAAAACATCTTCATTATTCTTACTTAGTTTTTCTATAACAATCTCTCTTGTTCTAGAAAGCAGGTTTCCTGGGTTTTCATTTTTTTCTTCAAGCAAGGCCTTAGAAAGTGCATTACTGCACACTACACTTACCATAGCTCCGGGTACACCATGTCCAGTACAATCAGCAGCAGCAAAGTATATTCTTTCGTTTAATTTTTCTATCCAATAGAAATCACCTGCTACAATGTCTTTTGGTTTGTAAAAAATAAAATGGTTAGGAAGTAGTTCTTGTATTGTTTTATTTGAAGGTAAAATTGCTTCTTGTATGCGTTTGGCATAGGTAATGCTATCTAAAATGTCTTTATTTTTTGCACGAATAATCTTGTTTTGAGAGCGACTAATTTTCAAATTTTTAAAAATAAGAAATGCAATTATGGTTAAGAATAATAATCCCCCAATTGATGCATAAATAAACATTGATTGCCGTTTTTCTTTTTCTTTCAAAATTTCTATTTTTCTTTTGTTTTCTTCTTTTGCCAAAGCTTCTTTTTTATCAAAATCATATTGCATTTGCTGCTGTATATTTTTTTTGGAATTTTCTTCATTTACTATACTATCTTTTAAAGCAATAAATTTTTTATAATGATCCAATGCAAGTTTATACTGTTTTGTTGTATCGTATAACAGATAAAAATAATGTTCCTGATCTCTTAGTAATCCTAATGCGTTTAATTCGTTTGATATCTCTAATGCTTTTTTTAAATATTGCTCGGCTTTTAAATATTCACCGGAATGAAGGTATAAGGCTCCTAAATTTCCGATAGTTATGGCTTCATAATATTTATTCCCAAGGTCTTTACACACATCTAACATTAAGGAAAAATACTTTAATGCATTTTCTTTTAATTTTTTTTTTTCTTTAGGAATAGTTGTTAAATTGTACTGCTCAGAAAATACTGAAGCCACATTTAATAATACTGCGGCTTCTATGTTTTTATCGTTTGTTTCCTTAGTAATCTCTAGTGCTTTTTCGTAATATTCTAATGCTTTTTGTAATATTTTATTTTTTTCAGTTACACTTTTTATATTGGTTGATTGCTCGGCATAAACTGTTCCGATGTTTACATATTGATTCATCTTTAGTCTTATGTTACCTATGGACTCTGCCATTACCAACACATTTGTATAATATTCAATGGCTTTTGTATAATTTTTTTCCTCGGTATATACAATACCAATATTTCCCATATTAATAAGTATGCCTTCATCATAATTAATTTCTTCGTTAATTCGTAAGGCTTTGAAGAAATATTCAAGAGCTTTAGGATGATTAGATTGGCTTAAGTTGACTAAACCTAAACCCGAAAAAGCATTTGAAAGCATTAGCTTAAATTTTTCTTTTTCTGCAATTTGTTGTGCATTTTCAAAACAACTTTTTGCATGAGAAAATTCCCCCATGGAGTAATATGTGTCTCCAAGTTTAATTAAGGCATTTCCCATTCCCACTTTTGAATTTATTGAACGAGCTATTTTAAAAGCCTTTTTACTGAATTCTAAAGCTTGTTTGTTGTTATGATATAATACCTTGCCAACAAGTTTAATGTATGCACTAATTTTTTGTGTATCCGCAGCATTAGAATTCGTTAAGGTAATTAACGAGTCTAAAAACGCATTTTTCTCGAAAGCAAAATACTTGTAGTGATAAAATAGTAAAAAATAGACCAGAAGAAGGCTCTTTACGAATTTACTTTTCATTTACATGAAATACTTTAAAAATGCAGTCAAACAAAAATGCTTATAAGATATTGAAATTCAATACACAAAAATAATAAAATATTTATAATAAGGAGTACAAATGAAATTTTACTCATTATCGTGCTTTTTAGATTTATAAGTGCTTTTGCAATTACCTTTGCCTCTCTATAAATTAGAATTATGCCGGTTGATATTAAAAAAATTCCATTGCCTTGCTATGTGTTAGAAGAAGATTTACTAAGAAAAAACCTAACGCTTATTAAACATGTATCTGAAACAGCCGGAGTGGAAATAATTTTAGCTTTTAAAGGTTTTGCTATGTGGGGAGCATTTCCGATAGTTCGCGAATATATAAACGGAGCCACTGCCAGTTCGTTAAACGAAGCCAGGCTTTGTTTCGAGGAAATGAAAACTAAATCGCACACCTACTGCGTAGCCATTTCCGATAATGAAATAGACGAATTATTAAAATACTCATCACACATTACATTTAACTCGCTAAACCAGTTTAATAAGTACAAAGAAAAAGCAAAAGCAGCCGGTGTTTCGTGCGGAATACGTGTAAATCCACAATATTCTGAAGTAACCACCGAGTTGTATAATCCTTGTTCGCCCCATTCGCGTTTGGGTATGTGCATAGAACATTTCAAAGAAACATTACCCGAAGCATTGGAAGGCTTGCATTTTCATGCACTCTGCGAAAATGATTCTTATACCCTTGAAAAAACATTGCAAGCATTTGAAAAAAACTTTGCACATCTCATTAAACAGGCCAAGTGGATTAATATGGGCGGAGGACATTTAATGACTAAGCAGGGGTACGATACCAATCACCTTATTCAGGTACTTAAAGCATTTCAACAACGCTATCCAAAGATACACGTAATCCTTGAGCCGGGTAGTGCCTTTGCCTGGCAAACAGGTTCGTTATACTCTACGGTATTAGACGTGGTAGAAAATAACGGAGTTAAAACAGCAATAGTAGATGTTTCTTTTACAGCACATATGCCCGATTGTTTAGAAATGCCCTATCGCCCAAAAATTACGGGAGCAACAGATCCCATAAAAGGGAAACCAACCTACCGCATTGGCGGTACAAGTTGCCTTTCGGGCGATTTTATGTTTGAATATTCTTTTGAATACGAACTAAAAGAAGGAGACACACTTGTTTTCGAAGACATGATTCACTACACCATGGTTAAAACCTCTACCTTTAACGGAGTAAAACACCCCTCTATTGGTATTTGGACTAAAGAAAACACTTTTAAATGGCTGAAAAAATTCGGCTATATCGATTATAAAAACAGGCTTTCTTAGGCTATGCTCGTTATTCCGGCCATAGATATTATAGAAGGCAAATGTGTTCGGCTTACCAAAGGGGATTATAGTACAAAGAGAATATACAACGAAAATCCATTAGAAATAGCCCTGCAGTTTCAAGATGCCGGACTCACTCATTTGCATCTTGTAGATTTAGACGGAGCCAAAAACAAACACATTGTAAACTGGAAAGTAATTGAAAAAATTTGCTCAAAAACAACATTAAAAATAGATGTGGGAGGAGGCATAAAATCAGATCAAGCCATAAATATTGTGTTTGAGTGTGGAGCTGCTCAAATAACTGCCGGAAGCATTGCAGCTACAGAACCCGAAAAAGTGTACGAATGGATAAATAAATTTAGTGCAGAAAAAATTATATTGGGAGCAGATGTCCTCAACGAAAAAATTGCCATCAATGGTTGGAAAGAAAATACCGAAACCAATATTTTTTCTTTTTTAAAAACCTATTCCCAACAAGGAATACAGTACTGTATTTGTACCGATATTTCTAAAGATGGAATGCTGCAAGGCCCTTCCGTTATTTTATACGAAAACATTTTACAACAACATCCCGAACTAAAGCTCATAGCCAGTGGTGGAATAAGTTCTGTAAACGATTTAAAGCTATTGCGTCAAAAAGGATTATATGCAGCCATAGTGGGGAAAGCCTTGTACGAAAATAAAATTTCTCTTAAAGAACTCTCACTGTTTTTATAACATGTTAGCCAAACGCATTATACCCTGTCTCGATATAAAAAATGGAAGAACCGTAAAAGGAGTTCGTTTCGAAAACTTACAAGATGCAGGAAATTCTGTAGAGCTGGCTAAATGGTATGCCAATGAGGGAGCCGATGAACTCGTGTTTTTAGATATAACAGCTACTAACGAAAACAGAGGAACACTTTTAAAATTAGTGAAAGAAGTTGCTGATGAAGTGTATATTCCATTTACCGTAGGAGGGGGAATTCGTAGTGTAGAAGATGTGGCAGAAATACTATATGCGGGAGCCGATAAAATTTCAGTCAACTCAGCAGCTTTTAATCGCCCAAAATTAATTACCGAAGTAGCTACTCGTTTTGGGAGCCAATGTGTAGTACTTGCAGTAGATGCCAAACAAATAAACGGAGAATGGATGGTTTACCTAAATGGGGGCACGTTGCCTACGCAAAAAAAATTGTTTGACTGGTGTAAAGAAGCTGTAGAAATGGGAGTCGGAGAAATTTTATTTACCTCTATGGATAATGATGGCACCAAAAACGGATTTGCCAACAATGCACTTTGTTGGCTTTCAGAAAACCTTAATGTTCCTATTATTGCATCGGGAGGAGCGGGATCCATGTTGCATTTTTTACAGGCCTTTACCGTTGGAAAAGCCGATGCTACTTTAGCTGCCAGCGTTTTTCATTATAAAGAAATTGAAATAAAAGGATTAAAAAAATTCCTTTCACAACATAAAATTGAAGTAAGAATATGAGCCCCGATTTTACAAAACAAAATGGTCTTATACCGGCCATTATTCAGGATTATGAAACCCAAAAAGTATTAATGCTTGGGTACATGAATCAGGAAGCTTTTGAAAAAACTAAAAGCGAAAAAAAGGTAACCTTCTATAGTCGCAGTAAAAACAGGCTTTGGACAAAAGGCGAAGAATCTGGAAATTTTCTGGAAGTAAAAGAGATAATGCTCGACTGTGATTCCGATACATTCTTAATTAAAGCGAAGCCGCATGGTTCTGTTTGCCACACCGGTTCCGATACTTGTTGGAAAGAATACAATCACTCGCATTTTGGTTTTTTTTCAACATTAGAATCAATTATTGAAGGTAGAAAAAATCATTTTTCCGATACCAGCTATGTGTCTCAGTTATTCTCAAAAGGGCTCAATAAAATAGCACAAAAAGTAGGCGAAGAAGCAGTTGAGTTAGTAATAGAAGCAAAAGACGATAACGAAATACTCTTCCTAAATGAAGCAGCCGATTTGCTTTTTCACTATCTTATTTTATTGAAAGCAAAAGGATACAACTTAGAAAAAATAGAACATATTTTAAAAGAAAGACATCGGTAAAAAACTATTTTCCAATGAATCCGGCTACTACACAAGGCTTTTTATAATGCCTAACAGCCCCCGATAAGTTGTACACCTCAACATAAACAATATAAATTCCTATGCGGGCTTTTTCGTAATGATCTCCAATGCCGTCCCAAGAAATAGTCCCTTTACTTGCCAGCAATTCATTTTGTATCAACTTGCGAAAAATTCTCCCTTCGTTATCGTAAATAAAAATGCTGCCCACAAAACCGGGTTCTCCAAAATCATAATGTATGTTTAAAACGTCATTGTATCCATCGTTGTCGGGCGAAAAAATTTCGGGCTCTAGGCTCATTTCATCAGTTCCTTCGCCTGCCTGAAACTGAGAATTTTCAAAACCGGGTGTAGCAAAACCTGCGCTTTCGGCAGCCGAATGCCAATTGGTAACATCGTTGGTAGGGCGGTTAAAATCGATTCGTTCTAGTGTGATTCCTTTTTTATCTTTTAATAAAGGGAAGTGCATTTTTTCCGTATAATCAAAACGGTCGCACACTTCATCAATATTATTTATAAGAATAACTGTTCCCTCTGAATTATTATAAGAGGGAAGCGAAGACATTTGTATAAATCTTCCGGGTTTTGTGTTAGGGTATTCTACGGTAATATTTATAGTATCTTTGGTTAAAACAAGGTATTCCCCGGGTTTTAATAAATAAGGAGTATCAGAAATGGTTTTTAAATTGGAAAAAGTTTGGTTATCGTAGTTGGCCAGTTTCCAGTTTTGAAGGTTAATGTTTTTCTGAGAGTGGTTGTAAACTTCTACAAAGTCGGAACCTCCGGTACGTGGATTAAAAAGTACTTCGTTGATAACCACATCGAGCGGATTTGCTTGTTCCGGTAGAGCAAACTGTGCTTTATTTTGCGTGCCTATACTGTTTCCTATGCAATCGGTAAGTCCGCTAACCAGTACTGTATAAGTAGTTTGAATTTGAAGTTTATTTAAAAGATTCAGTACAATGGTTTTTCTATCTATTTTTTTAGAAGCTATCGTAATTCCATTATCAATACTATAGGAAGCAAAAACAGCAGAAACACTATCTATTATCTCGTTAAATGTAAGAAGAACTGTGCTGTCGTTCAGAGCATTGGCTTTCAGTAATTTAGGGCCTTCGGTGTCGGGGTTGTTTCCAAAAATAGAGTTTATTTTTCCGGGAGTTCCGCCCGAAGAATGAATGGATGCCGCCCAGTTTTCTCCTTCTCCGCAAGGGTTATTCGGGTCTATCATTTCCAGTGTCCATCCTCCGTTTATTTTCAATTCGTTTTTGTACCAAGCATCACTGTAGTTTACATTGGATAGGATTTGATTAAGGGCATTTTTCAAACTCAGGTTATCTCCGCTATTGTTTAACGAGGGCCAGCTACTTAAACCTAAAGTATAGCCATACGGGTTATAAAGATTCTGATTTGAGGAGGGACAAAGTATAGCATAACTGTTGGGGAGTAAAACCCCCTTAGGAATAGTGGTGCTTGAAATGGGATCGGAAAAGAGTAAACCATCTAAAAGTAATACTTTTCCTGTAGAGTTATATAATTCTACAAATTCATACTCGGGTAATGAGATAGGGTTAGAGGGGTTTGCAAATATTTCGTTAATTACTATTTCGAAGGGTTGTGGTTTTACACCTATACCAAACAGAAGAGTATTGTTGTTTAGTGGATTTCCGGGGCAATCTGAGGCGTTGGTAATAGTAAGTGTGTAGGCGGTAGCCGAATCGAGTGTGGGAAAAAAATCGAGACGAACACCCATAAAATCAGGAGCAATAGGTTGAACCAAAGTTACCGTAATCCCATTGTTTAAAGCATAAGTTGCATTGGCAAGCGAGAGGCTGTCCATGCTCTTGTCAAAAAAAAAGTCGGCCTGAAAGTTTGTATTCATTAATACGGAAATTAAATTGGGCTTAGTAGTATCCGGATTATTATTATACAGAGAGTTTTGTGCAGCAGGAGTTCCCCCATTGGGGTCGTTACTGGCTTTCCAATTGTTTAATCCGGTACAAGGGGTTTCGGGGTTTATTTGTTCTAAGGTCCAGCCTCCGCTTTTTTTACCGGCATCTCCATACCATGTGTCGGAATAACTTAAGGCATCTATCAGGGTATTGGTGTTTGATTGCAGCGTAATATTGTCTCCGGTGTTGTTTAGTGCAGGCCAGGTATTTAACCCCATTACAGGACCAAAAAACTTATAATAAATGGTATCGCTGCTTTTGCACAGGATAAGAAAATCGTTTGGTTTTAAAATGTAGTTTGAAAGAATACCGGTACTGCTGCCATCTGAAAATTTCCATCCGCTTAATTGAAAGTATTTATTTCCCGGATTGTAAATTTCTATAAACTCTTTATTGGGTAAACCTACTTGGGGGTCGGGGTCGGCCAATATTTCATTAATTACTACATCACGGTAGCTTGCCGTAGAAAGCAAATAATAAATGAAGTTTGCCGTAGCGTTAGTAACCACATTGTTACTATAATCTTCTACATTGTTTACGGTAAGCGTATAAGGAGAATTACTAATAAAGGAATTGGCAAAAGTAAGGTGTACTAGCTTAAAATTTAATCCATCGCGAATAGCTGAAATAGGAGTACCTATTCCATTATTTACAGAATAATTTAAGGAGGTTTCGGAAGTAATTAATTCAACATTTTCATCAAATAAAACATCGAGTTCGGTGGCTGATACAGGAGTAGCTGATACAATAGCCGGAGGGGTAAGGTCATAAATGATGGGGCCGACATAAAAATCATCAAAAAAATGTTTGTTAAAAAAGCTATTGGTACTTTGGGTAATAAAAATTCCGAAAGAATTGCTTGTTAAAACACTAGCATCAGTAACAGTTCCTTCTAAAAAATAATTTGCTCCTGTGCCTGTTATATCTCGGTGTAATTCCCATACATTGGCAAGGGTTCGTGTAATTTTTATTTTTAGGATGTTGTTAGAAAAATTAGTAACCCCATCGAGCCCATCTATTATTTTAGTGTTAACTCCTGAAACGCGCTTGTATAAACAAATATCATCTTGGGTATTACCTACCCTCACAAAATAACCGTTTATGCCAGGTGCTAAGAGGTTGGCTTGATCGGAAGTTAAAAAAATATCAACATAATTAGCACTGGAGGTATTAAATTGCAAATTCAGGTAAAATTCCCACTGACAATCGTTTACCTGAGTGCTAGGTGTAGAAAGATAAAACGAAGTAGAGGCAATTTGTTTATTGGATCGCAGTAAATTATTTCCACCGCTATTTATAACAGTAAAAACGGTATCATCCCCTGTCCATATGGGATTTGCAGTAAAATCTCCATCGGAAAAATCATCGGTAAACTGAGCAAAGGTGTTTATGCATACCAGCAGGAAAAATGTTGAAAATATGACACGGAAAAAAAGCATAAATCATGTTTAAGCAGGGTAAATGTAATATTTTTGCTGTTTATTTATACCAACTAACTATTATTAAAATTTTAATAAAATGAAAATAGCCGTAGTAGGAGCCACCGGATTGGTGGGTAGTATTATGTTAAAAGTATTGGAAGAACGCAATTTTCCGGTAAGTGAATTATTGCCGGTAGCCTCAGAAAAATCGGTTGGCAGCGAAGTATTATTTAAAGGAAAGAAATATAAAGTAATAGATATCGAAGAAGCCATAAAACAAAAACCGGTTATTGCTATTTTTTCGGCAGGGGGAGGGACCTCTTTAGAATGGGCTCCAAAATTTGCCGAAGTAGGTACTACTGTAATCGACAACTCTTCGGCATGGAGAATGGATCCTACAAAAAAATTAGTGGTTCCGGAGGTAAATGCTCATTGCCTAAAAAAAGAAGATAAAATAATTGCAAATCCAAACTGTTCTACTATTCAAATGGTAGTGGTTTTAAATCCCCTGCATAAAAAATACAAGATTAAAAGGGTGGTGGTTTCTACCTACCAAAGTGTAACAGGTACAGGTAAAAAAGCAGTAGATCAAATGATGAATGAGCGAAAAGGTATAAAAGGCGAAATGGCTTATCCTTATCAAATTGACCTAAATGTGCTCCCACATATTGATGTTTTTTTGGAAAACGGATATACCAAAGAAGAAATGAAAATGATTTTAGAAACCAACAAAATAATGGAAGATGATACCATTCAGGTTACTGCTACTACCGTTCGAATTCCTACGATGGGAGGACATAGCGAGAGTGTAAATGTACAATTCGAAAACGATTTTGATTTACAGGAAATTCGCCAAATGTTAGCCTCTACACCTGGAGTTATTTTACAAGATAATCCTGAAATGAATATTTACCCTATGCCCCTTTTGGCACATAATAAAGACGAAGTTTTTGTGGGTCGCATACGCAGAGATTTTTCTCAGCCAAACACTCTCAACCTTTGGATTGTGGCCGATAATTTACGCAAAGGAGCTGCCACCAATGCAGTTCAAATAGCCGAATATTTAGTGGCTAAACACCTTATACAGCTACCGCAAAGCGTTGCGTAACGTATAATTTACAGCCCTAAGTGGGCATAAATTTGCACTTATGCCTATAGCCGATATCACCAAACAAATTAGCTATTTACCTAACCACCCGGGCGTATACCGTTTTTATAATTCCGCTGGAAAAATTATTTATGTAGGCAAAGCGAAAGACTTAAAAAAAAGGGTTTCATCGTATTTTACAAAGCAACCCGAAAGTGGCAAAACGGCCTTAATGGTAAAACAAATTGCCGATGTTAAAACAATTGTGGTAAATACAGAAGTTGAAGCCCTTTTATTAGAGAATACGCTCATTAAAGAATTTAAGCCTCGGTATAATATTTTGCTCAAAGACGATAAAACCTATCCATGGATTTGCATAAAAAAAGAAAGATTTCCGCGCGTATTTTCTACCCGTCATTTGGTTAAAGACGGTTCGCAATACTTTGGCCCATACGCCTCGGTACGCACTATGAAAACGCTGTTAGACCTATTAAAACAATTGTACAAGCTGCGAACGTGCTCTTACCAGCTTTCCGAAGAAAATATAAAAAACAACAAATTTAAAGTGTGCCTCGAATATCATTTAGGCAACTGCAAAGCCCCATGCGAAGGGATGCAAACAGAAAAGGAATACAACGAATACATTACTCAATTAAAAGAAATTTTAAAAGGAAACATTAGCGAAATTACCCAACTCCTAAAACAGCAAATAAACGAATGTGCCGAAAAACTTCAGTTCGAAGAAGCTCAGGAATTAAAAGAAAAATTAGAACGGCTACAGAACTATAAAAACAAAACAACCGTAGTAAACTCAACGGTAAATAATGTAGATGTATTTTCGTTTGTAAAAAATGAAGGAACCGCTTTTATTAATTACATGAAAGTAAAAGCAGGAGCGGTAGTTCAATCGCATAGTATTGAATTAAAAACAAAACTAGAAGAAACAGACGGTCAATTGCTCGATTTAGCTATCATTGAACTACGCCAGCGTTTTCAATCCAACTCATCAGAAATTATTTTACCTTTTTTGCCCGATACCCTTTTGCCTGATGTACAATTGCATGTACCACAGCGAGGCGATAAAAAAAGACTGCTAGAACTTTCCGAAAAAAATGCAGTATATTTTATGAATGAAAAACTAAGGCAAGCTAAAAAAATAAATCCACAAACTCACCATCGTATCCTTGAAAAATTAAAAACCGATTTAAATTTATCGGCTTTGCCGGTTCATATCGAATGTTTTGATAATTCTAATATGCAAGGGACTAATGCGGTATCGGCCTGTGTCGTTTTTAAAAACGGAAAACCCAGTAAAAAAGATTACCGTCATTTTAACATAAAAACAGTTGAAGGCCCTAATGATTTTGCCAGTATGGAAGAAGCTGTGTACAGACGATACAAGCGAATGTGTGAAGAAAAAATGCCACTTCCACAACTTATTATTATTGACGGAGGAAAAGGACAATTATCATCAGCACTTACAGCATTAAAACAATTAAATTTATCAGAAAAAATAAAAATCATTGGCATCGCCAAACGCCTCGAAGAAATTTTTTTCCCGGGCGAATCTATTCCTTTGTATATCGACAAACGTTCAGAATCACTTAAACTAATTCAGCACTTGCGCAACGAAGCACATCGTTTCGGGCTAAAACATTACCGAAGTAAGCACTCCAAACAACTCGTGGTATCAGAATTCGACCATATAAAAGGAATTGGCGAGAAAAGTAAGCAAGCCCTTTTGCAAAAATTCAAATCTATTACCCGCTTAAAAAAAGCCGAGAAAAAAGAAATTGCAGCCGTAATTGGAATTAAGAAAACCGAAATTTTAATTAAAACATTCGAGGCTACACCTTGATATGTCCCCAGTTCTCGCCACTTTTAATCCGATAGGCCTGCATTTCGCTAATATTAAACTGTTGGGAAATTTTTTGAATCGTTTGTTTTCTTTTAGGATTAAGTAACATCGTCTTTAAACGAGTTACTTGTTTAACGGTAAGTTTTTGCCCATCGCGCATTCGGTTAAATTCAATAAGTTTTTTTCTTGCCGCAATAACTTTTGGGCTTTTCTTGTTATGTAACACCAATTCTTCCTTGCTACCCCATTTTAAGTTAGAAGCTTTGTTATTTCCCCTTGTACGGTTTAAGTGAAGCACATACGTCTGCGATTTTTTGGGTTTTGGAAGGAATTTTTCAGCCACCAACCGATGTACAAAAAAATGTTTGTTTTGTATGCCTTTTTTAGTGGTTACTTTATATCTGAAAACTTTATAGCCGTCTACATCGCTGCATTTTAGTATGTTTCCGTCTTTGGTGGTTTTTTTAAAACTCATCATACGCCCGTAATTAGAAACAGCATACCGCAACTTTAATTGATGAGGAAAAACACATTCTTTCCATTTTTCGTTTTCGTAAAATTTTGCCATAATTGGTGGGTTTAGAGGAATAGAATATTATGATAGTTTATCGGTTAGCAAACTTATTTCCATAATGGGCGACATTTTTTCGTACAATATCCTGTAAACAGCTTCGGTAATAGGCATCTGCACGTTAAATTTTTTATTCATTTCGTGCAAACTTTTAACCGCATAGTAACCTTCGGCAGTCATATTCATTTCTAACTGGGCCGCTTTTACCGAATATCCTTTTCCAATCATGGTTCCAAAATTCCGATTTCTCGAAAATTGAGAATAAGCAGTTACAAGTAAATCGCCAAGATAAGCCGATGATTTTACATCGCGGTGAATAGGATTAACTGCATCTACAAAGCGTTCTATTTCCTGAATGGCATTTGTAACCAAAATGGCCTGAAAATTATCGCCATATCCTAATCCGTGGCAGATACCAGCCGCAATGGCAAATACATTTTTGAGTACAGCTGATAGTTCAGTTCCAAATAAATCATCGGAAACGGTTGTTTTAATGTACCGACAGGATAGAAGATTTGCCATCCTTTCAGCATAGAGGGTATTCTGGCAAGCTATGGTAAGGTACGAAAGCTTCTCCATGGCTACTTCTTCGGCATGGCAAGGGCCGCATATAATGCCTATTTTATCGTATGGTGTACCAAATTGTTTATGAAAAAAGCGAGCTGGTATGGCGTGGTATTCGGGCACCATGCCTTTGATGGCCGAAAATAATATTTTATTCTCTATACCGCTTGTTTTATGAGTATTAAATACGTCTACCAAAAAGGCTGCGGGAACGCCCATAATAAGTATTTCGCTTTCGTTTATAACATGCTGAAGGTTTGTGCTCACAGATACCTTGTTGGACTCAAACTGAATAGAGCTTAGATAATTGGGATTATGATAAAATTTAGTAAAGTGTTCAGCGGCTTTTTCATTTCGCATCCACCAATGGATATGCGACACATTGTTTCCAAGAATTTTAACCAATGCAGTAGGCCAACTCCCTCCGCCAATAACTCCAATTTTCATTGTTTTCCCCAATTAAATATGCTCGATATTAAACTAGTGAACAATCATTTTTTCTATGGAATAAAAGGCGTTTTCTTTACTTATTTCAATAAAATAAACCCCGGTTTCTACGTTGGGAATGCTTAGTTCTAGTGTAGTGTTTCCGGAAATCTGTTTGCGACTAGAGTAAATAATTTCTCCGACTATATTATATATTTTAAAGAAATACGTACCGGCATCTGCATTATTAAATTGAATAGAAAAGCTGCCATTATTCGGATTAGGGAAAACACCTATTTGAGCATTTTTATCAAACTCATTTACTCCTACACAAGATTGTACAATTACATTGGTGGTAGTGGTGTCTTTACAGCCGTAAGCATCTTCAACCATAAGGGTGTAAGTTCCGGCAGCAGCCATCGTTACGTTAGGAATATTGGCGTTTTGTTGTGAACTGGAAAAGCCGTTTGGTCCTGTCCAATTGTAAATAGTGCCTCCAAATCCGCTCAAAATAAGTGTTTGTGTTTCGCAAACAGGGCTGTTGCTAATAGCAAACGCACTAGGTGCCGAAATGGCCACATTTACAAAAGAAACGCTGATGCACCCCGCCTGATTGGTTACGATAACGGTATAGGTACCCGTATTTACAAAGGTTACATTCGGAATACTTGGGTTTTGTTGAGTAGAGGTAAATCCATTAGGGCCCGACCAAGAGTAAGTTACCCCCCCGCTTGATGTTAACTGAAGAGTTTGCCCCATACACAGAGGAGCATTACTGCCTGCGGTAGAGAATGAGGGGCAATTTTCAAAGCGTGTAAGGAATGCATCGTATTGTCCTCCTCCAAAAGTGGTTTGATGTACTCCAGGAGTGGCAATATTGTTGGTGCTGTTTGTAATCCCCGAAATGTACACATTATTGTTTGTATCTACTGCAACGGCATGGGCAATGTCTTGGTTTACTCCTCCATAATACGTTCCCCACAAGCGGTAACAAGTGGTATCTATTCTTGCCACGTATGCATCGTTAAAACCCGAAACAGTGTCTTTAAAGGCTAGGTTAGTAGCAATTCCCATGGTACTTTCTGTTTGTCCGCAAATAAATACATCGCCTTTTCCTGAAGGGTCTATGGCGATTCCGTAAACAAAATCGTTGCTATTTCCTCCATAGTAAGTGCTCCATTTACGAACTCCGGCCGATGTAAAGCGAGCAACATATCCGTCAAATGGGCCTCCTCCGTATATAGGTTGATGTACTCCAGCTGAGGTTATTCCGCTTGTACTTTGCGTGTAACCGGATATGTAAACGATATTACCTAAAGAGGGTTCAACGGTTAACCCAAAACCATAATCAGCATTGTTTGCTCCAAAATAGGTTCCCCATTGGCGAGTTCCAGAAGCGTTGAATTTCACTAAAAAGGCATCAAATAAACCTCCTCCATATACAGGTTGGTGAGAGCCTCCTGTGGAAATGGCAGAGTTACTGGCTGTATACCCACCCATATATACATTACCAAATTTATCGGTGGCTAAGCCTCGCGAACGGTCTTCGGCATTTCCTCCGTAGTAGGTTCCCCATTGGCGAACGCCCGAACTATCGAATTTTGCAAGAAAACCATCATAATAACCGCCTCCAAATGATTGTTGGTGAGAGCTTGGGGTTGAAATTGTTCCCGCATTGGTACTTGAGGTGTATCCGCATAAAAAAACATTTGCGTTGTTATCAACTGCCACATCGTTTCCATAGTCGTATACAGAACCACCATAGTAGGTTCCCCACACTCTGGTTCCGTTAGGGGTAAGTTTTACTAAAAAAGCATCATAATTAGAGCCATTAAGAGCGGGTTGATGAGAGCTTGGGGTACTTATAGCGGTTGTACTATTGGTTTCTCCGGTAAAATATATATAGCCGCTATTATCGGTAGTAATTCCGTATCCGTAATCCAAGTTGGCACCACCATAGTACGTGGCCCAAAGCAGCGTGCCGTTTAAGGTGTCAAATTTTGCTACAAAAGCATCATAAATTCCACCTCCGTAGGTAGTTTGATGTGTTCCGTTAGTGGCAATATTTGCATTGCTTCCGGTATAACCTACCATATAAATTTGTCCATTTTTATCGCGATTTATGTTGTTGCTCCAATCGTACGCACTACCTCCAAAATAGGTAGACCAATACAATGATGGGTTTGGGTCAATAACAAGGGTTTTTGATTGATCGTAATTTGGCACATTAAAACCGAAGGTGCTTTTTTGTTGTGTAAAAGAAACAGAAATCGGTTGCTTGTTTTCGGCAATAAAACTTTCGGGAATGTTTTCAAACATTTCTCCATGTATCACGTCAATTTGTATTTTTTCATTTTTTAATTGAGTGTTGTTACTCCCTTTATAAATCCATTTAATGTGGGAGGCATTTCCGCCCGGATGTAAAATAAAATTGTATTTTACTCCGGTTTCGTTAGTTATAAATTCTAAATCAATTTTTGGGTATAGGTTTTTATAGGTTACCTTAGAAAACTGCCTTACTTGAGTAATGCCTAGTTGTGGGGTGCCTGTTGTATAATAATTGTAGTAATGCATTGAAGGATTTTCGGCAATGATTTCGGGTTGAGGGTTGGCATTAATAAATTCTATATCGATACGATGATTGGTGTACGTTATTTCTCCACCTTTTCGGTTTTGTTTAGGATCCGTTCCTTCGGCAGGAGCATCAGTGCCTTTAACTTCTGCGGTATATGTATCGTAACTGAAACTATTTTTCTTTAGTTGAACATTTAATCCGGGGCTGTGTAAAATATATTTTACCTGAGTATTTGGAATAAAATGTTGGTTTACAACCTGTCCTTTGTTTTCAGTAAATCCAAGTTTAGAGTGGTTGTTATGGGGTTGTTCCGAAGCTATAATAGTTTGCGAAAAAAAGAGGAATACAGTGCAAACAGTAAAAGAAAAGGAAGTACAAATAAAAGTTAAAGAGATTCTTTTCATAGCGGTTTATTTTTTTAAAACAGGTAAATTTAGTAAAGTTTTTAAAACAGAAAATTTATTTGTAAGAGTATTATAACGATCTGAGCCATGACGAAAGATGAACACTCTAAGTTGCACGTACATTTTTAAGCAAAAGTTTGTAAATCATATAACTTTTTATACACTCCGTTTTGTTGAATAAGCTGTGAATGTGTTCCTGTTTCAACAATATTTCCTTGATGTAAAACAATTATTTTGTCGGCATGCTGTATGGTAGAAAGCCTGTGAGCTACAACCAACGATGTGCGGTTTTGCATTAATTTTTGCAGGGCATCTTGTACCAGTCGTTCGGATTCGGTATCGAGAGCAGAGGTGGCCTCATCTAAAATTAAAATAGGCGGATTTTTAAGTATGGCACGGGCAATAGCAATGCGTTGTTTTTGTCCGCCCGAGAGTTTATCGCCTCGGTCGCCAATGGGGGTGTAATACCCTTCTTCCATTTGCGAAATAAATTCGTGTGCATTGGCTATTTTTGCAGCTTCAAATACTTTTTCCTGAGTAACGCCAATGCTGCCAAAAGCAATGTTGTTAAAAATGGTATCGTTGAAAAGCACCGATTCTTGAGAAACAATGCCCATGAGCGAACGTAGGTCTTTTACTTTAATGTTTTTTATGGGAATATCGTCTATAACTATTTCGCCTTCTTGTACATCGTAAAAGCGGGGTAGCAAATCGGCAAAGGTGGTTTTTCCGCTTCCCGATTGACCAACCAATGCAACCATTTCCCCCTTTTTTATCTCAACCTGTATATTTTTCAGAACGCCTTCTTTTTGGTAGGCAAAGGATACGTTTTTATATTCAATTATATTTGTAAAACTTTCTTTGCTTACGGCATTTTTACTATCTCGAATAGGATTTTCTGCTCGTAAAATTTCTTCAATTCTTTCTACCGAAGCAGCTCCTTTTTGTACGTTGTTGTATGCGGTTGAAAAGGATTTTACGGGATTTAGTAATTGAGAAAAAATAATAATATAACCAATAAACTCACTACCATTCAATTCGAAATTATTATTTATAACGAGGCTTCCGCCAAAATACACTAGTGATATCATTACCAATGAACCTAAAAATTCGCTTATGGGTGAGGCTAAATCTTTTTTTCGGTACATTTTAAGCATTATTAACCGATATTGTTCGTTCACTCTGTCAAATTTATGTTCATTAAATTTTTCAGCATTAAATGCTTTAATTACCCTTAATCCACCAAGGGTTTCTTCAACATAAGAAAGTAATAGGCTCATTTTGCCCTGCCCTAGCGATGAGGTTTTTCTTAAACTGCGACCTATTTGTCCAATAATTAAACCGCCAACCGGCAGCAGGAGGAGAGAAAAAAGAGTGAGTTGCGGACTAATAAACAACATGGCCAATAGGGAAAATAGAATGGACATAGGGTCGCGAAAGAGCATTTCTAAAGAACTCATAATAGACCATTCTACCTCTTGTACATCAGAAGAGATGCGTGTTATAACATCTCCTTTTCTGGTTTCGGAATAGTAAGAAAGTGGCAAGGAAATGATTTTTTCGTATAATTTTTTACGCAGATCTTTAATGACTCCAATGCGTATAACGGCAATGTAGTACATAGCCATGTAACGAAAAAAGTTTTTTAAAAAAAACAACACAGCAACCAATATACAAATAAGTACTAATGCCGAGGTGGTTCCGTGTTCGGAAATATAAATGCTCATTTGGTAATCCGAATAATTTTTTAGCCCTTCTTTAGAAAATACAAAAACAGGCTTTTCGGTAATGGGAGTGGTTTCTCCAAAAAGCAGGTTTAAAAAAGGAATGAACAAAACAAGCGAGAGTAAATTAAATACTACGGAAAGTACGTTAAACAAAATGTTTAGTATAGCGTAACTTTTGTATTCGGTTGCGTAGCGCAGTACTTTGCGAAAGCGGTTCATGGAGCACAAAGATACAATATAAATAAAAGGCTAAAAATCTGGAGCCCGTTATATCTATGCAGGTTGTTCTCGATACGCCCATATTTCACTGCTGTTACATATGACCTATTTGAACGAACATATGCTTTGTTTTTTGCAATGGTCTGTTTGTAATGCAGAGAAGAAGAGTTTTGCTAGTTTAATTTTTTTTCAATAATACCCGGAAAATAAAGGTATTCCAACTCGTGTACTTTTTTTGCAAGAGAATCCGGAGTGTCATTATCTAACACAGGGCATTTTGCCTGAAAAATAATACCCCCTTCATCGTACTCTTCATTTACGTAATGAATGGTAATACCACTTTCCTTTTCACCGGCAGCAATTACAGCCTCATGTACTTTGTTTCCGTACATACCCTTACCTCCAAATTTAGGCAGCAAAGCCGGGTGAATGTTTATTATTTTATTTGGAAAAGCAGAAATAAATTCTTTAGGCATTTTTAAAAGAAAACCCGCCAATACAATAAAACCAATTTTTTTTTCATTCAGTAAATGCAATAATGTTCTATTTTCCAGTTCCGTTTTTGTAAAAACAAGGGTTTCTACACCTAGTTTTTTTGCCCTCTCCAACACAAAAGCATGGGCATTATTGCTGGCTATTAATTTTACGCAAATGCCCGAATGGTTTTTAAAATGAGTTACAATATTTTCGGCATTAGTTCCGCTGCCCGAAGCAAAAATGGCTATATTCGTCATTTGTAAAATTTTATTCAAAACTACCTAAAATAATTCCATACATGAGCGAGGCTTTTATTCCCTATACCCCACACTTAGAAATAGGCAAAGAAGAAATGCTTATCCGCACTTTACAATTCTATCAGTGGGCAAATAAACGAAGAACAGTTCGTGAAATTTCGAATCAACCTATTCCAAAAGAAGTAATGGAAAATATTTTGTTAACTGCAGGAACTGCCCCTTCGGGAGCCAATAAACAACCTTGGACATTTTGCGTAGTAAGCAACCCTTTATTAAAAGAAGAAATAAGAAAAGCTGCCGAAGCCGAAGAATATAAAAGTTATACCGAAAGAATGAGCAAAGAATGGAAAGAGGATTTGAAACCTTTAAAAACTAATTGGGAAAAGCCTTTTTTAACCCAAGCCCCTTATGTTATAGTTGTTTTTAAAAGAATTTATGAAATAGAAGAAAACAAAAAGCATCAAAATTATTATGTACAAGAATCGGTTGGCTTAGCCTGTGGTTTGCTGTTGTCAGCTATACATAATGCTGGGCTAGTTTCCCTAACATATACCCCCAGCCCAATGAATTTTCTGCTGAAAATACTTAATCGCCCCGAAAACGAACGTCCTTTTATGGTTATTCCGGTAGGTTTCGCCAACAAAAAAGCCCAAATACCAAATATTAAAAGAAAGAAAATCAATGATATAGCAATATTTTACGAATAAAATACAATAAAATACGTATATATTTAAGCATTTTTTTTTTCTTTGCACACTTAAATAAAAACCCAAAAACTTACAAAAATGGCAGATATCGCTTCAAGAGTAAAAGCAATTATCGTTGACAAATTAGGCGTTGACGAAAACGAAGTTACACCACAGGCTAGCTTTACAAACGATTTAGGTGCAGATTCATTAGACACCGTAGAGCTAATTATGGAATTCGAAAAAGAGTTCAATATTGCCATCCCCGATGATCAGGCCGAAAAAATTTCTTCGGTGGGAGATGCAATAAAATACATTGAAGATAACGCTAAGTAATAATACGTTTTCCGCATGGCGCTGAAACGTGTTGTTGTTACAGGTATTGGAGCCATTACCCCACTGGGAAATACCAAAGAGGAATTTTGGAGTAACCTGTGCAATGGGGTAAGTGGTGCGGGGTCTATTACCAAATTCGATGCATCGAAGTTTAAAACACAGTTTGCTTGTGAGGTAAAAAATTTTGATGTAGGTAATTACTTAGACCGAAAAGAAGCACGTAAACTCGACCTTTTTTCGCATTATGCTATTGCAGCCTCCGAAATGGCTGTATTAGATTCCGGTCTTAACCTTGATACCGTAAACAAAGATAGGGTAGGTGTTATTTGGGGAGCGGGAATAGGCGGTTTATCTACTTTTCAGGAAGAAGTAACGAACTTCGCCAAAGGCGATGGGACTCCACGCTTTAATCCCTTTTTTATTCCTAAAATGATTGTAGATATCGCCCCAGGGCACATATCCATTCGCTTTGGTTTTAGGGGGCCTAATTTTACTACTGTTTCTGCTTGCGCTTCTTCTACAAACTCCCTTATAGATGCTTATCATTACATACAGTTAGGAAAAGCCGATCTATTTGTAGCCGGTGGTTCCGAAGCAGCTGTTAACGAAGCCGGAGTAGGTGGATTTAATGCATTACATGCTCTTTCTGTTCGGAACGACTCACCGCAAACCGCTTCTCGCCCTTTTGATAAAGACCGAGACGGCTTTGTGCTTGGAGAAGGTGGAGTGGGAATGATTTTAGAAGAGTACGAACACGCCATAAATAGAGGAGCTAGAATTTATGCCGAAATGGTGGGTGGGGGTTTATCGGCCGATGCGTATCATATTACAGCTCCGCATCCTGAAGGATTAGGTGCTTTAGCGGTTATGAAAAATGCATTGCAAGATGCCAATATGAATCCCGAAGAAATTGATTATATCAACGTACACGGCACCTCTACTCCCTTAGGAGATATTGCTGAATATAAGGCCATTATGAATGTGTTTGGCCAACATGCCTATAAATTAAACATCAGCTCTACCAAGTCAATGACAGGCCATTTGCTTGGTGCAGCAGGAGCCATAGAAGCTGCTGCTTGTGTACTTGCGGTGCATAACGATATTGTCCCTCCTACCATCAATCATTTTACCGATGATGAAGCGTTCGACCCTAAGGTAAATCTTACTTTTAATAAAGCTCAAAAAAGAGAAGTAAGAGCAGCCTTAAGCAATACCTTTGGTTTTGGGGGGCATAATGCTTCTGTAATTTTCAAAAAATTCAAATAAATTTTATTTAAACCTTTCTCATATTGGTTTTTATCTAAAAACGATAAAGTGTTTTCGAATACATTGTATTCGGTTATAGGCATTTTTCCTAAAAATATAAGTTTATATAAACAGGCTTTTCGGCATACTTCGGCAGCCAAAGAAATTAAAAACGGAGTAAAGGACAGTTATGAAAGATTAGAATTTTTAGGTGATGCCATATTAGGCTCTGTTATTGCACACTATTTTTTCTCAAAATTTCCGGTCAAAGATGAGGGGTATCTTACTAAAATGCGTTCTCGTATGGTTAGCAGAACCTACCTCAATCAACTTTCTGTAAAAATGGGTATTCACACGTTTATAGAATTAAAAGGAGATTTAGGTCGTTCTGTTTATGGCGATGTGTTGGAAGCTTTAATTGGGGCGATATATTTAGACAAGGGATATAAAAAAACCAGAGGTTTTGTTATCCAACATATCGTTCAAAATTATGTGAATTTAGAAGAACTTATTAATACAGAAACCGATTTTAAAAGTAAATTAATTGAAATTTCACAAAAAGAAAGAATGGTTTTAGAATTCAAATCGGAAGAAATAGCGGTTAAAAACGGAAATAAAATTTACAATACAACAATGTACCTAAATGGTAAAATAGAATCCACTGGAACCGGATTTTCAAAAAAAAATGCAGAACAAGAAGCGGCCAAAATGTATTTTGAAAAAAAAGATAGTATTAAAGCTTAGCATATCATCAAAGGGTGGGTTCTATTATTTACTAAATTTGCTGTAAACTTTGAGAATGGCAAAACTGGTACTATCGTTAAGCGAAAATGAGTTCGATTTTGGATTATTGGCCATTTGCTCTCACATTAAAGATTACCGGATTGGCTGGGAAATAAATCGTTATCTAAATCTCGACTTACAAAGAATAGACGATTTAGAGTTGAAAACCCCCCTAGGGATAACTTCATTTTCTTTTTTCTCTTGTTTTAACGAAGATACCAATGTATCTGTTTACCTTTTGGCAAACCGGTCTGAAGGAGGCCTGTTAATTCCGGAAAAAAAGCAAGTAGATTTTTTTCTTATTATAAAAGAAGCAGATGAATCTTATCACAACGAGGTATTACTGGAATTAAAAAAAACACCCAATATTTTGGCTGCTTATGCCATAAATCCCTCGGAATTAAAGTCGAAAAATAATTTACTATTTTAAAAAATGAAACCACAAAAAAAAACCAAAATAGTTGCAACCATTGGTCCGGCAAGCACTTCAAAAGAAATATTGCGAGAAATGATTAAAGCAGGAATGAATGTGTGCCGAGTAAATTTTTCTCATGGAGCTTATGCCGACCATAAGAAAGTACTCGAAACCATTGCAGAGATTAATGCCGAAGAAAAAACAAATATTGCCGTATTACTTGATTTACAAGGCCCCAAAATAAGAATAGGAGAAGTGGAAAATAACGGGGTTGAACTTTGTGATGAAGAAATTTTAACCATAACTACCGATCCCTGCATGGGTACAAGTAAAAGGATTTATATTACGTATCCCGAATTTCCGAAAGATGTGTGTAAGGGAGAAAAAATATTGTTGGACGATGGAAAACTGGTACTCGAAGTAATAAGCACCAACCAACAAAACGAAGTATTGGCTAAAGTAATTAACGGGGGTACATTAAGCTCTAAAAAAGGAGTAAATCTTCCCAATACCAAAGTATCACTCCCTTCTCTAACCAAAAAAGATAGAGAAGATTTAGCCTTTGCTTTAGAAAATAATGTAGAATGGATAGGTCTTTCGTTTGTACGTTCGGCAACCGATATAAAAGAACTAAAAAAAATAATTATTGAAAAAGGAAAAGATTGCCGAGTGGTAGCCAAAATAGAAAAACCGGAGGCCCTTAATGAAATCGATTCAATAATACACGAAACCGATGCTGTAATGGTAGCCCGTGGCGATTTAGGGGTAGAAATACCCATGCAACAAGTACCCATGATACAAAAAATGTTGGTAAAAAAATGCTTGTATACCGGAAAGCCTGTAATTATTGCTACGCAAATGATGGAGAGTATGATACACAATCTTACCCCCTCCAGAGCAGAAGTAAACGATGTGGCCAATGCCGTATTAGACGGAGCTGATGCCGTAATGCTTAGTGCCGAAACCTCGGTGGGGAAACATCCGGTACAAGTAGTGCAGGCTATGTCTAAAATCATTTGCGAAGCCGAAAAAGAAGAAAGCATTTACCATAAAGAATATCCTCCCGAATTTAATGAAGACCGATTTATATCCGATTCAGTTTGCTTTAACGCTTGTCGCTTATCCTTAAGAGTAAAAGCCAAAGCCATTGTAACCATGACACACTCCGGCTACACTGCATTAAAAGTAGCCAGTGCCAGGCCCAAAGCCCAAATTTGTGTTTTTACCGGAAACACCAGAATGATGAATATGTTAAGCTTAGTTTGGGGAGTTCAAACTTTTTATTACGATAAATTTGAAAGTACCGATCAAACCATTGCTGACATTATTTGTATTCTTAAGAAAGAAAAAAATATAAAAACCAAGGATTTGATTATTAATATTGCCAGCATTCCTATTTCAGAAAAAGGGAAATCAAATATGCTTAAATTAAGTTGTGTAGAATAATAAAAAAATAATCATGAGTATCAACGTAAAACTACTGAAACAAATTTGCGAAATTCCCGGAACTTCCGGATTCGAGCAACCCATACGCGAATTAGTGATGAAAGAAATTAAAAATCTTGCTGACGATATCAGCATTGACAATATGGGGAATGTAATCGCTTTTAGAAAAGGAAAACAACGTAAAAAAATAATGATTGGGGCTCACATGGACGAGATTGGTTTTATTGTAAACCATATCGATGATCAAGGCTTTTTACGTTTTCATACATTAGGTGGATTTGACCCAAAAACCCTAACAGCACAACGAGTAATTGTGCACGGAAAAAAAGACTTAATAGGCGTAATGGGAAGCAAACCCATACACGTAATGAGTCCTGAAGAAAGAACAAAAATGCCCAAAACCACTGATTTTTTTATTGATTTGGGAATGCCCAAAAAAGAAGTAGAAAAATATGTTTCGGTAGGAGACCCTGTTACACGCCAACGAGAACTGATTGAAATGGGAAATTGCGTAAACTGCAAGTCGCTCGATAACCGAGTATCTGTTTTTATCCTTATAGAAGTATTACGCGAACTAAAAAAAGAAACTCCTCCCTACGATGTATACGGAGTGTTCACTGTTCAGGAAGAAGTGGGCATAAGAGGGGCAAATGTGGCCGCACTTAAGATACAACCCGATTTTGGCTTTGGTTTAGATACTACCATTGCCTACGATGTTCCCGGTGCTAAACCCGAAGAAAAGATAACTGAATTAGGTAAAGGAGCGGCTATTAAAATTATGGATTCTTCTACTATTGCCGATTATCGCATGGTAGAATACATGAAAAAAACAGCGGATAAAAATAAAATAAAATGGCAACCCGAAATTTTACCGGCAGGAGGAACCGATACAGCCGGTATTCAGCGAATGACACCCGGAGGCTCTATTTCGGGAGCAGTTTCTATTCCTACCCGCCACATTCATCAGGTAATTGAAATGGCCGATAAAAGTGATATAAGAGCTTGTATTAGCCTGCTTAAAGAGTGTATTAAAGGCATAGATAGAAATAACTGGAAGTTTTAAAACGCTATTTAATAAAATTCAAACAAATTTCCAAAAAGGTTTCAGGCGTTTCTGCGTGTATCCAATGTCCCGCTCCTTGTGCCATTTTAATTTGGGCATTTGGAAAATGTTTGTAAATTAGAGATTCATTTTCTTTATTAATATAGTTCGATTGTGTGCCACCTATAAACAAGGTTGGTTTTTCGAAAAGAGCTTCATTAAAAAGAGCTTTTCCCACTTCTTCTATATTTTTTGCAATGCTTGGTAAATTAAATCTCCACGCAAATTGATATGCATTTTTTCGGTATAAGTTTTTAAGTAAAAATTGCCTTACGCCAAAGTCTTTTATTTTATGCGAAAGTTGCTCTTCGGCTTCATTACGGTTTTTAATTTCATCGAGGTGCAAGGAAAACAAAGCATCAATTATTTCGTGATGATGTACTGGATAATATGCAGGAGAAATATCTACAACAATTAATTTTTCGGTTAACTCGGGATATTTACAAGCAAACTGCATAACCGTTTTTCCTCCCATGGAATGTCCTATTACTATCGGGTTTTTAATAGAATGCTCGAAAATAAACTCTTTTAAGTCATCGGCCATTAAAGAGTAATTAAAATCCTCACTGTGCGGAGACTGACCGTGGTTACGCTGGTCAATAATGTAAACAATAAAATGATTTTCGGCTAAAGCCCTGGCTATGCTTATCCAGTTATCTAAAGAGCCAAAAAGCCCGTGAAGAATAAGAACAGGTAGGCCTGTTTCTCCTATTTTTTTAAAATTCAATTTCATTGCAGGCGTTGCAAATAAAGAGAAATAGTGTTTTGCAGGCCAAAGTATAACGCATCGCTAATAAGAGCATGCCCAATGGAAACTTCTTTTAAACCTGGAATATTTTCTTTGAAATAGCGGAGGTTTTCAAGATTTAAATCGTGCCCCGCATTTATTTCAATCCCCAATTCATTGGCTTTGTGAGCTGCAATAATAAAATTTTCAATGGCTTTTTGTTTGTTTTCTGTGTAATGTTGAGCATAGCTTTCGGTGTATAGTTCTATACGGTCGGCTCCGGTATTTTTGGCTCCTTCTATCATCTTTTCATCAGGGTTTACAAAAACCGAAGTACGTATGCCTGCCTTTTTAAATACCGAAATAATTTCGCATAAAAAGCGTTGATGTTGTATGGTGTCCCAACCATGATTAGACGTAAGTTGTTGGCTTGTATCGGGGACCAAAGTAACTTGTGCCGGCTTTACAGCAAGTACTAATTCTACAAACTTTTTTTCGGAGGGGTTTCCTTCAATATTAAATTCGGTGGTTACTATTTTTTTTAAATTATACACATCGGCATATCGGATATGTCTTTGATCGGGGCGGGGATGAACCGTAATCCCTTGTGCTCCGAATCGTTCACAATCCATAGCTACTTGTAGCAAATCAGGCACATTTCCTCCTCGCGAGTTTCTAAGCCATGCTACCTTATTGATATTTACACTAAGCCTAACCAAAATTGAAATATTTGATACAAAAGTAGCGTTTATAATACTAATTTAGCACAAAGTATAGATGCTTATGATTGCGATTGATTTAATAACCGATGAGATACCACCGCTTAAAACTTCTGATACCGGATTAAAAGCATTGGCCTGGATGGAAGAATTTAAAGTGGCACAATTACCCATTGTAAATAACACAAAATTACTAGGCTTAATTACCGAAGAAGATATTTTAGATTTAAACGAAGCGGAAGAGCCGCTTGGAAATCATAAACTCTCACTCGAAAAATCATCGGTGCTTAACACACAGCATTTATTCGATGTATTTTCTATCATGGCACAAAATAAACTTTCGCTTTTGCCGGTGGTAGATGCAGAAAATAATTATTTAGGAATTATTACGCTGGGCAATTTGGTTCGTGTTTTTTCAGAAACAGCCTCTTTAAAAGATGCGGGCTCAGTAATTACTCTCGAACTAAATATAAACGATTATTCTATCTCAGAAATTGGAAAAATAGTAGAATCAGACGATGCCAAAATATTAAGTTTATATGTTACTTCATCGCCCGATACCACTAAGATGGAATTAACCATTAAAATAAATAAAACGGATATATCTCGTATTTTACAAACCTTTTTCAGGTTTAATTATATTGTTACAGCCTCGTACCAGCAAAGCGATTACGAGGAGGATATGAAAAAAAGGTACGAAGCATTTATGCGTTACTTGAATACTTAAGTATTTTCTATGTCTAAGAGTTTAAATCTCTTTTTTCTTCTTCTTTTTTTCGTTTCAGAAAATTGTTTGGTTGTTGCTCAGGAAAAACAGCCGCTTATTATTTCCGAAATAAAATTTATTGGAAATAAGGTTACCAAAGAACGCATTTTGCTCAGAGAGTTTCCGCACACATTGGGCGATACTCTTGAGAAAGAAAACGTAGAAAAATTTTTGGCACGTGTGCAAAGTAATTTAATGAATACCCAATTGTTTAATGTGGTAAATGTAAATTCTTTTTTTTTTGATTCGCTACATATTGGTATTTATGTAGATGTAATAGAACAGTGGTACACTTGGCCAATCCCTATTTTTGAAATTGAAGACAATAATTTCAATACTTGGCTGCAAACCACCGACTGGTACAGGCTAAACTATGGAATGTATATAGAACGCGAAAATTTTAGAGGCCGCAGAGAAGAAGTGATTGCAAAATTTCAGATGGGCTATTCCGAGCAGTTTGCCCTGCAATACAAAATCCCTTTTATAGATAAGAAACAAAAACATGGCTTGGGCTTTACGGTGAGCTACAAGGGCAATCATGAGATAATGTACAATTCGGAAAACAATAAACGATTGCTGTATCGCAATGAAATAGATTATGCCCGAAAAGAATTTTATGCACGCGTAGGATACCAATACCGAAAAAAACTATACAATACACACTCCCTTCAAGCTTATTATTACAATGTTTCGGTACTCGATACGATAATTAAATTAAATGCAGAATATCTCTGCGAAAAACAAAGAGAGAACACCTTTTTTGTTTTAACCTATCAATTTAAACACGATAAAAGAAATTTTTCGAACTATCCTGTGAAAGGGCATTATTTCGATATAGAACTTTCTAAATATGGATTGGGCGTTTTTTCTAAAGAACCCGATTTTAGTACCATTCAGGTATGGGCGAAAAAATATTTCGATTTAGGAAATCATTTTTATTTATCGTTCGGAACCAAATTAAGAGCGAATAGCAAAAAGAATGTAAATTATTTTTTGCTAAAAGGACTTGGATACGGTAACGATGTAGTACGCTCGTTTGAATATTATGTAATAGACGGACAATATTGGGCATTTCAACGAAATCAGCTTCGATACGCTCTTTTAGAAAATAAATTGTTCAAAGCCCCCATTATTTCCTCTAAAAAATTTAATACTATACCTGTTTCAATTTATCCGGGAGTATTTTTTGATAATGGCTACGTAAAAGACGCCTCTCAAAGAATAAGTCCCTTGGCAAATCAATGGGTGTATGGCGGAGGACTTAGTTTAGATTTTGTTACTTTTTACGAAATGGTACTTAGAACAGAATATTCTATAAATATGTTGGGCGAATCAGGAATATTTCTTCACTTTGTAGCACCAATTTAAGAAATCATGCGTGTAGCAATTTACGGCAGATACATTAAAGATTCTCATTATTCTTTTGTAAAAAAGTTATTGCAAAAATTATACGAAGCAGAGGTTTCTAAAATTATTGTGTTCGAAGATATTTCAGAAAAATTTATTGAGTACGATGAAAAAAAACAAGTAGAAATATTCTCTTCGCACACTCATTTACTTGCACACCATATTGATTTTTTATTTAGTTTGGGCGGAGACGGTAGTTTGCTCGATACTCTTACGTTGGTTAAAAATAGCGGAATTCCCATCATTGGAATTAACATGGGAAGATTGGGTTTTCTTTCCAGCATTCAAACAGACGAGATAGAAGAAGCCATTGAAGCCATTAAGCAACAAAAATATTACATAGACGAACGAACATTATTATCTGTATCAACAAAAAATAATGATTTAAAAGATACAAACTTTGCATTGAATGAGGTAACTATCAATAATGCACACACCTCTTCCATGCTTACAGTACATGTGTACATCAACAACGAGTTTTTAAACTCCTACTGGGCCGATGGATTAATTATTTCCACCCCAACCGGTTCTACTGCCTATTCGCTTAGTTGTGGAGGACCCATTATTCTGCCCGATTCAAGCAACTTTATTATAAACCCTATTGCTCCCCACAACTTAAATGTGAGGCCATTGGTTATTCCGGATTCTGCCGTACTTAAACTTATTCCCGAAAGCAGGCAAGGTAAGGTGTTTTTATCACTCGACTCTAGAAGTGTTATAATAGATAATGCTGAAGAAATTATAATCTCAAAAGAGGAATTTACCATCAAACTACTTCGTCTCAATAAACACAGTTTTCTTACCACACTCCGCAACAAATTGAAGTGGGGAACCGATTCCAGAAATTAATACAGTTCTACTTAAAAAGCATTTTCAGGCTTCTTATATCCCGCAACCCTAAAACTAAAAAGGGAAGCTAATCATCCATTTTTTTGAATTTAATTTGCTACGACACATTTTGGCGTTCCCCCATAATGAAATTTGCCTAAAAAATAGATGGAAAAAACTCTACATGAACTCGAGGAAGAATTGAAAAAACTCGGAGAAAAAAAATCAGCCCTCATTAAAGAAAAAGCATACGAAGCAGCAGCCATAATACGCGATTTACAAGAAGAAATAATGAAAAAAATAAACAAAATAAATACAACTCAACACCCACCAGAAAAATAATATGCTTTATACTTTTTTAAGTACTTACAAGTTCAAAAAAATACAGAGCCGACATAAGCCAAAACGAGCATGCATCATTCCCCAAAAGATTTCTGAAATAAAAAATGAAAACAAAGTTTTTCAACCCCAACATAGGTCATTAAAGATTTTTCTTTACTTTGGCGGGTAAAAAAATTTTCATGAATATTAAATTACAAAGCATTACTCCCAATTTAATGGTAGAAAATATAGATGAAACCATTGCTTACTACGAAGATGTTTTTGGTTTTACTTTACTGCGAACCGTTCCTGATAAAGGAGACTTAGACTGGGCCATGATGAAAAGAAACGAAGTAATACTGATGTTTCAAACCAAACGCAGTTTGGCATCGGAAATACCCGCATTACAAAGCCGAAAACCAGGAAGCGGAACAACGCTTTATATTAAAATGAAGGGCGTTCAAAAACTGTTTGAAGAAATAGAAAGCAAAACAGAAATAGTAGCCGAATTAGAACACACGTTTTACGATACCAAAGAATTTTCTGTAATGGATTTAAACGGTTATGTAATAACATTTGCCGAAGACATGGAGGAATAAAAAATGACGGAAGAAATAAAAGATGCAGGCAAAATCAAATCTGAAATAAAAGAAGGTGTTGCCACTATTGAGTTCTCTCACCCCTTAAGCAATTCGATGCCCGGCAAATTGCTTACCCAATTAGCCCATACCATAACCCAAATGAGCAGCGAAAATTCGGTGGTGGTAATTATTCTAAAAAGTGCTGGTGAAAAAGCATTCTGTGCCGGAGCTTCTTTTGATGAGCTCCTCTCTATCAATAACATTGAAGAAGCGAAACTATTTTTCTCGGGCTTTGCTAACGTAATTAATGCGGCACGCGAATGCCCTAAATTTATTTTAGGCAGGGTGCAAGGCAAAGCGGTTGGAGGGGGAGTAGGATTAGCAGCAAGTTCCGATTATTGTGTTGCAACTACTGCTGCATCAGTAAAACTTAGCGAACTGGCCGTAGGTATAGGCCCTTTTGTGGTAGGTCCTGTTATTGAAAGAAAAATAGGACTATCGGCTATGAGCCAACTTGCCATGAATGCTACCGAATGGTATTCTGCCCAATGGGCAAAAGAAAAAGGGTTATTTGCCGAAGTGTTCAATTCTATCGAAGAAATGGACAAAGCTATTTTCAAATTGGCTCATACCCTTGCTAAATCAAACCCTGAGGCCATGAAAGAAATGAAAAAAACCTTTTGGCAAGGTACAGAACATTGGAATAAATTGCTTACACAGCGTGCAGCTATTAGCGGAAAACTTGTTCTCTCCGATTTTTCCGTTAAAGCCATCAGTGCGTTTAAGAAAAAATAATTTTGTAAAATTTATAATTATTTGTACCTTCATCGCTTTATTAGTTACAACCTTATATGGTAGATTTACGTCAAAGTAATGGGTTAAAAAAATCAGCTATGGTTCAGAAATATATTATTTTGTTCTTTCTCTTGTTTACAGGAGTATTAATGGTAGAAGCTCAGTCAGGCTGCCTTAGCATCAACGCAGGAAACGATACCAGCATGAGTTGCGGAGTAAACTGTGTAAATTTAAATGCAACGGTAGTGGCTCCTTCCAGTCAAACCAATACCTATACAGTTTCTTCCATACCCTATGCCCCTCCTGTACCTTACAATGTGGGCAACCAAATGTTCATTAACATTGATGATGAATGGAGTACTGCACTAACTTTACCTTTTTCATTTTGTTTTTACGGAAACACATACAACCAAATAGTGGTTGGCACAAACGGATTGATTTCGTTCGATATGACTTATGCAGGAGGATATTGCCCTTGGAGTTTTTCTGCATTGGTTCCCAATCCGGTTCTTCCTCTAAATGCTGTATTTGGGGTGTATCACGATATAGACCCTTCTATTTGCGGGCAAATTCGGTATTCTATTCAAGGTACGGCACCTTGTAGAATGGCTGTCATTAACTTCAATCAGGTTTGCCATTTCGATTGCAATAATTTAATGTCTACTACCCAAATCATTCTTTATGAAACTACAAATCTTATAGATGTTTACGTACAGAATAAACCCACCTGCAATAATTGGAATAGTGGAAATGCAGTAATTGGTATTCAAAATGCCACCGGCAATACAGGTCTTTGTCCTCCCGGCAGAAATACCGGTCCTTGGAGCACAAACAATGAAGCATGGAGGTTTACCCCGTCAGGCCCGCCCTCGTACACCATTAACTGGTACACCGGAGGAAATTTGGTGGGAACGGGAACTCCTATTACTGTGTGTCCGCAAAATACAGTTACCACATATTTAGCCGAGGTGGTTTATACCACTTGCACAGGGCAAACCGTTAAAGATACAGATGATGTAGTGGTTACAAAACTTTCGGGTGCAGGAGTTAGCATTGTTCCAGGAGATACTGTTATTTGCCTCGGTCAAAGCGTTACATTTAATGTATTGGTTTGTGATACCGGAACCTTTGTGTGGCAACCCGGAGGAATGACAAGCCCTTCTATTACGGTTAGCCCCGGAAGTACTACCACTTACGTAGTTTCACACACTTACAACGGTCAAACAGCATACGATTCTGTAAAAGTTACCGTTAGCACTGGTCCGAATATAACTTTTACAGGGAATACTTCTATTTGCCCTGGAAGTTCAACCTCCATTACCGCATCGGGTGGAAGTAATTTAAGTTGGTCGCCCGGAGGAATGACAGGAAGTACCGTAACACTATCTCCCGGAGCTACCACTACTTATACTGTAACCGGGCAAGACCAATACGGATGCACAGGCTCTTCTAACATTACCATAACGGTTTTTCCCTTACCAACCATTAGCATTATAGGGCCAAGCGATATTTGTTTTGGAGACCAAGTTACACTTACCGCTTCCGGAGGACAGTCTTACTCGTGGATGCCCGGAGGACAAAGTGGAGGAAGTATTACGCAATCGCCAGCAGGAACTACTACTTATACAGTAACCGGCACTGATGCCAATGGATGCACAAATACAGCCACACACACGGTTAATGTAAATCCTTTTCCACAGGCAAGTTTTAATTTTAGTCCTAAAGAAGGCTGTTCTGAACTTTGTGTACAGTTTACAAACACTTCGAGTATAAGCAATGGTACGATTGCCTCAACAACATGGTATTTCATGCCCGGAGATTCTCTAGTAGGAAATAATCCCAATCGATGCTTTGTAAACAACACCGGAAGTGTATGGAAGTTGCAGCCTTCGGTTAAAGTAATTTCAGATAAAGGATGCGTTGCTTTTTTTCAAACTACAGATACACTGAAGGTATATCCACAACCCATTGCCGATTTTGAAGTGAGTACTCCGCTTCCCCTTCGCCCAAATATTGATATTTCCTTTACAGATAAATCAAGTGGAGCTACAGAATGGAAGTGGACAGCCGGATCTCAAACTTCAAGCGAACAAAATCCCAAATTCAAATTTGAACAGGGCACTTACGAAGTGTGTTTACAGGTTAAGAACGATTACGGGTGCCTAAATTCTGTTTGCAAAACCATTGAGGTAAGAAGTGAAATTGTTATTCCAAACGTATTTACTCCCAATGGTGACGGGCAAAATGATTTGTTTGTAATAGAGGGGCTGTACGGCTCCGATAATTTAATTCTTATCTTTAACCGTTGGGGTAAAAAAATATATGAAAATGCCAATTATCAAAACGAGTGGGATGGAACCATTAATGGCAAAATTGCTTCAGACGGCACTTATTACTATATTTTCAAAACATTTGATTTAAAAGAGTACTCCGGTTCTTTTTCTTTGTTTAGGTAGTAATTAAATAAATGCAACCTTTTAATCTTTCACTTAGTCTTACGTGCAAGACATTAGTTTAGATTTTATGATTACTATTTTAAGGATTAAAAGCATAATTAAAATAAACCTTTTTTCTAAGATTTTTTTTGGAATAGCTTTCTATAGTTTAGCAACTTCATCCTCCTACTCACAGTGTAACTGTGTATGTACAGGAGATAATCTAATTACAAATTTTGATTTTAGTGCAGGAGACATGGGGTTTAATTCTTCTTACAATTCTAAACTTCCAAACACCCAACTAATGCCCGGAGATTATACTGTAAATACCAATGCAAATGGTTCAAACTGTTGTTGGAAATTAGTGCAAGATCACACTTCGGGCAGAGGAAATATGATGTTAGTAGATGGAGCCAATGTACCCAATGAAGTGGTGTGGAGCCAAACAGTTACTGTAAAACCAAATACCACCTATATATTTGCTATGTGGTTATCGGTGTTTTGGAATGTAAATTCCCCACAATTACAGTTTTCAATAAACGGTCAAAATTTCGGACCTATTTTTAATCCGCCACCCCGACAAGGCTCTCCAAGTACATACAGCACCATTCCTCCTACTTGGGAACAATTCTCAGAGTGCTGGTATTCCGGGCAAGGAGGAACTATTACCATTGAAATTGTAAACAAGAATATACAGTTTGCCGGAAACGATTATGGGATAGATGATATTACACTTGTTGAATGTCTTAATTCAAACACTCTTAACCTTACCATTAGCAACGATACTACTATTTGCCAAGGAGATAGCATTACATTAACGGTTACACCTAATATCGGAGGCGGAACGTATGATTGGTTGCCAAGCGGAGATTCAACGCAAACAATTACAGTAAGCCCAAATACCACCACCACATACACCGTAGAATATACCAAAAACAACTGTGGAAGTTCGGCTTCTTGTACTGTTTTTGTTCATCCTATTCCAGAAATTTTTTCAGACTTTGGTCCTAAAGAAGGTTGTTCAGAATTATGTGTACAATTCAAAGATTCTTCAAGCATAGGTTCAGGTTCAATAACATCAACAACATGGTATTTTTCTAAAAACGATAGTATAGCAGGGAGTAATCCATACAAATGTTTTGTAAATAATTCCGATACTGTTTTAACACTTCTTCCAAGCATTAAAGTGCTTACAAACATAGGTTGTGAGAGTGTATACCAAACCTTTGATACCTTAAAAATTTATCCTTTACCGAAAGCAAATTTTGAGGTAAGTACACTTCCTCCCTATCGCCCTGATGTAAGCATTTCTTTTACAGATAAATCTACAGGTGCAACCGAGTGGTTTTGGAATGCTGGTTCTTTAACCTCTACCGAACAAAATCCAACATTTGTGTTTAAACAAGAAACCTACGATGTGTGTCTTACCGTTAAAAATAAATACAGATGTGCTGATTCTGTTTGTAAATCAATAGAAGTAAAAAGCGAAATAATTATTCCGAATATTTTTACACCCAACGAAGATGGGGAGAACGACTTTTTTGTGATAAAAGGATTGAGAGGTAGTGGTAATATGTTGCTCATTTTTAATCGTTGGGGCAGGAAAATATATGAAAGTTTTGACTATAAAAATAATTGGAACGGAACCATTATAAATACTGAAAAACTTGCGTCAGATGGCACTTATTATTACATTTTTGTAACGCACGAGAAAGCAGAGTATTCCGGCTACATTACCCTATTGAAATAAATAAATTAGTTTGCCATGCAACTTAAAACAAAAAATTATACGTCAACGCTTGCAGTTTATGTTCATTTTCTATAATTTTCCACCTCAATAAATTTTGTATTATGAAAAAATTAGTTACACTATTTCTCATTTTCGTTGGTTTTGTTTCTACGCAAAACCTTTTTGCATCGCATATTCCGGGTGCAGATATAGAGTTTGAATGTGTAGGTCCGAATCAGTACATTATACGTTGCATGTTCTTTGTAAAATGCCCTGCAGGAAACAGTTTACCCAGTTATGCAACCCGAGTTGTTTCTGCCACCAATACATGTGGATTACCCAACCAAAGTTGGACCTTACCCTGCGTAGAATGTGGAATAGAAGTTTCACAACTTTGTCCACCCCAATTGCCTCAAAGTGCTTGTTCAAACGGAGGGTTACCCGGGGTGCGTATGTGGAAATATCAATCATCGGTAGTTACATTGCAACCTTGCGATTTTTGGGAGTTTTCTACAAATATTTGTTGTCGTAATACCACAGTAAATGTTTCCGGTCAGCCAAGTTTTTACACGTATACAAGAATGTATAGCCAAACCGACCCGTGCAATACTTCGCCCAAATGGACAGCACAGCCCATTCCATACTACTGTGCTAATCAGCAGGTAACTCATAACTGGGGAATTATTGAACCCAACGGACATACCATACAATATAGTTTTGTAGATGCTCAACAAGCTCAAAATAGTCCTGTACCTTATAATTTCGGATATTCTGCAGTTCAGCCTTTTGGTCCAAGCTCCACCATTAATCCACAAACCGGTGAAATTGGATTCAACGTAGGCACTATTGGAGACTACATAGTGGCAGTAAAAGCAACAGAATTCAATGCAAATAATCAAATCGTTTCAGAGCAGGTACACGATGTTCAATTCACTATCATCAACTGCACTAATCAGCTTCCTCAACCACCACAGGGGGGTATTACAAATGTAACAGGTAGTGGTGTGTTAACGCCACCAAATAAAATTACACTATGTGAGGGAAGTGCCACTTGTTTTGATTTAGTGTTTACAGATGTCGATCTAGGAGATTCTTTATTTTGTACATCGAATGTTACAAATGTGTTATTGGGTTCTTCATTTACTTTTACAGGAAAAAATCCTGTTACAGCTACCATTTGCTGGACGGCTCCTCCCGGTTCGCAAGGTACTTATACTTTTGATGTGGGGGCAAATGACGGAGCTTGCCCTATTCCTGGACTTACCAGTATGGGCGTGGTGGTAGAAGTTACTCCAGGTATATTGGTTAATCTCGGCCCTGACATCTTAATACCTTGTAATCAAATGACCACCGTTGTACCCCAAATTTCAGGAGGTTCGGGTGGTTATTCTTATTTGTGGAGTAATGGCTCCACAAACCCTATTATAGCCGTTGGTCCGGGTACATACTGGCTAGAAGTAACAGATACTTCAGGTACAGCATGTATTGGAGTAGACTCAATTGTGATTACAACCGATAAGCCTACCGCAGATTTTATAGCAGATAATGTGTGCGAAGGAACTCCGGTAAGTTTGCAAGATGCTTCTACTCCTGCTACTAGTGGAACGATTATAAACTGGCAATGGGATATAGATAATAACGGCTCTACCGATTACGTTTCGCAAAATGTATTTCATGTTTTTAGCGGAACAGGCCCTCAAAATGTAAAATTTATAGTAACTGATTCGTACGGCTGTAAAGACACCATTGTAAAACAGGTTTTTGTAAACCCAAAACCTAAAGCAGGGTTTATTGGTACCTCTCTTTGTGATGGTATTACCATTGTGTTTGCCGATACCTCTAGTATCGTTTCTGGTAGTATTGCTACATGGCAATGGGATGTTGATAATAATGGTACTTTCGAGTACTTCACTCAAAACTTCTCACATGGTTATCCGGGTGCCGGAATCTATAATGTAACATTGATTGTAACATCAGACAGTGGGTGTGTGGATAGCATTACTATGCCTGTAAATGTAAATGTGAAACCCAAAACCGATTTTGTAACTGGGCAAAGTTGTGCAAATGACGGTATGGCCTTTTTAGACCTTACCACGCCAACCCCCGATGGTTGGAAATGGGATTTTGGAGATGGTACAGCAAACTCTCCGGTTCAAAACCCAATACATTACTACTACAATCCGGGAGTTTATAGTGTAAAGCTAGTAACTTGGATTGGCCCATGTTATGATTCACTAACATTAATACATACCGTAAGGCCTGTACCTATTGCAAATTTCGATGCTCCGGCACCTCCTTTGAGACCGGAAACTGATATTAAATTTACCGATAAATCCGAGGGTGGAAATCCGGGGGGTATTTTAGAAGAATGGTATTGGACATTCAATAGTGAGTTCTTCTCTAACCAACAAAACCCGATTAAACAATTCGAACAAAACGACTATGAAATATGCCTTACCGTTACTAATCAGTTTACCTGTAGAGCAATTGTGTGCAAAACAATAGAAGTGCGTTACGAATTTATCATTCCGAATATTATTACACCAAATGGTGATGGAATGAATGACGATTTTGTGGTAAAAGCACTTTTTGGAGAAGGAAACAAACTAACCATATACAATCGTTGGGGCGATAAGGTATATGAGAACGAAAGTTATAAAAACGATTGGGGAGGAACCAATGGATCGAGAAATTTGGCAGATGGTACATACTATTACATTTTAATTACAAATCTTGGCGAAAAATATACCGGACATGTTACCATACTTCATTAATTAATGAGAATAATAAAAGGAAAAGCCCCGAATTTTCGGGGCTTTTTCTTTTATAAAAACCAAAAAAATCTTTCTTTTGTTTCAAACACAAATGTTATGTACGGAGAATTTAAAAAATTTTTACAAACCGAATTAACTTCTATCGAAGAAGCCGGATTATTTAAAAAAGAACGAATTATTACAACGGCACAAGATGCAGTTGTTAAGGTAAACGGAAAAGAGGTAATAATTTTTTGTGCCAATAATTATCTAGGGCTTTCTTCGCACCCAAAAGTGATTAGTGCTGCTAAAAATACATTAGATAAACACGGCTACGGAATGTCGTCTGTACGTTTTATCTGTGGCACACAAGATATTCATAAAGAGTTGGAAGAAAAAATTGCTCAATTTTTAGGCACAGAAGATACAATACTTTATGCAGCTTGTTTTGATGCGAACGGAGGTGTTTTTGAGCCTTTGTTTGGAGAAGAAGATGCCATTATATCTGATGAATTGAATCATGCTTCTATAATAGATGGAGTGAGACTTTGCAAAGCACAACGCTATCGTTATAAAAATTCCGATATGAACGATTTAGAAGAAAAATTAAAAGAAGCACAATCTCAACGATTTAGGGTAATTGTTACTGACGGAGTTTTCTCTATGGATGGATACGTTGCACCACTTGATAAAATTTGCGATTTAGCAGATAAATATAATGCTCTTGTAATGGTAGACGAAAGTCATGCTACCGGTTTTATTGGAAAAACAGGAAGAGGCAGTATTGAGTTAAGAAATGTGATGGGAAGAATAGATATTATAACCGGAACACTAGGAAAAGCTCTTGGCGGAGCTATGGGAGGTTTTACAACAGGAAAAAAAGAGATTATAGAAATGCTTCGTCAGCGTTCAAGACCCTATTTGTTTTCTAATTCTTTGGCACCTGCTATTGTAGGAGCTTCTATTGCCGTTTTTGATATGCTTAGCGAAACTACTGAGCTAAGAGACACGTTAGAAAACAATGTGCGTTATTTTAAAGATAAAATAAAACGGGCAGGTTTTGATATTAAAGATGGAGAGTCTGCCATTATTCCAATCATGCTATACGATGCAAAACTTGCACAAGATTTTGCAGCCAAGCTTTTAAACGAAGGGATTTATGTTACCGGTTTCTTTTACCCGGTAGTACCGAAGGGGCAGGCAAGAATTCGTGTGCAAATTTCGGCTGCACATAAAATAGAACATATAGATAAAGCAATAGAAGCGTTTACAAAAATCGGTCGCCAACTTAATGTAATTTCTTCTTGAAAAAAATTTGTGTTTATATTTCCTTTTCTATTTTTTCGCTGCTGTTTGTAAATGCAAACAACTCTATAGACTCGCTTTATAGTGTTATTCATTCTAAACAAAGCAACGATAGCACCAAAATAGGAGCCTACATAGAACTCAGTTTTATACTACAAAGCAATCCCTTACAAGTACTCATACTAGAAAAAGAATTTCTCAAATTTTGTCAGAATATTCCCAATACAGCTACAAAAGCATATGCTTTCAGGCAAGCCGGAAATATAAACTACAGAGCCGAATATTACGATAGAGCCATCGATCTCTATTTTCAATCCGTTCGCTTATATGAAAAAATAAATGATCCGGTAGGGGTTTTACGTACCTATAATAACATTGGGAATGCATATACAGAACAAGGTATTATATCTAATGATAGTACCGCTTTTCTAAAAGCTATAGAAATTTTAAACAATGCCGTAATCCTTTCAAAAAAGCACGATACACTAAGCATACATAACCTTTACAATAATATTGGAAATGCCTACAAAGAGTTAAAACAGTATAAAAATGCTCTGAGTTATTACAACCTTTCTTATCCTTATTACTTAAAAAGAAAGGATAATAATGGAATAGAATTTTCTCTAATCAATTTAGGAGAAACCTATTTATTGTTGGCAAAAGAAACCGACAAGTCCGAGTACTATGCCAAAGCGATGGAATACTTTATGTTTTGGAAAAGTAACTACTTAAATAGTTCTAATAACGAACGGCAGGCTTTTATGCTTTGCAATATAGGAGAGGTATTTATGTTGATGAACGATTTACAGGTAGCAGAAAAGTACCTGAATGAGGCTTATTCCATTGCTGTTAAAACAGGAAAAAAAGACATTAGAAAACTAACGGCTTATCAATTATCAGAAATATATAAGAAAAAAAATAATGTAGCAAAAGCCTATACATATATGAATATTTATACTACATTAAAAGATTCACTTCAGGCAATTAGTAGTTATAAAAATATGCAACTCCTTCAGGCTTTTTACGAATCGGAAAGAAAAGACAGAGAGATTGAAACACTAAAAATTGAAACACTCGAGAAAGATAAAAAAAATGCCGAGTTACGCACATACACTATTGCCGCCTTTGCCGCAGGAACTTTTGTTTTATTGATTGCTTTTGCTCTTTTCTATTTATATAGGTTGAAACAAAAAAACAATTTTAAACTTAAACAAGCTTATTCTTTGTTGGAAATCTCAAATAAACGCATAAGCGATAGTATTACATACGCTAAAAGAATACAATCTTCCGTATTGCCGGACAGTGAAAAAATAAATAAAATATTCAGCGAATCATTTGTTTATTTTAAACCTCGCGATGTGGTAAGCGGGGATTTCTATTGGGTTGGCGAAACCAGCGAGCACAAGTTTATTGTAGTGGCCGATTGTACCGGGCATGGCGTGCCGGGGGCCATTCTCAGTATGTTGGCATTTTCGATGTTAGAAAATGTTATAAACGTAAAAAAAATAGAACAGCCAGCAAAAATTTTACTTGAATTAGATAAGCAAATGATTTCTCTTCTGCAGCAACAAAATGTGAGTAAACAAGATGATGGAATGGATATCTCTATTTGCAGAATAGATAAAAACAATAACAATTTGTGTTTTTCGGGGGCAAACCAAAATGCCTATTTAATTCATAATAATCAAATACAAACTTTATCGGGCTCTATATTCTCCATTGGGGGATTCAATAAAAACTACATAAAAGAATTTAAAGAAATAACTGTTTTAATGGAGAAAAATACCATGCTATACCTAAGTACCGATGGATTTGCTGATCAGTTTGGGGGCAAAAAAGGTAATAAATTTCTTGTTTCTAATCTAGAAAATCTTTTTGTTGAATTAACAAGGAATCCAGTATCAGAGCAACTGAAAGAAATAGATAGAGCATTTTTAAATTGGAAGGGTAATCAGCGACAAACAGATGATGTGTTGGTGGTAGGAATAAGAATTTAGTTTTCTTTTGTTACTATTACCACTCCTGATAAACGGCTGTATCTTTCGGCTGCCTGTTGCATATCCTTATCTCCCTTATCATAGAACCAAGTTACAGTAGTAGTACAATGACCAGATATTTGGCGAATTATTTCAAAAAGCTGTAACAATTGTTTGGCCGATGAGGTATTGAAATATTTTAATTTTATTTCACAGGTAAAACTTTTTGGGGCCATTGCTAAGTAAGACTTTAAAGCCTCTAAAATAGGGGTATAAAAACCTGCTGCATCTTCCGGAAATGAACAGTTTTCTAATACAAAAAATCCTTTTTCAATATCTAGGTTTACATAGGGAGTATCATCAGTATGTGGTATTACTAGCGATTCCATTTACTGTACTATACTTAATTGAACTGTAAAAAAACTGGTAGAGTCATTTATTGGGTCGAAACAATAGTTGATTTTAGAATGGGTTTTTAAACGCATATCTATAAAACCAAGTCCCGCTCCTTTTATAGATTCTTTGGGTGGATTCAGCAAGGTTTTATCGTATAACTCTTCCAATTCCAAAGAATTTAAAGAGTTGGTATAATCAATTTTATTCTTTACAGTATCTATTTTATTGTTTTCAATAAAATTTCCTGTAGTGAATATGCAAATATTTTTATCTCCTCCTACAGTGTAGATGCCTGGTTTTTCATTTTTATTATTGTTGAGGGATAAGCCGTGTAGGCTAATATTTTGGAGTAACTCAATTAAAATATGAATGTTTTTCTTTTGAATGGAAAGTTCGGATTTAGAATGTTCTGTGTTTTCAAACATTTTAATAAATTCCAATAAACTTTCCTGAGAAAACAAGCCCTGATACATGAGTTTAATCTTTGCTTCAGAAATTTTTTCGTGAATTTCTTTTACTTGTGTAATGGTATTCGGGCAAACGCTGTTGTTTACATTGCTACAGATATTAGTTTGAAAATAGAAATAGTGGTATTCCGGGTTAATCATTACAAAATCGTACACAAGTTTATTTCTCGATTTTCTGGCCATCTCGATTAATCCAAGTCCGGCTCCTCCCTTATCAGAAAGACTGTTGAGTTGGAGTGTTTCCATGTAATAATTTTTCAGTTCATCGGTGGTGAGCGAATTTATTTTTTCAATCTTTTCTTTTATGGGGTTTACTTCTTCGGCCGAAATATAGTTTCCTGAAGTTATTACAGTATTTTCATTTAATTTTTGTAGAGCAAAAAAACCCTCTTTATCTTGTTCTTTTTGGTGGCGAGTAATGTTTTGCAAAGACTCTACCATTATAAAGTACGTTTTCTTATTTACTTTACCTGTTTCTTCGTTTTTTACCAGTTTATTTTCGGCAAAGGATAAAATACTTTCAGTAAGGTTTAAAGTAAAATGGCCACAATACAAGTATTCCAAACCCAATTCTTGCATTTGGATATAATTTCTGTAGAGAGATATATTGTTTTGTTGCTGCACCCCCTTTTATTTAAATAAAGGAATTCAAATGTACAAAAAACAGTAATAAGCTACTCGAATTGAAATATCTAATAGCTTATTTTTTTTGGCCTCTTTTTCGGTCGTTTTCGTTTAATAAAATTTTACGCAAACGAATGCTTTTTGGGGTTACTTCCACATATTCATCTTCCTGAATATATTCAAGAGCCTCTTCTAAGGTAAAGGTAAGTGGCGGAGCAATTCTCACTTTGTCGTCAGAACCGGAAGCTCGCATATTGGTAAGTTTTTTTGTTTTAGTAATATTAATTACTAAATCTCCCGGGCGGTTGTTTTCGCCTACCACCTGACCTTCATACACACTTTCGTTCGGGTCTATAAAAAATATACCTCTATCTTGTAAATTATTTATTGAGTAGGGTATGGCGGTGCCTGTTTCCATTACGATAAGAGAACCATTTTGACGGCCAGGTATTTCGCCTTTGTAGGGTTGATATTCTATAAAGCGGTGTGTCATAACGGCTTCACCCGAAGTGGCAGTCATTAAATACGTTTTTAAACCCATTAATCCTCTCGAGGGAATAATAAACTTTAAAATCATTCTATCGGCTTTGGGGGTCATATTCATCATTTCGCCTTTTCTTACCGATACAGTTTCTATGGCTTTTCCTGCATATTCTTCGGGCAAATCAATCGTTAATTCTTCTATGGGTTCGCATTTTCTTCCTTCTATTTCTTTAAAAATAACACGGGGCTGTCCAATTTGTAGTTCGTATCCTTCTCTTCGCATGGTTTCAATTAAAACACTTAAATGCAAAACCCCTCTTCCTGATACATTAAATGAATCAGCAGAATCTGTAGGTTCTACTCGTAAAGCAAGATTTTTCTCTAGCTCTCTTTCTAATCTTTCTTTTATATGCCTTGAGGTAACAAATTTCCCTTCTTTACCAAAAAAAGGAGAATTGTTAATGGTAAAGAGCATACTCATGGTAGGTTCTTCTATAGCAATGGTGGGTAAAGCTTCCGGATTTTCTGCATCGGCAATAGTTTCGCCAATTTCAAAATTTTCAATTCCTACTATGGCACAAATATCACCGGCTAATACTTGTTCTACTTTCTTTTTTTCGAACCCTTCAAATACAAATAAATCTTTTATGCGTTGTTTTATTTGTTGTCCGGTTCGTTTTACAAGAGTTATTTGTTGCCCTGTTTTTAGGCTTCCGCGTTGTAGTTTACCAATAGCAAAACGACCAATATATTTCGAAAAATCTAAAGAGGTAATTAAAAGTTGTGGGGTTCCGTCTGCCACATTGGGAGCAGGAATGTGTTCAATAATTTTTTCGAAAAGGATATCAATATTGTTGGTGGTATTATTCCAGTGACTACTCATCCATCCGTTTTTGGCCGAGCCGTACACTACCGGAAAGTCAAGTTGATCATCGGTAGCATCAAGGCTCATCATGAGTTCAAAAACGGCTTCGCTCACTTCTTCGGGGGTGCAGTTGGGTTTGTCTACCTTATTTACCACCAAAATGGGCTTTAGGCCTAATTCCAGTGCTTTTTGAGTAACAAATCGGGTTTGAGGCATAGGACCTTCAAATGCATCAACTAAAATTAAAACGCCTTCGGCCATATTCAAAACACGCTCTACCTCCCCTCCAAAGTCGGCATGGCCCGGAGTATCAATTATATTTATCTTATAATCTTTATAACGAACCGATACATTTTTTGCCAGAATAGTAATACCTCGCTCTCGCTCCAAATCGTTACTGTCCATAATTAATTCACCGGGGGTTTCATGGTCTTTAAAGAGTTTGCCGGCAAGCAGCATTTTATCTACCAGTGTGGTTTTTCCGTGGTCAACGTGTGCAATAATTGCAATGTTTCTAATCTTTAGCATAATTTAAAAAAGATTGCAAAAGTAGTGTTTTGTTGCTTACTGAATACTAAAGGTGTAAATTAGTGCCCCAAGAAAAGGTAAGGTATGAAAGATAAAGCAAAGAAAATAATAGATAAAATGTATCTCAATGACCCGTTTACTAAATGGTTGGGTATTGAAAGAGTGGAGGAATCGGTAGGAAAAAGTGTTCTAAGAATGAGAGTTAAAAACGAAATGTTAAATGGTTTTGGGATTGCCCATGGTGGAATAACGTACTCATTAGCCGATAGTGCTTTGGCCTTTGCATCGAATGGGCACGGGAAAATGTGTGTTTCTATAGAAACCTCTATTTCTCATATGGTTGCAGTAAAAGAAAATGATGTACTTACGGCCACTGCGGAGGAAATTAGCATAAAAAATAAATTCGGTGTTTATTATGTAAAAATAGTGAACCAGCATAATGAAACCGTAGCTTTGTTTAAAGGTACTGTTTACCGTAAAGAGAAAGATTGGGAAATTTAGTTCTTGTCAATCTTGTTATTTACTTTTTAAAATAAATTTCAAGTTTCTTTCTATTCCGCTGTGTTTTGTTCTAAGTAATGGAGAATTTTTAAATTTTTTATTAAAAAATTCTTTATTCATTTCTGTCCATTCTTTCATTTTCCATTTTTTTATGGGTTCCAGCATTTCAAATAATGGTTCGTTGTGTGGTTGAGCAAATCGATTCCAAGGGCAAACCTGCTGACAGATATCGCAACCAAACATATTTTCTTGAATTTTATTTTCAAATAATGGAGGAATTTTTTCATCTTTTAATTCTATGGTAGCGTACGAAATGCATTTAGAAGCATCTACCGAAAATGGTTCTATGGCGTGTGTAGGGCAGGCATCAATGCATTGCGTACAAGTTCCGCAATAATTTTCTATAGGAGTATCGTATTCAAATTTGGCATCGCAAATTATTTCTGCAATAAAAAAATAAGAACCTTTGTTTTTATTAATTAAAAGGGTGTGTTTTCCTATCCAACCTAATCCACTTTTTGCGGCCCACACTCTTTCCATTACAGGAGCCGAATCGGTAAACACTCGTGCATTTATTTTTCCGGTTTGTTGTTGAAAAATTTCAAGTAATAGAAATAATTTATCTTTTATTACTTTATGGTAGTCGTTTCCCCAAGCGTACATAGAAATACGGGGAGCCTCTGCAGGTTGTTTTTCGGTGCTGTAATAGTTATATAGCAAAGAAATAACAGATACAGCTCCTTCTACCAATAAGGAAGGATTCATTCTTTTTTCGAAATAATTTTCGAGGTATTGCATTTTTCCATGTTTCCCTTCTTGTAGCCATGTTTTCATTCGAGGGGCTTCTTCTTTCAAATAGCCGACAGCAGAAATTCCGCAACATTCAAAACCCAATTCTTTGGCTAACTCTTTGAGGATATGTGTTCGCTCGGAAATTGATTTATTCATTATTGCCAAAAAACAAAGAGCCTTGTTCTTTAGGGGGTATTTTGCCTAAATGGATATAAGCTTTTTCGGTTACTTCTCTGCCTCTGGGCGTACGCATGATAAAACCTTCTTTTATTAAAAAAGGTTCGTACACTTCTTCAATGGTTCCGGCTTCTTCTGAAACTGCCGTAGAAATGGTAGTGAGCCCTACAGGTCCTCCTTTAAATTTATCTATAATAGTGGTAAGTATTCGGTTGTCCATTTCATCTAAGCCATATTGATCTACATTTAATGCGGCTAGAGAAGAACGTGTAATTTCTAAATGTATGGTACCATCGCCTTTTATTTGAGCAAAATCGCGTACCCTGCGTAACAGTGCATTTGTAATACGTGGGGTTCCTCGGCTTCTGCCTGCAATTTCTGCAGCTGCATCGTTGGTAATTTGTATTTTTAGTATTTGAGCCGAGCGTTTAACAATTGAACTTAGCAATGTAGATTCATAATACTCTAACCGTGCATTAATTCCAAATCGTGCACGTAAAGGGGCTGTTAGCAATCCTGTGCGGGTTGTAGCTCCAATTAAAGTAAATGGATTGAGAGATATTTGTACTGAGCGGGCACTTGGGCCGGAATCAATCATAATATCAATTTTATAGTCTTCCATAGCGGAATAAAGATATTCTTCTACCACCGGACTTAGGCGGTGTATTTCATCAATAAAAAGCACATCTCCTTTTTCTAAATTGGTTAGTAAGCCCGCTAAATCGCCTGGCTTTTCGAGTACAGGCCCAGAGGTTACTTTTATATTTACTCCCAACTCGTTGGCAATGATATTGGCTAATGTGGTTTTTCCTAATCCGGGAGGGCCGTGCAGCAATACATGGTCTAACGCTTCTCCTCGTTGTGCAGCGGCTTCTACAAATACTTTTAAATTTTCTACTACCTGGTTTTGCCCCGTAAAATCATTAAAATTTAAAGGACGAAGTACTTTTTCTATTTCTTTTTCGGCCGGATTTAAATTTTCGGAATCGGGGTTAAGATTGGGATTCATAGTAAATTCGGAATAGCAGCAAAGGTAGTAAAATGTTTACACTTGTTTAGATTTGCATATAATCGGCAATAGCTTCTTTTATCAATATTTCCTGTTCTTCAGGATTTAAAAAAGGAAGTTTTTTTGTGCGTTCCCAATGTGGCCATCCCTCTTCATCAAGTCCTTTGTAAGTATAATAACCGAAAGGCTCCAACACTTTACATAATGCAATATGAATAATATCTAATTTCTGATCCTTTGAAAAAAGTTGGGGAGGTTTTGCCAACTCCTGCAACCCAATAATAAAAAGAAGGGAGGTGGCATCAAGTTTTTCCCCAAAACGATCTACACATATTTTTTCTACTTCTTTCCAACGAAATTCAATATCTTTTTTTACCATGCTTCAAAATTAGATACTTATTTTTGACTTGTGAGTTACTTGGATATACTTCTAATAATTCCCTTACTTTGGGGTGGTTTTAAAGGCTTCCGTAAGGGATTGGTAATGGAGTTGGCCACCATTGCTGCTTTACTTTTGGGCACTTGGGTAAGTATTAAGTTTTATACTTTATTTTCGGCATGGCTTAAAAATTCACTCAATTGGCAGGGCGAGTGGCTTCCTTTAATGGCTTTTGCCATTCTTTTTATTGGGGTACTTATTGGGGTTTATGCGGTGGCAGGTCTTGCCGATAAAACCTTAAAAGCGGCAGCACTTGGAGTGTTTAATAAACTGGCTGGGGCTTTTTTGGGAGCTGGAAAGTTTGCTTTAATACTTGGAATTATTTTATTTTTGGCAGAAAAAATACATACTCATTACCCTTTTATTCCTCAACAAGCAAAAGAAAAATCGTTGCTTTATAAACCTGTTTTTATGCTTGCAGAAACCGTAATGCCACATATTAAAGAAAGATTATAAATAATGAAAAAGAAAACACGTTGTGCTTGGTGTGTGGGTAACGAACTTTACGAAAAATACCATGATGAAGAGTGGGGAACACCCGTACACGATGATAAAAAGTTATTCGAATTCTTAATTCTCGAATCATTTCAGGCAGGGTTAAGTTGGCTAACGGTACTTAAAAAACGCGAAAATTTTAGAAAAGCGTTTGCCAATTTTGATGTGCAAAAAGTGGCTAAGTTTAATGCTGCAAAAATTGAAACATTGATCCAAGATGCAGGGATCATTCGCAACAAACTAAAAATTGAAGCGGCAGTAAATAATGCTAAAAAATTTATAGAAATTCAAAAAGAATTTGGCTCGTTTGATGCGTATGTATGGGGCTTTACAAAACATAAAACCATTGTTAATAGCCCTAAAATCGTACAAGAAATTCCGGCTAAAACGGCCTTATCTGATGCCATGAGCAAGGATATGGGTAAGCGTGGTTTTAAATTTAGAGGTTCTACTATTTGTTATGCTTTTATGCAAGCTGTAGGAATGGTAAACGATCATACTACAGATTGCTGGAGAAAAAAATATTAATGTAGAAAGATTGTTGTTCTACCATCCATTAAGACTTCCCCCAATAGTAAAATGTATTTCGTTTCGTTTACTTCCGGGTACGTGTACTCCTGGTACATCATCGAAGCGGTAGCCCCAATCTAAACCCAGCAAACCAAACATGGGCATAAAAATACGAATACCAAAACCAGCCGATCTTCTTGCTTCGAAGGGTTTGAATTCTCTGAAACGCTGCCATGAATTTCCGGCTTCGGCAAAAGATAATAAGTAAATAGTGGCATTAGGATTTGGACTTAATAAAAATCTCATTTCCATTGTGTACTTACTGGCAATACCTGCCCCGGTAGTTGGCGAAAGCACTCCATTTCCATATCCCCGCAGGGCAATAATTTCTCTGCCATCTAATTGAAAATTGGTTAAACCATCGCCTCCGAGGTAAAATCTTTCAAAGGGAGTAAGCCCCAATGATTTGCTGTAAAAACCTAAAAATCCGTATCCCATTTTAGCACTCAAAACTAATTTCTTTGCAAGGGGAGTGTACCATTGGGTTTGAAACCTCCATTTGTGGTATTCAATTAAATTAAATCTTTTGTTTAAAGGCATGGAGGAGTAGTCGGCTCCGGTACGAAACGCAGAATACGGAGGAGTAACTTGAAGAGAAAATGTGCTTTGTGATCCGGTACGAGGAAAAATAGGTTGATCGGAAGAATTGCGAGCTAATGAAAAACGATAGCTTAGGTTATTTGCATATCCATTGGTAAAAATAAAAGCTCCAACGTAATTTCTTAAGTCGTAGTATTGGTAAGATACTTCGTGGTAAACGGTAAAAAAGTCATCGGGCCATTTTAATCTTTTTCCTAACCCAAAAACAATACCGGTAGTTTTCATTACCTGTCTGTTTGGATTGCGTACTTTATCGCCATTTACATCAATACTGTCTTTTAAAAATCTGCGTTCTCCGTTTGAAAAAACCGAATGATACACCGAGGTAGTAAGTGAGGTGGGCTTTTTGCCACCCAACCAGGGTTCTGTAAAAGACAAGTTGTACGATTGGTAAAATAATCCTGTGGTTTGCATACGCACGCTTAAGCGTTGTCCATCGCCCGATGGGAGAGGGCGCCATGCACTACCTTTAAAGAAATTGCGAGTAGAAAAATTAGTGAATACCACTCCCAGTGTACCTACAATGCGATTTCCTCCCCAACCACCGGAGAGTTCAATTTGGTCGGAAGGTTTTTCTTCTACGGTGTACTCAATATCTACAGTGCCGTTTTCGGGATCTGGTTTTGGATTTACCCCTAATGTTTCGGCATTAAAGTACCCTAGTGTTGCTAACTCGCGTTGTGAACGTATAATATCGGAACGGCTGAATAATTGCCCCGGACGTGTTTTTAGCTCTCGCATTATAACATGGTCGTTGGTTTTGGTGTTTCCACTTACATATACTTTATTAATGCTAGCCTGCCTTCCTTCGTAAATACGTATTTCAAAATCGATGGAATCATTTTCCACAGCAACTTCAACGGGGGTTACAGAAAAAAACAAGTATCCGTCATCCATATATAAAGAAGTTACATCTCGACCATTAGGATTCATGTACAATCGGGTATCCATGTATTTCTGATTAAACTCGTCCCCTTTTTTAATGTTCAATATTTTACTTAATTGCTCATCGGTGTACTTTGTATTCCCAACCCATTTTATATTTCTGAAATAATATTTTGGCCCTTCTTTAAGGGTTATTTCAATGATTAATGTTTTTTCGTTATTCTTATAAACCGTGTCGTGTACTATGGCTGCATCTCTGTAGCCTTTTTCATTGTATTTTGAAATTACTTTTTGTTTATCTTCTTCGTAAGTACTTTGTTTAAACTTAGAAATGGTAAATAGGCTATACCATGTATTTGTTTTCGTTTTTTTCATGGATCTTCGCAATTTCCCATCGCTAATATTTTCGTTGTTTTGAAAAATAATATTCTTGATTTTTATACGGTGGTTTCTTTTAATATGCACCATTAAAATAACGCTGTTTTGAAGTGTTGTGTCCGGAATCTCTTTAATGGTAACTTCAGCGTTTAGAAACCCTTTGTCTACAAAAAAGGTTTTTACTTTGTTTTTTGAAGTAGTAATTAAATCTTCGGTAACTACACGACCTCTGGCTAAATCTATTTTTTCTCTCAAATCGTTGGCAATTCCTTTTCTAACACCTGTAAACATAAATTTTGAAAGGCGTGGACGTTCGGTTAATCTTATTTCTAAAAAAATGGTATTATCTGTAATTTTAACAGCATAAATACCTATATCGGAAAAAAGTTTTTGCTGCCACAAATTATTAATGGCTTTCGAAATTTTATCACCTGGTATAAGTATTTTATCACCGGGAACAAGCCCTGTAATTATTTTTAGTGCGTTATGGTCTAAGTGGTTTGCTCCGGAAAAGGTAATTCCTCCTAACTCATATTCAATGGGATTAGAATAGCTTATTTTTTCATCTTCGCCTACTAATATCTGTGAGAAAACGGTTCCTGTAACAAAAAATCCGATAAGTAGTAAGAGCGTTTTTTTCATGTTTATACTTCTCGATTATAATTGTTCGCTGGTTAAACCAAATCTTCGTTCACGATGTTGAAAATCTATGACGGCCTCATAAAAATCTTCTTTTCCAAATTCAGGCCACAACTTTTTTGTAAAGTAGAATTCGGTATAGGCTATTTGCCAAAGCAAAAAATTGCTAATGCGGTATTCACCGCTAGTGCGTATAAGTAGTTCGGGGTCTGGAATAGAGTGAGTGCATAAGTATTGGTCTATAGTTGATTCGTTTATGTATTCTTTTGATAAACGGTTGTTTAATACTTCGTCTACCATCAATTTTATGGCGTTGGTTATTTCCCATTTTGAACTGTAACTAAGGGCTAATACCAAACTTAAGCCGGTATTTGAGGAGGTTTCTTGAATGGCTTTTTGCAATTCAGCATGACAATTTCCGGGTAAACTTTTTAAGTTTCCTATTGCTTTTAAACTAATGTTGTTTTTTTGAAGTATGCCCACTTCGGCTACAATAGTGTTTACCAGTAACTCCATCAAGGCATCTACTTCTTGCTTGGGTCTATTCCAGTTTTCTGTAGAAAAGGCATAAAGGGTAAGAAATTGGACTTTTACTTCTGCTGCAGCTTCTACTACTCTGCGAACAGACTCTACACCTGCCTGATGCCCCAAAATTCTTTCTTTGCCTTGTTTTTTGGCCCATCGGCCGTTGCCATCCATAATAATGGCAATGTGTTTAGGAATATTATTTTTATCAATTTGATTAAGTAACGACATACAATTAGCGAAACAATGCGGTTTGGGGTGCAAATATGAGATTAATCAATAAATTTATTTTAAAAAAGATGCGGGCAGCGGTCAAAAGCTTTCCGAAACTTGTAGGTTATAATTACTCCCGAAAAATTGTACCAATCGTAATTTTTTGCATTTCCCTTTTGGTAACCTATGGCATAAACATTTTCAAGACGGTCTAGTTCATCGGTATAGGTTTTTCGCATACCCCATTCTATCGATGCTCCAAAAGATCCTCCTAAATTAAATTTATATCCTATGCCAAACGGAATAACAACATTGCTCATCCAACTATCGGTAACATTTTCTGAATTGAAAATAGTTTTCTCTTTATTGTTCCCATTGTAGTATAAGTCTATTTTAGATAGAAATGCACTAACCCCTATAAAAACATAGGGAGTGTGATTTTTTTCTTTTATTCCAATTTGGTATTCTAAAAAGTTAAACTCTAACTGCCCTGAAGCCTCGTAAATTGGCCCACTCATGGCGTAATTGCGAAATGAATTAAAGGCAATTTGTGTTGAATAATCCGAAGCTTTTAGTTTTCCGTACAAGAGTGTGGTTTTTAAAGAGTATCTTTTACTTAAATTTTTTCGGTACACTAACCCGGCTGCTGGCAAATAGCATTGGTTAAAATGTTTGGTGGGATTTAGTTCTCCAATGTAATAGGAGGCCCCTAAAAATAAACCTAATTCGGAGTGTTGGGCAAAAGAATAGCTGGTAAGGAAAAATACAAAACCGGCACAAAGTGTCGCTATTTTATTAACAAAAACCAATGGTTTAAAATTTGGGTAAATTTCTTCTCCGATGTAATAACTTGTAATTAACCGAAATTATTGCAGAGATGTATGCATCTTTATCGTTAGGGTCGCCTCGTTGCTCTCCGGCTTGCGTCCAGGGGTGTTTTCCTTGTCCTCCCGGGTCGGAAAAATAGGCGGCAACAGGCCCTCTTTCTTGTAAAATAGTGTTGTAGTCTTGATAGTCGGTACTTACGTCATCGATGTAATCGGTAAAGGTTTTTCGCATTATCAGTTCAAAGTTCACACTCCACTGTTTATCAATAGTATGCCTTACGCCAAATCCAAAGGGGATGGCTACATTTATTCTGGAATAGCGGACATTTTCTGTTTGTAGTGGTTGAAGTGCGTACCATTTTCCGTTTAAGGGGCCTTTGGGATTAAACCAAAAAATGCCTAAACCGGCAGTAGCGTATATATTCCATTTAAAGCCTTTTCTTCCTTTTACTCCTCGTAATTTAAAGAGATGCCCCGATTTTTCTTGCATTAAATAGTACTCTCCCATAGCTGTAAGTTCAATAACAGGAGAACGAAACCTGAGGTTTCTGAAATTTCGTGCCGGTTCTTTCGTTAAGGCATCATTTCCGTTTAATCGTATGTAAGTTAATTGACCTTTTACACGCAAATCTTTTAACAAGTGATAACGAACACCTCCCAGAACGGAAGGGCGGGTAAGTGAAATTTCCAAATCACGCAATCCGTTTGTGCCAATTCTGTCGGCTCCGCCTAAATCCCCTAAAAAGTTTGAAATTCCTAAGCCTGCAGTGTATTCCAAACGGTTTCTTTTCCATTGTTGTGCAAAGGTGTTATGCGAAAAACTTAAAAACAAAAAAAGAAAAGAAAAGAATAATTTGTTCATCAAATTTTTTGGCTACTTTTTTTAAAAACGAACAAATGTAACAAAATTTTTACTACGCCTTTCTAGAACTTTGATTGAAAAATCCCCCTCATTCTGTTGATTTTGTATGAAATACCAAACTGAATGGTCATATAAGCATCTTTATCTTTAGGGTCTCCTCGTTGGAGACCTGTGGCAGTCTGGTACGATTTTCCTTGTCCTCCCGGGTCGGAAAAATAAGCGGCAATGGGCCCTTTTTCTGCAAGCATAGAATTATAATCGTAATAAACGGTGCTTACATCGTCTATATAATCGGTAAAGGTTTTTCGCATATTTATTTCAAAATGTAATGCTATTTTACGAGAAATCGTTTTTTTTACCCCCATACCAAAGGGAATAGCAATATTTATTGAGCTATACCTTACTCCTTCGGTTTGGAGTTTCCGCAGTGCATACCAACGGCCGTTTAATGGGCCTTTTGGATTATACCAAAACCCAGCAATTCCTCCAAAAACGTAAATATTCCAACTTTGTGCTTTTTTCCCCTTTGCCCTTTTTAGTTTGTACAGGTGTCCGGAACTCTCGGTTAAAAGATAAAATTCATAGATAGCAGAAAGTTCTAGTATAGGTGAACGAAATTTTAGGTTTCTGAAATTTCGGAAATATTCTGTTGTTAACTTGTCATCACCATTTACTCTTAAATAGGTGAGCCCTCCTTTTATGATATTTGAATTGTTTAAGAAGTATCTGTATCCACCAGATATTGCCGGACGAGTGAGAACCAGCTCTAAATCTTTCAGTCCATTTGTGCCTATTTGGTTGGCTCCTCCTAAATCGCCTAAAAAGTTACTTGCCCCCACATTTAAAAAATAGGTTCCTTTTTCTTTTTTTGTTTGAGAAAAACCAGTAAAAGCAAGCAATGTTACAAATATAAACAGGCAAAACTTCATGCCGCAAAGTTAATCAATTATCTGATAAACCGACTTTTAAGTGCAAAAACGATTGCAAAAACAGATAATCTTATGGTGTTGTAAGTTGCTTATATTTAGTCATATATCCTACAAATAAAAACAGTTATCGAAAAAATATCTGTTATTTATTATTCTTGTTTTTTCTTTTTTACCATAGTAAGAATGGTAGCAATAGCAACTGTTTCGCCTGTTTCGTCATAAATATCAACGAGCCATTTTACTATTCCTTTGGCAATATCATCAGGTGTTTTTTTCTCTTGGTCAATTTTTTCTTTGCAGGTAAACCTTACTCCAACAGTGCTTCCCGGGTAAACGGGTTTGGTAAAGCGGCATTCGTCTATTCCATAGTTCAGTAAAACCGGCCCTTTGGGTGGATCTACAAATAAGCCTGCTGCTCTAGAGAGAATATAGTAACCGTGAGCTACCCTTCCGGTAAAGATGGTTTCATCTAAGGAGTTTTCGTCCATATGGGCATAAAATTTATCACCACTCAGTTCGGCAAATGCTTCAATGTTTTCGAGTGTAACAGTGTGTTTTTTGGTAATAAGAGTTTGTCCAATTTCTAGTTCTTCGAAATAATAACGGAAAGGGTGTTTTTCTTTTTCAATATATTTTCCGCCATATTGGTATTGCCCCATAATTTTGCTTAAGGTGGTGGGTGATCCTTGGATGGCAGTACGTTGAAGATAATGAAAAACTCCGCGTTTTCCACCCATTTCTTCACCTCCGCCTGCACGTCCTGGTCCACCATGGGTAAGCAGGGGCATAGGCGAACCGTGTCCGGTACTTTCTTTGGCACAGTCGGCATTTAAAATTAAAATACGTCCGTGCATACAAGCTGCTTCCACTACAAATTCTCGGGCAAGAGCATCATTAGCAGTAACAATAGAGCACACTAAAGAGCCTTTTCCCATTTTGGCTAGTTCTATGGCTTCTTCAATGGTTTTATAAGGCATTAAGGTACTTACCGGCCCAAAAGCTTCTATGTTATGGCAATCTTGGTACTTAAAGGGGTTTGTGTTTAAAAATAGAATGGGTGAAAGAAAGGCTCCGCTATTTTTGTTGGCTCCTACTACTTCGAATTTTTCTAAGTCGCCAAAAATAATTTCTTGTGTTTGGGCTAACTGCATTATCTTTTCGGTTACTTCGGCTTGTTGGGCTTTTCCGGCAAGAGCTCCCATGCGTACGCCTTCGGTATTCGGATTGCCAATAATGGTAGAGGCTAATCGTTTTCCGAGGGCAATTTGCACATCTTCTATTAAATTATGGGGAACGATAATTCTACGAATGGCTGTGCATTTTTGTCCGGCTTTGGTGGTCATTTCGCGTTGCACTTCTTTTATGAAAAGGTCAAATTCAGGAGTTCCTGGAATGGCATCTGCTCCAAGAATAGAACAATTAAGCGAGTCGGCCTCCATATTAAAAGGTACCGATTCTTCTATTAAACGCGGGTGTGCTTTAAGCATTTTTCCGGTACTTGCGGAGCCTGTAAAGGTTACTACGTCTTGGTTTATAACGTGGTCTAAAATTCCGTTGGCACTTCCACAAATGAGTTGGAGAGAACCTTCGGGTAAAAGGTTTGAAGCAATGATTTCTTTCACCACAGCTTCGGTTAAAAAAGAGGTAACTGTGGCAGGTTTAACAATAGCGGGTACTCCAGCCAACAGATTAACGGCAATTTTTTCTAACATCCCCCATACCGGAAAATTAAATGCGTTGATGTGAATGGCAACTCCTTGTTTTGGTACACAAATATGATGTCCTATAAAGGTGCCGTTTTTACTCAGTTTGGCGACTTCTCCATCGTAGCAAAAGGTTTCGTCTGGAAATTGTCTTCGTAAGCTGGCGTAGGCGAAAAGGTTCCCAATACCGCCTTCAATATCAACCCAGCTATCGTTACGGGTAGCTCCGGTGGCCCAACTTATTTTGTAAAAAAGTTCTTTTTTATCGAGTAAATGTAATGCCAAGGCTTTTAGCATACGACCTCTTTCCTGAAAAGTTAGTTTACGTAAGGCTTTTCCTCCTACTGTTCGGGCGTAGTGCATCATTTCGGCAAAGTCGAGGTCTTTGCTGCTAGCCATTGAAAGGGGTTCTCCGGTAATGGCGTTGTACTGAATTTGACCTTCATCTTCTCCGGAAATCCATTTTCCCAAGGCGTAATTTTCGAGTTTTTTCATGGAAATAAAATTTGTCTAATTTACTCTCGTGTAACAAATAAAATCTAATTTAGGTTTACAAATTAGTAAATAAAAGTAAGGTATGCGAAAATGTAGATGGTTTGTATTTTTCTTGTTGTTGCAAACGGTAGCATTTGCACAGTGTTGCAAAAAAACAACAAATGAAATAGAGTTAAAAGAAAGTTATAAAACTACTTTTCATGGGGGGCATAGGTATTCGGGTTATTCGGTTACATATCATTTATCTTTTCTGGTGAATAAAAGCACGGTGTTAACATCTGTTGAAGTTGATACGTTTAATTTGGTATTGAATAGGAAGGTAGAAAAAACAAAGAATCATTTGCTTGAATTGGTATTGATGATAAACCATCAACCACAGAATCCCATTTCCGGATTTGAGGGAGGAACAGAATGTACTTTTCAGCAGCTAGTTAGCGGAGAGCCTCAGGGTATTCCTTTTACTTTTTCCAAACGCACATCTTCGTCCGGTGGAGAAGTGGTCATCTATTTTGGAAAAGGCAAAAGGAAAGGTCTTATTAAAATAAATAAAGTACCTTTAAAAGAGTCTATACAGGCCCCTTAGTGCGTAAAGCCTATTAACACAGAAACACAACCGCTGGGTAAAATATTATTTAGAGGCTTTTTGTAAGGAACATTAATTTGAATGATTAGTTGTTGCGTATTTTCGACTTTAAAGTCCCAATAATTTTTGTTTTTTCCTTCACTGTTGTAAAGTTCATTTCTTTTTTCATCGAGCACTTTAAAGAAAGATTGCCCAATGGTTTCGTGGCTGCATACTAACAGTCGGTATTCTTTTCCCGAAGAGAATGTAATATTCATTTCTGCTACTTCGCCCGGCATAAGTATTGCACCATTAAACTGCCCGTTGTGAGTGTATGGAGCTAAAGAAGGGAAGCAGTATTTTTTTGTGTAGCTTTTACACTGGGCCGATACAAACGAAACAAAAAATAAAAATGTTGCTGCTGCAACAAAAAAATGTTTACTCATTTACTGTAAAAATTTAAGGTTTAATTAAGGTGTTTCTTATGGCCGATATTTTGTTTTTTATAGCCATTAAATCTGCATTGGTGTAGTGAAGAGAATTACCTCCTTTTATTGTGGTAACGCCTGTTTTTGAATTGGTTTCGGCTGTTGTTTCTTCTTGTTTGGAAAGGGTAATTTTTTCAAATAAAGGGGCTAACTCGTTTAGGTAAGGGAGTGCAGGCTTTACTAATTCTTCCTCTTTAAAAGAGTGAAGCAGCTCAAGTAAACTTTCGAAAGAGTATTTTTGTTCGGCAATAATTTTTTCCAGTTCGGCATTTTGGGTTGATTTTTCTAACATACTACTGCCTAGGTATAGCCCTTCAATCCAGCCTCCGCAAATAATAAGAGCCGAAATGCTTTGGCGATTGTTTTCTTTTAGGTACATATCAACAGTCCAGTAGGTTTCGGAAATAATTTGAGAAACAGAATCTCGGTTATTAATATTTATTTCCATTCGTTCTAGTAATTTTTCATTGAAAACATCAGAGATTCCAAGTCCATCAGAAAGTTTTTGTGCACAATTCATGTAAAACATGGATTCTTGGGTTTGGTTAAAAATGCTGGTAAAGGTTAAATCGGCACCATAAATACCCAAGTTTATGGCTTTGGAAAAGTTGGTGGCGTATTTTGCCGCATTTTCTATGGGATTTAGTAAATCTTTGTTGTAGTTAAGTCCGGCTTTTTCAAACATTAAAGCGGTTTCGAGGGGAGAAGGTACGGAGTAAAATATTTTTTGGGTATTTTTTATTCGATTTTCTAAAGTGCGTTTATCTACTTCGGTGAGGGAGTTGTTGGTATTATTGTCTAGCTTCAGATCGTCATCATTATTACAAGAAACAACAGTAAGTAAACCGAAGGCTATCGAAAGAGCAGGTGTTAGATTTATTTTTTTCATTTTTAAAAAATTATGAGTGGTAAAGGTAGGTAAATGATTTTTAAAAAAACTAATGTGCCTCGAGCCAATTGGCTCCTGTATTCATTTCGGTAAGTAAGGGAACTTGAAGTTCTACGGCATTTTCCATTTTTTGTTTTACCATGTTCATTACAGTTTCTTTTTCGGGAATGTATAAATCGAAAACAAGTTCATCGTGTACCTGTAAAATCATTTTTGTTTTAAGATGTTGTTGTCGTAGTTGAGCATCAATTTCTATCATAGCTTTTTTTATAATATCGGCAGCGGAGCCTTGAATAGGGGCATTAATGGCATTTCGTTCTGCAAAACCACGTACAGTGGCATTAGATGAATTGATATCGTTTAAATAGCGTTTTCTTTTCATAATAGTTTCTACATATCCGTTTTCTTTGGCCCGTTTAATATTGTTTTCCATGTAGGTTTTAATGCCCGGGTATTTTATAAAGTAGGTATCTATTATTTCTTTGGCTTCTGTTCTAGAAATGCCTATATTTTCGGCAAGTCCGAAGGCGGTTTGACCGTATATAATGCCAAAGTTTACCGCTTTTGCTTTTGCTCGCAAATCTTTTGTTACTTCATGCAGCGGTACATTAAATACGTTGGCAGCCGTGGCGGCATGAATATCTTTTCCGGCAACAAAATCGGCTATCATATTTTGTTCTTCACTAAGTGCAGCAATAATGCGAAGTTCTACTTGCGAATAATCGGCCGAAAGAAGAAGGTAATTTTCGTTTCGTGGAATAAAGGCTTTGCGAATCATACGTCCTTTTTCGGTACGTATAGGTATGTTTTGCAAGTTGGGGTTATTGGAACTTAGGCGGCCTGTGGCGGCAACGGTTTGCATAAAAGAGGTGTGTACTCTTTTTGTTTTTTCGTTTACCATTTCAGGAATACTGTCAACATAGGTATTTTTAAGTTTGCGTAGTTCCCTATAGCTTAAAATGTCATCAATAATAGGATGTTTTTTGGCAAGTTTAGAAAGTATTTCTTCGCCTGTGGCATATTGTCCCGTTTTTGTTTTTTTTACATTCTCTTCAATTTTTAGTTTTTCAAATAATATTTCACCTAATTGTTTGGGAGAATCTATATTAAACTGTGCTCCGGTTTTTTGATAAATACTTTGTTCTAATTCTAAAATTCCGGTTTGTAACTGAAGGGAATAATTTTTTAGAAAATTAACATCTACATTCACTCCTTCGTGTTCCATATTTGCTAACACTCTGATAAGGGGTGTTTCTATTTGGTAGAATAATTCTTCTGTTTCGTTTTCTTTTAGTAAATCGGCAAAAACAATTTTTAGTTGTAGGGTAATATCGGCATCTTCGGCAGCATATTCTTTTATATTTTCTAGGGGTACATTACGCATATTCCCTTGTGCTTTTCCTTTTTTTCCAATAAGTGTTTCAATGGAAACAGGGCGATAAAAAAGATAGGTTTCTGCCAAAAAATCCATGTTGTGTTTTTTATCGGGGTGTAATAGGTAGTGAGCCAACATGGTATCGAAAAGTTTCCCTTTTACTTCTATGCCGTAATTTTTAAGAATATGCAAATCGTACTTAATATTTTGCCCTATTTTTAAAATGTTTTCGTTTTCGAAAAAAGGGCTTAGTATAGAAAGGATTTTTATGGCTTTTTCTTTTTCAGGAGGAATAGGAATATAAAAGCCTTCCGATTTTTTGAACGAAAAGGCAATGCCCACCAATTCAGCATCGATTATAGAAAGAGAAGTGGTTTCAGTATCGAAGCAAACTTCGGATTGTTGCAGCAGAGTCGAAACCAGATGGAATAAATCTTCTTCTTTTTGCACCAAGGTGTATGTGTGCTGGGTGTTAGTAATGGTTTTCCAATCGGTAGTTTTTATTTCCGGCATTATGTTTTGTTCTATTTCTTGTCCTTGTCCGAAAATATCTAGTTGTCCAGATATGGTAGCACTTTGTATTTCTTTGCCTAGTATGCGTTTTGAGAGTGTTCGGAATTCCAGTTCCGAAAAAATTTCCAATACTTTTTCTTTATCAGGCTCTTCAAGAATTAGTGCGTTTTCATCGAATTCTACCGGAGCATTAAGGAGTATAGTGGCTAGTTTTTTTGAGAGAATGGCTTTTTCTTTGTTTTCTTCTACCTTTTCCTTTAACTTTCCTTTTAGAGAGCGAGTGTTGTTTAACAGATTTTCGATGCTTCCGAATTCTTTGATAAGTTGTTTTGCCGTTTTTTCACCAACTCCAGGAATGCCGGGAATATTGTCAATGGCATCTCCCCATAATCCCAAAATATCAATAACTTGTTGGGGATTTTGCACTTCAAATTTTTCGCATACTTCTTTCACGCCTAAAATTTCGGCATCGTTTCCGAAGCGTCCGGGTTTGTAAATAAAAATATTTTCGGAAACGAGTTGTCCGAAGTCTTTATCTGGAGTCATCATATAAGTAATAAATCCTTTTTTTTCGGCTTTTTTGGCTAGGGTTCCGATTACATCATCGGCTTCGTATCCGTCCGATTCGATAACGGGTATTTTAAAGGCTTTAATAATTTCTTTTATGTAGGGAATGGCAATGGCAATGGCATTGGGCATTTCTTGGCGATTGGCTTTGTAATCGGTAAAATCTTCATGTCGTGCAGTAGGTGCGGCTGTGTCGAAAACTACGGCAATGTGTGTAGGTTTTTGTTTAGTTAGTACTTCTACTAAGGTATTTGTAAAGCCTAATATAGCCGATGTGTCAAGGCCTTTAGAGTTGATTGGATTAAATTTTGTATTGGCATTTAGGGCAAAATATCCTCTGTATATAAGTGCAAATGCATCGAGTAGAAAAAGTTTTTTTTCGGCCATTTTTATTTAATTCGAAGTGCCTAAAGATACATGTTTTTATAAAGAGATAGAGGCTTTTATAAAACAGTTAATATAAAAGGATTTTACTTTTCTTTTTGGATGGTTGCTAAAACCGTTTCGCCCACCGCTTTTAGGGTTTCTTTATCTATAATGTCCATATTGTCGAGATGGGTATGATGAAAATGTCCGTAGTGTTCAGTAAATGGGTTCATGTGTACAATATTAATACTTGGTATTTTTAAAATACTATTTACATAGAGATGGTCATCGGTAGTCATACCGGTTTGTTTATTTATAAAATATTTTTGATATCCTAGTGTATGAGCTGTTTTCCAAACTTTTTGTACTATAGCAGAAGCGTAGTGCATAGAAGTACCTTCCATGGGGAAGGTGGCATCTTTTGCTCCTACCATGTCTAATAAAATTCCAAATTGGGCGTAATATCCGGGCGTATGCGGATTTTTAGCCCAATACTGAGAACCGAGACACCATGATTCGGGCACGTGATTTGTCATGGAATTTTCGGGTTGGCCGTAGTCTTCGGCATCAAAAAAAATTATATCCAGTCCAATATTTGGTTTAGTAATATTAATTTGTCTGGCAATTTCTAATAATACACCCACGCCACTAGCTCCATCATTGGCTCCGAGTATAGGTTTGTTCTGGTCTTTGGTGTCTTTGTCGGCAAAGGGGCGTGTATCCCAGTGTGCAAAAAGTAAAATTCTTTTGGCGTGGGTGGGGTTGTAAGATCCGATGATGTTTTTCATATCGAGCACCTTTTTATTGAAGGTGGTTACTTTTCCTTCTTGAATTTGCACCTCCCAATTAAATCGTTTTAGTTCGGAAGCTAAGTAATTAGCACACTTGCTGTGTGCATTGGAATTTGGAACGCGAGGGCCAAAGGCAACCTGCTTTTCTATAAAAAAATAAGCGGTATCGGCATTAAAATCGGGAGCAATTGGTATAGGTTCTTTTTTGGAATAAATAGAAGTATCAATGAGGATTTTCTGGTTTTGTTTGGTTTCAGGAGGTGTGTTTTCTCCGCAAGAACCTAAAAGCAGAACAGAAATTGCAAAAAGATTAACTTTAATTTTATTTCTCATATTCCCATAATGCCCCTTCTTTAGAGTCTTTAATAATGATGTGTAATTTTTTCAATTCATCACGTATAAAATCGGAAGTAGAAAAATCTTTATTTTCTCTGGCTTTTTTTCTGATGTTTATAATAATATCCATCATACCGTTTATTTTATCGGAGTTATTATTGGCGGTTTCGGTTTGCAAACCTAGTATATCGAAGAAAAAAGTTTTAAAAATAGATTTTAGAGTTTCAATTTGTTCTTTGGTGGCGGTATCTTTTTTATCGAACAGTAGGTTTATTGTTTTAGCTGCATCGAAGAGATGAGCAATTAAAATGGGGGTGTTCAGGTCGTCATGAATGGCATCATAACATTTTTTTTCAATTTCATCAGTATTTATGGAACTCGATTCGGAAGGTTGAATGGTTTCTAAAAGTGTTATGGCATTTACCAATCTTCTAAATCCTTTTTCCGATGCTTGAAGGGCTTCATTAGAAAAATCGAGTGTGCTGGAGTAATGTGATTGCAACATAAAAAAACGCACACTCATGGGTTCGTATGCTTTTTCCAACATAGGATGTGTTCCATTTATTAGTTGGGTTGCAGTAAAAGAGTTCCCGAGCGATTTGCTCATTTTTTGACCATTTACGGTTAACATGTTTCCATGTATCCAGTATTTGGCGGGCTCTGTATTTTCGGCAGCTACCGATTGGGCAATTTCGCATTCATGGTGTGGGAACTTGAGATCCATACCTCCTCCGTGTATATCGAAAGTTTCACCTAAGTATTTTGTGCTCATTACCGAGCATTCTAAGTGCCATCCAGGAAAACCTATACCCCAAGGGGATTTCCATTTCATGATGTGAGAGGGTTCGGCATTTTTCCACAATGCAAAATCGAGGGGCGATTTTTTTTCTTCTTGTCCTTCTAAACTTCTAGTGTTGGCAATGAGTTCCTCGGTTATTCTGCCCGATAGTTTTCCGTAATGGTGCATTTGGCTGTATTTTTCTACATCAAAATAAACGGAGCCATTTTTGGTGTAGGCATAACCATTTTTTAGAATGGTTTCAATCATTTCTATTTGTTCAATAATATGGCCTGTAGCAGTGGGTTCTATTGAAGGCGGAAGCGTATTAAAAAGTTGTAATACAAAATGAAAACTGTTTGTATATTGTTGTACCACTTCCATGGGTTCTAAGTTCTCTAAACGAGCCTTTTTGGCTATTTTATCTTCGCCATGGTCGGCATCGTTTACTAAATGACCTACATCGGTAATGTTTCTAACATAACGTACTTTGTAGCCTGCATGAAGCAGATAGCGGTATAATACATCGAAAGAAATAAATGTTCTTACGTTGCCAATGTGTACATCGTTATAAACCGTGGGACCGCAAACGTACATGCCCACAAAAGGCGGGTTGATGGGAATAAATTTTTCTTTTTTTCGGGTTAGGGTATTGAAAATAAACAGGGAACCTTTCATAGAGAGCAAAGGAAATAAAAAATTAAGAAAGAGAAGGAAACGAGGGGGTACTTATTTTTCGTCTATTACACCATCTCCAATATATCGTCCGTCTTTATAAATTTCGATGCGAATAAGTATTCCATTTTCATCGTACTTGAACCACTTGCCGTCCATTAGTTTATAGCTTTTAAATATACCGTCTTTAGAAACCTGCTTGTTGAGATTAAAGAGTTTTGCATACCCGTCTCCATTAAACTTAGAGGAAACAGAGGGGTTTGGTTTTTCGTTCTTTTCAACGGTTACGTTGGCTATAGGTGTTTTTGGCTCAACTTTTTCTTTTATTGGTTTTTTAGGTTCGTAGGTTTTTGTTTTTTCAGGGTCAAGTACACCTCCTTCAAAATTTTTCTCGGCTTTAAGTTCCCCATTTTCGTAGTATTCTTTAACAATTCCCGATTCTTTTCCGGCACTCCAGTCGCCCTCAATCATAAGTTGACCATTATCATAGTAATATTTTTGATTACCATCTCTTTTGCCACTTTCGTTAAAATTGAACTCTTGAGAAACTTGTCCGTTTTCGTAGAATCGTTTAAAGGTGCCAATGTTTCGGTTGTTTTTCCATACACCTTCCTCTTGAACTTGTCCATTCTCAAAATATGTTTTATAGTATCCGTTAGGGCGGTTATTCGAATATTCTATTTCATCTTGAATATTTCCGTTGGGGAAAAACCTCTTCCAAACTCCAATCTTACGGCTGTCTTTAAATGAGCCTTCTTCTACAATTTGGTCAGGTTCATAACCTGGTAAGTTTTTGGTGCGATTGAAAATTTTCCAGAGACCTTGTTTAAGGTTATTTGCATCGATGCGGTTAATGGTGTCTCCTTGGTAAATTTCGTACGACTGACCGTAACCGACTACAGCCAAACTGATATTCCCTATAAAAAACAGAGCAGATATGTAAATATACTTCTTCATAGGTCTTCTTTTCTCAGCTACTAAAAGTAGGTACTTTGTGTTAATTGTTTCTCAATTATTCGATAAAAACATTTTTTTTATCGACCGATCTAGAAAAACAGCTTTTCTAAAATTATTTTTACGTAGCGTTTACGAATAAATTTAAGGGAGGTTTCAGGAATTAGGATAAATTTTTTATCATGGTTTGAGTAAGTTTTTCCAAATTATAATTGGGTTTCCAGTTCCAGTCGTTTTTAGCTTCCTTATCATCAATGCTTTGGGGCCAACTGTCGGCAATTTGTTGTCTGTAATCAGGCTTATAAATAATATTAAAATCAGGTATAAATTTTTTTATTTCAGTGCTAATCTCTTTGGGGTTAAAGCTCATACCGGCCAAATTGTAACTAGACCGAATGCTTAAACAAGTTGGATTTGCCTGCATTAGTTCTATGGTTGCTCTTATAGCATCTTCCATATACATCATGGGCAGTGTTGTGTTTTCACCTAGAAAACATTCGTACCGTTTTGTTTTTATTGCTTGATGAAATATATCTACGGCATAATCGGTAGTACCCCCACCGGGCATCGATTTCCAGCCAATTAATCCAGGGTAGCGAAGGCTTCGTACATCAACATTATACTTATTGTAATAGTACTCGCACCATCTTTCTCCGGCTAACTTACTTATTCCGTACACTGTACTAGGTTCCATAATGGTATATTGCGGAGTATTAGTTTTTGGAGTAGTAGGGCCAAATACCGCAATAGAACTGGGCCAATATACTTTAGCAATTTGTTTTTCTTTGGCTAAATCTAAAATGTTAAATAAGCTTTCCATATTTAGTTTCCAACCAAATGCCGGATTCTTTTCGGCAGTGGCAGACAACAAAGCGGCTAAAAGATATATTTCGTTTACTGCATGTTTTTTTATAACAGAAAATAAATCTTCTTTATTTAATACGTCTAACTTTTCATACATTCCACTTGAGTTATCATCTTCTTTTATGTCAGAGGATATTACATTCTCTTCGCCATACATTTTTCTCAGCCTCTCTACCAATTCTCCTCCTATTTGGCCTTTAGAGCCTATTACAAGTATTTTTTTCATATTTTTTTGTTTGGCGTAAAAGTAGATTTTTTTTACAATCTAGATGATTTTTGAATTTGGCACAAATGCTTACTTTTGCTACAAATCATAAAAAATTAAATAATGCCTATCTACCATAAACTGGGAAAAATTCCTCCAAAACGACACACTGTTTTTGGAAATCCCAAAGGAGGGATTTACTACGAACAACTTTTCGGAACCGAAGGGTTTAATTCTCACTCGTCTTTATTGTACGAAATTCATCGTCCAACACAGGTTAAAGAAATTCTTGCTTCGCACCATATACAGCCCGAAATAGCCATTAGTAAGAATATAAAATCGCTGCTTCTTTCTACATTTAACATAAAACCGGAAAACGATTTTTTAGAAAGTCGGAAAGCACTTTTTATTAATGCTGACTGCGTGGTTGGTGTGGCTGCTCCAACTAAATCGTTACGAAGTTACTTTTATAAAAATGCCGATGCCGATGAATTGCTTTTTATTCACAAAGGAAAAGGAAAACTAAGAACCTTTATGGGAAATATTCCTTTTGAATATGGCGACTATCTCGTTATTCCACGCGGCATGATATATCAAATTGATTTTGAAACTGAAGAAAACAGAATCTTTTATGTAGAATCATTTGCTCCTTACTACACTCCGAGACGATACAAAAGTTCTTCGGGTCAATTATTAGAGCATTCTCCGTTTTGTGAACGAGATTTTAAATTGCCCTTAGAGTTGGAAACGTATGATGAAAAAGGGGATTTTCTTGTAAAAATTAAAAAGGAAGGAATACTTCATGAATTTATATATGCCACCCATCCCTTTGGAGTAGTAGGTTGGGACGGATATAATTTTCCATATGGTTTTTCCATACACAATTTCGAGCCTATAACAGGCCGTGTTCATATGCCCCCCCCTATACATCAAACTTTTGAAACTTCGGCAATGGTAGTTTGTTCTTTTTGCCCACGCATGTACGATTACCATCCTAAAGCCATTCCGGCACCATATAATCATAGCAATATAGATAGTGATGAGCTACTCTATTATGTAGATGGCGATTTTATGAGCAGAAACAATATAAAACAAGGAAATATTACACTTCATCCAAAGGGTATTCCGCATGGTCCGGCTCCGGGTGCTTACGAACGTAGCATAGGTCAAAAAGAAACCTTAGAATTAGCTGTTATGGTAGATACGTTTCGTCCACTGATGGTTACTGCCGAAGCAGTAAAAATTAGCGATGAAAACTACTATAAAAGTTGGGTGGAATAAAAAGTTTAATAAAAAAGAAACAATATGGCTAAAGAAGTAAAAAGCGTTGAATACGGATTAGAAAAAATTTTTGAAGGAGCACAAGATTTTCTTCCATTACTAGGAACAGACTATGTAGAATTTTACGTGGGAAATGCTAAACAAGCAGCACATTATTATAAAACAGCATTTGGCTTTCAGTCACTAGCTTATTCGGGTTTAGAAACGGGAGTGAGAGATAAGGTTTCTTATGTACTAAAGCAAGACAAGATAAGACTTGTGCTTACCACTGCATTAAACAGCACTTCGCCTATTGGAGAGCATGTAAAGAAACATGGCGATGGCGTAAAAGTAATTGCCCTTTGGGTAGAAGATGCAAAAAGAGCTTGGGAAGAAACCACTAAACGAGGAGCCAACTCTTTTATGGAACCTACTTTAGAAAGAGATGAAAACGGAGAAGTAGTGCGTTCAGGAATTTACACTTACGGAGAAACCGTGCACATATTTGTGGAAAGAAAAAATTATAAAGGTGTTTTTTTACCTGGATTTACAAAATGGAAAAGCGATTATAATCCAAGCCCCGTTGGACTTAAATATATAGATCACATGGTAGGTAATGTAGGGTGGGGAGAAATGAATACCTGGGTTAAATGGTACGAAAGTGTGATGGGTTTTGTAAACTTTCTTTCATTCGATGACAAAACCATACATACCGAATATTCCGCTTTAATGAGTAAAGTAATGAGCAATGGCAACGGACGAATAAAATTCCCTATTAATGAGCCGGCCAAAGGCAAGAAAAAATCGCAAATTGAAGAATATCTCGACTTTTATGAAGGTGGAGGTTGTCAACATATTGCTGTTGCGACCGATAATATTGTAAAAACAGTAAAACAACTTCGTGCCCGCGGGGTAGAATTTTTATCGGCACCACCACATACATACTACCAAGAAATTCCTAATCGTTTGGGAGAACACATGAAAATGATGAAAGAAGATATTGTCGAATTAGAAAAATTAGCAATATTAGTAGATGCCGATGAAGAAGGTTATTTATTGCAAATTTTCACAAAACCCGTTGAAGATCGCCCCACTCTTTTTTACGAAATTATACAACGTATGGGAGCCAAAGGTTTTGGTGCAGGTAATTTTAAAGCACTGTTTGAAAGCATAGAAAGAGAGCAAGAGAAAAGAGGAACATTGTAAAATCTATCCTTTTTTCTTCAACGAAACTTTATACCTTGAATATGCGTAAGCCATACAAACGCTATAGTTATGAAGAAATTTTTGTTTTTTATTGTTACCTTAAACCTTGCGATTACGTTAGCTGCTCAGGATTATAAAACCGGAGTAGGCTTACGCCTTGGCTGGGAAAGTGGAATTATTGTCAAACATTTTTTGGACACTGATGCTGCCGTAGAAGGAATTATTGGTACTTCACCATATTGGGGAGGCTTTTATTTATGTGGTTTATACGAATTACACGCTAAACCATTTGAAGTAGAAGGGTTGAGTTTATTTTACGGGGGAGGGGCACATATTCGTTCTTGGGCCGGAGGGGGGTGGGGAGTAGGAAATCCACGCAATAAATATTACAACAGTTATTTTGGAATGGGTGTAGATGCTATTGTGGGGTTAGAATATAAGGTGCCAGAAGCTCCTATCAGCATTTCTTTAGATGTAAAGCCCGCCATCGATGTGATAGAATCTTTTTGGATATATGGAGGAGGGGCTTTAGGTATTCGTTATACGTTTTAGAAATGAGAGTATACTAAGTGTACCACTTATGAGAAAAATTACTTCAAAAAGGGCTGTTTTAAAAAGTAAAAAAACAGATGGTAGGCCCTTCAGTCAATTTTTTTAATGCTTAGATAATTTAATAATTCTTTCGCCTTGGTTGTATTTTATTGTAACAAGGTAATTGCCCGTGTTTAATGCCGAAATATCAAGTTCCGATTTTTTATCATTGGGTTTGTAAGATAATAAAATTTTTCCGTTTAGATCTGCTATTATTATTTCGTTAGGAATAAATTTTTCCGACTCAATCATTAATTTGTTTTTTGCCGGATTAGGATACATTTTTACTCCATTGTCACTAAATTGTAAACGATTCATACCTGTGCAGTCTAATATGTAAATACTATCAGAATCTGTATTTGTACAACCATTTATGTCAGTAAAGGAGTATGTAATAACATTCCAACCAATTTGAGCATTTCCGGGATTAAATGTTCCCGAAGAAACACCACTGCCTGAGTATGCTCCACCTCCGGGCACCCCTCCAGACAAGGTGAAGGAAGGAGAAGTATTACATAGTGTATCAGAAGAAACCTGAAAGAAAACCGCGGGCAATGCATTTACCTCAACGGTTACGTAGGCTGAGTCTATACAGCCATTGTTGTGTGTAGCTATTACTTTGTAAGTAGTGGTAGTGTTTATTGCAAATGGTACTCCATTTGTAACTCCGTTATTCCACACATAAGAATTGCCTCCGTTTCCGGTTAATGTTGCCAAAGTCCCCTCACAAACCGTATCGTTTGGCAACACTGAAACAGTTAAGAAAGAAAAAGAATTTATTTCTGTAATGATTACTTTCCCGTTTCCGCTTTGTACCCCTTTGCTATTTGATGGATTGGTTCCAGAGTTATAAGAACCGCCACCCCCTCCTCCGGCACGGCAGGAAGAACCTTCGCCTGCTCCTCCTCCGGAGTAACCGCCACCCCCTCCGCAACCACAAACTGCACCACCACCTCCTCCGTAACCTCCATGCCCGTTTGGTCCAAATGTGTTTGAACCATTTCCTCCTGTAAATAAGGGAAAAGTAAGTCCTCCCGTACAACCACCTCCCCACGTGGAATTTTGCCCGTTAGAAAGCCAGCCTGCCCCACCGGAACCCGTTCCGGAGGGAGCGTTTCCAAAACCTCCGTTACCATTTGTTCCTCCTAATGCCGAATTAATACCATTACCCTGTGTACCGGAAGTTAAGGTATCTGCATCTATTCCATTTACGCATGCTCCCGGCCAGTTAGTATTACCACCACCACCACCACCGGCAGCTATGAATAACACTTTATTGTTTCCACTTCCTTTCCATACAAAGGAGCCACCACCACCTCCTCCTGATGCACCCGCTCCTCCGCAGCTATTCACATTTCCTTGTTGACCCACTACAATGAATAGGGTATCTCCAAATGCAACACTAAAATTTCCTTTTATTCTTGCCCCTAAGCCCCCATTTGTGTTTCCTCCCTGAGCTCCAAAAGCTTCTACGCTGACAGAGTTAATACACGGAGGAACTATATATTGTTGTATGCTTCCGTTTTGCACTACCCCATTTGCGTTGTAAGTTATTTGTGCAACAAGTAAGGAAGACATTAAAAATGTGGTTAAAGGAAACAATATGGTTTTTTTCATGGGGAAATTATTTTTGAATTTGAAAGCAAGTATAATAAAAAAAAGGAGTTATCACATAATTAAAAATCCTGTATATTTGCAGCATGAATAAGAAATTTACACAATTACATATACACCATTTTGCCTGTTGCCCCCAACGGTGAGCGGTGTGTGTATTGTGTAAACAATTTATAACAAGGCTTGCCGCAAATGGTAAGCCTTTTTAATTTTAAAAAAATGAAACTGAAAATTGCAATTCAAAAATCGGGGAGGCTACATGAAGATTCCATGCAACTGCTGAAAGAATGTGGTGTGGGAATTAATAATGGAGCAAATAAATTAAAAGTTGAAGCAAGTCATTTTCCGTTGGAAGTATATTTTTTAAGAGATGATGATATTCCACAGTATGTGGCCGATGGTGTGGCTGACATTGGTATTGTAGGCGAAAACGTACTAAACGAAAAAGGAAGCAAGGTGCACTGTATTGAAAAAACGGGTTTCGGTAAATGCCGTTTATCTATAGCAATTCCAAAAGATAGCAACATAAAAACACTAAAACAATTAAACGGAAAAAAAATAGCAACAAGTTATACCCATATTCTTTCTAACTATTTAAAAAAACAAAAAATAAAAGCAGAAATTCATGAAATAAGTGGCTCGGTTGAAATAGCCCCTAGTATAGGATTATCTGATGCAATCTGTGATTTGGTTAGTTCAGGAAGCACGCTTTTTTCGAATGGACTTAAAGAATTTGAAACAGTTTTTTATTCCGAAGCGGTGCTTATTGCTAATCCGCATCTTAATGCTGCGAGAAACGCCCTGCTAAATAAATTACTTTTTAGAATACGTGCTGTAAAAAAGGCCACCAATAACAAATACATCTTACTAAACGCTCCCAATCATAAGCTAAAGGAAATATGTAAACTACTTCCCGGAATGAAAAGCCCTACCATTTTACCATTAGCCGAAAAAGGATGGAGTTCGGTGCATTCGGTGTTAGATGAAAATGATTTCTGGAACAATATAGAAAAATTAAAAGCAAGTGGAGCACAAGGTATTTTAGTAGTTCCAATTGAAAAAATGATTGTGTAAAAATATTAAGGCAAAAAGTAAAGATGATTCCAATTATTGAATATTCGAAACAAAGCAAAAACAGATTGTTTCTAAAACGAAAAGTTTTTGAAAACGATGCATTAGAAAAGGCTGTTTCTGAAATTTTAAGAAATATAAAACAAAACGGTGATAAAGCAGTACAGAAATATTCAGCTACATTCGATGGCTACAACAGTTCTACGTTTCTTGTTACAACAGCCGAATTTATAGAAGCAGAAAAACAAATTTCTAAAACGCTGAAACAAGCCATACAAAATGCATACAACAATATTTATAAATTTCATTTATCGCAGCAGAATAACGAGTCGCCTGTTCTAGTTCACCCCGGGGTAAAGTGTTGGAGAAAATCGGTACCTATTCAAAAAGTAGGTTTTTACATTCCTGGAGGAACGGCTCCTTTATTTTCCACTGTTCTTATGTTGGCCATTCCCGCTGGTATTGCCGGTTGTGTCGAAAAAATAATGTGTACTCCTTGTAACAGTGCAGGGGAAATAAATCCGGCTATTTTATATACTGCCAAACTGTGCGGGATAGAGAAAATTTTTAAAGTAGGGGGAGCACAAGCTATTGCCGCTATGGCCTACGGCACAGAAACCATTCCGAGGGTATATAAAATTTTTGGTCCAGGAAACCAATATGTTACTTGTGCCAAACAACTTGTACAAAAAGAAGGGGTAGCCATTGATATTCCTGCGGGTCCATCGGAAGTAGCTATACTTGCCGACCAATCAGCAAACCCCGCATTTGTTGCAGCCGACATGCTTTCTCAGACAGAACATGGTATCGATAGTCAGGCGGTTTTAGTAACCAATAGCAAATCAATGACAGAGAGTGTGCAACAAGAATTAGAAAAGCAACTTGCCCTCTTACCTCGAAAAGATATTGCTTCCAAAGCACTACAAAACAGCTGCATGGTTTTAGTTACAGATCTTACCGAAGGAATTGAATTATTGAATGAGTATGCCCCCGAGCATTTAATTCTTTCTGTGGCTGATACCCCCCAATATGCCGATAAAGTAATTAATGCCGGCTCTGTTTTTTTGGGAAATTATTCGCCAGAAAGTGCGGGTGATTATGCTTCGGGTACCAATCATACCCTGCCTACCAATGCTTTTGCAAAGGCATATAGCGGAGTATCGCTCGATAGTTTTATAAAAAAAATTACGTTTCAGGAAATTACACTGCAAGGATTGCGGCAATTATCCGTAAGCATCACTGAAATGGCCGAAGCAGAAGGCTTACATGCCCATGCGAATGCAGTTAAAATAAGATTGTAAATATGTTTGACCTAAATAATATTATACGAGAAAACATAAAAAAAATGGAGCCGTATTCTACCGCACGTGATGAGTACAAAGGTAGCGAAGGTGTTTTTTTAGACGCCAACGAAAGCCCTTTTAATACAGGATTAAATCGTTATCCCGATCCGCACCATACGGAACTGAAAAAAATATTTTCTCAATTAAAAAAAGTGCAACCCGAAAATATTTTATTTGGTAATGGCAGCGATGAAATTATTGATTTAATCTATCGGGTTTTTTGTGAACCCGGTTTACATAATGTCATTATTTTGCCCCCTACATACGGTATGTATAAGGTGGCTGCACAGATAAATAATGTAGAGGTAAAAGAAGTGTGCTTAAATGAAATTTTTCAACCTGATGCAGAAAAAATATTCTCAGAAATAAACGAAAATACACGTATTGTTTTTTTCTGTTCCCCCAATAATCCCACCGGAAATATAATTAACAAAGAAGCGATTAAAACGGTATTAAAAAAATTTAAAGGAATAGTAGTTGTTGATGAAGCGTATATTGATTTTTGCGAAGAACACTCTTGGTTAAAAGAGTTAACTAATTACCCTAATTTAATTATAATGCAAACCTTTTCTAAGGCCTGGGGAATGGCCGGAATTCGTTTAGGAGCAATGTTTGCATCTTCTTCTGTAGTTGAGGTATTGCATAAAATAAAACATCCTTACAACATTAACATATTAACACAACGAGTGGCCCTACAAGCACTGCAAAATAAAAATCAAAAAGGGGCTTGGGTTAAAGCTATTGTTTCTCAAAAAGAGATAATGCAAAAAGTATTAGAAACATTGCCTTTTACAGAAAAAGTGTATCCTTCCGATGCAAATTTTTTACTGGTAAAATTTCTCGATTCAGAAAAAATATTTACCCACTTGTTAGAACAAAAAATAATTGTTCGCAATCGCTCAAATGTTCAACTTTGCTCGGGATGCTTAAGAATTTCTGTGGGAACTATGGATGAGAATTTAAAACTACTCGAAGTACTTAAAAATTTCTGATATGCAAAAAATTTTGTTTATAGACCGAGATGGAACACTTATTTGGGAGCCACCTGATAATTTTCAGATTGACCGATTTGAAAAACTAACATTTATACCCGGTGTAATAACCTGGCTCGGAAAAATTGCACGCGAAATGAACTATCAGTTGGTTATGGTTACCAACCAAGATGGGTTGGGTACAAAAGCCTTTCCTGAGGAATCTTTTTGGCCGGTTCATCGTTTTATGACAGAAACATTAAAAAACGAGGGAATTGTTTTTACAGCAGAATGTATAGACCGAAGTTTTGAACACGAAAATAAATCTACACGAAAACCAAATACAGGGATGCTTACTTCGTATCTGCAAGGAAATTACGATTTAAAAAACTCTTTTGTAATTGGCGATAGAATTACCGATGTGAAACTAGCCATCAATTTGGGAGCAAAGGCTATACTTTTAGAAAATTACGACTCTCCCAAGGGATGGGAAAAAGAAATTAGCTTAGTAGCAAAAAATTGGAAAGAGATTTATTTGTTCCTTTCCAAACACGAGCGAAATTCTATACACATAAGAAAAACAAACGAAACCCAAATAGAAGTAACTATCCATTTAAACGGATTTGGCAATGCAAACATTGAAACCGGAATAGGCTTTTTTAACCATATGTTAGAACAAATTGCCAAACATGCCAACATCGATTTACAAATTAATGCAATCGGAGATTTGCATATAGACGAGCACCATACCATAGAAGACATCGGTATTGCCTTAGGTGAAGCATTTGCTATTGCTTTAGGGAAAAAAATAGGAATAGAGCGTTACGGATTTTGTTTACCTATGGACGATTGCCTGGCTCAGGTTGCCATTGATTTTGGTGGCAGGGCATGTTTGGTTTGGAATGCAGAATTTAAACGCGAAAAAATTGGAGAAATGCCAACCGAAATGTTTTCTCATTTTTTTAAATCGTTTTGCGATGGAGCTAAATGCAATGTAAATATTAAAGCCGAAGGAAACAACGAGCATCATAAAATTGAAGCCATTTTTAAAGCTTTTGCAAAGGCTATTAAAATGGCCACAACCAAACACGAACACAATTTTAATTTGCCCAGCACCAAAGGGGTTTTATAACCCCGCTAATCGAAAAATTTTTTTAGCCACCGAAATAACAATCGTTGCGAAACGTACACAAACACAAGGGTAAGTAAAACAAATGCAATGTTTACAATTAAATCTTTCAAGGTTAAAAATATTTTATGCAATTTTATGTGTCCAACGTAACTACATTTTTAAATAGTCATTAAACAATTGTTTCAATAAAAATAATTTTTTGTCTTCGCAAAAAGCTAAAGCCATATTTCTAAAAAATGAAAATACTTGTTTTAGATAACTATGATTCTTTTACCTACAACCTAGTTCATTACCTCGAAATGTTTACCAATGCCTCCATTAAAGTTTATCGAAACAACCAAATAACAATAAAAGAGGTAGGCCAATACGACAAAATAGTACTTTCTCCAGGACCCGGGCTACCCGATGAAGCAGGCATTTTAAATCCCCTCATAAAAGAATATGCCCATACCAAAAGCATATTAGGTATTTGTTTAGGGCAACAAGCCATAGCTCAGACTTTCGGTGGTACTTTGCATAATCTCAAAAAAGTTTATCACGGAGTGAAAACCCCCTTAACCATTATTCAGCCTAACGAACCTCTCTTTAATAATGTTCCCTCTGTGTTTATGGCCGGTCGCTACCATTCTTGGGTTGTAGATAATCAAACGTTGCCCCAATGCCTGCAAACAACCGTAGTAGATGAAGAGGGACATTGCATGGGTATTTCACATAAAACATACAACGTAAAAGCAGTTCAGTTTCATCCCGAATCGATACTAACCGAACACGGAAAAAAAGTGATTGAAAATTGGCTGAAACAATAAAAAATCTAAAATTTGAATTACTTAAAAAAAACGAATATATGAAATCGAACCATGAAATTGATTACCGTATTATAGGCGAAGAAATGCAATGTGTAGAAATAGAGCTTGATCCACAAGAAACCGTAATAGCCGAACCCGGTAGTTTTATGATGATGAACGATCAAATAAAAATGGAAACTCTTTTTGGAGATGGAAGCAATTCCAATACTGGGTTTATGGGAAAAATTTTATCCGCAGGAAAACGACTGTTAACAGGCGAAAATCTTTTCATGACTTCTTATACCAACATAGGCAACGAAAAGAAACAAGCCTGTTTCGCATCGCCCTATCCCGGCAAAATTATTCCCATGGATTTACATCTCTTGGGCGGAAAAGTAATTTGCCAAAAAGACGCTTTTCTTTGTGCAGCCAAAGGCGTTTCTGTTGGCATTGAATTGCAACGCAAATTAGGTACAGGTTTGTTTGGAGGAGAAGGCTTTATAATGCAAAAATTAGAAGGAGACGGGCTGGCCTTTGTGCATGCAGGCGGAACCATCATTGAAAAAGTACTTCAGCCCGGAGAAGTGATTAAAATAGACACCGGTTGTATAGTGGCTTTTACCAAAACAATTCATTACGATATTCAATTTGTAGGCGGAATAAAAAACACTCTTTTTGGAGGCGAAGGAGTTTTCTTTGCCACGCTAACCGGTCCTGGTAATGTGTGGATACAAAGCCTACCCATTAGTCGTTTGGCTTCGCGTATTTTACAGTACGGAACCACCACCAGAAAAGAAGAAGGTAGCATTTTAGGAGGTTTGGGTAATTTATTAGATGGAGATAGATAAATCCCTTCCTCAATTATTTATTGCTTATTCTTAATTTAGCTTGTATTTAGCTTTTTGCATACTAAAATTGTGGCAAATAAGTTAATATTGCACTACATTCAAAACCCTTGCTGTTGAACAAGTATTTACCCAATAACATATATGTAAAATTAAGTCTGCTGATATTGGTTTCCTTTTGGTTAGATGCCTGTTCTACCAAAAAAAACACTTTTACAAGCAGAGCTTACCATAACACCACTGCACATTATAATGGCTATTTTAATGCCCGTGAAATAATGCGGGCTGCCGAACAAAACATATACACGAATCACAAGGAAGATTATTCCGAAATAATACCCTTGTTTTTATACGGAGATGAGGCCATGTCGAAATCGCTTTACCCCGATATGGACAATGTGATTAAAAAATGCTCGAAAGTCATTAGCAGACACTCCATGTTTATAAAGGGAGTGGAGATTAATCGTTGGATGGATGATGCATACATGCTCGTGGGTAAGGCATATTTTTATAAAAAGGAATACCCAGAAGCGATGGAAACATTTGAGTTTATTGCCCGGAATTTTAAAAATACTCCTGCCCGTATTGAAGCCCTATTATGGGGAGTGCGAACCCGCGAACAAACCAACGAAACAAGCAAACTGCTTTTATTACTCGATTTAATTGAAAACGAAAAAAAATTAGACCCCGTACTTAAAGGACAACTACATGCCCTCTACGCACAACACCATATAAAAAAGAAAGATTACGACAAAGCCATAGAGCGTCTCGAAGCCGCCATACCACTTTCTAAAAATAAAAAACAACGTATCCGCTACACTTTTGTGTTAGCACAACTTTACCAACAAACAGGAAATTTTAAAAATGCAACGGTTCAATATTCCAACGTAATTCGGCTTAAACCTAAATACGAAATGGAGTTTCAGGCTCGCATAAACCGTGCCCGAGCCTTCGATTTGGAAGGAGGGAACATTGCCGAAGTAAAGAAAGAACTTCAGAAAATGTTACACGATAAAAAAAATAAAGAATATAGAGATCAAATTTACTTTGCACTTGGCGAGTTGGCTTTCCGCGAAAAAGAGGAAGCCTTGGGGATCGAATATTTTAACAAGGCTGCGGCAAGTAGCCTGGGGAATAAAAAACTGCTTACCCAAATCTACCTAAAATTAGCCAACTATTATTTTGAAAAACCAAAGTATATACCAGCACAAGCCTACTACGACAGCACTTTACAAAACATGGACAAAGAAGATGAAAGATATTTTGAAATAAGTGAAAAAAATAAAAACCTCTCTACCCTTGTTGAACAAATTAAAATCATAGAAAAAGAAGATAGCTTACAGAAAGTAGCCAGATTAAGCGATAAAGAGAGAGATAAAATTATAAAAGAACTAATACAAAAAGCAAAAGACGAAGAAGCAAAAAAACAAAAAGAACAAAACAGCAACGATATTGTAAACGATTACAATCAAAACAAACAACAAGAAAATAATGCCGGAGGAGGTTCTGTGAAATGGTATTTTTACAACCCTACTACCCGAGGGTTTGGTTTCAGCGATTTTAAAAAACGATGGGGAAACAGGCCATTAGAAGACAATTGGAGACGATCTAACAAAGGCTCGGTAGGCGTGTTTGATGAAAATGGAAACCTTATTGTAAAACAAGACTCCGCTAAAAAGGAGAGCGATGAAAACGAACTTTTTTCCGAAGAATACTATTTAAAAAATCTCCCATTCAATGATTCTTCTTTACTTGCATCACATGGTCGTATTTGCGAGGCTCTATACACACTAGGGGGCATATACAAAGAAAGTTTTAACGATGTTCCTCGTGCCATAGAAACATTCGAACGCCTAGCAGCAACCTACGACACCAGCCAACACATTGCATCTACTTACTATCAACTTTTCAGATTACATCAGGCAAATAAAGACAACCAACGTGCCGAGTATTACAAAAATCTGATTCTCGAAAAATTTCCATATTCCGATTACGCTCGTTTGGTAAACGATCCAAATTATCTTAAAAACACAAGAGAAAACCAAAAAAGAGTAGAAAACTACTACGATATTGTGTACGACCTTTTTAATAAAGAAGATTATAAAACCGTAATTGTGCGCTGCGAAAAATCGAAAGAAATCTTTGGGCCGCATCACATCGAAAATAAATTCGATTTCTTAAAAACCTTGTCTATAGGATATACCACCCCTGTGGATACATTTAAGAAAGCACTCGAAATTTTTATTGCCAATTATCCGGCCGCTGAAGAAAAACCTTTGGCTCAAAAAATATTAGACAACATCAATAAAAAAATAGCAGAAAACAAACCAAACGATGCCAACCCCGATAATAAAAAAGATGAAGATATTCCAGCCTATGTTTTCGATCCCAACAAAGAACATTACTTTGTTTTACTGATACCTTCGGATAAGGATCTAAACAAAGCCAAAATAGAATTATCTAATTTTAATTCGGCCTATTTTGGACTAAAAAAACTTCTGCTGAACAGTATGCTGTTAAACGATTTTTATCAAATTATTACAGTAAAAATATTTAAAAATATGGCCGATGCCCAAGATTACTATAAAGCCATAAGCTTGAATGAAAAAGAACTAAAAGAAATAAAATCGAATGCCTACGAGTATTTTATTTTTTCGTCAGAAAACTTCTCGCTTTTTTACCAAAATAAAAACACCGATTACTACCGCCAATTTTTTATGATGAATTATGCCGGTAAGTAACTTTTTTTGTTTCTCATCACAAACAACTAAATAAAAAATGGCGTAGGTTTGTAAAAAAAACCATGCGTTATTTGCCAATACCTGCCGATTTATTTACAGAAAACAGAAAAAAATTTATTCAAAAATTGCTTCCTGCTTCGTTGGCTGTTTTTAACAGCAATGATATAATGCCTACCAATGCCGATGGAACCATGCCTTTTAGGCAAAATAACGATTTGTTTTGGCTGTCAGGTATCGATCAAGAAGAAACCATTTTACTGCTCTTTCCCAATTGTAAAAACGAACAGCATCGTGAAGTATTGTTTGTACGCGAAACCAACGAAACCATAGCTATTTGGGAAGGTGAAAAATTAACCAAACAAAAAGCCACCGAAGTTTCCGGAATAAAAACGGTTTATTGGCTTTCGCAGTTTCATCAGGTATTTTCGGCATTAATGTTTGAATGTAAAAATGTGTATTTGAATACCAACGAACATACGAGGGCTGTGGTGGAAGTTGAAACACGCGATGCACGCTTTATTAAATGGTGCAAGGAAAAATTCCCTACACACATATACCAACGTAGTGCACCCATTATGCACGAATTAAGAGCCATTAAATCACTTACCGAAATTGAACTGATTAAAACCGCTTGCCAGATTACTGAAAAAGGGTTTCGTAGATTATTAAAATTTATTAAACCCGGAGTAACCGAATACGAAATCGAAGCAGAATTAATTCACGAATTTATCCGTAACCGTTCACGTGGTTTTGCTTACACACCAATTATTGCTTCGGGTTTCAACGCTTGTGTGCTGCATTATATAGAAAACAATAAAACGTGCAAAGACGGAGAGGTAATTTTACTCGATGTTGCTGCAGAATATGCAAACTATGCATCGGATTTAACTCGATGTTTACCTGTAAATGGCACCTTTACCAAGCGACAAAAAGACGTGTACAATGCGGTACTCCGTGTAATGAAGCAGGCCACACAAATGCTTGTCCCCGGCACTTTTATAGATGAATATCATAAAGAAGTTGGGAAAATAATGGAAAGTGAATTAATAGGTTTAGGCTTGTTAGATAAGCATGAGGTAGCAAAACAAAATCCAGATGCACCACTATATAAAAAATATTTTATGCACGGCACTTCTCATTTTATGGGGCTCGATGTACATGATGTAGGTTTTCGTAACGAACCCATTAAAGCAGGCATGGTGTTTACCTGTGAACCTGGTATTTACATACGGGAAGAAAACCTGGGAATACGTTTAGAGAACGATATTTTAGTTACCGATTCTAAACCTATCGATCTCATGTGCAATATCCCCATTGAGGCCGATGAAATAGAAACCTTAATGCATGAAAACTAATTTCCCTGAAAGTTTTATACCCGATAAAGCCTTTTTGTTTAAGGGAGTACCGGTGTATTTTACCGACAGAGGAAGTGGGCCGGCAGTAGTATTGTTACATGGATTTTTAGAAAGCAAAGAAATTTGGAATGATTTTGCCGAGGCCCTTGCTTCAACCAACAGAGTTCTTTGTATCGATTTGCCAGGACATGGCAAAACAGGTTGTTTAAGCTATGTACATTCTATGGAATTAATGGCCGAAGCAGTTTATTTAATAGTAAAAAAACTACGCATTAAGCGATGCAAATTGGTAGGACATTCTATGGGAGGCTATGTGGCACTCGCTTTTGCTGAAGCAAATCCCGAAATGGTTACAGGTCTTTGTTTGTTCCATTCTACTGCGCGTGCCGATACCGAACCTAAAAAAACAGATCGTAACCGAGCCATTCAGGTGGTTAAAAAAAATCCATCGCTTTTTATAAAAGAAGTGATTCCTAATTTGTTTTATACCACCAAGCAAAAACCCTTGAAACGACTTATTGCCAAAACCATTGCCATTGCATTAAAAACTCCAAAACAAGGTATCATAGCCGCATTAGAAGGCATGAAAATACGTTTGGAACGAGAACTGATTATACGTTTTGCCCCTTACCCTGTATTATTTATAATTGGCAAACAGGATAAAATTATTCCCTACGAGGGTTTGTTTGAACAAGCAGCATTGCCGGAAAATAGCAAAACGGTTGTGGTAAATTGCGGACACATGGGTTTTTACGAAGCTCCTGAAAAAACTCTTGCGGCAGTAGAAGAGTTTGTAAAGGAGTAATACAATCGGCACTTGTTTATTTTTTAATTTTCAAAAGCATTTTCTTTACCGATTTATATATTCCTGCAGTTAATGTTTCGGTGTATTGGTTTTGTGTGAGCAAAACGACTTCGGCAGATAACTCGGGATACTTTTGTGCAGTTTTAATTAGAGATTTTAATGCGTAAAACCGAACCGATGGTTGGTGATTTACTTCGACCCAAATAGTAGCACAATGGCTATACAACAGTCCTTCTAGCTTTTCAGGGATATTCATTTTTTCTAAAATCTTTAATATCTCTCTTTTTTGATTGTCTTTAATTTTTGGTAAAATACAAATAAAACTTTTAACATGCTTTTGTATTCGCGAGTCATTTTTTTTCATGCAACCCCATAAAAGCCAAGCAGCCCGCCACGAGTAAGGCGGTTTGTGGGCAAGAGATAATTTTATCGCTTCCTCAAAACTGTTAGCATGTTGGTTTATGTAAAAAATCATTTCTTTTTTATGAGAATGTGTCAGCACTTTTTCAAAAATGGTTTCCTTTCGTTTTAAAGGAGATTTTTTATTTTTTTTACTTGCTACACTTTTCATTAAAAAAGTCAAATAATCAATACTCCTCTTTTCTTAATCAACGGAATGTCTGTAAAAAAACTTTCACAAATAGATTCGGCTAAGAAAACATATTTTTTATCGTACAAGGTATTGTTGTAAAAAAAGCTTACCCAATATTCGTTATTCAACGCAAAAACTTCTTCAATGATAGGTTCAATTTTTGAATAGCTTTTAGCTGGCAGAGTTTGTATAAAATGTCTTAATACAGAAGTGTTTCTTTGTTCGTTGTTTATGAATCCATATCCTTTCGAAGAAATAATAACTCCTTCAATGTCTGTTTCGCGTAAGTTCAATAAATAAACATTCCAAACTTTTTCATTTTCTTCGTTCTGTTCAGGCACAATGGCTACAGCAATATTTTCTACTATCGGAGGGGTAATTTCCTTTTTCATTTAGCAATAGAAAAGGCTGTATTCAGGTATTCATAAATTTCAGAAGGATGCCCATTTATATACTCATCGCTGCGTTTTTTGCCCAAACGTACAATGATTAAATTTTCATTAGGAATAACAAAAATATATTGTCCCTTTATTCCTCTAGCAAAATAAATAGGTTTGTTTTGATAGGTTGTCAACCAAAGTTGATATCCGTAAAAATCTACTGTTTGCCCCAATGCATCGGGAGTGTTTACCGGTTGATAAGCTTGAATCATAAAATCTTTAGGTATAATTTCTTTTCCGTTCCACCGGCCGGTATCGAGTAATAATTTTCCGATACGGGCAAAATCGCGGGCATTACTGTAAAAACAGCAATATGCTTTTATGGTTCCTTGATTGTCCTTACTCCAAAAGGCGGGTTGTTCGGATCCTATGGGTTTCCAGATTTTTTCTTCAAAATATTTACTTATCGGCATTCCGCTTACTCTTTCAATAATGTAGGAGAGCAGCAGAGTATTTCCTCCTTGGTAATAAAAGGTACTTCCGGGTTTTAAAACCGACCGGTAGGTAAAGCTTAGCTCTTTAATATTTTTACCATAATAAACTTTTGCCATAAAGCCAAGAGGGTGGTCGTAGCTTTCATCAAAATTAATTCCGGCTGTCATATTTAGTAAGTGGTGTAAGGTAATCTCTTTGGCAAAAGAGCCTTTTAATTCGGGTAAATAACGAATAGCTTTATCATTTACATTTTTTATTTTACCTTCTTTAATAGCTACACCAACAGCTAAAGCGGTAAATGTTTTGGCTACAGAAAAAGAATTGGTGTGCGAATGTTCATTGTATTTTTCCCAATATTTTTCGAAAACAATAGAATCATTTTTAATGACTAGGAAAGCAGCTGTTTGGTTTTTAGAAAATATGTTTTCTTGTTCTGCTGTAAGTTGGTATGTGTTATATGTTTTAGAAACATTCCATGGTGTTGGAGTATTGGTTTTAATGGTATCGAAATCGAATTTTTGGTATTCGTCTATACTTGGACCGGATTGTCCTACTAAATATGTGCTGGCAATAGCTTTATATAAGTGTGTGTTGCCACTTAGGTACAAGGTAATGTGTAGGAGAGTTGCAATGATGAGCAGTGCAAGAAATATTTTTTTTAATGTTTTCACTATGCTGCTTGTACTTTAAAAAGGGAACAGAAGTGTTTTTTTATTTTTTCTTTTATCTCATTTGTGTTTACTTCTTTGCCAAGTTCCTGTTGTAAAGAAGTTACTTTTTTATTGTTTATACCACAGGGTATAATGTGCCCGAAGTAAGATAAATCTGTGTTTACGTTAAGGGCAAATCCGTGCATGGTAACCCAACGGCTACAACGAACTCCCATGGCACAAATTTTTCGGGCTTTAAGAGGTTGGTCTGCGTCAAGCCATACACCGGTATAGCCTTCATATCTTCCGGCAGTTATATTATACTCGGCTAGGGTTAAAATAATAGTTTCTTCGAGATAGCGAAGATAGCGATGTATGTCGGTAAAAAAATGGTCTAAATCTAAAATAGGATAACCTACTATTTGTCCCGGACCGTGGTAGGTAATATCTCCTCCACGGTTAATGGCATAATAAGAAGCCTGATGTTTTTTTAACTCCTCTTGATTAATAAGCAGGTTTGAAAAATCTCCTGATTTTCCGAGTGTATAAACGTGAGGGTGTTCGCAAAACAGAAAATAATTTTTGGTAGCAATTGAAGTTTCCGGATGGTTTCTGTTGTTTATTTTTGTATCAAGAGTTTCCTTAAAAAGCGTTTCTTGATAGTCCCAAGCTTCTTTGTAATCAATAAAACCTAATTCTTTAAAAATAATTTCGGATTTCAAAATTTAGATAATTCTCCTTTCAAAAAATCTATTACTTGTATTTCTTCTGCATCAATATTTCTTTTTTCGGCTAACAGAACCGAAACAAAGTCGAGCAAATGAACGGTGTATAAAATACGTTCCAGAGGAGTGCTTCCTTTTGTCCATACTTCGGTTACCGAAGAGGCTTTTGGTAAAATTATTTCTTTGCAAATGTCTATACGTTTGGCGGTACGAGTGTAATCGTTTTCATTGCGAATAAAAAGTACCGCCAGATTTTTATTTTCGTGTTTCCAGCCCACTAGTTCGTTGTGGTTCATTTCGGGAAGTATGTGGTGCCAAGCCAACATTTTTGCATTCTCGTTTAACTGTTGACGAAAACGAATTAATACGGCTTCGAAAGAAGTTTCAGCATACAAAACCGGAATTTTATTTAACAGAATCTTGCTTAATCTTTCTGCTTCGTTTTGTATTTTTTCCTTTTCGTTTTGCAAAAAAGAGATTGCTTTTTCAACTTCAGAAAGATACCTGGAAGAGGTAATACGGTAGTGCGATAAAATGGTAAAAAGCTGGGGAAAGGAGTACCCAAAGGCTGCTCTTGGAGGGATTCCTCCAGGTATTTGAATAAAAGGCAGTCTTTTTTCTATTGCCATCTCAATGAGTTTTCCTCCTGAGGATAAGCAAACTACTTCGGCACCTTTTTTTAATGATTGGTCAACGGCATCAAGTGTTTCTTCGGTATCGCCCGAATAAGAGGAGGCTATGACCAGCGAGTTATGGTTTACAAAAGCTGGAATAGTATAGTCCTTGCACACATGAAAGGGAACAGTTGCTTCGGTATTTGCTAATTGCGATACAATGCTTCCACCAATACCCGACCCTCCCATACCACAAATAAGTACATTAGAAAACAATTTACCAGAAGCGGGAAGGGTAGATTTTTTTCCTATAAGAACAGCCTCTTTTAGGTGTTGAGGAAAAGCTTCTGTAAGTTCTCGTATGCTGCTCATTTTACAAATTTAAAAGGTTTGTAAAAGTAAGTATTTTATCAGAAATTTTTTTTTATCTTCCAATAAAAAACAAGCGGATATCTGTTTTACAGGTGTTAATTTTCAGCAATTTACAAAGAATAATATTTTGTACTTTTGTGCCTTGCTTCAATAAGCATTCAATATGAAGGAATATAAAGCTGGAGTTTTACTGGAAAAAATAAACACCCCTTCCGATTTGCGTAAGCTGAGCGAAGAAGAGTTACCTCAAGTATGTGAAGAACTTAGACAGTTTATTATTGATGTAGTATCCGAAAAAGGAGGGCATTTCGGAGCAAGTTTAGGAGTGGTAGAGCTTACGGTAGCTATACATTACATATTTAATACTCCATACGACCAATTGGTATGGGATGTGGGGCATCAGGCATACGGGCACAAAATATTAACCGGACGAAGAAAAAATTTTCATACAAACCGCATTTATAAGGGGCTTAGCGGATTTCCAAAACGGAGCGAAAGCGAGTATGATACTTTTGGAGTAGGTCATTCTTCTACCTCTATTTCGGCCGCTTTGGGAATGGCTTTTGCATCGAAACTAAATAAGCAATCCGAACGTCAACACATTGCTGTAATTGGCGATGGAGCTATGACAGCCGGTCTTGCTTTTGAAGCCTTAAACCATGGAGGAGCTGCAAATACGAATTTGTTGGTTATCTTAAATGATAATTGCATGTCTATCGACCCTAATGTTGGGGCATTAAAGGAATATCTAGCAGATATAACCACATCACACACTTATAACAAGCTAAAAGAAGAAGTATGGCACCTTTTGGGTCGTTTTAGTCATTTTGGTCCTAACATACAAGCTATCGTTCAGAAAGTAGAAAACAGCGTTAAATCAGCGGTATTAAAGCAAGGAAATTTGTTTGAGGCTATGAATTTTCGGTACTTTGGCCCTATTGACGGGCACGATGTAAACCACATGGTAAAAGTATTGAATGATTTAAAAGATATTCCCGGTCCCAAAATTTTACATTGCATAACTAAAAAAGGAAAAGGCTACCAACCTGCTGAAGAAGGAGACCCCACTCAGTGGCATGCTCCGGGAGTATTTAACAAGGATACAGGAGAAATAATAAAGGTTATACCTAAAAGTCCTCAACCTCCCAAATACCAAGATGTTTTTGGGCACACCATTGTAGAATTAGCCGAGAAAAATGAAAAAATTTTAGGCATTACACCTGCTATGCCTTCTGGTAGTTCGCTAAACATAATGATGCAGGCCATGCCTAATAGGGCCTTTGATGTAGGTATTGCCGAACAACATGCTGTAACTTTTTCGGCAGGACTTGCCACGCAAGGATTTATTCCATTTTGCAACATCTATTCTTCTTTTATTCAACGAGCCTACGATCAGGTAATACATGATGTGGCGCTGCAAAATTTACATGTTGTTTTTTGTTTAGATAGAGCCGGTTTAGCCGGTGCCGATGGCCCCACACATCATGGAACATACGATATTGCCTTTATGCGGTGTATTCCCAATCTGATTGTTTCGGCTCCGCTGAATGAAGAAGAACTGAGAAATTTAATGTATACCGCCCAGTTAGAAAGTACCAAAGCTCCTTTTGTAATTCGCTACCCAAGAGGAGAGGGTGTTATGCCTAACTGGAAAACCCCATTTAAAAAAATTACCTTAGGAACTGGCAGAAGAGTTGCTAATGGTAATGATATAGCCATTCTATCTATTGGACATATTGGCAATTATGTTACAAAAGCCATTGAAAAATTGAAGCAAGAGGGAATTAGTGCTGCACATTACGATATGCGATTTGTTAAACCTATAGACGAGGTATTATTGCATGAAGTATTCGGTAAATTTAACAAAGTAATAACCATCGAAGATGGATGTTTAATGGGAGGCATGGGTTCGGCTGTATTAGAATTTATGGCAGCAAATGGGTATCATGCTCAAGTTAAAATGATGGGTTTACCCGATAAATACATAGAACACGGTTCACAGATTGAATTACATACGGAATGTGGTATTCACCCCGAAGGTGTTGTTTTAACCGCAAAAGAAATGGTAGAAGGGGAAATTAATAAACAAGTTTCTGCATAACACACCAATAGGTTGACAGAACCTATCTGAGAAAGAATCTAAAATACTTTAAATTAAATTTGTATATAGCTTTGTTGCGTTACCTTAACAAAGTAACATGTCCAATAAAGTTGTGATGCAGGTTTTTGTCTTTTTCCCAAACACTTGCTTTCCAAACATAAACGGCACTATTCGCTACTTTTCCATTTTTGGCGATACCATTCCAACCTTGATTCAGGTCAGTAGTTTCCCAGATAAGTTCACCCCAACGGTCAAAAATCTGTAAAAGGTATCTTTCAGTATCTATGCCAATACCCTTTGCAAAAAACACTTCATTTAAATGATCTTCGTCTATGGTAAATGCACTCGGAACAAAGTAGGTAAATGAACCATCAACTTTTACAAATTTGGTAATAGTATCGCAGCAGCCATAAGTGTTGCATACAGTAAGGAGAACTCCGTATTTACCAGGTTCTGTGTATGTGTGTACCTCGTTATACTGGGTTGAGGTGTATCCATCGGCAAAATTCCAAAAGGCGGTATTGGCTCCATCAGAGGTATTTGTGAAAGTAATTTCGGCAGAATAGATATCGGTGCGGAATGGTGAGGGAAAAAAGTCGGCTATGGGAACAGGATAAACTGTTATTAAATTGGTTTTAGTAATGGAATTTTTACATCCATTGCTGTCTGTAACCATTAATGTAACAGAATATGATCCGGCCTTGGAGTAACAATAACTTGGCATAAACCCTGTCCCGTTTCCACTATCTCCAAACGACCATGAGTAGGAATCGCTCGTGGTTGCACTTAAAAAGTTAACACAAACGGGAGCACATCCATTTGTTGTGTCTACTGTAAAGTCTGCAATTGGTAATGGATTTACCGTAACGAGGGCTACCGCGTTATCGGTGCATCCGTTGGCATCGGTAACAGTAACTGAGTACTGACCGGAAGAAGCAGCATTAAACTGAATAGTTGCAGTATTTTGTCCACCGGGATTCCAAATGTAGAAGTAATTTCCACTTCCTCCAGATGCTTGTGCCGAAAGACTTACATTATCTCCCAAGCAAACACTAATGGCATCAGGGATAATAGAAACAGAAAGTACAGGTGGTTCTGTAATAACAATTACAGCAGAATCTACACATCCGGCAGAGTCGGTAACAACAATGTTGTATATTCCGGCAGGCAGATTAGTTTCTGTAGGATTTGTTCCTCCTGAGCTCCAATTGTAAGTAAAAGGAGAGGTTCCTCCGTTTAAAGTAACCCCGGCCGAACCATTACTACCACCAAAGCAAGAAACATGATTTATTACGTATGAATTTATGCTAAATGAATTTGAAAAAGGAACAAAAACAGTGGCAGTTTCTACACACCCGTTGGAATCAGTAACTGTAACGATGTATGAGCCCGTTGCCAATCCTATTGCAGTGGGAGTGGTTTGAATAGGGTTTGAATTCCACGAATAAGTGTAGGAGCCTGTTCCTCCGGTAGCGTTTACCGTGGCTGTGCCAATTTGCTGTCCGCAGATAGCAGGCGTTGCACTTGTGTTTAATACGATAGCTGAAGGTTCTGTAATAACAACAGAGGCGGTGGCAATACACCCGTTGGCATCAGTAACGGTAACGGTGTAATTGCCGGGTGGTAAACCCGTAGCAGTTTGTGTAGTTTGCACTGGTATACTATTCCAAGAATATGTGTAGCTTGGAGTACCTCCTCCAATAGTAACAGTGGCCGTGCCGTTATTAAAACCAAAACAAGTAACATTGTTATAAGAATTAATGTTGGCTGTTAAAACGGGAGGTTCAGAAATACTTACAGACGCGGTAACAGAACACCCGTTGGCGTCTGTAACGGTAACGGTGTAATTGCCGGGAGGTAAACCTGTGGCGGTTTGTGTGGTTTGTACCGGTACACTATTCCATGAATAAGTATAATTTGGCGTACCTCCTCCTGAGATAACAGTTGCTGTACCGTTGTTTAACCCGAAACAAGTAACACTCGTAAACTGGTTAATAGAAGCGGTTAACAAAGGAGGTTCTGTTATTGTAACATTTGCTGAAACGAAACACCCATTGGCATCTGTAACTGTAACCGTATAGTTGCCGGCAGGTAAGCCTGCAGCGGTTTGAGTAGTTTGTACAGGGTTAGAGTTCCAAAGATATGTAAACGGAGCAGTGCCACTAGGGTTTGCTGTGGCAGTACCATTCATTCCTCCAAAGCAACTTACATTTGTTACAATGGTTGTTGTGGTAGGCAATGGGTTAACAACTACAGTAGCATAGGCGGTGTCTTTATTTCCCACACTATCAGTGGCAATTACCTGATAAGTAGTGGTATTGGGTGGGCAAACCACATGAGGCCCAGGACCAACGCCAATATTGGGTGTCCATGCATAAGTAACCGGCCCTGAATTTCCGGTTGTAGTAGCGGTAATGCTACCGCAAGAACCTGCACAAATTGTATCGTTGTTTACGCTCGTTGTAATACCGCAAGGGATAATATTAACAAGTATTGTATCGGAATCGGAATAACATTGGTAATTCACAATTAGTGTAACAATAAAACTTCCTGCTCCTGTAAAAATATGGGAGGGGTTATTAAGATTTGAAAAATTATTTACTCCGCTTCCCGGGTCTCCAAAATTCCAAGAAACCGATTGAGGAGTCCCGGAACCTGTACAACTAGGGGGAGGGGTAACAAAGCTAAAAGTGGCTTCATAGCAATTATTCATGTTAATGGTTGCCGAAACAGTGGGTGGGAAAATACTAAAATAGCTAGCCGGAAAATTTGGTAAGCCCCCTAAACATTGGGTTCCTCCAGGAAGCATGATGGTGTTATCTACGTAACCACAGCCTACGCCTAATGTATTTGGGTTATTTATTCGGGCAATACTATTGGCAAAAATTCGTGCGTGATATATTTTATTATCAGGTCCTAATTGAAGTGCTCCAGCCCAACCATTTGGTGAAGTGCCAATTTGTGTTTTTGAAGCCACAATAGCCCCCGGAGAACCGGCACACATATTAAATTGGTAAATAATACAAGGTTGAGATTGGTTTGTATAAAGTCTGGATCCATCGGGTGAAAATTCTACGCCATACGCATAAGGATGAATTCCCATGTTTAATGGGTTCGATACTACTCCTGTGGTATTATTAAAATCAAATAACTCTACAAAACCTTGGGCAGGGCTTCCTCCTTGAGAATAGCGTGTGGCCATAGCTAATTTATTTCCATCGTGTGATGCTTTTAAATAGCCGATTGCATTGGCGGTGCTACCTGAACTTACAGAGCCAACAGCACTAACTATTGGTATAGGGTTTACTCCGGCTGCTGTTAGCAAATACACTCTAAATTCATTTGAACCCCAATGATGTGTAATAATCCAATAATCTATATTGTTGCAGTGTTTTACTGCTGTAATTCTTTCGGTACAAGGGGCATACATTAATACATTTTTTGTGCCGGTAACTCCTCCCAAGCCTCCGTTCAAACTCATATCTATAATTGAATATCGGTAGCTTCCACCCGGAGGTAACCCTGCTGTAAATACAAAATATTCTGTGGCACTTCCGGGTCGTTTTACTACAATAGCAGACTGTGTAGAAGAGGGGTCGCCCATTAAACCATTTCCATTAGCCATTACTGCATGTGTGGCATTTCTTACTGTTAACCCATCGGTATAAAACATCAAATTGCCTGCTCCGTTAGAGGCTGTGGCAACTCCTTCCATCGTATTGAGCATGCCTCCTAAAACGGCAACGGGTGGGCCAAACGGAAAATTTAACCCGGCATTTTGACCGAAATACCACCAGTTAGCTTCTCCTTGACTAAAAACATTTCCTGCAGCAAAAAGGAATAGTAGGGCAAATAAATTTTTTTTCATTAGGTAATTTTTACGTACGTAAGACGAGAATACGCATATTGGTTGCCATAAAGGTAAATAAAAAAGCCCACCTTGAATAAGATGGGCTTTTTTATTAAAATATTTTTTATTTCAGACTGAATTTAATAGGAATAGAATAGCGAACCTGAACGCTTTTTCCGCGTTGTTTACCGGGGGTAAAATCAGGTAATGTTTTAACCATACGAACAGCTTCGTCATCTAAAGCTTTACCTCCTGCTACTCCTCTCAATACTTCTACATTAGAAACTTTTCCGTTTTTATCTACTACAAAAGAAACGAATACTTGCCCTTGTATTCCAGCTTCTTTAGCCATTTGAGGGTACTTCATAACTTTTCCGAGGTGTTCAAAAATTTTTCTTTGTGTACAATTTGATTTAGCTTGCTCATCTTTTTCTTTTTCGCAACCTCCAAGTGTGGGCATATTTTCAACGATAGTAAAAATTTCTTCTTCAACAATTTCTTCGGCCTGTTGCTCTATTACCTGTACTTCGGTTTTTTGGTCGGCTTCAGAATCTTGAATTTGTTTTTCTTCTTTTAATTCTTTATCGTCTTCTACAATTTGAATGATTTCTTGTACCTGCGGAGGAGGAGGAGGTGGTGGTGGCGTATTTTGTTCTGTTATTGGGATTAATTCATCTTCTAATTCAACTTGTACCATTCCTAAATCAGTTACTCCTCCTTCTGAAGTTTTCCAATTAATCATAATGTAAATAATGAGCAATGATGCGGCAAGACCTGCTAACATGAAGGTGCTTTTGCTTCTTTCTAAATCTACTGTAGGATTTTTTTTCAGTTCCATAAAATTCTTTTTTGGAGGTTATAAAATTAGTATTTTTTTAGGAAGATGCGAACTTTTTACAAATTCCATACGCACAGAATAAAAAAATTAACCGTAAAATAATTTAGTTGCTGAAAGTCCAAGTAAAATACCTACGGTATTAGCCAAAATGTCTTTAACTTCTCCGGTACGGCTTGTAATAAAAAATTCTTGTATTAATTCTATTACTACTCCATAAATGGACATTACCACAAATGAAATGATTAAGAGAGTAATAGATGCAGCAAAGGGGTAGAAAACAAAAATAAATCTTCCCCCAAAAAACGACAATACGAGATAAAACATTGCATGCACAAATAAATCGAATCCGGAAAAAGGAACTTCAGGCAACTTATTTCCAGGCAAAAAACTTAGCACAAGTATAACAACCGCCCAAAGTAGGGGCGGGCAATAGTACCTGCTGGAAAATGAGTTACTTGCCAATAAGTGCTTTATAGTCGGCAACAGATAAGAGTGAATTTGCCTGGCTACTATCGGATACTTTTATTTTAACCATCCAGCCTTTTCCATAAGGATCTTGGTTTACCAATTCAGGATTTGCATCTAATTGGTCATTTTTTTCAAGCACTTCTCCGCTTATAGGAAGAAATAAATCTGAAACGGTTTTAACAGCTTCTACTGTGCCAAATACCGCATCTTTATCAATGGAATCGCCAACAGTTGTGATATCAACATAAACGATATCGCCCAATTCGCTTTGAGCAAAATCTGTAATACCTACATAAGCAGTTTCGCCTTCTATTTTAATCCACTCATGGTCTTTGGTGTACTTTAAGTTTTCTGGAAAATTCATGTTTTTTTATTTAGTTTTTGGTGGTCAAATATACGAATATAGAGCAGAGAAAAAAGCGTTTTTTTATTATTAGGTATATTCTTTATTTATTCGAAAAAACTTATTCTTTCATGAGTTTTCTAACATATTGTGTATCTCCAATTTGCAGTTTTACAAAATACATTCCCGGTACAACTTCAGACAGATTTAATTCCAAAATCTCTTGACTTTGAGAATAGTTAAAAGTTCTTTTCAAAACCTGTTTTCCTGTCAAATTAATTAGTTGAAGTTGAATTGGAGTGTTTGTGATGAAAGGGATTTCAATAAAAACGCTTTGGTTTGCAGGGTTTGGGAAAAGAATAAAGTTTTCGATTTCTGTTTTTGGAACAGAGGGAACGGAAGTAATCCAATGGCAGGCTCCGGGCAGGTTGGCATCTATCCAATTAGCACGATTAATCAACCAGTTTTTTAGGTATTGGATTTCATCTGCATAATTATTTCCTATGTAGTTATTAGGCCATACCCAAGTTCCAAATATTGGCCAACGCTGAAAGTTTCGTTGCTGTGCTTGACTAAGGTATGTGGCCATAGAATCTATAAAGGCGGCAATGCTGTCGTTATGCCAAATGCCTTGCCTGCGGTAATTCCAGTGGCATCGGGTTTCGTTTACAAAAGCGGTGTCTGTAATTAGTTTGTTCCACCAAAATGGAATTAAATAAGAATCTCCGTTGCAAACGGAATTAAAATTATATGCCCACCCGGTGGTGGTACCACCTGCACAGTAATTGGCATTGCCAAGAGCAATATTATAATCCCAAACAGGGCCAATAAAAATTCGGCCGTTCCCGTATTTGTTTATTTTGTTTTTATGCAAAAAGGTGCTGAGGCGGTAACCATCTACGTTTTTTGTAAGCTCGTTTACCAGAAAGTAATTGATAAAGGAACCCCATTCGGCATATTTTTTCCATCCAGTATTGGGGTTATCGAAGTTGGGCGAGTTGAGTGCTTTTTCGAAGCTATCTACATACATTTTAATGTATGTTTTTTGCACAGGGAGTAGTTCAATTTCTTTTGGGTCGTGGAACTGGAAATTAATTTTTTGATTAGAAGATGCGTTGGGAGGGCTAAAGGGCGATTGCCATCCGGGGCTGCTATTCCCTGTGTATTTATCTATTTTAAAGAGGTATCCTCCTGTAAGTTGCTTACCGGTAGTGTCATCAGGATTAAGTTTTGAAATATTTACTCTGTTCTCATCTCGTTTCATTTTTTCGGTAAGAACATACACTCCTTTATAATCGCCATTAATTACTACTTCGCAAAAGCGAACACGAGGGGCGTAGTTTCCAAGTATGGTCGCCCACGAGTAGGTAAGATAGTTTCGCATAAGTGATTTATCAGAATAAGGGCCGTGCAACACCCAATCGTTTTCAGCTGGCATACCAAGCAGTGGAGTATTAAGAGCATTGCCTAATAGATTGGTGGTTTCCACACTATACCCTTTTTTAGGAAAGGATTGTGAAGAGGAGCCTCTTATTTGAATATTTATTTTTCCATTATAATTATTGTAGGGGCCATTAACATTATTTGATTGCCCGATTCCATTATCAACAATTCCCATATCAGCTATTACATCAAACTGGTCTATTATAGTCTGCCCGTTGGTTTCTATAACAATAATGGGCAGATTAGAAGTAATGAAATTGAGAGGAGGAGTAAACCAATTGGGCGTAGGTCCGTAATTGCTGCTGTTATCGGTAATTCCAAGGTGTAAAAAAGGAATAGAGGATAAGTCGGAGGAACCAATATTGTCGTTGTGAGTTTGAATAGCAAGTACGTTGGTACCCGGAAGCAGTAAACCAGCCAAGGTGTTTTTATTTATAATAAAATCATCAGGCTTGCCACCTTGGTACATCTGTGCTTCGTGTAATCCTGCAGATGTTTGGTTGTAGGGAGGAGGAGTGCCGGGAGTTCCAATGTTGGCACGGGCTATTTCAACTCCATTGAGGTAGGCTACAAAAGCATCATCATAATCCATAGATAAAACAGCTTGTGCAATTTTAGAGGTGTCCGAGATGTTGAATTCTATACGCATATATACACTAACAGTGTTGGTAATAACGGTAGAATCATCGTTATCGCCATAACCAATTCCCGCTTTTCCGGTGTTCCACCCGGAGGTGTTAAATCCTAAATTTTTCCAATTGGCTGAAGGTTCTGTATTTGGCAGCAAATACGTCCATAGCTGAGGGGCGTAAACTACCGTTTCCCAGTGATTGATATTTTGAGAAAAACTTAAAAAAGGAATAAAAAAAAGGAATAATATTTTTTTCATCTGAATGTAAATTTTGAATTGCGAATATTAAATTGATGTTAAATGTATTAAAAAAGTATTACCAAAATAAAATTGTAATAAATATTTTGCAGAGTAAATAATGCTGTTTTTTGTAAAAGAAAACTCGAGTAAGCTATAGCTAACAGAAAATGAAGGGTAACTATTTATTACAACTCATTGCTTTAATAGTATTTGTACAGATAGGCTATACACAACAGCTAGATAGTGTTGTTAATAATTCTATTGTGTTGGAAATGGAAGCGGTGGGAGGCTATGTAGTGCCGAATTACCCCAATTACCCTGCTCATAACCCGATAATAGGTATATGGGGCAGTATTGGGAAAGTTCATTATCGCTCTTTGTTTTCATCTCATTACAATTATCCTCAAACGGGTATTAGTGTAGGGTATATCTATTTAGGGAATACTGAAATTTTTGGGCAACAATTTTTCTTGATGCCCTATTTGTCTTTAAATACTTCGCAAAAAAAGGTACACTCTTGGTGGTTTCGCTTTGGTTTAGGGGCGGCTTATTTTAGTACTTTCTACGATTCCGTTGCTAATCCGGATAATGTGGCCATCGGCTCCTCCTTTACCTGGGCATTTCAGGCGGCATTGCATAAAAAATGGTATTTGAGTAAAACCAGTAATTTAAAAATAGGAGGACATTATTTACACGCTTCCAACGGGCATACACAACTTCCAAATTTTGGGTTAAATTCTGCGGCCGTTTCAGTAGCTATGGAGTTTTTTTTTAATAAAAATAATTATTTACAAAATCCGATTAAAAAAGAAAAGAAACAACACAAGAAACAATGGTTTGTGCAGGCAACGCAAGGAGTGGGATTTCATGAACTGGGAGCCACGGCACATCCAATTGGAGGGCCTAAAAAAGAGGTTTTTTCAACCGCTGTTTCAACAGGGCTTATTTTTTCGAATCATATAAAATTACGCAGCGGATTTACGTATCGTTTTTACAAGCAGTATTACGATGATATTCGTAAAAATAATTTACACCCATATATAGAGAATCCCAAAGCCTCTGCATCGAATGTGTATTATTTTATTGGCAGCGAGTTCTTGTTTGGACATATAAGTATAGACGTGGAAGGAGGATTAAATTTACATAAACCATATTTTAATTATTTTTACCCTTATTACGAAAACAGCAGCCACTTCGATTTCTGGCTTAAGAAATTATTTTGTACACAATTAGGCTTAAATGGCTATGCGTTAAACACCCAAAAGTTTCAGCGTTTCAATGTTTTTGCCGGAATACATTTGTATGCCAATTTTGGGCAAGCCGATTTTACCGGAGCAATAGTGGGCACAGTAATAAAACTATAGGTTTCAAACTTTCATTTTTTATAAACACAACTCATTCTGAAAGAAACGGGCATTATTCCATATCTTTGTGGCTATTATGAGCAGTATTCGACAACAAAAAGTAGCGAGGCTTTTACAACGCGACTTGTCTGAAATTTTTTTAAAACTCCGAAATACGCACTTAGAAGGATGTATGGTTTCTGTTACCATGGTTCGCATAAGTCCTGATTTATCCTATGCAAAAATTTACTGCAGTTTGTTTGGGTCTGCCCTTCCTCAGCATTATTTAGAGTGCATACAAGCTAACAAAAACATTGTACGTAAAGAATTAGGCATAAGGGTAAAAAAACAATTGCGTATTGTGCCCGAGCTCGATTTTTACATTGACGATTCCATTGAATATGCCTCAAAAATTGATGAACTTCTCAAAAAATAAAATTCTTTTAGCTGTTTGAAACTTGCGTTCTACATAGCAAAGCGTTATTTGTTTGCCAAAAAATCGCAAAATGTGATTACGGTTATTTCTAGAATTTCGGTAGTAGGAGTAGCCATAGGTTCTTTGGCATTAGTGGTAGTGCTTTCAGCATTTAACGGGTTACAAAATTTAGTAGAGTCGTTGTATGCTTCTTTTGATCCCGATATTCGAATAACGGCAACTCTGGGAAAATCCTTTCCGTACGATTCTTTTCCCACTGAAAAAATAAAAAAAATAAAAGGAGTAAAATACATTACTAAAACCATTGAAGAAACGGCTTTGCTCAAATTTGAAGATAAACAAACCCTGGCTACCATTAAGGGCGTAGAAAATGAGTTTACCAAAATGAGCGGATTGGATTCGATGATGGTAGAAGGAAAACTTATTTTAAAAGACGCAGATAATGAATTTTGCGTGTTAGGATATGGTATTGCCAATGCCCTACAGATGAAGTTTAACGGATTTTCTAAGCCTATTTGGGTTTATGTGCCTAAACGAAGCAAAAGCGTTTCCTTTAATCCCGACCAAGCTTTTCATAAACGCAATATTTTAACAGCCGGTATTTTTTCGGTTAACCCTGATTTTGATACTAAATACACATTGGTTCCATTTGAGTTTGCTGCACAACTGCTGCAATTTGAAAATAAAGCCACAGCCATAGAAATTGGAGCCCCAAAAAACACCGACTTAGAGAAACTTAAAAACGAAATACAATCAATTGTGGGAACGAATTATACCGTTCAAACACGGTATCAAATAAACGAACTGATTTACAAAACGAACAAAACCGAAAAATGGGTTACCTTTTTAATTCTAACATTTATTTTGGTTATTGCCGCTTTTAATATCATTAGCTCGCTTACCATGCTTATTATAGATAAAACCAAAGACATATGGATTTTAAAATGTTTAGGAGCAAGCAAAAATTTAGTTAGGCTTATTTTTTTTACAGAAGGCATATTTATAAATTTATTGGGTGCATTAACCGGAATAGTAATAGGTACAGTTATTTGCCTTCTTCAGCAACATGTGGGTTTGTTACGACTAGAAGGAAGCATAGTGGAATATTATCCGGTACATATAGTACCCATCGATTTTCTATACATTTTTATAACAGTATTTTCCATTGGTCTTTTTGCATCGTGGTATCCTGTGCGGGTGCTTACCCAAAAATATCATACACTTGGTAAAAATTAATTTTGTACATGGGGTATAAATTTTTTATACCTTTATGCTGTGATTTTGAGCAAAATAATAGAGAACGCTATTTTTGAAGGCGATAAACAAACCCCCGATGAGTATAGAAAGGGGAAGTTTTTTATTCTGTCAATGGGTATTCTGTTTTTTTTATCTATTGTTTCCATACCCTATTACTTCGATTCGCAATTTAATTTCGACCCACTTCTAAAAAAGTTCTACTTGTTAACCATGGTGCTTTTTTTAGCCATTTTTTTTATTTATCCAAAATACGGGCATAGAATCCTTTTAGCCAATATTTATTTTGTAATAACTTTCTTATTAAATGCTTACGGTACTTATAAAAATGGAGGAATTTATTCTCCCGATAATTTTTCTGGAATTGTAATTATTATATTTATATTTTTAGTTGCAAATAGGCTCTCTGGTTATATTTGGGCTGTTGTACACATACTTCTTTTCTCATTCTACTATTATGTTGATGCAAATAATTGGGCTGATTTTAAAGCTGCGTTGGAAGTTATGCCAAACCATTATTTTTTCGGTTCTCTGGTATTTGGTTTAGTATTCGGAACAATCATTATTCATTTGCACGAAAACAGTAAAGAATCTTATCTGAAAGAACTAGCTAAATCAAAGGCAGATTTAGAAGATCAAAAAAAGATGTTAGAGATGCAAAAAGAAGATATTGTTTCCTCTATACAATATGCCCGTAGAATTCAAAATGCTATTTTACCGCAAGAAGATACCATATACCGAAATATTCCTCTTTCATTTATTTTGTATAAACCTCGAGATATTGTAAGTGGCGATTTTTTTTGGTTTCATGAAATAGATGGCAACAACTATATTATTGTATGTGCCGATTGCACAGGGCATGGAGTACCCGGAGCATTAATGACAGTAATTGGAAGTAATTTGTTAACACAAATTATTACAGAAAACAGGTTATACCAACCCGCAGCCATATTACAAGAATTAGATGTGCGAATTTCTACAACCCTGAAACAGCACAAATTAAAAGAGGAATATGTACATGATGGGATGGATTTAGCAATGCTAAAAGTAGATAAACAAAAAAAAGAATTTACATACACTAGTGCCAAACGCCCCGCCATTTTTATCAGAGATAAACAATTACAAGAATTTAAAGGAAGTAAATGTTCCTTAGGAGGGTTTCGACAGGGAGAAAAAAAGTTTGAAGAAATCAATATAAATTATTTGGAAGATGATGTAATATATCTATTTACCGATGGATATATAGATCAGTTTGGAGGTTCAGATAATAAAAAGTTTATGATTAAAAGATTTAGAGAACTATTGTTGAAAATACATACCAAACAAATGCACGAACAAAAACAGATAGCTGAGCATACTATAAACGAATGGATTGGCAATAATGAACAAACCGATGACATTGCGTTAATCGGCATTCGGTTTTAAAACCGAATTTAATTCAATGCTTCCGCTCCGGCTACAATTTCTAAAATTTCGCCCGTAATAGCCGCTTGTCGAGCTTTATTGTAGTGCAGTTTCAGTTCATTTATTAAATCCGAAGCATTATCGGTTGCCTTGTGCATGGCCGTCATTCGTGCACCATGTTCGGCTGCATTTGAGTCTAAAATAGCTTTATAAAATTGTGTTTTTAAAGATTTAGGAATTAAATCTTGAACAATTCCCTTTTTATCTGGCTCAAAAATATAATCATTGTTCGATTTAGACTTTGTATTCGGAGGCAATACAGGTAAAAATTGTTCGGTAGTAAGCACTTGCGTGGCTGCATTTTTAAACTGATTGTAAACAAGCACAACCTTGTCAAACTGTTTATTTACAAAGGCTTCCATAACTGCCTGTGCTACCGGAGCCACTTCTTGAAAAGTTAAATTATCGTAAAGTTTTCCAAGTTGTTTGGGCAAAGTTGTACCCTTGATATGATAGTCTGTTTTTCTATAAAAGTCTTCGGCCTTTTTACCAACGGAAAGTATAGTTATGGTTTTCCCTTTATACTCCTCGCGTATCAGTTTATTTACTTGTTTTAACACGTTGGCATTAAATCCTCCGCATAATCCTCTGTTGGAAGTAATGGCCACAATTAATATACTTTTTATTTCTCTTTGTTGAGAATAAATGCCTTCATTATTTTCTAAGCTGGCACTTAAATTCTCCAGAATCTCTTTCAGTTTTGAAGCATACGGACGCATACGTATAATGGCATCTTGTGCTTTTTTAAGTTTGGCAGCAGAAACCATTTTCATGGCAGAAGTTATTTGCCTGGTAGATTGTACCGAGGTGATTCTGTTGCGTATTTCTTTTAAGTTGGCCATTATTATTTATTGCTTGTATTTTAACGCTACTTCTGAGCCTGCTTTTTCTAGTATAGAAGTAATGGACTCATCAATCTTTCCGGCTTTGATTTGATTCAATGTTTCTTTGTGGCTTACCTCCAGAAGAGATAGATAATCTTTCTCAAATTCACGAACCTTATTTGTTGGAACATTTCTTAAAAGTCCCCTTGTTCCTAAATAGATAATTGCTACTTGTTTTTCAACGGTTAGAGGCGAGAATTGCCCTTGTTTTAATACTTCTACGTTACGTGCTCCTTTTTCTAATACGGCTTTTGTAGCGGCATCTAAATCGGAACCAAATTTCGAAAAAGCTTCCAATTCACGGAATTGTGCTTGGTCTAATTTCAAGGTGCCAGCTACTTTTTTCATAGATTTTATTTGTGCATTACCTCCTACGCGAGATACAGAAATACCCACGTTAATAGCAGGGCGAACACCGGCATTAAATAAATTCGATTCTAAAAATATTTGCCCGTCAGTAATAGAAATTACATTAGTAGGAATATATGCCGACACGTCTCCTGCTTGTGTTTCAATAATGGGTAGTGCGGTTAGCGAACCTCCTCCTTTCACAATGGGTTTAAGAGAATCAGGGAGGTCGTTCATTTGTGCCGCAATTTTATCATCATTAATAACTTTTGCAGCTCTTTCAAGCAAACGAGAGTGGAGGTAAAATACATCTCCGGGGTATGCCTCACGGCCTGGAGGCCTGCGAAGCAGCAGAGAAACCTCGCGGTATGCTACAGCTTGTTTAGAAAGGTCATCATACACAATAAGTGCAGGGCGACCTGTATCTCTAAAATATTCGCCAATAGCAGCACCGGCAAACGGCGCGTAGAACTGCATAGGAGCGGGTTCCGAGGCAGAAGCTGCTACCACCACAGTGTAGGCCATAGCTCCGTTATCTTCAAGTGTTTTTACAATTTGTGCAACGGTAGAGCCTTTTTGACCTATGGCAACGTAAATACAGAATACAGGTTTTCCGGCATCGTAAAATTCTTTTTGATTGATGATGGTATCTATTGCTACGGCTGTTTTTCCTGTTTGGCGGTCACCAATGATTAACTCTCGTTGTCCGCGTCCAATAGGTATCATGGCGTCAATGGCTTTTATACCTGTTTGCAGAGGTTCGTTTACCGGTTGACGAAAAATAACCCCGGGAGCTTTTCTTTCTAAAGGCATTTCGTACGTCTCGCCTGTAATAGGACCTTTTCCGTCAATAGGGTTTCCTAAGGTATCAATTACTCTTCCAACAACTCCTTCTCCAACGCGAATAGACGCAATTCTTCCGGTACGTTTTACGGTAGCGCCTTCTTTTATTCCGTTAGAGGAGCCTAATAGTACAGCACCAACATTGTCTTCTTCCAAATTTAATACGATTGCGTTTAATCCGTTTTCGAATTCAATTAATTCTCCGGATTGTACATTGTTTAATCCGTATATACGTGCAATACCATCACCAACTTGCAACACACTACCTACTTCTTCTAGTTCTGATTCGGATTTAAAGCCGGCTAATTGTTGACGTAAAATTGCGGATACTTCTGCGGGTTTAACTTCTGCCATTTCTTTTTCTTTTTTAAATTTTTAATATTCTTTAATGTAAGGATTTTTACTGAATTCTTTTTGTAGGTCGTTTATTTTTCTGCGAATGCTTTCGTCTACTTGTTTATCGCCAACACGTAAAATCATTCCGCCAATAATGGCTGAATCTACTTTTTCTATTAGTTCTAAATTATTGTTGTTTATGGTTTTTTTAATGGAGGCCAAAATAGTTTTTCTCAGATTTTCATCTATTGGAACTGCGGTAGTAATATAGGCTGTATCTATGTGTTTTAATGTTTTATATTGAGCATTAAAACTGCTTGCAATATTTTGTAAAATCACCTCGCGTTTTTTACGTGCAATGATTTTAATAAAGGAGAAAGAAACCGCAGAAATATTTTTTTCGAAAATTTCTGAAAGGATGGAAATTTTCTTATCGGTTTTAATAATGGGGCTTTTCAGCAACAAAAGAAGCGGTTTATTTTCAGAAATCACTTTCTCTATAAAGTGCATATCTTTTGCTACTTGTTCAAGGCAATTTTGTTCTACTGCAAGAGAAAGCAGCGATTTTGCATAGCGAGATGAAACGCGAATATCGGCCATTGTTTATTAATTCAGGTTTACGTCTTTCACTAAGTTATCAATTATTTTTTTCTGTTTGTCTTCGTCCGAAAGTTGTTGCTTTAGGATTTTTTCAGCAATTTCAATAGACAATACAGCCACCTGATTTTTTAATTCTGTAACGGCTGCCATTTTTTCGTTGTGAATACTTTCTCTAGCCATTGCAATTATCTTTTCGGCCTCTTCAGAAGCTTTTCCTTTTGCGGTGGAAATAACTAATTCTTTTGCTTCGCGAGCTTCTTTTAAAATTTTATCGCGTTCTATACGTGCCTCATTTAAAAGTTTTTCGTTAGAGCTTTGCAAATTTTCCATTTCTTTTTTTGCGTTTTCAGCGGCACGCAATGCGAGTTCAATGGATTCTTCTCTTTCTTGTATGGCTTTTAATATGGGTTTCCATGCAAATTTGCCAAGAATGAAAAGCACTGTAAGGAAAGCGATGCTTGTCCAAATAATAGTTCCGATACTTACTGATAACATATCTGTTAATTTTGTTTAGTAATGAAATAAACCGAAAACTTTAACCAACCGTTAAAGTTTTCGGAAAAGTGTTTTTAGCCAAGAACAACTAGAAGACAAACAATAACGGCAAAAAGTGCAACACCTTCTACAAGTGCAGCAGCCACAATCATGTTTGCTCTAATGTCTCCGGTAGATTCGGGTTGGCGGGCAATAGACTCAAGAGCTGAGGTGCCTATTTTTCCAATTCCTAATCCTGCACCGATGGCAGCAATACCTGCACCGATGGCAGCAAATCCTGCCGAAGAGGAGGCTTCTAATAAAATTTGTAATAGATTCATTTGTTTAGATATTTAGGGTTAATAAAAACATAATTAATGGTGAGCTTCTTCTACTGCTGAGCCAAAATAAATGGCAGCTAACAGGGTAAAAACATAGGCCTGTAAAAAAGCGACCAACAATTCAATAAAGTTCATAAAAATCATAAAAAACAGGGAGCCCACCCCTACTCCATAGCCGGCTGTAGCACTTTGTTCTCCGAATATAAAGATTAAACATACAAAGGCAAGAATAATAATATGTCCTGCGGTAATGTTGGCTGTTAAACGTACCATTAAAACAAGAGGTTTAATAAAAATGCCGGCTATTTCAATAGGTACAAGAATAAATTTAATAGGAAGCGGTATTCCGGGAGGCCATAATAAATGCCCCCAATAGTGTTTGTTGCCATTTATAGAGGTAATTACAAAAACTACGGTGGCCAATACGGCAGTAACACTGAGAGTGCCTGTAATGTTTAATCCACCCAAAAAGGGAATTAATCCTAAAATATTACAAGTCCATATAAAAAAGAAAATGGTTAACAAGAAAGGCATAAAAAGATGGTATTTATGTCCTATTGAAGGTTTTGCCACTTCATCGCGAATAAAGAGTATAAGGGGTTCCATGAAAGATTGAAGGCCTTTTGGTGCTTTGTTTACATTTTTTTTGTAGGCCTTAGCTACCGATAAAAATACAAGGGTAACAATGAGTAGGGCAAATAGTAGGCCGGCCGTATTTTTTGTTATAGATAAATCGATAGTAACAGCTTGATTGGTGGGGTGTCCGTGTTCATCAAAATCTAACTCCCCCTGTTCGTTGGTGTAATATATTTTTTCATGAAATAAGGCGAATCCATTATGTTCAAAGTATTCGATGTTTTTTATTTGATTCTCATGGACGGAGATTGCGGCCGTTTTTTTATTGTGATAGAAATGCGATGAGCAAAAGACTTCAAACCCCTTTTCAGATTTAAGTATTACGGGTAAATAAATGGCAAAATCTCCAATAATGTGGATTTCGTGTGCATCTTGAATATGGTGCATAATCATTTCTCCGGCATTAAATTTACCTTCCGAATTTCCGGAAGCAAAACCGGAAAAAGAAGAAAACAGTAGCATAAAAAGTGCACTTAAACCTGCGAAAAACTTTGTCATTCCTTTAGTTGCGTTAAATATTATAGTAATATGGTTTAAAAAAACCGTGGCAAAAGTATATAATTAACACTTACTTAAGCAAGATTTTTTTACTGATTTTTAACAGGTATGCTTCTACTCGCTGAATGGCTTTAGACGGCCGATGAATCTTGGTTTTTTATCGCTTTAATACTGGCCCATACTTGTAATATAAAATATGATATGTAACCAAAAAGAAAAACAATGGCGATGGGTTTTAATAAATCTTTATGAGTGAGAATAAGTGCCACTAAAAAGAGAAGAGCCGAAAACATTTTAATTCCAAATACAGCCATAAATACAGTAATAAAAGTTGTGGGCTTTTTGGCTGCAGCTTTTGCCAGAACAAAGTAGGTAATAAGATTTAAACCTAAAAGAAAGGAATAAATAGATATAAATACGAAGCTGAAAGAGATGTTTAAATACGAAAACACAAATAAATTAATAGTTAAAAGAATGGCAGTTATGGTGCTTATACCGATAAGATATGTAGACAATTTCATGTGTATTTATTTTGTATGCGATGTGTCTTTTATTACAATATAAATAGCCAACGATACCGAAATAATGGAAAGAATAAGCGTAAATGCCGGAAAAGATAAGTTTAGTTTTTCGTCTATTTTTTTACCCCCATACACCCCGGCTAAAATGACTAGAGCCATTTTACTGGCCATAGAGGTGTATTTGTAAAAATCGTTAGGCTGATTTTTCTTCAAGTAATGCAGACTTATTGGAAGTTTCTGTGGTAACTGATTTTTCCATTCCTTTTACCACTGCACCCATGCGGCAGTTTCCTGTAAAATTAGCACCGGGTTCAATGGCAATTTTGGAGGTAAAAATATCGCCATTGATATTGGCTGTGCTGCGTAATTGCAATAGCTCTTTTACCGAAATTTTTGCTTTAAGGTTGCCCGAAATATCGGCACTTTTGCAAAGTATTTCGCCTTCTATAATTCCGCTTTCTCCCACTACCAATTTCCCCTCGCAAGTAAGGCTGCCTTTTAAAATACCATCGATACGAATATCTCCGTTTGTACGAATATTTCCTTCTATGTGTGTGCCGTTTCTAAGTATATTGATAGAAACCAAATCGTTTTCTTTACGTGCCATAATGTTCATTTTTGAGCGTATTTTGATATTACTAAGAACTACAAAGATAGAAAAAGTGGTAATATATGTTGATAATGGATACTAAAACTCAAAAAACAATAAGGTTTTTATTGTAAACGGTTTTATCAGATTTTATGGAAATTAAGTAGGTTCCTGATTTTAAGTTAATAGCAAGAGAGTTTATGCTATTTTGTTGTAGGGGTTTTTGAAGCACAATATTTCCTAATAAGTCAAAAATTTCTAAGGTATAATTGGTTTTTATTTCGTTTTCAATTTTAATAAACAGATTATCTTGTGGTGATATTGGATTAGGATATACAGTTATGTTTTTCTCGAAACTTAAAAATTCTTCAACCGAGTTACAATAGTCAACAATTAAACTATCGGTTGTAGAGTGGTCGCAACCAAAACTATCAGAATAATAATAGGTAACAAAGTGTTTGCCAACGGGCGACATAGAAGAATAAAATTTATTACCATACATATTTCCTGTACTTGTAAAAATTCCTTCTTCTGGCGACCCGTAAAACTCTACGGTTTGTTGTTTACAAAGTGTATCCGGTAATCCAGAAATACTGGTTTGGGGAGTTTTGCTTATAGTGTAAGCATTTTGTAATTCGTCAGATTGGTATATAGGATTTGAAGAAACAACTCTAAAATTGTATAAATCAGAAGGCACCATACTGTTACTTAAAACAACATGAAAAGTGTCTGAATTTGTGCTATAAATAGTGTCTAAATTTAGAAAATCGTTATAACTGCCTTTTTTACTTGATAGTTGAAGTATAAATGCGTTAGTAGAATCAAATACACAAGAGGTAAAAAAAGGTAAAACGAGTGTATCTGGAGTACAAAATTTGGGTTTTTGCAATTCAATTTTTATAGAGTCGGAACCGGATAACTTAATTACCGATAAGTAAGGGGAATGTGAATAGCTAATACTAGCATAACTTCCGCCTAAAATTAATTTATTAGCAACAAAAGAAATATCGTTTACTTTGTTATCCGGATTGAGTGCTCTCGATAATATTTTTCCTTCACCATCAAGTTCGACATAGTTAATTCTAAAGGAATTTTTTAATGAAAAATTTCCTGCAGCACAAATGCGACCATTTGCTATTTTTAATCTTAAAAAATAACTTGCTCCGGGGTCAAAAAAACTGTTTAGATTAAAATTTGTTAGTGTATTACTTGATAATTTAAATGTGGCAAGACCTATTCTTTCTACATTATTTACATAAGTAAAAGAACCTGCTAAATAAAGGGTATCGTTATTTATGGCCATATCAAACAATGCCCAATTTTTAATATGTATAGGTAGCGGTATTAAATTACCTGTTTGAAGATGAAAAGCAGCAATATGCCCAATTGGTAACCCGTTTATAGTATCAAAGTAGCCACCAACAAACAAAGTGTCTTTATAAATTAATATTTTCGTAACCCCGTTGTTTATGGAATGATTCCATCCAAAGAGTACTCCGGTAGAAGTATCTACAACGGTTAATTTACTTTGATTAATACCGTTTACATTTGATATCCATCCTCCCATGTAAACCGAGTCGTTTATCACAGAAATAGTATTTATGCCACCTACAACTAAGGGGTTCCAAGCGGTTAACGCGAGTGTGTTTAATTCAAATGCACAACTGTTATTTCTAGAAATGCCATTTACAGACGTAAAAGCTCCTCCAATAAAAAGTTTTTTACCATCAACATAAATGACATTAACAGTGCCGTTAATGTTTGGATTCCATGGCAATAATTCTCCGGTATTTAAATCTAATGCAACAATCCCCTTTCTGAATTGAGTTCCATAAGAGGCAAATGCTCCACCCAAAAATAACAGAGTATCAAATTTCGTAAGGCAAAAAACGGCATTACTCAAAGAGGGGGTTGAAAAATTAAAATTACCATAAAGGGTATCTACCATTGCAAAATTTTTTTGACTAATTCCATTTACATCATTGAAGGTTCCTCCAATAACCACCTTATTATTTAATTCAGTGATAGAATAAACCGTATTATTTATTATTGGATTCCATGAACTAATATTTTCGTTAATAAAACTTGCTGCATTTTTCCTATTAAAGCCACTAACATTGGTAAAATTGCCTCCAATATATACTTTGTTCCCTGCAATTTCTATGGTTCTAACTATTCCATTAGGGTTGGGATTCCAAATACTAACATTTCCAACTGAATCTATTTTTGCTAGATTCTGCTTATTTATTTGGTTAATTATACTAAACTGTCCGCCAATCAATAAATTATTTCCGTCTATTTTTATTGTATAAATATTTCCATTTGCTCCTTTTCCATTTAAAATGTTTCCGGTTTGTTTATCAAGTATGGCAAATTTGTTTACCGGAGTATAATTAATACTACTGAAGGCCCCCCCTATGTACATTCTACTCCCTAAAATAGCTAAGGAGTGTATATTATTGTTTATAATAAGTTGTAAATTATTTGCAATGCCTAATTGAGTATCTAAAGCAGCTAGTTTATATCTTGTTTTTGTGCCTATGTAAGAAAAGTCGCCTCCTACATAAAGTGTGGCTCCGTCTAAAAACATGGTTCTAATAATTCCGTTGGAATTTGGATTCCAACTATGAAGAGTACCGTCACTATTAATTCTTGCAATATTATTTCTTATTTGATGCCCTATTACTGTAAAATTACCTCCAATATACCATCCGCCATTATTATCCGGTATAGCACAATATACATCGCCATTGGGTCGTAAAAAGGTATTTTTTATGTTAAAAGAGCCTGTATCTAGCAAGGCTAAATAGGGTAAATTTTGTCCAACTTCGGTAAAACTACCTGCTATATATAGTCTTTGGTTAAAGGTATCAGCTTCTAGTACTTTAATTTCTCCATTTGGTACCCACCAATTAGTTTTAAAATTTTGTGAAAAAATATTTATCACAAAGAGAGTACATAGTATTGTTGTGAAAAAATGTTTCATGGTATGGTACATTTTCTTTCGAAGGTAAGCAAATAGTACAACTAATAAATACCAATTATATAGTTGGAACGACCATTAATATATTGAAAAGAGATTTTTGTTTTACCCCTTTATTTAAATAGTTTCAATATATCGTTTCCGTTGGCATATAACAACAGTCCTAACAATAAAATCATTCCTGCCATTTGGGCGTATTCCATAAATTTTTCGTTGGGTTTACGACCGGTTATAATTTCATAAGTCAGAAACATAACATGTCCTCCGTCTAAGGCGGGTATAGGTAGCAAATTCATGATGGCCAGCACTATGGAAAGAAAAGCTGTAAAAAGCCAAAAGCGTTGCCAGTCCCACTCACTGCCAAATTGCTTTCCGATAGAAATAAATCCACCCACCGATTCGGGCGATTTGGAGATGAGTTTCATTTGCTTAATGTAGCTATCAAATGTTTCGTAGCCTTTTTTGGCACCTGCCGGAAAAGATTCCAACAGCCCGTATTTTTCGGTCTTTACATCTAGCTGCAAACTGATGTCTTGCACCGCAAAACCTAAGGTGCCTTTATCCGATACGGTTACTTTTGGTAGTAGTAGAGTATCATTATTTCGTAATACGGAAATGATTACTTCGCTGTTTTTATGAGCTTGCAGGTAAGTAACTACGCTGTGAAAAAAAGGAGTAGGCTCGTTGTTTAATGCAAGAATTCTGTCGTTAGGTTCCATGCCGGCTTTAGAAGCGGGTGTTCCTGCTATTACCTCTTGTACTATAGGCAAAAACGCAGGTTCAATTAATGTTTTTTGGTGTTTAATAAGTTTTCCTATCAATGTTTCTGGAATAGTAATGTTTAGTATTTCTCCATTACGTTCAACCTGAATGCTTCTGGCATTATTTAAAATAATTTCCAAAGGAATGTAGTTGAACTTATCTACTACTTTGTTTTCTACCGAAATAATTTTATCTCCATCTCGCAGACCAATTTCCATTGCTAAAGAATCGGCATGGATGCCGTATTTAACTCCACTAGTGGGAATATATTCTTGCCCCCAAACAAACAAAACCATGGCATATATGAAAATACCTAAAATAGCATTTACAGTAACGCCACCCAACATTATAATTAGGCGTTGCCAGGCCGGTTTAGAACGAAATTCCCAAGGTTGGGGTTCTTTTTTCATTTGTTCTTTGTCCATGCTTTCGTCTATCATTCCGGAAATTTTTACATATCCGCCTAAGGGCAGCCAGCCTATACCGTATTCGGTATCGCCTTTTTTAAATTTAAAAAGAGAAAACCAGGGATCGAAGAAAAGATAAAATTTTTCTACGCGGGTTTTAAACAAACGAGCAGGAATAAAGTGCCCTAATTCATGTAAAACAACCAAGATGGATAAACTTAGAATTAATTGTGCAGTTTGTATCAATTTAATAGGTTTTAATAAGGCTGCGAAGTTACAGATTTTATTATGGCAAAGAAAAAATCGTTTATTACAAAAACTCTGTACTTAACAGAATTTAACGAATAGGGTTAGGGAATGTAATAAAAAAATCGGTTCGATTAAAAATTTGAATTTTCAATGTTATTACAGAGCTAGAGTAAATCATTTCGGCAACAACAATACTGATTATACTAATTTCGATTTTTGCTTGTAAAAAGGATTTAAACAAAGGCAAGGAACCGTTTACTCCTATTCTTAAATTTCATTGCAGAACTAAATTGTGCGGCTTGTTATAAGAGTAAAAAATACCCGTATGCAACTTCTCTGGGTACTAATTTTATTAATTACTGAATTAAATTTTTAATTTAGTTTCATGCATTAGAAAGTTAATAAGTAGGTAAGTTTGGAGGGCTTGTTCTGGTTTATGTGCTTCCTGCCATAATAAAAATTGAAGTAGAAGAATGTGTAGAATAATACTTATACTAATTATATTTTTAGGCAAATCCCTTTCGGTTTTAGCACAAAAAACAGAGAAAATAACACTACCCTAGCCTTTTTACAAAAATTTTAGCATTGCATTCACAGGGAATTTTTTTGCAAGCGGCACAATAATATTTTTTTTGAATGCTATCTTCCTTCCAGTATTTTTTTAGTTCGGTATGCAAATGAAATCCGTATTTAACCAATACATGCTCCATGCTGCATTGCCTGTTTTTTACCCATGCTACAGAAAGTGCTGTATCGACAAGCGGTTCGTATTGTTCTTGTGTAAATTTTACTAAAAGATTTGCAATGCCTTTTTTCTGAAATTCTTTTGAAACAACTGTATGTGCGCGATATAAAATAGTATTACTGTTTTTTAATAAATCTTCAAATAAATTTTTATGATTAACTGCGTACTGCATTATAAATTCCTTTTTGGGTAAAACCCGAACCACAGAAAAACCTACAGTTTCTTTGTTTAATACAGCTTGTGTACAATAGGTATTGCCTAGTTGTAAATAGTTTTTCAGCGTTTCTTCGCTTAGGTAATGGGTTCCCAGTTCATGGTTGGCTAGGGCTACTATAGCCGAAACATTTTCTTCTTTCAGGGGTTGAAATATAATTTCTTTCATAACCAAAACGCTGAATAACCAACGGATATTCACTAAAAAAAAGCTATAATCTTTTTACAAATTTTCAAAAAAATCTTTCGATAATCTACTATAAAAAGGGAGGAACTATTGAATTTTAATAGAATTACAAATTTAATAAAACTTCATCAGGAGTTTTTCCGCCAAAGATAATATGAGCCGGATTTTCTATCATCTCTTTAACCTTGTACAGAAAGCCAACGGATTCTTTACCATCTATAATACGATGGTCGTACGAAAGAGCAAGGTACATAATAGGGCGTATTTCTACTTTTCCGTTAAGGGCTACCGGCCTATCTACAATATTGTGTAAACCTAGTATGGCACTTTGTGGAGGATTAATAATGGGGGTAGATAACATAGATCCAAACACTCCTCCGTTGGTAATGGTAAACGTGCCTCCGCTCATTTCTTCCAAGTTCAGTTTTCCATCGCGGGCTTTGGTGGCCAAATTTTTTATTTCGGTTTCTATTTGTGCTAAAGACATTTGTTCGGCATTTCGTAATACCGGAACCATTAAACCTTTGGGTGCCGAAACGGCAATACCCACATCAGCGTAATCGTGAAAAACCATTTCCTCTCCATCTATATATGCGTTTACAGCCGGAAAAAGATGCAATGCTTCGCAAACGGCTTTGGTAAAAAACGACATGAATCCAAGAGTTACTCCGTGTTTTTCTTTAAAAGCATCTTTGTATTTATTTCTAAGTTGTATTACATGGTACATATCTACTTCGTTGAAAGTAGTGAGCATGGCGGTTTCGTTTTTAACAGCTACCAAGCGTTGCGATATTTTTTTTCGCAGCATGCTCATTTTTTCGCGTTTTTCATTTCGAGAGCCACCCCAAGTGCTTACAGCCGATGTGTTGGTACCTGCTGCCATGTATAAAATAACATCTTGCTTGGTTATACGGCCACCGGGGCCTGTTCCGTTCAGGTTCGATGAAGGAATATTTTTTTCTTCTATCATTTTTTTTGCGGCAGGCGATGCATGTCCTTGTGCGTAGCTGCTTGCAGAGGCTGTAGTGTTTACGGTTTCTTGCTTAGTTTCAGCTTTTGTTTCTTGTGCTGTTTTTAAGGCAGGTTCTTTTTTCTTTACAGGAGCTTTTGCCGAGGTATCTATGGTGCACACGGTACTTCCTACGCTTACGGTTTCTCCTGCCTGCACAAGTATGTTTACTGAACCGGATTCTTCGGCAGTGAGTTCTAAGGTGGCTTTGTCGGAATCTATTTCGGCCATTACTTGGTCTTTTTCTACGTAATCGCCACTGGCAACCAACCAATTTGCTATTTGAACTTCCGATATAGATTCGCCCGGACTAGGTACTTTTATTTCTTTAACCATACTGCTTTTTTAAGTGGTTTTTATTTTTTTGTTTACAGAAAATGCATAGTCAAAAACCGTAGTTAGCAATTTATTTTGCCTTGTGGCATGTGCCTTATACGAGCCTGTGGCGGGGCTTCCGCTAGCGGGTAATGTTATTGGAATTAAATCTTTTTTAGGAAACATTCTGTTTACATGCAGCCATGCTCCCATATTTTCGGGTTCTTCTTGTACCCATAAAAATTTGGTTGAGGAAGAGTACTTTTTTAATATGAGTTCCACTTGTTTTTGAGGAAAAGGATAAAGTTGTTCTATACGAACAAGGGCTAAATTTTTGATAGAAAGCGATTCTCTTTTTTCTGCCAATTCGTAGTAAATTTTTCCGGTACAGAAGGCTATTACATCTGTGTTTTTGGGGTTTACAAACTCATCGTCTATTACTTCTTTAAACCCTCCTTTGGTAAAATCAGAAACAGGCGAGAGGCATTTGGGGTGTCGGAGTAAACTTTTTGGAGTAAAGACAATGAGAGGTTTTCTAAAATCCTGAATGAGTTGTCTTCTTAGTAAATGAAAAAAATTAGCAGGGGTGGTACAATTTGCTATCAGCATATTGTTTTCGGCACAGTTAATTAAAAAGCGTTCCATTCTTGCACTGGAGTGTTCGGCTCCTTGCCCTTCGTATCCGTGCGGAAGCAACATCACTAATCCATTAAAGGTATTCCATTTTTCTTCGGCACTGGAAATAAACTGATCTATAATAATTTGTGCACCGTTAAAAAAATCGCCAAACTGTGCTTCCCAAACGGTAAGGGTTTTGGGCGAATTCATTGCGTAGCCGTATTCGTAGCCTAATACACCATACTCTGAAAGCAATGAGTTGTAAATGTAAAATGGAGCCTGTGCAGGGGCAATGTTTGCTAAAGGAATATATTCTTCTTCTGAATCTTCTACTTTAACTACAGCATGTCTGTGCGAAAAGGTACCTCTCTCTACATCTTGTCCCGAAATGCGTACGACAAATCCCTGATGAAGCAAACTGGCATAAGCCATTAATTCACCCATAGCCCAGTCTAGCAGGTTGGTTTCAGTAAGCATTTTAGAGCGGTCTTCAAAAAGCCGTATGGATTTATTGAAGAATTTTTTATTGGCGGGAAGAATAGTAAGAACATGGCCCAGCATTTTAAATTCTTTTTCGGAAATAGCTGTTTCGGGCGATTTTTCGAAATCTGAATCTTTTGCTTTACGAATATTTTTCCAAGTGTTTTCCAGAAAAGAGGGAATACTTGCTTTATCTATGTTTTTGGCTTCTTCTAACTTTTTTTGAAGCAGATGATTAAATTCTTTTTCAATTTTTTTTCCTTCTTCTTGGGTTAAAATATTTTCTTGAACCAAGCGATTTAAATAAATTTCGCTTGCATTGGGGTGTTTTGCAATAGCTTTGTACAGCAGGGGTTGTGTAAAGCGAGGCTCGTCTCCCTCGTTATGTCCGTATTTACGATAACATAAGAGGTCTATAAAAACATCGCGGTTAAAATGCTGTCTAAATTCGAGTGCTATTTTTACGGTTTGGCAAACAGCCTCTACATCATCTCCGTTTACGTGGAATACCGGAGAAAGCGTAACTTTAGCTACATCGGTGCAATAGGTACTGGAGCGTCCATCGGTGTAATTGGTGGTAAAACCTACCTGATTGTTGATGACAATATGTACGGTACCTCCGGTTTGATACCCTTTTAGTTTCGACATTTGGATTACCTCGTACACAATACCCTGAGCAGCAATGGCTGCATCTCCGTGTATAAGAACAGGTACAGTTTGGTTAAAATGGTTGTGGTGTGCATCAATTTTGGCCCGGGCCATTCCTTCTACTATTGCATTTACAGCTTCCAAATGCGAGGGGTTAGGGGAGAGGGTTAAATTTACCACGTTGCCCGTTTTTGTTTTGATGGAGCAAGAATAACCTAAGTGGTATTTTACATCACCATCAAAAAAATGGTCTTCATATTCTTTTCCTTCAAATTCGCTAAAAATGTTTTCGTAGGGTTTATTAAAAATAGTGGCCAACACATTTAGCCTTCCGCGGTGTGCCATGCCTACAATAAACTCGTTAATTCCTATGTTAGAGCCCTGTTCGACAAGGGTGTCCAGTGCCGGAATAAGGGTTTCGCCTCCTTCTAAAGAGAAGCGTTTTTGACCTACAAATTTTTTATGTAAAAATTGTTCAAATGTGGCAGCCTGGTTTAGTTTTTTAAAAATATGTTTTTTGTCTTCTTCTGAAAATGTTGGACGGTTTTTCAGTTCTATTTTATTACGCAACCAATTTACCGTTTCAGGGTTGCGCATATACAAGTACTCTATTCCAATAGATTGGCAGTAGGTAAGTTCTAAGTGGCTTATAATTTCAGAAAGGGTAGCGGCTCCTATTCCTACCTCATTTCCTGCCTGAAAAACCGTATTTAAGTCGTTAGCCTCTAGTCCAAAATTTTCAATGGCCAGTGTAGGAGCGTATTTTCTCCGTTCGCGTACCGGATTGGTTTTGGTAAACAAGTGCCCTCTTGAACGGTAGGCATTTATAAGCGTAATTACATTAAATTCTTTTTGAAAGTTAGAGGGGATATTGCCTGTTGTTTCAAAGTTTTTACGGGCAAATTCAAAACCACCAAAAAAATCTTTCCAGCTATTATCAACTGATTGAGGGTTTGCTAAGTATTGTTTAAACAGCGTGTCTATGCTCTCCGGGTCGGCATTGCTTAAAAACGAAAATTTATCCATTGAAATCGCTTAATGAAGTGGGCTACAAAATAAAGAAATATTTAACCAAAAAATATGATGAGTGTCCAAGTGAGATGTTAGTCGTTTATTTTGCTTTAAACAAACCATGTTGCTATTTGTTTGCATTTATCGACAGATTTCTGTTTCATAAAAACAGGTTTCCAATAAATGTTGGTTTTATTTTATTGCTTTACGGTTCGTTAAAATTGTTTTTACATATTTTCGCACACAGAAAAAGGTATATTATTTAATGAGTCCCAACCCCAACCCCAACCCCAACATAAAAGGTAACAGATTGGTAATTACATTACTAGTTTGTATGTTTATTATCTATAATATTTTTGTTTACATCGGAGCTCAACCCAAGGAAATGCCCATAATGAGTGAAAAAGCTATTAAAGGGCAACAACTTTATCAGGATCATAATTGTACGGCCTGCCATCAACTTTACGGATTAGGAGGGTATTTGGGTCCTGACCTTACCAATGTAATTTCTGCAACCGGAAAAGGAGAAATGTATGTAAAATCTTTTTTAAACAGCGGAGTAAAATCCATGCCCAAATTCAATTTTACCGAAGAGGAAAAAGAGGCCATCGTAGAATATTTGTCGGAAGTAGATAAAACAGGTTATTTCCCTAATTACGAAGCCGAAAAAAAACCAAACGGTTGGGTAAAAATTAAAACCAAACACAAATGAAGAGAATAAGTTTACTTTTTATTGCAATGGCTTTATTGGCATTGTTGACGGGTGCAATGTTTGGTGTGCTGGCGGGTATACAGTATATTTTTCCCGAATTTTTAAAAGAAACAATGGCTTTTAATAAGATGCGACCTTTCCATGTAAGCACCGTAGTGGGTTGGATTATTTTGTGTGCAACAGGAGGCATCTATTATTATTTGCAAGAGGAACTAAACACTACGCTCTATTCTTCCAGATTACTTAAGATGCATTTTATCGTTTTTGTGGTTTGTGCTATTGCGGTTTACATCTCTTTTGCTACCGGCAAGATGGGCGGAAGGGAGTATATGGAGTATTTCCCACTCATTACATTACCCATTTTAATAGGCTGGATTTTATTTGGCATAAATTATTTTAAAACCACATTAAAGCAAATACAAAACTGGCCGGTTTATTTATGGATGTGGGGAACTGGAATTGTATTTATGACGTACCATTTTACCGAAGCTCATTTTTGGCTTATCCCTTATTTCCGCGAAAATTTTATTAAAGATTTTGCCGTGCAGTGGAAATCGTATGGCTCTTTTGTGGGCTCTTGGAATATGTTAGTTTACGGAACATCGGTTTTTTTAATGGCCAAGGTAAAAGGAAACGAATCGGTGGCTCGTGGTAAAAAGGCTTTCTTCTTCTATTTTTTGGGCTTGTTTAATTTAATGTTGGGTTGGGCTCACCATTCTTATATTGTACCCACCGTTCCGTGGATAAGGTATTTAGCTTACGGAGTAAGTATGACGGAGTGGATTATCTTTTTTTCCATACTCCGCGATTGGAAAAAAATGCTTTCTGCTGATGAAAAATTAAAAAACAATTTATCCTATCAATTTTTGGTTTCAACCGAATTTTGGGTTTGCATTAATTTATTCATAGCCCTTCTTATTTCTATTCCTTACATCAACTATTATACGCATGGCACACATATTACTGTTTTGCATAGTATGGGAACTACTATTGGCATTAATACTTCCATTCTGCTTGCTTCGGTTATATTCATTGTGAATAGAGCCATGCCACAGGTTACAGAACAGTTTAAAAAACAAATTCTTTCGGGTTTTTGGATTCTGAATATTTCTTTATTTGTTTTTCTATGTAGCCTTTTGTGGAGCGGAATAAAAAGAAGTATTTGGATGTATTTTAGTGAAAACCCAGTTCCGTTTGGTAGTATGCAAGAGGATCTTCAGTCGGTTATGTACGTATTTCTGCTTTCGGGATTAGGAATTTTAACAGGGCTACTTTTCGTTGCTTTTCCTTTGCTCAAAAGAGGAATACTTCCTCTAACTAAGAAATAAAAGTATCTATTTGTATGAATTGAACAGGATTTAGTGAATATTAAGTTTTTCACATAATAAATCAACAGATAAAATTTTTGTACCTTGGCGTCCGTTAATTTAAAAAAAGAATAAAAGTCATTGAAAAAAATAACCACTATACTACTTCTTGTTTTTTTTGTAGCTATACTAAAGGCACAAACCCCTCTTTCTCTTTATGGAATAGATGTTTTAAAAACAGAAATAACAAAGAAAGACGTAGCATGGGAATCGGGTTTCGAGAATAACCAGTTGGTATATAAACAAGCTTTGAGCGAGGGACTACCCTTAGCCTCCGTACTAAAAACGACTGATAATGAATACCAATTTAAAACCGACCGAGGGAACTACGAAAATATGGGAGAGCGTTTTCAGTTGGTGTACAATTATCTTTTCGAAAAATTTGGTAACCCTAGTTTAATTGAAACAGCCGAAGGAGGATACTTGCGAGATGCCCGCCTGAAAAGAAAAGAAAACGGAGAAGTTTATTTTTTAATTCCGGAATGGGATTGGGATAAAAACCAGGCCATGGAGGATAAAGGAGAGGAACTATCGGCTCATGCGGCCTATAGAAAAATTTCCTTTTATAAAGATTTTGTAAAGTGCGAGTGGGACGTAATGCAAAAATACGGAGTAATAATTCGCGTTCACTGGCAACGAAGCGGCATTGTTTTATCGGTACATAATTATAGCGGAGCTGAAGAAGCTTCTAAAAAGAAGCCTTAATCAATTCGTTTATTTATTTTTCCAATCGGGTTTTCTTTTTTCCAAAAAAGCGTTTATGCCTTCGTTGGCATCTTCTGTATTCATTAATTGATTTACGTACATATACTCTAACTGCGGAAGAAAATTACTGAGGATATGGTTAAATTTAATACGCGAAGCTTTTACGGCAAACCTTAGTGATGAAGCACTTTTGGGAAGTATATGCTGTTCTATCCACGCATTGGTTTCGGTATCCAGTGCATTTTTATCATGAAACAATTCATTAATTAACCCCATGTTTTTTGCTTCTTCGGCAGAAACCGATTTGCCTGTAAGCAATAATTCTTCGGCACGAGATAATCCTATTTTTTCGGGTAAAATAATAGAAGCCGGAGGGGGAAAAACACCCAACACAATTTCGGGTTGACCAAATTTTGCAGTGGTATCAGCAAAAATCTGGTTACACATGATGGCCAATTCCATACCACCGCCTAAACATTGTCCGCTCACTTTTGCAAGGGTTGGAATAGCCATATCCCTCAGCGAATAAAAAAGTTGATGAAAGCCACGCAACATGGTTGCGGCCATGTCTTTTTGGTGTTCTTCTACACTGGCTCCAAACGAAAAATGTTTTCCTGCTCCTTCAAAAATAATCAGTTTTAAGTTTTCGTTTTTAGCAAATTCGTTGAACTGTTGTTGTATCTCTTCCATCATTACATGGTCGAGTACATTGCCTTTTCCATCGTCTAAAATAATTTGAGCAACAGAATCATTGTGTGTATAGTTGAGTTTTATTTTTTCCATTTTTTATGCTTTAGCGGCTTTAAACTGGGGAGAAATGGCACGGTGCATTTCATCGTTCCATTCTTTGCCTTGTGCCAGTAACTGACGAAGTTTTACAAAATCAATTTCACGGTCGTTTTTCGGCCCTTCGTTAAAGGCTCGGAAACCTGCTTTAGCTTCCGTCATCATGTTTAGTGCTAACCATTCGCGGCTGCTTTCCTTGTTCATATCCCAATGTTCCAGTTTTTTCTTACGAACCTCTGTTAGTGTTTTGTGCAGGCAATTTGGGAAGGTGTGTAATAGTTTTGCAATTAAATGATTTACGGTTTCATCTAATTTCGATAAATCTACAACTCCTTTTGCCATTAGTTCTTTTCCTTTTGCCAGTTCTTCTCCTGTTTTCATGGCTCCAAAAATAACTCTGCCGTATTCATCGGCATATTTATCAATGTTTACTAAAGGGTTTGCAATAAATTTTCCATCAACTTTTAATGCGGGAGCAATATCTGTAATTAACCCAATATTCAAAGCCTGATGAGCTGTCCATGGTTCACAAAGAGTTAATGATGCCATGGCTCTTTCTACTCCAATGTATAGGTGTAAAAAATCGGTTGCTCCGCCAATGGCAGCACTACCGTGTTTGGGGCCGGCTTGTCCAAAGCGAGCCAAATCGGAAGCTACCGTAAAGTCGCAAGCCATTCCAATTTCTTGTCCTCCGCCAATTCTCATTCCGTTAACCCGCGAAATAACCGGTTTTTCGCATTTTAGAATGGCCGAAACCATATCGTTGAACAAACGCATGTATTGTGAGTATTCTTGTGGGTTTCCTGAATAGTACTCTGCGTACTCTTTTGTATTGCCTCCGGTACAAAAGGCTTTATCTTCTACTCCGGTAAATACAACGGCTACCACACTTCTGTCGTTAGAGGCTTCACCAAAGGCTAAAATAATTTCTTTTACTGCTTTGGTGGTGTATGAGTTGTATTGCTTTGGATTATTTAAAATAATCCATGCATTGTAAAGTTCTTCAACAGGTTTTCCATCGGTGTTAATGCATGGGCGTTTTTCATAAATAATATCGGTGTATTGGTAACCTTCTATCAGGTTGTGGTTTTTTAATGAATTCATAAAATTTTCTTTTTTTGAGTGCTCTCAAAATTGAGCATTGATAGGAGTAAAAAACATGATTGGTATCATAAATTGAATAAGCAAAAAGCTCGTTTTCCAACAGAAAACGAGCTTTTGTAAAGAATATAAATTCTTCTTATTGAGTGAGTAGTTTAAAGGTTTTATACTCTGTTAAGGTGGTTGTTTACAACACTAGTACAGAACGCTTATTGTATTTGTGTTCGAGGGTGTTTTAAACACTTCGTTTATTTTACTCATCGGAAAAGTTTGTACAAAATCTTTGGTTTACGCTCGGGTTAGTTTCTACAGTCAAAAGGAGAAAAATAGAATATAGAATTTGACTACTCTTTTACAAATCGTAATACGTGGGCATTATTCTTTTTTTGTAAATGCAACACATACAAACCAGAGGGCAATGCTTGTACACTTATTGGTTCTCCTGTATAAATACCTGTACATACAATTTGTCCGTTGATGTTTACTATACTATAAGGTGTAATATCGGTAATGTTTTTAAGCAGAAGATTTGTGTTGGTTGGATTAGGGTAACACATAGGTTTCTCATTTTTATACGGTAATGTATTTGTAAACACCATATTACCATTGCCGTCCAATTTAATGATTAATGCTTTTGTTATATCCTTCTGATTATAATTGAACAAAGAAGTGTCTTTAGTCATCACTCCTATTAACACTCCTCCATCTAAAGTTGTTTTCATACAAGTTACATAATAATCTACAGAATCACCGCCAATTATTTTTTGCCAAATAATTGTTCCGTTTGTGTCGGTCTTTACTACACATATTTTTATATTCCGATTATTGTTTATACAGATACCGTACATATTATCGCAATTATAGGTGCCTGCATAAAGAATCTTTCCGTCATTACTGATATCTAAGGAATTGTAATAGGCGGGCATTTTACTAATTGAAGCATGATAAAATGGATATTGTAACATTTTATTTGCTTTTAAATTTCCGTTCAGCATTATAATGCCCATATTACTGTAATCTTGATTATTCGGATATGTCCCATTTGTATGCACAGACAGGAGAGAAGTAGAGTCATCATAAATTAATGCATGCCTAGGAAGAGAAGCAAACCACTCCGTTTGAAATCCTGAAAGATTTTCCTGAAATAAAATTGTATCAGTGGACTGAATGGTAAAATCATCTTTCTTGATTGGCACAGCAAATGAGTAGTAAATAAGAGTATCAAAAAAAGGAGGATTGTAATCAATGTTATTTAAACCGGTAATGTAGAGATATTTAGAGGAAGGAATATGGAGTAACTTTGGCAGAGAGATATCCTTATCAAAAGATACATGAGGAAAACTATCTATAAAAAGAGGTTGCAATGAATTATCCAAAAGCAGGCATAAGTCATAATCTGTTGACATATTGACGGAATCAAATTTCCACCCCGCATATATTAGTGTGTCTGTGTTGTATGACATAAAATCATAGGGAATATGTACTTGGGTAGGCGTGTACAATTCGAATGTTGCTATAATTTGTAAATCGCTATCTATTTTATAAAATACAGTAGAGAATTCCTTCGGAAGGGGTGTGTTTTTTAAAAGTTTCCCTCCCATAGCAAATAAAAAATTATCTTTTGAGAATACACTGATAAGGCGAACAGAATCTAGTTTTATGGCATTAATAATATTACCATTTGAATTAATTTTACTCAAATAGGAGTGAGCAAAATCAATACTAGTATCCATCTCTGTATGGTTGAAAAAATAAAAACCATTAATCTCAGTAAATGCATGGGGAATATTATACTTATTAATTTCTCCTGTTTCTAGTATAAAACCTTGAGCATTTGTCAATAGACATGGTAGGCAAAACAAAATGCTCAGTATTTTCTGTACAACTTTATACATTAATTATAGTTTGGATTGTTAACAGGTATAGCCGATGTCCATCTGAATACATTGTAGTATCTATAGTTAGATGGATAACACCCATACACACTTTGTTGAGACGATGTATTTTGAATTGATCCTAAATCTATACTCAATAAATATGCACCCATAACCTTTCTTGGATAATAAGTTGTTTGCCAACTAGAAAGATAACCTTTGAGTCCATTTAATGATTGATTGAGTTGATTATAGTTAAGAGTAATATTACTTGTATAACTCCACAACCATTTTAAATTGTTTGATCCGAAGTAGTCAGGAGTTGTGTATCCGGGACAAACTGTGTTTGTGTGATCAATAATACTAACCCACCAAAGTGTATTTGGAGTTGGTTTTGGAGGATGGTACTTAAAATTGGTGTAATAAACTGCATATAGTGGTGGATAAGTAAAATAATGTGTTAACTTCTTCTGAATATTATAAGCACTAGATGATGGACCATCATAAGCATCATACAAAATATAACTATCACCCGGCCCAAAATCAGTAGGTTCAAAATTGGGTTCCAAAATAGGAGCGTATGTAATTATTTCTACATGCATTTTAAATAAATCATCAGAAACATCTTCGTCTACTTCTACGTCAATGGCATAAAAAAGGTTTGTGTTGTTATTCATAACATCTGTAATGGCTGAAGCAATAGAATCATAACAATAAAAAATATTATGTGGGCGAGCGTAAAACTCACCCATAGTGTTTCTTCCGCCAAGAGGTATGTAAAAAATATATTTAGATGTTTCTACGCTATCAACGGTATATTGTTGGGCAGGAGTATTAGCACGGTTTGCAGAAGCCTCAAGTGTCCAAACAACTTCTTCTATAAGCATGGTATCCCAAGTTGGCAAAATAGTATTTTCCATATAGTTTGTAAAATCCACATCAAAACTATCTAAAAGATTATTAATACTCTCGTCTCTTTCTGGTGGTGAAAAACGAGCATTCGCATTTTCGGAGGTGTGCTGGGGTTTAATAAAATTTTCTTTTTTTTCTTTTTTACAGGCAAAAACGCACAGCAAAGCTATACAAATAGTAGGAATAATGAAATTTTTCATAAATTGAGTTTTAGAGTTTAAATAGTCTATAAGAACAAAAGGAAGAAAAAATCAAATGACTTATATTTACTATTTCGGATTTTTATTTACTTTTGCGGTAAAAATATTTACTTATGGAAAAAATAGAAATACCCGAAAGACTACATAAAATAATCAACAAAATAAAAGAGGCAAGAAAAAACAAGGGTTTCTCGCATGAGTATATTGCGGAAGAGTTAGGAATCAGTGTTTCTGCTTATAATAAGATAGAAAGGCAGGAAACAAAACTAACACTTGAACGCCTGTTTCAGTTACAAGTCATACTAGAGATGCCTTTGGAAGAATTATTGGATTTAAAAGTCGAAAATGTATATAATCAACATATTACCGACCAAGCAGTAGGGCATCAGCAGATTGAAAATTTATATCAGGAAAATAAAGAAATAACTGAAAAATTAATTGAGGCGTATAAGGAGCAAATAACTTATTTGCGACAACGACTTCTATCAACAGAGAAACATGGCTAATAATCAGGTACCAGTACAGAGCGTTTATCGTATTTGTGTTCCAAAGTATTTTTAAACACCTCGTTTATTTTACTCATCGGAAAGGTTTGTACAAAATCCTTGATGTTCAGTTTTCCGGAAGCAATTAGTTCCACCACTTCGGGGTATAGTTCGGGTTTGCAGCCCCAGGTGCCAATAAGTTTTGCATCGAAAGCCATCAGGTTGCTTAAACGAACCTCGAGTTTGTTCATGGTAAAACCTACAATGCTTAAGGTAGAGGTAAAAGTAATGAGGTTAAAGGCTAATTCCTGACCGGGTGCAGTACCCGAAAATTCAAAAATTTTCCAACCATATTTTGAGGTGCCTAGCTGTTTGGCAATTTCTTTTACTTTATTTTTTATTTCCTTTAGGTCCAAACCTTTTGAATTAAGGGTAGCATCTACTCCGTTCTTTTTAGCGGCCTCTAATTTGGCATCGTTAATATCAATTGCCAACACTTTTGCCCCCATAATGTTGGCTATTAAGGCACCATATACGCCCACTCCTCCTACGCCAATGCAAATGGCTAAATCGTTTTTTTCTAATTCTGATTTTTTAATTACTTGGTAAGGCGTAGAAATGGCATCGGCTATAACGGCTAGCTCTTCCAGTTTGTAGTTAGATAAAACAGCATCGGGTACTACACACAAATATTGGTGTGGCACCACAATGTGCGAAGCAAACCCTCCGTGAAAATCGTTACCGGGCATAAGCTGATGTTGGCACATATTGCTTCGGCCTTTATTGCATAATTCGCAGTTTCCGCAAGGAAGAACGGCCGGAATAATTACATTTTTCCCTTTCAGGTGTGCCGGGCCTTCTACAACGGTTCCGCTAATTTCGTGGCCTAAGGTAAGCGGAAAATCTTTTTTTGTACGAACCCCATCGTGCCAAAAACTAAGGTCGGTATGGCATACCCCACAACCGGCTACTTTTATCAAGGCTTCGTTTTCCGATACGGTGGGTAAGGAATTTTCTACTTTAACAAATTCGGCCTTTAATGCAGTAGCTTGCCATTGATAGATTTTTGAAATGCTCATGTTGTATTTTTATTTAACTTACTGGGCAGGAACAAGATGCCACGTTACTGTTTTCAGTTTGGCTTCTAAATGGAGAAGGTCAGTTTTAAAAGAGGAAATAATTTTTTCCGATTCTTCTTTCATTTCCGGAATCAAATTTTTGTAGTATTCTATACCTGAAAACAGATTTTCTTTAAAACTTGCAAAATAACTGGCTTCTTTAGGAGTAGCGGGTTCTAACAGGTTTTTAATAAGATTTTTCAGATAGTTAATGTAGAGTTCCAACTCCTTAATAAACATATGTGGCCTGTAAGCATCGTTAAGCAAATTAATTCTGCCATAAATATGGTCAACCATTTCTTGCAAACTGGCTATTTTGCTAAAGTAAGCAATGTTTGGCCCGGGGCAGATAGAAATTTTATTTTCTGCTTTAATGGTTGTTATTTGATAATTTATTTTTACCGAGTTACCCAGTCCGTTGCAAATACACTCTTTGTTTGTAATTTTTCTGAACTCTATCTCATGTCTTTCCGGTGGCAATTTTTTGCTGTCTAATTCTGCTAATTTTAATTTCTGATATTGGCGAGAAGCTGTGCAAATAGGCATTTCTGTAAATTCCGTATTAAATTCCAGATACCTGTTAGGGCAAGAACTTCCCGGTTTTCCTGCAGCAATTCTTTCTTCTTTTTCTACTTCAATAGAATTCCCCCTAATGGAATTAAAAGGAACTCCTAGTGGAGAAACCTCACTTAAAAACACATCTTTTTCGGTGGCTTTACAAAGTAGTTGCAGTGTTTCTTCGTCTACGTTGGTAACCTCCGGAACTAATAAAAAGGGAGTACCCCAGCCCACAGAGTCTACGTTATAATAACGAATTAAAAACTCGTGTTCGGTAGCGGTTCCTACTCCTCCCTGAACGGTAATATTGGTAGATAAGGGCGAAGAGGTATGGTTTTTACCTTCTCGGATCCAAGCTTCCTTACACATTTCGGAGAGTTCTTTTACCAACTCATCTTTTTTGTTTTTAAACTCTTCCAATATAGGTCCCAGTAAATATCCGTCCGAAGCAAAGGCATGTCCTCCGCAGTTTAAACCCGATTCAATTCGATATTCCGAAACCCAAATGCCTTTTTTGGCAAACATTTTTCCTTGAATTAATGCCGAGCGATAATCACTAACTTTTAGAATAATTTTCTTTTTTAGTTCTCCGTTCTCATCGGGGAAGAAGTCGGGAAAGTTAGCAGTGTATGTATATAGTCTGGGATTCATTCCTGCTGAATAAACTAATGACGCATTGAGTGTGCTATTGGCAAAACCTCTTAAGGCTGCGTGTGCATCATTGTATTCTACAGGTAATATTTCCTTGTTAGCGTTGTAATTTGGGCTATCCAACTTGGTCATAATGTTTACATCAATAGTACCGGCTTTTATGGTGTTTAAAATGTAATGAAGAATCTCTTTTTTTTCTTCATTGCCGGAAGATGCAACATATTTTTCGTAGGCTTTTTTAAGAGGAGAATGATTGGGAAGTAGGGAGAAATATTTTTTTGCTTTTTCTCCACCGTTCTCAATAGAATTAACCACCTCCTTAAACTCTAAATCTACTATTTTAGCAATAATATTGAGGTATGCAGTAATTCTTTTTGCTCTAAAATCTTCTTCTTTATTTGTAATTTCCTCGTAAGGGAAATTATATTTTTTACAGTAATAGGCACTCAATCGTTCAAGCAATTTATCGTCTCCCAACGAAAGAACAGAAGAAATACCTAGCGGAGCAACCTTTACGGGAGTATCAATCGAAAAGGCTATTCCCATAACAGGGATATGGAATGTGTGGGCTGTTTGTGTTGGGTTCATTTTTATGTTAAGTTAAATATTTTCAAAAAGTATGGCGGTGCCTTGTCCACCACCAATACAAGCTGAAGCAATACCGTACTTAACATTTCTTGCTTTCATTTCTCTCGATAGGGTTAAAGACAACCGTGTTCCGGTGGCTGCTAAGGGGTGACCCAAAGCAATTGCTCCACCATTTACATTGCAAATATCCCTATTTAATTTGAGTTCTCGTTCACAACCGATAAATTGTGCCGCAAAAGCCTCATTTATTTCTATTAAACCGATGTCTGAAAGGCTTAACCCTGCTATTTCTAAGACTAATTTTATGGCGGGTACGGGTCCTAAACCCATTACTCTTGGGTCTATGGCACTGGTAGCAGATGCAACAATTCTTGAAAGCGGTTTTAGGCCTTTTGTTTTTACAAAATCACCACTTGCCACAACGACAGAAGCAGCCCCATCAACAATGCCGCTAGAGTTAGCCGCTGTTTGAACGCCATCTCTGGCAAATACAGAAGGTAGTTTGCTCATGGCATCTAAATCGGCAGGGCGCACATTTTCGTCTGTACAGAAATCTACGGCATGTTTAGGTAATTTTACTTTTCTGGTAATTAAACCATCAATAGCAAATTCGGCCGAATTCATTTTCACTACTTCTCCATCAAAAAAACCTCTTTTTTGAGCTGCTAAATATTTATCGATAGATTGTTTGGCGAAAATATTGGCATCTTCTTTTGTAATACCATGTTTTTGGGCCACATTTTCGGCTGTACAGCCCATTGGCACAGCAGCCGTATCGTTTAAGGCTTCCCAAAGCATGTCTTTAAAATCAATTTTTCCGAGAGCGTAACCCATTCTGTTCCCAAAGCTAACAGTAGGAGAAAGAGTCATGTTTTCAGTTCCTCCGCATAAGGCGGTTTGTGCTTTTCCAAGTGTAATTTGTTCGGCACCGGCAATAATAGTTTCAAAGCCTGAGCCGCAAATACGTTGAAGCATTACAGCCGGAATACCTTCCGGAATACCCGAAAATAAGCCTATATGGCGAGGTAAAAAGTAAGCATCGGCAGCACTTTGTCCAATATTGGCATACATCACCTGGTCAATGTCTTCTCCTTTCATTCCTGATTTTTCTATGGCAGCACGAGTAGCATAAATACCTAAATCGGTAGGAGAAACATTTCCCAATGTTCCGCAGAGTTTACCAAAAGGAGTTCTTGCTCCATTTACAAGATAAATATTGTCATAAGCTATTCCAAATCCTTTTTTCTTGTCGTGAAATCCTTTCATAATTACGTTGTTTTTTTAAGTGGTTTTATTTCTTTTTTTGTATGGGAATGTATTTTAGAAAAATGTTGCATGGCAATAATGGCCGCACCAAAAGAAACGATGTGTTGCGGTGCCTCAATTATTTTAATGTCTTTATTAAATTTTTCGTTTAATAAATCTTTTAGGTAGGGGTGGTGGGCAATTACTCCACCAATCATGTAGGTTGGGATGCCCGGGTCGAGCCTCATTTTTGCCACTTTGTTGGCAATGGAGTTGTAAATTCCTCTAGAAATATCTTCGGGTTTCATGCCATCAAAAATCCAATTCATGATTTCTGTTTTGGCAAAAACGGTACAGAAACTGTTGAGCTCTTTATCGTATTTAGAGAGGGAGGCTAAGCTGCTCATATCGGAAATATTGATTCCGGCACGTTCGGCAATTTCGGCTAAAAAAGAACCGGTTCCGGCAGCACACTTATCATTCATGTAAAAATTTTCTACGTTATTGTCTTTGTCGCAACGAATAATTTTTATGTCTTCACCTCCGATGTCAATAATATTTTTTTCTCCGGTATAGAAAAATGAAACTCCGGCTGCGGCACAGTTTATTTCGGTTTTTACGATGTCGGTTTCTGTAAAGTGTTTTCTTCCGTAGCCTGTGGCACAACTGTATTTAATATTGAAATTAGACGAAATAGCGGCCATAACATTTTTAAATGACTGCTTGTCGTTAGTCATGGTGGGTAAAAAATAACGGAAAACAGCATTTCCTTTATCGTTTGTAACGGTAAATTTAGCATAAGCCGAGCCGAGGTCTATTCCTAAAAAGCAATGAGTATGTTTGTAAGAACCGGCTGTGGCTTTGTTTACTAAGCCCTTTTCTAAAATTATTTTGTTTACATCGCCAGCCGCTCCCGGAATACGAGAAATAATATTTTTATTGGTCATGGCTTTTACCATGTTGGTAAACGCAAGATTTAGCGATGTTCTGATGTAATGTTTACGACCGTATTCTACAATTTTTCCATTAAAATAATCTATTTCGGTGGGCCGATTATTGATTAAATCTACGGCTAGCGAAGGAAAGTGGTCGCCCCCTTTTTTGAGATATCGTAAACATTGGCGAAGAAAATCATCGGGAAAACGTATTTTTTCGGCTTCGGCAACTTCGATGCCTTCGTTGATGACTTGTTCAATTAACTCAACCGTATCGGGGTCGCTCATAGCTTCGGCCATTGTTAAACGACTTACACCGCATAGGGCACTAAGTGATGCGTTAAGTATGGTTTTTTCCCATGTGCGTTTGAGTAGTTCAAAAGAGTCAATGGCTTTGGTTTCTAGATTTACGGAACTTAGTAAATCGGCTATTTCTTTTGCTTTTTCTGTACGTGCATCGTTTATAGAGCCAATGTAGTTGGGTGGTGTAAAGAAGGTAACTTTTGTAAGGTTAGGGGCAACAGTGTTTCCGGCAAAATTAATAACCAAACGCATCGTTTTACTTTCGCCAAAACCGGCTACCAGTAATTGTTCTACATCTATTCCGTTTTGAGCAGAAACAACGGTTAGTTTTTCGGTATTTAGTATTTCGGCTTGTTTAACGGCAGCAGGTGTGTGATTTGATTTTAATGCAAAAAATAAATAGTCGGCATCCCAGCCTTCAAGCTCCGAAATCGATTGACAAACTTTAGTAAACTTAGCTTTTGCTTGGATTACATTTTCTAATACCAGTCCTTCGTTTTTTATTTTATTGGCTTTGGTTTCGTTAGCTTCGCAGAGGGCTACTTCACAACCGGCTTCCTGAAGTTTTACGGCCAATATCATTCCTACCGGCCCAAGACCGATGATGGCTGCTTTTGTTTTATTTTTTTCGGCCATTAGTTTAATATTTTATTTTCTTCCAATTGTTCTAGAAAAGTTTCTATTTTAGTTATGCTTTGCCCTTCGCTAAAGAAACGCAAATCGCACAAATCGCCTTCAACCACTAAAGCGGGAACTCCTGTTATTTCTCTTAGTCGTTGTGGCATACCAAACTTTGCATTGGAATTATTAAAACAAGTTTTAGTGTCGTGGTACACAATGCCGTCAATGCTATATTCTTTAAACCAGTCGGTCAGCATTTTCATTTTTGCTTTTTCGCTTCGGTTGATAAAGATTTCGGTATAAGCTCTTGCCGTAGAGTTCCAAGGGTCGTTTTCATCAAATTTATCGAATACCCAACTGCTGCAATAAGTTGAAGCAACAACGGCTGCACCGTTAGAGGTAAACAAATCGCTGAGCATTCTTAGTTTTCCCCAAATGGGCATTCCTTCCCAAAAAATTCTGGTTTTTGCTTGTGGTAAAAAACCAATGTTGTTTTTTACGTTTTCTTCTAATTCAGTAAGTAGTTCAGTATAATAATCTTTGGCTTCTTGTGTTCCTCTAAGTACTACAATAGGACCCATGTGTATGGTGCCATCAAAAAAGCTGATAGGGGCATTCATAACAGTTGATGTTTTCAGTACTTTTTGCCAAAGTAAAGTGGCTTCTTTGCTTAAGCGAACGGTTTCTTTAAATTTATTTTCATCAAATTTTTGCCCACTTACTTGTTCGCAAATCGGAATCATGTTTTTGAATTGTTTTACCACCAAATCTACTTCATCTTGAGTTACTTCATCTACATGACGTGGAGGCATTATTCCCATAATGGGGCAGTTAAACTCATCAGCAAAAAACTGAAACCAATCTTGCACTTCTCGGCACTGGTTGGTGTTGTAGGCTATTAAATCGGGTGTTGGATGTCCACTTAATCCATAATGAGCCTGTAGAGGCGTTTCTTTTTTTAGGTAAGAACCTATGTCGGCAGTGGTATAAGAACAAACATGACCGGAGTATCCACATTTTATTGCTTCAGGAATAAAATCCATAGCGGTGCGGGTTGCTCCTAATAAAGCTCCATGGTTTTCCGGAAAATAAACCTCAAAACCAAAAGAACGCAACAACTCGGCAGGGCCAACACTTGTACACCAAGCAATCTTTTTTTTGCCTGTTTCTAATGAGCGGAAATAATTACCCATTAGTTCTTTCATTTTATCGGTAGCTTTTATTTTGTACATCTTGAATTCAATTTGTTGGGTTCTAATTCAATTATATAAACTTCTTCTTCCACAGGAACATTTTCGCCATACATGTTAAGCAGGTGTTTTTTATATCGTTCCACTACATTTTTGGGAGCTACTTTCATAGAGGGAGTGAGTGTATTGTTGTCTAACGAAAGCTCGTCTAGAATGATTGCTGCCGATTTTACTTTGGCAAACTTTTGACCAATACTATCGTTTGCCATTGCTAAGCAACCGGTAAGGCATTTCCCCAACTCGTTTAAGTTGCGTGGGCAAAAACAACCCTCTTCGGGCGATAGCTGATAATCGGGTTTTTCAAGCAGTTTCTTATTCGGAAAAATAAGAGCTACAGGGTGTTCTTCTCCGCTTCCGGAAACCACAGCGTACTGAACGTAGTGGCATTTTAGTTCGATGGCTTTTTCCAAATCGGAGGGAATTACTTTTTCTCCGTTCGATAGTTTGAAGATGCGATCTTTTCTTGAAATAAGTTTTAAACCGTTTTCTGTTATTTCTCCTACATCGCCTGTTCTGTACCAACCATCTTCGGTAAAAACATCTTTGTTGGCTTCCTCATTTTTATAATACTTCAACATAATATTGGGTCCCTTTACCTGAATTTCATCGTCATCGGCAATACGAATGCTTACTCCTGGTATTGGCTTTCCAACAACTCCTGTTTTGCGTTTAAGTGTTGGGTCGGTAAGGGTGCAACAGGGAGAGGTTTCGGTTAAGCCCCACCCTTCAATTACCTTTATATGGTGTTTTTCAAATTCGTTGGAGAGTTTTTCGGGCAATGCGGCAGCAGCAGTAAAAATAAATTTCAGTCCGGAATTAAAAAAAATATCTTCGGCTTCTTTGCTTTCGCGGGTTAATTCGTACAAAGCCTGATACACTTTCGGTACACTGAAAAAAACCGTTGGCTTTACTTTTTTCCAGTTTTCGAAAATCATATTGGGGTCTTTGCCGTAACTGCTTTCTAAATGAAATGTGGCTCCGTTGTATAAGGCAGAAAAAAGTTCGAAAATACCTCCAAAACTATGGTGCCAAGGTAAATAAGAGAGAAAGCGATCGGTTTCGTTTATATCCCACATTTTTTCTAAAGCAGCTTGTTGCGAAAGAATGTTTTTGTGCATGAGTTGTACACACTTAGGAATACCCATGGTTCCAGAGGTGTACATATTTAGGCACACTTCATTGGGTTGGGCCTCGGTTTTCAGCGAAATAAATTCCGAGGTGGGTTTTAGTAAATCGGAAAATGGATGAAGATTTTTAAAAGAAGGATAGGTTTTATTATCGAAAGTCCAGCTGTTTTTCAACTTGAGCGTTGGGCTAATTTGCTCTACTTGTGTTTCGCCCGCTACAAACAGATAGGAGGCATCGGAATGGGTAATGAGTAATTCGGCTGTTTCTTTTTTAAAGTTGGCAAAAATAGGCACAGCTATTCCTCCTGAAGCCATAATAGCCAATTCGGTCTGCAGCATATTAAGCGAATTGCGGGAAAAAAGAACGGCTTTTTCCCCTTCTTTAAATCCTGCCTTTTTTAAATGAGTAGCAATGGTTAGAATATTCTTGTATAATTGCTCCCAGGTTATTCCTTCGTATTCTCCGTTATTATTTTTTTCGCTGTAAACTATTTTTTTTGCAAAACGCTTTGCATTGCATTCCAACAGCGAAGCGATATTGGGCATCATTTCACCCATAGATTGATTAGATTCTAAGAGTTTCATTTTTCAGAAATAATAAGTTTTCCCGTTGCTGTTTCGTTTTTATAATTGGTTACGAGATATAAATAAATTCCTTCAGATAAATTTTTGTTCAGATAAATTTCAGATGAAGAATAAGTTTGTCTTTCTATTTCTCTTCCGCTCGCATCGAAAAGAGAGAAAGTATAGGGTTTGTTTTGCCAAAATGTGTTGGATATTTCCATTTTAAATTGCCCCGAATTAGGATTGGGATATGCCGCTATACTTTTCTTTTTTGCAGTTTCTTCTTTAGTTTCTAAAGGAAATTTTTGCTTGTAATACTCGACTGATTTTACTGTATTGTTTTTATTAGCATGAACTACACACACCGGATAGGTAACTGTATTGGATAAGAACATATAATTATTCAGTGTGTCCCGAAACAATTCTAAAGCATAAACCGGATTGCCATTTAAAAATGCGTACACACTGTCTACGGTTACTAAAAGTTCGTGTACTCTTACCACATCGGAGTATGTTGCTGAGGGTAGTGTTAAATCTCCAAAGGCATCGGTACTCAATGTTTTTTGAATATTTTTTACATACAGTGTATCTGCATTTGCGGGGTTTGCATTTAACCATAGTTCCCAACGAGCAGCGTTATTAAAAATAGAACCAAGCGTAGAGGGGGTTCCAATTAATAACTCTTTGGGAGCATACGTTACATTTTTATTAGCGTATAAGCCATTGTCGGAGCGGAAGCCAATCACCCAAAAACCATTGTTTTCTCTTTGCCAAAACATATATCCATTGTTCATGCCTTGTGTACCTACGGGAGCACCACCGTGAAATCCGCTGTATAGAGCAGCCGGTCCGTAAGTAAAATGGGTAGAGGAAGGAAAGTTTCCGGCATAAGGTGTTTTGTTGGTACTATCGTACGAAGGTACGCGCTGGTAGTGGTTAAGCAAATTGGCATAATTCCACGATTGTGGCGTACCACTTGGCGAGCCTAAATTAACAGCTGTGAGAGTATCGTTGGCTATAAGATACGTAAATCCGGCTTCAGGCAAGTCGTTTTCGGTAATGGTAATCTGTGCACATACAGAAAAAACGAAGCCGAAAAAAAAAATAGAAATTAGATATTTTATGTTTTTCATATCTGAAAAATTTCAATTACTTAGGCTACAATAGAGGCCTCTTTTTCCTTTAATTTAAAATACCTATATCCGCCCCAAAGAGCAGCTCCGATAGCACCGGAGTAAATAGCATTAGGATGAGAAATGAATGTTAGAGGATTTTTGGTATCTACCGCAAGTTCTTCAATGGCTTGTATCATTCCTGCATTCATACCCATACCACCTACCAGTACAATGGGCGATTCGGCTTTAAGTGAGCTTAATAATTTAACTACTCGCTGTGCAATAGATATATTGATTCCTTTTACAATATTGGGAGTAGAAAGCCCTTTTGAAACTAGGTTAATTACATCGGTTTCGGCTAATACGGCACAGATTCCAGAAGGAACTTCAGGGTTATCGGCTTGTAAAGAAATTTCGCCCACCTCTTCAATAGCTAAACCAAGATATCTGGAAATATTTTCTATAAACTGCCCGGAACCGGAGGCACATTGCCCGGTCATTTTATAATCTATTACTTTTCCTCTACTGTCAACTTTAATGGCTCTAACGTACAGAGCACCCATATCTACTACGGTTTTAGCATCGGGAGCAAAGTAAATTCCACCGCGGGCATGGCAGGTCATACTGTAAAAATGGCCTGTTTTTTTCTCTACCATTTCGCCTTCACCGGTAGAAGCAAGGTAGGCAATATCTTTGTCGTAGTTTAGTTTATTTCTTTCCAGCAGCATATCTACGGCATCTACTACTACGTCTTTAGGGTCTCTTTTTCTTATTTTTTCAGTTTGTTTATCGAGTAGTTTATGATCTCCGTTTTCCTGATTGTATTCCATTAATACAGCTTTTACGTAGCTTCCGCCAACGTCAACTCCCATGGTATAAATTTCTTTTTTCATCTGATTTTTATTTTGCGTTAGTTATTTCTTTTTTTAAATGTATATTTCTTTCTTCTAAATATTTTATAACGTACTCAAAACTGTCGTTATCTTCGCCCAAGTATTCGGGTGGGCAGATTCCTTTTCTGCTAAAAAGTTTTTCCATAAACAAACCAACTGCTGCTGTGCAGGTATATCCGGTGGTACGGGCCATAGAGGTGGTTTGTGTTTCTATTTCCATTTCATCATACAGGGTATAACATATTTCTTCTTTTTTATTTTTAAGGGTTACCCGCATAATGGTAAAATCGGTTTCCCCTTTGTTTAATTTCCATTTCGGAAACAAAAGTTTTGAGGTAAAATCTATCGGTGCAATATGTGTTCCGTTGATGTCTATTTTTTCTTTATTGAAAAAGCCGGTTTCTCTTAGTACTTTCATAAGTGCAATATGTCCAGGAAAGCGTAGGGTTTTTTCTTTCATGTTGGGAACATGGGGCATAGTATCTGCAAGAGATCGCAGGCCATCGGTGTTGAATGATTCTAGGGTGCCTACGTTGTCGAAATGAATGTATTCGGCATCGCTTAATGCTTCGCGAACAATTAATTTGCCGTTTTCGATGTAGCGTGCCGGACGGATATATTCTTCTATTACATCAATGGGAGAAAAAACGGCTTTATACTCGTAAGGCCACTCTCTTACTTTGGGCAGGCCGCCCACTAAACATTCATAAAAATGTAAAGATTCTTGTGCGTTATGATGTCCTGCTAAGATGTTACATAAGCCTGGTGCTACACCACAATCTACAATGGCGGTAACATTATTTTTTTTGGCTAAGGCATCGAGTTCCAACGCATTTTCGGGGAAGAACGAAATATCTACCACGTTTTTCCCTGCTTCAATGATGGTTTTTAATGTTTCAAAACCCATGAATCCGGGTACTGCACACACCACCAGTTCGTAGGGAGTTATAAGTTTTTTGAGAGTTTCTTTATCGGAAAAATTGCTTTGAGTGGTTTTTATGTTGTGTTTTTCAGAAAGTTCGTTTAATGAGGGGAAATGAATATCGGCACAAGTTACATCGAACCTTTTGTGGAGGTCGATTGCAATGGTACGACCAATTAATCCTGTTCCTAATACAATTACCTTGCTCATTTTTTTTATTTTACTCTTCACTGGTTACTTTCGATTGTTTTTGGCTAGGTAAGTCGGCACTGATGTTTCTTCTTGCGAACATAGCTCCACCTAAGGCTCCCATAAAAATAGAATCGGTATGTATGTTCATGGTTACCTCTCCGTACGAATCGGTTACCATTTGTTTTACATACTTAAGTACGGCTTCGTTTCTTGCTACACCTCCGGTAAATGTAAATTCGTTTTTAACACCACCTGAGCGGGCAATTAACGACATGGCTCGTTGTACAATGGCTTTATGTAAGCCGGCCAAAATATTGGGGCGTTCCTCTCCGTTATGCAGCAGTTCTTTTACTTCGGCTCCGGCAAACACGGTACAGGTAGAGCAAATGGTGGTTTCTTTAGTGGCTTTATTGGCCTCCGGACCTAATTCATTTAGGGATAAGCCAAACTCATCGGCAATATATCCCAAATAACGACCGCAACCTGCCGCACATCGGTCGTTCATGTGAAAACTAGTAACTAATCCGTGGCTATCTACCTGAATGGCTTTGGTATCTTGCCCTCCAATATCTAGAACGGTTCTAGTATTTGGAAATACAGCATGTGCCCCAAAAGCATGACAAAGAATTTCTGATTTAATACAATCCTCTGGAAATGGCAATAAAGCTCTGCCGTAGCCTGTTCCTACCATTTTGGCAATATGAATTTCTTCGTTGGCAATATCTTCTATGTGTTGGCGTAAGGTATATTCTACATTTTTGTAGTTATTTTTAATGGCGTTTAATTCGGCATAATACCAGTCTTCTTTGCTTCCGTCTTCTTGTTCATCGGCTAAGCCTTTATACTTTTCATCAAGTATTCTCATGGATTCGAGAACAAGTTCTTTAAAATTGTATTGAACCATTTCGTTTTCAATGGGTGTAATGCTTTTATCGAAGGCAAGCATTAGGGGTTCGTAGTATTCGGCTCCTTTTTGAGCTACTTCGGCATTATACCTTTCACTTACGATATCGCGGAAAAATTGATTTTTTGAACCTAAATCTTCGTTGATAAAACCGTGGCGAATTTGTGGGCGAATGGTTTCAATTATTTCGTGCAGTTTTTCTAAAATATTCTTTTTATTTTCGTACGAAAAATCGGTTACGGTTTTTTCCAACATTTTCTCCATACTATCCATTCTGCGTTTGAACTGACCGTATTGAAAAACATTGCGGAGGTCTTGCATGTATTTCTTAAATTCGGGCTTAGTTACATCTTCTCCAATTTTTCGTTGTAGTAAATTAAATCGTGCATCGTATATGGCTTCTTCGCGGGCAATGTCGGCAGCCACTTTGTAGTTGGCTCTTGTGTTGGTAATTCCTCGGCCCACGATTTCGTCTTTTTCATTTATAATTACGGCCTTAGAAGTGGTGGAACCTAGGTCGATTCCTAAATAGTATTTTTTCATTTTGTTTCGATTTAGTAGTTACAATTACAGAAGGTTAGGCCTCTTGTTTTTCTATTATTTTACGTTGTGCCAGCATTTGAAAGTATGATTCTAAGCGATTTTTGATATTTGAATACGAGAAGTAGCGAGGGTCTACTAAATCGGATTCGATAAATCCTACAGGAACTTCCAAACGATCTTCAATTTCTCTCATCATAGCCAACTGGCCTGCAGAAAAGGAGTTGCAACTTTTTATAGAGTTTGTAACATATCCATCTGCCTGATAATCTTCGATACATTTAGAAAGCAAATCGATGCGTTGTGGAATATTTAAATTAGTGTAACAGTTCATGCAATATTCTGCGAGTGCTTCGAGGGGGCGTTCGGGGTCGTGCCTCCATCCTAAATCGTAAACGCCACCAACTTTGGTGTAAGAAGAGGCTACAATTACAGCTCCCATATCGTAGAATATTTTCCAGAATTCGCGAAAGTTGGTCCAGTTGGGCGGCCCTTCTACTACTAAGCGATATTTCTCTTCTTTCATTTCGCCTTCGGGGGTAATGGGTCCTAGGCCTAAGCGAATTCGTTCCTGAATTTCTGAGTATAATTCTTTGTAATATTCTACTGCTTCGGGAGTGCCTCTAAAACCAATATTAATAGGGCCAATGTAGTAAACCCCTGCAAAATAGGCATCGATAGGAGAGGGTTTGTGTTTGGTAGTATCAAAAATTTTGGTAATCCAATCTTCGGCTTCTTTAGATAGTGCAAGTATTTTTTTAAGTTTTGCTTCATCGTATTTTATGCCGGTTACTTCTTCCATTTGCGGAATTACCTCTTCCTTAAATTGTTTTACCATGTACTGTACCATTTCAGGAGTCATTTTAGCATTTTCCTGATAGGGGGTATGAATCATAATTACCTTGGCATTGGGGTACTCCCGTTTTAGTGTTTCAAACCATTTCATAAAGGTAAAACAGCCGGTATAGCTCAGAAGTAAAATATCCGGTTCCGGAAGTTTTTCTCCTGTAGGGCCTATATTTCCTTTCATCATCATACCCACATCACATTTTACGTAGGTGCATACATCTTCGGAATGGGCGTGTTTTTCGGCTTCTTTAATGTAGGCAGCCGATTTTTTGCGCATGGCACTTTGCAATGCGTTTATTTCAGGATAAACCGGTAACATATCAAAAGTTCGAATAAGTTCGGAAAGGTTTCCCGGCACAAAGGTGTAGCACACCTTTTTACCCAACTCCTTTGCCTTGCCTAAATCGTTAAATAAGCCTTCTACCATCTCCTTTTGGAGAATCATACTTTTTTCTTTTTGTGCTTCTTGCGACATAGTTTCTCTATTTTAAATAGTTGTGAAATTTTTTATTTTACTGAAACAGGTTCATCTTCCCAAAGTTTGATGGAATCGGAAAATGCACCTACCTGTTCTTTAATTACTTTAAATTGGTTTATATTTTCGCTGTATTGAAAAGAGATATACCGAATGCCCATTTTATCAAATGCATTCTGAAAGATGGGTGCATCAAGTAAGCTTGGGTCGCAGAAACTTGCCGAAGCAAAAATAACCCCATCAGCCCCTCTGTTTTTTACAATTTTTGCCAAGCGAAATTCTTTAGGGTTGTGTACATCGTATATAGAAGATGAATACTGACTGTGTGTAATGTATGCGTTGGCAATGGCTTCTAGAGGGTTTTCTGCTTTGGTATCAATATCTTTTAAAATCATTCTAGAGCCAAGCATATAATCATCATCTACTACATAACATCCTGCTTCCTCAATGGCTCTGATGAGACCAATGGCCGGCTGTTCGCAAAATGCACCAGAAATAACTACTTTTACTTTATCCTGAGGGGTGCCAATATCTTGTTTTATGTGTTCGCATACTTGCTCTAATAGGGCATTATGTTCTTCTACCGGAATAACGGTTCCTGCGCGTATAATATGGTATACATCTTCTATGCTTAATCGCCAAGGATAATCTTGACGAACAGTATAGATATACTCAATCAATTGTCTGTTTTTATTATACAAATCAATAGAATGATTCAATTTTTCGGGTGAAACTTCAATTCCGTTTATTTCTTTAATATAATGCAGCACGTGTTGCATTTCTTGCTGATAAAAAACACCGCCAATTTGTGGCAAAAAGTTTTGAGGGAAATCCATGTATTTTATGAATTTGCCTAATTTATGTTGTTTAAAAATACCGGAAAGGTTACGAATTACATCGCATATAGAGGGAAAAATAAATCCATCGAAATGGTCGAGGTGTTTATCAAGAGCCAGTTCCATAATACTACGAGGAATGTGGCATATATAAGATTGGTAATAAGCGTCTCCTTTAATGATTTGTTTTCTGTCGCCTCCTCCAAATATTGCTACAGGCAAACCTCCGGCTGCATGAATAATTTCGCGTGGAAAATAAATAGGCATATATCCTACAATAACCCTTCCTGCTTGTGCATCTTTCCACTTTTTCGCACGTGTAAAATTCAGGTCGAACGACAACTCTTTACACTCGTTAATGATTTCCTGAAGATTCCTTAGTTTTGTCATGAATTTTTTTTTAATGAGTTTCTAAAACAATGTTTTTTATTTTGCCACTAAACTCCGCTATAAATCATGTATAAACAATGATTTGTATCATAAAAAAATCGGCAGAATCTTATAAAATTGAACAAATAAAAATCGTGTAATATAATGGAAAACAAAAATATAGCCTTAGTAACCGGGGCTTCAAAAGGAATAGGTTTGGCTATTACAAAACGACTGATTATAGAAGGTTTTTTTGTGGTAATGGCCGATATAGATGAAAACAAAGAAATGCGAAACCATGAAAATACCTCATTCATAAAAACCAATGTAGCTCAAGAAGAAGATGTAAAAACACTTTTTAATACGATTAAAGCAAGGTTTAAAAAATTAGATTTATTGGTTAATAATGCCGGTATTGTGAGAGATAATTTAATTGGCAATATGCCTCTTGCCGATTTTAACTTGGTACTAGATATAAATTTAAAAGGTGTATGGATGATGTGTAAAGAGGCCTCCGAACTAATGAAAGAAAACAATAAAGGAAGAATTGTAAATATCACTTCAAGGGCATGGCTTGGCAATAGAGGTCAAACCAATTATTCGGCATCAAAAGCCGGAGTAGTAGGATTAACTAGAGCCTTAGCATTAGAATTAGGCAAATACAATATTTTGGTAAATGCCATTGCTCCCGGATTGATAGATACTCCTTTAACACAAGCTTTGCGAAAAGACGTACTAGATAAACTAATTGCAGCACAACCTACCAAAACTATGGGGCTGCCCGATGATATTGCCAATGCGGTAGCCTTTTTAGGCTCGTACCAAACCCAATTTATTACCGGACAAACCCTTTACGTAGATGGAGGAAAAAGTATCGGAAGCAATATGTAACGATTTAACCAACTTATACCTTATGATTGAAGAACTAAACCCCGCCAGCGAAAGCAGCAAAGAAATGATAGAAGAAACTTTTAAATTTTGGTTTACAAGTAACCACCATATTCGTAGCCCTTTTCCGGAATACATACACGACAAATTGAAGACCGAGGGTACAGAAAAATTTTGGCACTGGGCTCTTAACCTAAAACCCGAAGCCGAAAAAGAACTGAACGAAGAAATAATAGCCGAAAGACTAGAAGAAATAATTTTTGAAACAGCACTTAAATTAGTGCTTACTGAAGATGAGAAAATTACCATTCGCTACCCCTTTCTACCAAGAATTGGAGATACGATTAATGCAAAAGATACTAACGAAGCAAGTAATGTTGTAGACCGTTGGATTGTAAAAGAAGGCGATAACGAATACCTAAAGGTTACGCTTTCCAATAACACCACAAACGAAAAATGGGAAACCAAATTTGAACTAATGCCCTCGTAATTTGTTTGGCTGATTATGAATCAAAACAAGATAGAGTTAATGGCTCCGGCCGGTTCGTTCGAATCGTTAACGGCAGCTATACAAGCGGGTGCTAATGCCGTTTACTTTGGCATTGAACAGCTTAATATGCGAGCTCGTTCTTCAAACAATTTTACCATAGAAGATCTAAAAAAAATTGTAGAAATCGGTAATAAAAATAAGGTAAACACCTACCTTACTATCAATACTATTTTGTACGACCACGATATTGCATTAATGAAAACCATTATTGATGCGGCAAAAGAAAGTGGTGTTACAGCAATAATAGCGTCCGATCCGGCTGTTATGAATTATGCCCTTAAAAAGGGAGTAAAAGTTCACATCTCTACACAAACCAATATTTCGAATATTGATGGAGTAGAATTTTATTCAACTTTTGGCGATGTAATGGTGTTGGCTCGAGAATTAAGTTTAATGCAGGTAGCCGAAATAGTTCGTGAAATAAAACGCAGAAATATTACCGGACCCTCAGGACACTTGGTACGAGTTGAAGTTTTTGTTCATGGGGCTTTATGCATGGCTGTTTCAGGAAAGTGTTATTTAAGTTTACACTCTCATTTTGCATCGGCCAATCGTGGTGCCTGTATTCAAAACTGCCGCAGAAACTATATTGTAACCGATAAAGAAGAAGGTATTGAATTTGAAATAGACAATGAATACATCATGTCGGCCAAAGATTTATGTACTATTGATTTTATTGACGAAATTATAAAAGCCGGAGTTTCTATTTTTAAAATTGAAGGACGTGGACGCTCTGCCGATTACGTTTACACCACAACAAAGTGCTATCGAGAAGCCATTGAGGCATACGATAACGGAGCCTATACCAAAGAAAAAGTAAGTACGTGGAAAAAAGAATTAGAAACCGTTTTTAATCGAGGATTTTGGGACGGATATTATTTAGGAAAAACCATGGGCGAATGGAGCAATACGTACGGATCGAAAGCTACTAAAACAAAAACATACATTGGTAAGGGAGTTAAATTTTTTGAAAAACTGGCTGTAGGCGAATTTAAACTGGAAACACAACAACTTTCCGTAGGTGATGAAATAATGATTACAGGCCCTACTACAGGCTATCTGCAACAAATAGTGGAAGAATTAAGAGTAGAAAACAAAAAAGTGCAAACGGTTAAAAAAGGTACCACCTTCTCTATGCCTATTGCACAAAAAATCCGTCCCTCCGATAAACTATACAAAGTAGTAGATACGGTTTCATGATTCGCATTATCCATTACAGATCGAAATGTATAGGTTGTAATGCTTGCGTAGAGGCGGCTTCCTATCGCTGGCGTATTTCTCGTAAAGATGGAAAAAGTGTACTGCTTGGAGCAAAAGAAAAAAAAGGTATCTATATTACCAAAGTGGAAGAAGAGGAACTGGAAGATAATTTATCTGCTGCCAAAAACTGCCCGGTAAATATTATTAAAGTAGAGAAGATATAGGAATAAGACCGATGAATTTTTTTAAACGCATTTAGGCTAAAATTTCGTCTTTATATCCAATTAATAAAATAGCTAATGATTTTTTTACAGATAATATATTAATGTAATCGTAAACTCATTCTATTATTAATAACTTTACCTTTTTCTCAAAAGAAATGAACTGTTTGCCTGCTTTAAAGCCACAATAGGCTGTGTGCAGTTGATCAGAAACATCTGGAGATAGAAAATTATCCTCGGTATAATCAATAATTAAATAATTTGTTTCAATAGAAAATGTAAATCCATTCCAATTCAAATATTGTATACCCAATGAAAAGCATTTGTAATTGAATGATATTTTTGATATGGGAGAACCAAAACCTCCGGTTCCTATGTGGTATGATATGTATGGATTCCATTTTTTATTGAAAAATATTGGAAAAAAATATTGCTTCCTGCAAGTGTATGAAAAAGGGCAATACCCACTTCAAAATTTAGATATTTGCTCAAGTAAAGATTAAAGTTGCTACTCAGAGTACCTCCGGAACCTAAACCCCCTCCATTAATACCAAACAATCCAAAATATCTCGGATTCTCTCGGAGAATCCTGCTTTTTTTCGATTTATATTGTTTTAACAGATCTTCAAAACTTAAATCATTATTTTTCTTACCTGCTCCAAGCATGGTATTAAATGAGTTATTTTCTTTTTTGGGTTTTTCTAATCTACTTCTTAATATATTAAAATATTCAGTAGATATTACAGTATCACCCATAGCCTCATTTTTAAGCGTATACTTAAGTAAAACAAACTCACTATTTATAATAAAAAATGATGCGTATTTAAATTCATCGTTTGAGAGATAAGGAAAGAGATTATACCTAATTTTCTCATCTAAATCGATTACTTCATCTAACTTATAGCTTAGAACCACTATTTTCAGTGTACTATCTTGGCTTTTTGAAAAAAAAGAAAAGAATACCAATAAAATAAATAGAATTACTTTCATGTTTTTTGATTAAAAATATGAACAGTTAATTCTATTAAATAATTGAATATTGCAAAAGTTAAAATGGGTTTTTCATAAAGTGCAAATTTTCTTCTTTCGTTTAGTTCTTAAAAAACTAAGTGTATGCGTGGCTCACTTTTACAATTTTCAGAAACAGGGTTATTCATTAATTTGCGTTTCAATTCTTTTATAAAGAGAATTTACTTTTTCCTCCAATTTTAGAAAAAATTGATTTCTTGTTTTTTCAGAGGTCGAACTTATTAAATTCACTTTATTCATCATGTTTTTGGTAATCTGTAAAGTTTCTTCGCAAAATGCTTCGTTTGAGGTAACCAAATTATTTAAAAGATTGTGTGTTATATACACTTCTTTTCGTCCATCCATGTTAATAAGAATAGTATTATCTACAAGAGTAATATCATTGTAATATAAGCGATAATTTCCTTCATCTACCGCAACTTCTTTTTCTTTTATTAATTTTTTACCTTGTTTGGCTTGTTCTTTTATGTGCTCTAATAATTCTTTAAGAGAAGAACAAAGGATTAACGCATCTTTTGGATTTTCAAAAATACCCGAATCGAACAGAAAACTAATTTGCCCTAAAATAGAATTAATTGTTTCCCGATTCCAAATTTCTACCGAAGGAATACGAACATACTGTTCCTGTATTTGTCTTCCTATATCAGCAAAAGGGTTTTCTTTATTCAACTTAAACTTAGCATTTTTATATTCAGGAAACTGCATAAATTCTTTTAACCAAAAAAATATTTTAAAAGAAGAAAGTGCAGGAAACTGAAATAGATAAAACAACGGAATATCCTTAGCCATATAGATAATTTCCTTTTGATAGAAAGAATCTATACGCTTAAGATCTATTAATATGTTGTTGAGGTATGCTCCGAAATCAAAACTTAAAGGATTTAGTGAACGGTAACGAAAAGTAACCGTGTTGCTTTTTATTCCTAAAAAAGAATCGATTGAAACCCCATATTTTAAACACAACTTTTCTGCTTCTTGAATAGTAAGCGGAGTTTCTCCTCGTATTCTTCGGTATGCACTGTCGTTGCTTACACTTAGTGCTTCAGCCAACTCATCAACCAACGAGTGGTTTTTAGGAAGGGAATTCTTTATGGTATGTAGAAATTCTTTTTGAATATTTTTCATACTCTGCAGCGTAAATTTATAAAAATAAATTATAAATGCACGAATAAATCGATTTTTATTATCTTATACTAAATAGCCATTTAAACATCTTGCTTATTTGCAAAAATTACTAATTATAAAAATGTTGATGCAATATTCCTTTTTATCCGCTGCCAACACGCATATACTTTTGCTTTATAAACCCATTAAATAAATAGTATGAAACCAGTTATTAAAACGCTGCCCTTTTTTTTCATTTGCCTTTTATTAATAAATAATGCACATTCTCAATCAAAAGAACGAGTAGCGATTGTATCAGTAGAAACAATAGGAATATTGAAAAAGCAAAACGAGATTACTTCTATTGTAACATATGAATTTCAGAAATTACAGTTTTATGAAGTAATGGAGAAAAACGATTTGAACGATTTTGTAAAAAGACAAAACATTAATTCAGATAGCTGCTTTAGTCTGCAATGTCTTGTAAATATTGGAGAGTTAGCGGGGGTAGATAAAATAGTATCGGGCACGGTTCAAAGAATGGGTGAAAAAATTATTTTTTCGATACGAATGATTGATGTAAAATCAAAAAAAGTTAGCAAGCATCAAGTAGGCGAATATCTGAGTATAGAAACAGAAATTCATCGTATGGCTGAACTCACTATTAGAAAAATGCATGAACTGCCCACAGATCAGGTTACAGAAAATTATTTAATTGACAAAGATAAAACAGTAAGCCAAGCGTTAGTTCATAACCTTAGATTAAGTGGTCCAAGAATGGGTGCTGCCTACGTTACCGGAGAGTTTGGTAAAAGATTATCAGCCAACGAAGACGATGGCGGATATAATATCTCTCCCTTGCTTACCCAATTTGGATATCAATATGAAATACAATATTTGGGTGCGGGTAATTTTCAGGCTCTTTTTGAATTTATAGGAATGATAAGTGGTATGGAACATCAAATGTTTATTCCCGGAATTACTGTTTTAAATGGCTTCAGAAATAGTAAAACGGGTATTGAATTTGCCTTTGGTCCCACATTTGGAATACGTAAAACGGCAGACGGATATTATGACGAAAATAATCAGTGGCACTTAATGGAAGATTTTGTCTATACTGAAAGTTTTACCTCACCGAGAGATAAGGGTTATAGAGTAGTACGCAATAATTTAGATAACAGAGGAAATGAATCCTTGTCTACCGGATGGGTATGGACTGTAGGAAAATCCTTTCGCTCGGGGCATTTGAATATTCCTATTAATGCATACGTGGTACCCCGAAAAGAGGGTTGGTATGTTGGTGTATCCGCTGGTTTTAATATAAGAAAAAAATAAAAAACTCCTTGCTTACGAAAATGTTTTTAAAAACTACGCAGTTTACCTTCTCGATATGCTCTCATGCTTCAGGCTACTCGAAGTGACAGAGAATGATAAAAACTTTCGCTTAGATGCTGAAACAAGTTCAGCATGACACAATGCGAGGAAAAAGAAGGTCATTCCGAACTTGTTTCAGCATCTTTTTAGTTCGCAATGGTCTTCTTTTGTTTTTACTTTTCAAAATTTCTTATTTCAACTTTCTACTTTACCAAAGGATTACTTCAGTCGTGTCTCCTTTGCAATGACGATAAATGGAGAGTTTTCCTTTTTCAACTTTCCTATTTCACATTTCTACTTTCATCTCTCATCTCTTCAACGTAACATTTCCTTTTTTGGTTATTACCTCTTCGTTTGGCAGCGTGGCTACTAAGGTGTAAGCATACACCCCTGTGGGGGCGGGTTGCCCTTTAAAGGTGCCATCCCAGCCTTGTTCTTTCTCGTTGGTGTAAAACACTTGCTGCCCCCAGCGGTTATACACCCGCAGTTCTATACGCTGCACGTACTTTGTGCCCAATACGCTAAACACATCGTTTTGCCCATCTCCATTAGGCGAAAAGGCGGTGGGCAGGTTTAAGTAGGTGGTGTCTTTGGGCACAGGGGGCGGCAGGGTATCGTTGCAGCGGTATATGCTTACTTCGTCTAGGTAGTAGTAGGCGAAATTTCTTGGACCAGGGAAGCCATACTTTGTATTTGACTTATAGAGAGTGTCCACTTCATCAGATAATGCAAAATTTCCAATAATAAAATATTTTTCTCCACCTCTTGCTTTGTATTCTATTTTTAACTCCACCCACCCACTGTCATTTTCCAAATAAAAATCTTCCTCAATGAAACTTACCTTCTGTTGTATATTTGCTAAACTATCATATAATGCAGGTATGTTTAGACTATCATTTAAAAACCATATACCAATATTTTTTACATTTATATAGTAATTTGTAGAATCCCCGTGGCTCATCCAAAAGGAAATACAGTAAGTAGTGTCTTTTTGTAATAGATATGCTAAAGTTCCTTGCACAAACTCTCTAAGACCTGAATCATTATTTTTATCAAACAAGCCTAGCCCCGCATACGCTGTACCATCTTGTACGTATTCAAATCCAAAAGAATTACTTGGTACGCCACCACCCCATGGTGGGCATTCGGAAAATCTATCAGGTGTTTTGTTATCTGGAGAGTGCCAATATGGACAATATCCTTTATAAATTGCAGCTCCTGAGTTAATACAATTAATTGAATTGTTAAAATCCTCGAAACTATGATTAATTACTAAATTATTTTGGCTTATGCAAAATGTATAAGCCAAAAAAAAAATATATGTGAAAATATATTGCATGATAAAAAAATAGAGAGCCATAAGCTCCTTATCTTATGTTTTATCGTATTAAAAGTATTTTATCGTTAAAAATCATATCTCCATTCCTTATTCTTATCGTACAAAAACCTATAGGTAAATTTTCTATGTCTATTGTTGAAAATAGAGTTGCAAACTCCTATTTCAAAACAATTTCACCTAAGGTATTATACATTTCAAAAGTTGTAAGAGTATTGGTTGGCAGCTCGATATGTATTACATTATTAGCCGGATTAGGATAAACTTTTATCGAAGTATTTTCGGATACTATGTTCTCTTTTTCTTCATCCGGTGCTAACCTCTGCCCATTTCCATTTATATCCCATTCGCAGTAATTTTCATAAACAGCAGTATCTACATTAAGCAATAAAAATCTGGCTTGGTACACCGCTAATCCATCGGTATAAGGGCATAATGAGGCTATATATTGCAGTTGTTGTAGTTGCGGAGTAGTAAAGGTATCGCCCAACAAACGGCTGCTGATGTACATGGTGGCAATATCTTTTAGCCATTGCTCTTGTATATTGGCAGGGTTTATGGCATTGCAAGTGGCAAGCAGCGTATGGTTGCAATTAGCCGAATCGAACATCAGGCTATCTATTAGTTGTAAGTGTCTTGGGTTGCTTACCTGCATACTGTCGTAAAAATTGCTTAGCACCGTATCGGCTAATAGCTGCTGGTTTTCGCGTATGGTTAAATAAGTAGCTAATTGCGAAAGCCAGATGGCAGTATCGAGCTGTGGCAGGTTGAGCTGTGCCTGCGCTATCTCTTGCAGTAATTTTTTCTTTGCAGGATTGGCACTTATTTCCAGGTTATTAATGATGGCACACTTGAATTGATTGCCACCTGCAATAAAAACATCAACTGGAGTAGTGCCTGGTGTTGTAAACGGAAATGGATTAAAAGGATTATTACCATTAGTATTTCTCACATAAAAAGGAGAGGCAGAAGGTATAGAACCAAAGGCGTTAGACCTATCCGTAATATTTCCAATCCAACGATTATCACTTGCCCATTCGTTGCCGGGTGTGTTTCGGAACTGAGGGCCTATTAATCCGTTGCCTGCCAAACGAAATCCGGTGTGGTTGCTTTTAAACGTATTGCCCCATAAATTGGTACTGGGCATTACCCCTGCACAACGCATGCCTGTGCCCGTTTTATCGGCTTCGTTGCAGGTCGCCAAGGTGGCTTCGCTCATCTCAAAAGCGTAGCCGTGCTGGCGGGTGTTGGTGCTTGGGTTTTGGCTGCTTATGGTATTGGCATTTACTCTTGCATTAAAACAGCCCCGCAGTAGTACTCCGTAGGTGTTAAACATAGGA
>CAJPFH010000007.1 GCA_905339165.1 Flavobacteriales bacterium
CCCATCGTAATTTCTCCAATGTTTTCAAGCATTTTGCCTGAGTAGGGTACTTTTTTTGTATAGTAAGTAAATTCATTAGTTTCGCTTTTAAAATCAGGTAGTTAATCTACTATAAAATCCTTTGTAGGGATAGGAACGTAAAGTTTTGTTACCAATAAAGTCGTTAAAATCACTCTACACTTGAAAAATTTTGTTCGCTTTTAACAACAAAAAAGCCTTTCAATTGAAAGGCTTTTTTGTTGTGGTGCGGGAGGGAATCGAACCCCCGACACAAGGATTTTCAGTCCTTTGCTCTACCGACTGAGCTACCGCACCTCGTTTTTTAATGGTCGGCAAAGATAAAATAATTTTGTAATACCGCACATCATTTTTTACATTCCTTCTAAACTTCCTGCAAATCCTTAATTTAGCAACCTCTTTACTTATGATATTAATTGTAGACATCGGGAATACTAAAACCAAATTGGTTTGGTTCAAAAACAACAAGCCTTTCCAATCGGCAGCTTTTATCAATACAAATTTTCGCGAATTTTCCGCCCAAACCCGTCAATACCCTTTTACATCAGGTATTATTTCCAGTGTAAAACCCGTTTCAGTATCTTACAAAAAGTGGGCAAAGAAAAATCATCTTTTTTTTCTTTCGCATAACAGCGAATTGCCCATTAAAAATTTATATTTAACTCCCCACACGCTGGGCAACGACCGATTAGCCGCAGTGATGGGTGCACAAGAACTCTATCCTCAAAAAAATATTTTAATAATAGATGCGGGTACCTGTATTACCTACGATATCCTTACAGCAAAAAAAGAGTATTTAGGCGGGGCTATCTCACCTGGTATTTATTTGCGGTTAAAAGCCTTGCACACTTTTACAGGTAAGCTCCCTCTTGTAAACGCAAAACATAAAATATACAACCTTACGGGAAATAATACACAATCTTCTATATTATCGGGCGTTTATAATGGCACTATTTCCGAAATAGACTCCATGATTAATAAATACCATTCGGTTTATAAAAATTTAACAGTGATATTAACCGGTGGCGATGCTCCCTACTTTGAAAAAGCTTTAAAAAATCGCATCTTTGCCCGCCCCGAATTAGTAATTACGGGTTTATATAAAATTTTTACACTGAATAATGGCAAATAATTTTTATCGCAGAATTTTAATATTGGCCGCATTTGTCCTTATATCTGGCGTTTTACAATCCCAAACTATTACTGATTCTCCTTATAGCCGATACGGTATTGGAGAAGTAAACTCTATGGCTTTTGTTCCGCAATATGCTATGGGCGGAACAGGAATTGCCTTGCGTTCTCCTTTTATGATTAACGTATTAAACCCTGCCTCCTACTCCTCTATGAAACTCACTACCTTCGATGTAGGAATGAGCACTAAAAATGTTTTCTTTTCGGCCGATACCCAACAACTTTATACCAACAAAACATACATGAACCATATGGCCTTAGGTACTCCCATTACAAAATGGTGGGGAATGGCCTTTGGACTAATGCCTTTCAGTGGTATGGGATACAACTACACTCTAAACGATTCTTTGGCCTACATTGGTAATGTAGATTATTATTACAAAGGAAATGGGGGTATTAATAAAGCCTTTCTAGGAAACAGCTTCTTCATAAAAGCCGATTCGCTAAATCATTTTAGTGTTGGCTTTAATGTGAGTTACTTATTTGGCGAATTGTTTCAGGAAAGAAAAATGGTTTTTAAAGACGTAAGCAATGTATTCAATACTTGGGTTATTGAATCAAATGCGGCAGCCGATTTTAATTTCGATTTTGGCATACAATACATTCACCTACTAAAAGATAACAAAAGAATAATTATAGGAGCAACATTTGCTCACCAGCAAAATATTACCAGTAGTTTAAATAAAGCCGCCATTACTTTTTCGGGAAACCCTGGTTTTGAAAAGAAAAAAGATACACTCTATTTCGATGTAGGAATTGCCAATAAACTGCAAACCCCACAATCGGTAGGCCTTGCGGCAATGTTTGAAAATACCGATAAATTAAATATTACAGGCGAAGCTCAAAAGCAATTTTGGAGCAAAACTATTTTTAATAATACCGGTAATATTACCGATAGTTACAGAGCCGCAATGGGACTACAGTGGATACCCAACTACAACTCCTCCAAATATACAAAAACCGTACGTTACCGTATGGGAGCATGCTACACCTCTACTTATTGGAATTTACAAAATACCACACTTACAGAGTATGGCATAACTTTTGGTTTTGGACTGCCAATACGTGTTCCAAAAAGCCAGGGTGTTATTACCTTTCCGTTTGTAAATACCGGAATAGAACTTGGGCAAAGAGGAACCACACAAAACAAACTGATAAAAGAAAATTTTATAAATATTTATCTTAGCCTTAGTGTAAGCGATAAATGGTTTATTAAACGTAAATACGATTAAATTTTTAAAATGATGAAAAAGAAATTAATTACCACAACAACTCTAAGCCTCTTTGCACTTGCAATAATGGCTCAAACCGGCAAATACGGTAAAACTCCTCAAGACAGCATTAAATGTGTAGAAGGCCTCTCTCTCTACAAAGATTTTGTGGGAAAAGACGATAAAACAGCCCTCTCATACTGGCGGGTACCTTTTTCAGTATGCCCTCTATCGAGCGAAAAAATGTACCTTGACGGAATTACTATATACAGCAGTTTGGCCTCCAAAGAAAAAGATGCCACAGTACAACAAAAACTTATAGATACCCTTTTTATGGTGTACGATAAACGCATTGAAAACTTCGGAAAAGAAGGATTCGTTCGCGGAAGAAAAGGAGTAGATTTATTTAAATTTAAACCCAAAGACTTAGAAGCGGCATTTGCCGAACTTTCTAAATCTATTCAACTCCAATCTAACAAGAGTGAAGCGGCCGTGATTGCCACCTATATGCAAATCTCTGCCGAACTTGAAAAAGCCGGTAAAAGAACCAAAGAACTAGTAGTAGAAGATTATGGACTGGTTTCTGAAATCGCTGATTTTAATGTAGCGAACAACGAAAAAAACAAAGATTTTTATACCAAAGCACAAGAGAATATAGATGCCATTGCGGCACCGTACCTAAGCTGCGAGGTGCTTTCCAAATCGCTGGCCGATAAATACGAAGCCAATAAAGAAAACTTAAACTGGCTAAAAAAGAGCGAAAGTTTGCTTAGCCGTAAAAGCTGCACAGAAGCACAACCTTATTTTAAAATTGCCGAAAGCCTTTACAAATTAGAACCTAGTGCTGCGGCTGCTGCCAGTATGGCAAAAATGTATGTAGGTCAAAAACAATACAGCAAAGCCAACGATTTCTTTAAACAAGCCATAGAACAAGAAACCGACAATAATAAAAAAGCAGAATATACCCTTTACCTTGCAAAAGTTGCACTAATAAATGGGCAAGCAGAAACTGCAAAAAACTATGCACTAAAAGCAGCCGGACTTCGTTCCGGTTGGGGCGAACCTTACCTAATTATTGGTTCTGCTTATGCATCGGCTGCAGGCTCTTGTGCCCAAAACGAATGTGAAAAAGGCCTCATATATATTGCTGCGGTAGAACAGTTCGCAAAAGCAAAAGCCGTTGATGCAAGTGTTGCGGCAGATGCCAACAAAGAAATAGCTAAATACAGTAAATATTATCCAACCAATAAAGATTGCTTCTTTCATGGCATACAAGATGGCTCTTCCTACAAAATAGGCTGCTGGATTAACGAAACTGTTACTGTAAAAACACAATAAATTTGGCTCGCAACATCACTGCCCTTATTCTAAAAAGCATCTCCGCACTCATTATTGCAGAGATGCTTTTTGCTTGTGAAAACAAAATAGAAGATGTTGAACTTTTTTCCAATAAAGGCATTATAGCTATGGAAACTGGCGATGAGGTAGAAATACTCTTCAGTGAAAATGGCATTATTCGCGTTAAGATGTTGGTAAAACGCATGGAAAGATATGGAGGCGACAGACCTTACATTGATATGAAAAACGGAGTTCAACTCTTTTTTTTCGACTCTGCCGGGAATACATCTTCCACACTTCAATCGGATAAAGCCATCAATTACATAAACGAAGACCGCCTCGAAGCTAGTGGAAACGTAGTGGTTACCAATAACGAAGACCAAAAAATACAAACCGAATTTTTAGTGTGGGAAGCTGATGAAAAAGATGCCGAAAAAAAAATATGGTCGGACAAATTTGTAACCATTACCACCAAAAACGAAATCTTAATGGGCGATGGTTTTGAAGCACGACAAGATTTTAGTAAATATAAAATAAAAAAACTAAAAGGAACTGTTACCATAAAAGAAGAGGAAGAAGATAACGAGGACTAACCCTACCTAAAAATGAACAGATATCACTCAATAATGGAAACCGTTTGGTTGGTAATTGGAATTATTACCACTTTTATTTCCGTTTACCTTGTATATACAGCCGGAATAAAAGAAACCTGGGAATTTCTACTAATGCCCATTTTTGCATTTATTCTCTTCTTTATGCGAAGAACTTTCCGAAAACACTACGAAAAAAACAATTTTAATAAATAATGGACACCTATTTAATACCTGCTTTATTCGTTAGTTTAATTTTTTCGGCTATCTTCTCGGGTCTAGAAATAGCCTTTGTAAGTGCAAACAAGTTAAAAATAGAGTTAGATAGTAAACAAGGTATGTTCTCCGCCAAAATATACTCCCGTTTTTTAAAAACACCCTCGTACTTTATCGCCACCATGTTGGTTGGAAACAACATTGCTCTCGTTATTTATGGTATTGTAATGGCAATATTATTAGAGCCATACATCGGCAAATACATACACTCTGAAATTGTATTATTACTCGCACAAACCGGCATTTCTACCGCATTAGTACTTATTGTAGCCGAATTTCTACCAAAAGTTTTTTTTCGCATCAACCCTAACAAAACATTAGCTTTTTTTGCCATTCCGGTATTTATTATTTATTATGCCTTGTACCCTATTGTTATTATTTTCACAACCCTTTCGGAATTTATTCTAACTAAATTCTTTAAACAAGATAGTAGTGCTCAGGAAATTGTATTCGGTAAACTAGACCTCGGGCAGTATATTGAAGAGTCTACCGAAAATACAAAAGACAAAAGTACAATAGACCATGAAGTAACTATTTTCCGAAATGCCCTCGATTTCTCAAATGTTAAAGCACGCGAATGTATGGTTCCCCGTATCGATATTACAGCCGTTGAATTAAACGAAAGTATAGAAACCATCAAACAGAAATTTATAGAAACCGGTTTTTCTAAAATTTTGGTTTACCGCGATAACGTGGACAATATGATTGGATATATACATTCCTTCGAACTTTTTAAAAAGCCGGAGTCTATTAAATCTATTTTACTTCCGCTGCTTATTGTGCCCGAATCTATGCCAGCCAGCGAAGCCCTTTCGCAGTTTATTGCTCAGCACAGAAGTATGGCTTTGGTGGTTGATGAATTTGGTGGAACTTCAGGAATTCTTACCATTGAAGATGTAATAGAACAAATTTTTGGAGAAATAGAAGACGAACACGATACCGATGAGCTTACCGAACAAAAAATTTCCGAAATTGAGTATCTTTTCTCAGCCCGCCACGAAATTAAATACCTCAACGAAAAATACCAGCTTAAACTACCCGAATCAGATGAATATGAGACACTGGCAGGACTTATTATTCATCTCTACGAAAGCATCCCGGGAATAAACGAACGCATACTTACCCCCATTCATGAATTTACCATTAAAAAAGTTGCCGGAAACCGTATTGATTTGGTAAAACTAAAGTTTCGTGCAAAAGCGTAAATATCTTTGTAATTTCGTTTTACTATCGTATATTCGCAACCCAATTTAAAACTTTATTTACATAAATGGCTGTTATAGGTAAAATACGTGAAAAATCCACCCTCATACTTATTATTATTGGTGGAGCATTACTGGCATTTGTATTAGGCGATTTGCTAGGAAACAAAGGTTCTATGGGAGGCCCTGTAAACATTGGTGAAATAAACGGACAAGAAATTCAGGGACTCGATTTTGAAACTCGTGTATCAAAAAATATTGCCGATTATGAAGAACGAAATTCCGTTCCTGCCACCGAAGAGGTTACTTCTTCCATACGTGATATGGTATGGAATCAATTGCTCATTGATTATATCGTAAAAAAAGAAATAGAAAAACTAGGCATTGAAGTTAGCCCCGAGGAATTGTTCGATATGGTTCGTGGAAATGACCCACACCCGCAGGTTCGTCAAGCCTTCTCTAACCCACAAACCGGGCAATTTAACCCCGATGATGTTATTCGCTACCTTAAAACCATGGACCAAGACCCTAGCGGAAAAGCAAAAAACCAATGGATTCAATTTGAAAAAAGCATTAAAGAAGAGCGTCTGCAAGCCAAATACTACAATCTTATTAAAAAGGGGTTATACCCAACCCTTACCGAAGCAAAACGATATTATTCCGATGCCTCTAAAATGTTCAATGTTCGTTTTGTTGCTAAACGTTATGCCACTCTAATCGACAGCACCATAGAAGTTTCCGACAAAGAACTAAAAGCCTACTACACAGAAAACATTAAAAAATATCAGCAGGAAGAGCCCATACGGGAAATTAAATACGTTACCTACCAAATACTTCCCTCAGAAAACGATAAACAGGAAACCGAAAAATGGTTTAAAGAAAAAATAGAAGAATTTACAGCGTCTACCGATGACTCTCTTTTCCTTGCTGCTAACTCCGATGGTACCCCCACCTTTACCTACTTTGCTAAAGCAAGCGGCCTACCCGACCGTTTAGATACCGTAGTGTTTAATATGGAAAAAGGACAGGTATTTGGTCCTTACGTTGAATTTAACACATATAAAGCTTCTAAAATTATAGACTTTAAACTTAGCCCTGATTCTGTTAAAGCCAGACACATACTCATTAACATAGAAGGAGATACCGCACGCGCAGTGGCACTTGTAGACAGTTTAAAAAGTTTAGTGGTAAGTAAAAAAAGGAAATTCGAGGATCTAGCCAAAGAATTTTCTAAGGACTTTGGTTCCGCCCAAGAAGGCGGCAGCTTGGGTTGGTTTAAAGAAGGCGTTATGGTTCCGCCATTTAACGATGCCTGCTTTAAAGGAAAAAAAGGAGATTTACCCATTGTTACCTCTCAATTCGGAATACACTTTATAGAAATCTTGGACAAAGGGATAGAATCTAAAAAAGTGCAGTTAGCCACTTTAGAAAGAAAAATTGAACCTAGTGGAGCTACTTTCGATAAATATTTTAACGATGCTACCGCCTTTTCCATTAAATACAATTCGGCCGAAACTTTTGTAAAAGGAGCCGAAGAAAACGGATTAAATTTACGCTCTCAAGAACTAAAACAAGCCGATCGGTTTGTAGCCGATTTAGAATCGCCAAGGGAACTGATTCGATGGGCTTTTAGCGGAAAAGTAAACGAAATTTCAGACCCTTTTCGGTTTGGAGAAAAATTTGTGGTAGCTTGCATCACAGATGCTAAAGAAAAAGGAGATATTCCTTTTGAAAAAGTGAAAGACAATGTAACGGTTGAAGTACGTAAGAACAAAAAAGCCGAACAGTTTATTAAAGAATTGAGTAGTGCTTCCAATATAGATGAACTATCACAAAAATTAAACCTACCCCTCGAAAGAGGAGATAATATCAGCTTCTCATCCTTTTCGGTGCCAGGTATGGGCAGAGAACCTTATGTGGTAGGAAAACTTACCACTCTTAAAAAAGGTCAAATGAGTATTCCGATTAAGGGCGACCAAGGAGTATATGTTGTATATATAGAAAATATAATAGAAGCCCCGGAAGTTTCCGATTATTCAGGTTATAAAACAAGTATTAAACAAAGTTGGGCATCTCGTGTGAATAATGAAGTATTCGAAGCCCTTAAAGAAAATGCAAACATAATAGACGATAGAGCCAAATTCTATTAATCGTTAAGTTGAATTTACAAAAAACCTTCCCTAAACACGGAAGGTTTTTTTGTTTTGTTCTACCATAAAATACAACCAAAAACAAAAATGTATTTAACACCCCATGCTTGTATGTATTCCAACTGGCACTAATAGACCGTCTTTATCGGCTGGTTTCGATAAATATAAAGTAGGAGAGGAAACATTATAATGTCGAGAGGTATTAATGATTAAGTCCAATAGGTTGTCTCCATCTATATCACCCGCAAAAAGCAAATAAGTCATCTGGTTATTAAAATTAGGTTGTGCAACTAGAAGACTTTTTTTAACTCTCCCATTTTTGTTTGCCGAAATGTATAGTTTATAATTCCAAACTTCAAAAAAATCAGCAGAATACTCGGGTTTCCTTTTTCCACCGGTTGCGGTTATTTCATAATACACAGCCTTATACCAAAATTTCAACGTATCACCCGGGTAAATATAGTCTTTTGCAAGATTTACTTTTTGAACTTTTCTTTTTTTAGTGTAAGAATTTTTTACAAACAAAAGGGTGCAGTTATCCGGATTATTAGCAATAACCTCGCTACCTGTTTTTTCATTATCCGAATCAAAAATAGGGTCATAAACTTTTCGTAGTTTAATTTCCGTCTTCGAAATATACCAACCTTTTTTTCCATTAAATAATCCCCACCAAACTTCATTCTCTGCATTTTTCCAAACCTCGTTGCCATGAAAAGTACTCTGAGGTAGTATTTTTATTGTATACCCTTTTTCCTTTGGAAAAACCAGCGTATCGTAAACAATAGTGTCTGTGTTGTTTTTAGCATACCCTACATTGTTTTTATCGCTTGTAATCGTTGTCTGCTTGTTACGTTTTCTTTGAAACTTTAAATCATAACTAGCAGAAAGCCCTATAAAAGCAAAAGCGAATAAAACCAACGTATTTTTCAATAGTGTATTTTTAGGTAAACAGAAAATCGAACCCCGTTTTAAAAAATTGAAATCCTTGCAACATAGGGCTATTTATAGAAAAAATCAAGCTCATTTAAATTAAAGCCCCCCCCGAAATGAAAGAAAATGATTGCTCAACATTCATCTTCTTTTTTTAATTCTTGGTGGAGAATATCGGAGTCGAACCGATGACCTCTTGCATGCCATGCAAGCGCTCTAGCCAGCTGAGCTAATCCCCCATTTATGAGGACAAAGATATTAATTATTTATTCAAATCTATTAGGTTAGAAACAATTAAACCGCAAAAAAAATATTTGCATTCATTCCGTCCATAAACATAGGAATATCTGTTGCGGTTTACCCCTATGGGGAGGTGCTAATTATTTTTTATTTACCTTTGCCCGCATAACATCCTGAGCCCTTTTCTTCGGCCTAATTAGCAAGCAACGTATCGGCTTCATGTGTTATTAATGTTTTAATAATAATTTTTTATATCTATGCTTATTGTAAAAGACAAAGACACTGTGAAGGTGCACTACACCGGAAGATTTATCAATGGTGAAATTTTTGACTCTTCAGAAGGAAGAGAGCCCCTTGAATTTACCCTTGGCCAAGGAATGTTAATACCCGGTTTTGAAAAAGCGGTAATCGGAATGATGGCCAACCAATCGAAAACTGTTACTATTCCGGTAGAAGAAGCCTATGGCCCGGTAATGGAAGAAATGGTACAGCAAGTGCCTCGCGAAGCACTACCCCCCGATATGGAACCTCATGTGGGCATGCAGTTAATGTCGCAACTACCCAATGGTACCGAAATTCCCTTAGTAATAACCGCATTAAACGAAACGGAAATTACAGTTGACGCAAACCATCCCTTAGCCGGAAAAGAATTGGTTTTTGAAATTATGTTGGTTTCTGTGGTAAGCTAAAAAATAGTTTAAACTCGCAAAATACAAGAAACAATTTTTTCATAAAAATTTTAGTAAATAGAATATTTATGACCAACCAAGAAAGTATATCGGCAGCAAATGCCCCTAAACCTGTTGGCTCCTATCCACACGCCCGAAAAATCGGTAATTTATTATTCCTTTCAGGGGTTGGGCCTCGTTTACCTAAAAGCAACCACAACGACTCGGAGGTGCCGGGCTTAAAAATAGACCATAACGGAAATTTTTTGGAATTTGATTTTGAAGCCCAAGTGCACGCAGTGTTTAACAATGTTAAAATCATCTTGGAAGAATCAGGTAGCCATTGGAATAACATGATTGATATTACCGTTTTTTTGGTAAATATGAAAAGAGACTTTACCACTTTTAACCGTATCTATGCCGAATATTTTAAAGAAAATCAACCCTGCAGAACTACCGTTGAAATAAACGCCCTACCCACTCCTATTTCCATTGAACTAAAGGTAATAGCCACCATTGAATAAAAGATTTTTTTTTAAACAACTCTTTACCCCAGAAATAAAACTACTCTTTAGGTTATTTTTTACAGGTTCGGTTTTATTTATGCTTGGCCGGAGTTTCTTTTTATTTTCACATGCCAATCATTTCAGCTTTTTGGAATTAACTAAAACTTTTTTTATTGGTTTTAGACTCGATACCGTTATAAATTCTGCGGTTTTACTCTTTGTGATACTGCTCTTATTTATATCCAATGTTTTCAATAAAATGTTTTATTTAAAAGCAGGATTAATAGTGGTTTCCTTTTTTTATGCCTTGGCATTTTACATGGTAATGGCCGATATTGTATTTTATTCTCATTACAAAACACATATTTCTATTAGTGCACTACACTGGATAGACTCCCCTCTTTTTATGATAAAAATGATTTTTGGAGAAATTAAAAACATCTTATATTTCCTAGTGTATTTACTTATTGCCTTTGTTCTTTTTTGGATTATAAAACGAATGGGTGATAGTTACTCCAATTCATTTAAAAAAAACAACTACCGTTACATCATATTAGTATCGCTTATTCCTTTCTTAATTCTTGGAATACGAGGGCGATTAGCCTCCAAGTCCACCATAAACTGGGGTGTGGCCATGTTTAGCGCAAATCAACATTTAAATATGGCCGCTATCAACCCCGTGTACTATTTTGTAAAAAGTTTCGGCTGGAATAATACTGCAAAAAATCAACTAGTAGAATCTATTCCCTATTCATATGCCTTGCAATTTGTGAAAAATAATATAACTACTCCATTTCAGTACATCAACAAGAATAGTATTTACCGCAAAGTAACCACAAATGGAGAAGAAAAAAAATACAATATCGTGTTGGTAATTTCCGAAAGTTTAGGAACCTGTAAAATGAATGCAAACCATACGTTGCATAACCTTACCCCTTTTACCGACTCACTTGCCTTAAACAGCACTTATTTCTCCAACTTCTACGCAGATGGTATTCATACCTTTAACGGACTTTACTCATCGCTTACCGGAATGCCCTCTTTACCTTTGGAACACTCGCTGAAACAATATGCCACTTATTTATCCGGAGTAAAATTGCCGCAACTTTTAAGTGAAAAAGGTTACCATACCTCGTTTTATTCTACACACGATAAATTATTCGATAATCAATACGGATTTGCCAAATTAATAGGCTTCGAAAAAGTTGTTTCTCAAGAAAACTTCCCCTCTTCCGAAGTAATTGGTGCAACCGGTGTACCAGACCACGTACTGTTTAATAAAGCAATAAACGATTTCGATAATACTCAAAAACGCTTTTTTGCTTGCATACTAACCGGCACCGACCATCCTCCGTACGATATACCCAACGTACCAACCTTTATCCCTACATTTTCTCAGCCATTTGAAAATGCCGCCAATTATGCTGATTGGGCATTAAAAAATTTCATTCACCAAAGCCAATCTAAACCATGGTTTGATAACACCATTTTTATTATAACCGGAGACCATGGTGCCATTACACATACCGAAAGCGATATGTACCTTTCTAAACTAAGTGTACCTCTGATTATCTATGCTCCGGCTATACTTAAACAAAGCCAACGGAGAACAAGTCTTGCAGGGCAAATAGATATTCCGCCAACCATATTGGGACTACTGCAAATACCATACACAAACACAAGTTTTGGTATTGATGTATTTCGCGAAAAAAGAAATTATATTTCTGCAACCTACGATGAAACGATGCTAGCATTTGACTCCCTTAATTTTTACGTTTATAGAAAACAAGACCCTGCCTTGTTCATGAAAAATAAAAACATGAAATACTGCAAACGCCTGCAATGTGTAAGTAAAACCTGTTTGCCTTTAAAATTATTTCCGCTATGTACAGCAAAAGCCACATACGAATTAAGAAACTTTCGTATTAACTCTCCTTAATATTACTTCTTTTTTCAATTACCAATCCATTTAGGAACATTCTATACGTTATATCGAAAGAGTTTTTATTAAATTTGTTGCCTTTTTAAGTAAGGCTTGTAATGCAACGATTTAACGAATATAAAATTCTCGATTTACCAACCATTGCAAAAGAAATTCTGCAAAAATGGAGTACAGAAAAAACGTTTGAGAAAAGTATTTCCACCCGAGAAGGAAAAACCCCGTTTATTTTTTACGAAGGCCCCCCCAGTGCCAACGGTATGCCCGGCATACACCATGTAATGGCACGTACCATTAAAGATATTTTTTGCCGTTACAAAACCCTTAAAGGATTCCATGTTAAACGCAAAGCCGGATGGGATACACACGGTTTGCCCATAGAACTTAGCGTTGAAAAAGAATTAGGTATAACCAAAGAAGATATTGGTAAAAAAATATCAGTAGATGATTATAATACAGCCTGCCGTAAGGCCGTAATGAAATATACCGACCAATGGGAAAACCTTACCGCTTTAATGGGCTATTGGGTAGATATGAAAAATCCTTACATTACCTATGATAACAAATACATAGAAAGCGTATGGTGGCTCCTCAAAAATATCTACGATAAAAAATTACTGTACAAAGGTTACTCCATACAACCCTATTCTCCAGCTGCCGGAACCGGGCTCAGTTCTCACGAACTAAACCAACCGGGGTGCTACAAAAATGTAAAAGATACTAGTGCAGTAGCAATGTTTAAGCTAACAGAAAGCTCAAAACAAAAAATAGAAATGTTATGCAAAAATAAGTGCAAAACCGATATTCATTTTTTAGCTTGGACAACCACTCCATGGACACTGCCCTCCAACACTGCCCTAGCAGTAGGAGAAAAAATTGATTACGTATTGGCTGAAGTACCCAAACCTTTCTCAAAAACAAAAGAAGTTATTTCTATAGTTTTTGCAGTAAAATGCATTAAAAACCTTCAAAAAATTTCTTTAATCACAGAATCCCTCATAAATGAAGGCAAATACCCTATAGGAGAACATGACGGCATTCAATTCGTTCATTATTTTAAGGGAAAGGATTTGGTTAATCTTCGATACGAGCAGCTATTACCCTACGCCCTCCCACATGAAAATGCAGATAAAGCCTTTCGTGTAATTTCAGGAGATTTTGTTACTACCGAAGACGGCACAGGCATCGTACACATTGCCCCTACTTTTGGTGCAGATGATATGAGAGTAGCAAAAGAAGCGGATATTCCTCCTCTGCTAGTACCCGATGAATACGGCAAATCCGTCCCCTTAGTCGATTTGAGAGGCCGATTTAGACCGGAAATGCACGATGAAATATTCGGCTTTGCCGGTGAATATGTAAAAGAAGCCTTTTTAAGTGAACTAGAAAAAAAAGAGGAACTTGCCAAGCAAAAAGAAAAACTTAAAGGAATTATAAGCGATACCACTAAGTTACAATACCTCAGCGTAGATGAACGCATCGTGCTAAAACTACAAAACGAAGGTAAACTTTTTAAAAAAGAAAAATACGAACATAACTACCCACACTGCTGGCGTACCGATAAACCAGTGCTGTATTATCCACTCGACAGTTGGTTTATTAATGTACCTAAAATACGCGAGAAATTAGTTTCACTAAATACCACCATTCACTGGAAGCCCGAAAGTACCGGCACCGGACGTTTTGGTAACTGGCTCGAAAATGCCAATGACTGGAATCTTTCCCGTTCCCGATATTGGGGAATTCCTCTCCCCATTTGGCGAAGCGAAGACGGAGAAGAAAAATGCATTGGCTCTCTGGAAGAGTTAAAAAACGAGTGTTCCAAAGCCTTTGGCTTAGGCCTCATGAAAACAAATCCTCTAGGAAACTTTGTTCCAAACAACTTTTCAGAACAAAACTATCGTGTGTTCGATATGCACCGCCCGTACGTTGACGAAATTATTCTTGCTTCCTCTACCAACAAACCCATGAAAAGAGAGTTGGATTTAATTGACGTCTGGTTCGATTCAGGCTCCATGCCCTACGCCCAACTACACTACCCTTTTGAAGGCTCTTTAGAAGGCAACTTTCCGGCCGATTTTATTGCCGAAGGCGTTGACCAAACCAGAGGCTGGTTTTATACACTCCACACAATTGCTACCCTCTGCTTCGATTCAGTTGCCTACAGAAATGTAATTTCAAACGGACTGGTGTTAGATAAAAATGGCCAAAAAATGAGCAAACGACTAGGAAATGCCGTTGACCCATTCGAAACACTCAAAAAATACGGGCCCGATGCCACCCGTTGGTACATGATTACTAATGCACAGCCATGGGATAACTTAAAATTTGATTTAGAGAGTTTAGCAGAAACTCAACGCAAATTTTTTAGAGCCCTTTACAACACGTATGCATTTTTTGCCCTCTACGCAAATGTAGATGGGTTTACTTACAAAGAAGAAGCAATTTCCTTCGAAAACAGACCGGAATTAGACCAATGGATTATTTCTAAACTAAATTCTTTAATAAAAACGGTTGATAAATACTACGAAGAATACGAACCCACCAAAGCCGGCAGAGAAATAGAAACATTTGTGTTAGACCATCTCAGCAACTGGTATGTACGTCTTTCTCGCAGGCGTTTTTGGAAAGGAGATTATACTCACGACAAAATATCGGCCTACCAAACCTTATATACTTGTATAGAAACGGTTGCTCTTTTAGCTTCGCCCATTGCTCCTTTTTTTACCGATAAATTATTTTTCGATTTAAACAAAGTAACCCAAAAACACCCTGTAAATTCCGTGCATCTTGCCGATTTTCCTATTGCATCTGAAAATAATATAAATACCTATTTAGAAGAAAAAATGGCTATTGCCCAACAAATATCTTCTATGGTACTAGCTATTCGAAAAAAAGAAAATATAAAAGTACGCCAGCCCCTACAAAAAATTATGGTACCAGTATTGAGCAATAAGTTTAAAGAACAGCTAAATGCCGTTAAAGAACTCGTTCTTGCCGAAGTAAATGTAAAAGAAATAGAATTTCTGAACGATAGTTCATCACTGGTAAAACAAATAAAACCTAATTTCAAAACACTAGGGCCAAAATACGGAAAACACATGAAAGTCATTTCTGCCAAAATGTTGGAATTTAAGCAATCTGATATACTCCATTTTGAAAGTTCCGGCTTATACGAGTTTGAAATTGGTAATGAAAAAATTTCTTTATCATTGCAAGATGTTGAAATTACCTCGCAAGATATACCCGGTTTTAGCGTAAGTTCCGAAGCGGGTGTTACCGTTGCCATTGATATAAATATAAGTCCCCAACTTAAAGAAGAAGGCATTGCAAGAGAGATTGTTAACAGAATTCAAAACCTCAGAAAAGAGAAGGGATTTGACCTTACCGACAAAATTTCATTAAAAATTCAGCAACTCGGTGAAATAAATTCTGCAATTTATAACAATAAAAGTTATATTTGTTCGGAAACTTTAGCGGAGAGTTTAGAATTAGTAGAAAATACAGATGCTGTTCTTTCCGATAAGTTAGAAATTGATGAACAAATTTTTACAAACATTGTAATACATAAGTTAAATTAATACAGAAAGTCATGGCTGCAAAAGCTAAAAGTAAATCAAAACCCGCTGCTAAAAAAGCGGTTCCTAAAGCAAAGGCGAAACCTGCTGCTAAAAAAGTAGCTCCTAAAGTAAAAGAGAAACCAGTTGCAAAAAAAGAACTTGCTAAGTCAAAAAAAGTAGAGGCCTCTCTTAAAAAAAGCAACAACAAACAAGCTATTACATCAGGGAAACCTTTAAAAAAGGAAAATAAAAAATTAATAGATGAAAAGTTAGACCTAGATATTCCGGTTGATGAAATTTCGGTAAAAGCAGTGTTCGGAGATGATGTTCCCGATGATTTAGATGAAGACGATGATACAATCATTCCGGTTTCAACAACGTCTAAACCTTCACGCAGGTCAAGGAGAAAACCTCCAAAAATTGCACCGGTGTCTCCTGGCCCACAAACCATAACACCCGCCAAACCAAAACCATTAATTGAGAAAAAAAATATACCGCAACCAGCTTATACACCAGAAGTTAAACCATTTATTAAAAAAGGAACAGGAAAAGTGGATAATAGAAACAGATACTCGGACGAAGAACTGAACGAATTCAAAAAATTAATTGAAGGAAAGTTACAAGCAGCAAAAAATGATTACGAATCATTAAAAAGCACTCTCTCTTACAAAGACCACCATGGTACAGATGATACTTACGCCACGTTTAAAATGATGGAAGATGGATCAGAAACACTTTCTCGTGAAGAGGTTGCACAACTTGCCATTCGTCAAGAAAAGTTTATTCAAAATTTAGAACATGCTTTGGTGCGTATTCAAAATAAAACCTATGGAATTTGCAGAGTTACAGGAAAATTGATTCCTAAGGAAAGGTTACGTGCCGTTCCTCATGCTACATTAAGTATTGAAGCAAAAGAACAAATGAATCGTTAATACCTATCTGATTAAACCATACCTTGCGGGGCAACTTCGTTGCCCCGCCTTTTTACTGCATGAATAAAATAAGCCTTTTTTTTTCAAAACCTCTTCCCGTTGTAATATTGGTTTTACTTATAGACCAGATTAGTAAAATTTGGATAAAGACCAATATGTATCTTGGGCAAGAATTTCATGTATTGGGCGATTGGTTTATTATTCATTTTACCGAAAACAATGGTATGGCCTTTGGACTTGAATTAGGTGGAGAAATCGGAAAAATAATTCTTAGTGTATTTCGCATTTTGGCGGTAATAGTAATTGGGTACTTTGTTTTCAGATTACCAAAAGAAGGTGCCCCAAAAGGCTTAATTATTTGTGGAGCTCTCGTTCTTGCAGGAGCTATTGGTAATATTATAGATAGCGTATTTTACGGATTAATTTTTAACGAAAGCTATGGGCAGGTTGCTACTTTATTTCCTGCCGAAGGAGGTTATGCCCCCATTTTACAGGGCAGAGTAGTAGACATGCTTTACTTTCCATTAATTGAGGGCTTTTTTCCGGAATGGGTACCATTTTGGGGCGGAGAATATTTTTTGTTCTTCAGGCCCGTTTTTAACATTGCCGATTCGGCTATATCGGTTGGAATTTTTATTATTTTTATTTTTCATAAGCGATTCTTTAATAAGAAAAAATCTTCCGAAGAAACCATTACCGAAAATACAGACTCGATAAACGCTTAGTGTAGTTTCTTGTTTTGTTTGTGTCGTTTATTATCTCGTTTTGCTTTTTTTCTCATATTTTCTTGCAATGCTTTTTCCAAGTCTATACCTGTTTGATTTGCCAAGCAGATGAGCACAAACAAAACATCGGCTAACTCTTCGCTCAACACCTTTTTTTTATCGGTTTTCTTTTCAGATTGCTCCCCGTACCTCCTGGCAATAATGCGTGCCACTTCGCCCACCTCTTCTGTAAGCATTGCCATATTGGTAAGTTCACTGAAATACCTTACTCCATGTATTTTTATCCAGTTATCAACTACCCTTTGTGCATCAGAAATTTTCATTTTATTCTTTATTTTGAGAATCAATATAAATAGTAACAGGACCGTTATTCAATAATGCTATTTGCATATCGGCACCAAAAATTCCGCACTTTATTTCTTTTTGCAATTCTATTTTCAAAAATTCCTTTGTTTTTTCATAAAGGCGATTCGCGTACTCATGCTTTGCAGAACGCATAAACGATGGACGATTCCCTTTTTTTGTTGAAGCAAATAATGTAAACTGACTTACCAATAAAATTTCTCCGTTTACTTCTTTTACAGATCGGTTCATTAGTCCGTTTTCGTCAGAAAAAATACGCATACGTGCAATTTTCCCGGCCAACCATTCCGCATCGTGCAATGTATCAGCCTCCTCTATTCCAAGGAATACCAACATTCCTTTGCCAATGCTTGCAAACTCTTTGTTTTGTACAAACACTTTTGCATTATCTACCCTTTGAATTATTGCTCTCATCACTTAGGCATAATCATCCGATCTGAAATTTTCATCTTGGTCTTCGTTCAACATACTTAAATAACTTTGGTAACGCAAGGCAGAAATACTATTTTCTTCCACGCCTTTTTTTATGGCACATCCGGGTTCGTTTACATGCATACAATTTGAAAATCGGCAATTATCGAGTATCTTAAGCATTTCGGGGAAGTAATGCGAAAGATTTTGTTTTTCTATATCAATAATCCCAAAACCGCGAATACCAGGTGAATCTATAATATACCCTCCAAACGAAAGTGGAAACATTTCGGCAAAGGTAGTGGTGTGTTTCCCGGTTTCGTGTTGTGCAGATATTTCGGCTGTTTTTAGTTTTAATTCCGGTTCTAAAAAATTGGTTAAAGTAGATTTTCCCGCTCCTGAAAAACCGGAAAAAAGAGAAATTTTGTTTTTCATTATTTTTTTCAATTCTTCTGTTCCTTCTCCACTTACCGCAGAGGTTTCTATGCATTTATATCCTGCATTTTCATACACTTTTTTTAAACTGGCAAGTTCCTCTTTTTCCCGCTCGTTGTATTGGTCTATTTTATGAAACAATAATGTGGTTGAAATATGAAAAGCCTCAGCACTTACCAGAAAACGGTCAATAAATCCGACTAATGTTTTCGGTTTTTTTATGGTAACCAACAAAAGAGCTTGGTCTATGTTCGATGCGATTATATGCCCTTTTCGAGAAAGGTTGGTGGATTTTCGAATAATATAATTTTTGCGGGGTAGTACTTCTAAAATTTGTGCTTGAATTTCGGATTCTTTTACCAACATTACCTCATCGCCCACCGCAACAGGATTTGTAGAAAAAGCAATGTGTTGTCTTAATTTTCCTTTCACTCTGCACTGGTAAATCTTTTCTTCCTCCGATTTTACGGAGTACCAACTTCCGGTAGATTTTAATACAATGCCTTTTAACATATTTTTTTCAAAAATAGGAAAAGCAAGAACGATTACTTCATAATCTTATTAACTTCGTGCATTATGTCTATCGAAGTAAAAAATGTAAACAAGCTGTATGGAAGTCAAAAAGCACTTGACCATGTATCCTTTTCGGTAAATACAGGCGAAGTTGTAGGCTTTTTGGGACCAAACGGAGCCGGAAAATCTACTCTGATGAAAATCATTACCTGCTACATTCCTCAGAGCAGTGGCCGTGTTAATGTGTGCGGGTTTGACGTAGAAACACAATCCATTGATGTTCGGAAAAATGTAGGTTATCTTCCCGAAAACAATCCGCTTTATTACGATATGTACGTGAAAGAATACCTGGAATTTATTGCAGGTATTCACAACGTACTACAGATAAAACAAAGAGTAGCCGAAATGATAGAAACCATAGGATTAAGTGTGGAACAAAAGAAAAAAATAGGACAACTTTCTAAAGGCTATAAACAACGAGTGGGTTTGGCACAGGCTCTTTTACACAATCCTCAGGTTTTAATTTTAGACGAACCCACCACAGGCTTAGATCCTAATCAATTAGCCGAAATTCGTGCATTAATAAAACGTATCGGAGCCACCAAAACCATTATGCTTTCTACCCATATTATGCAAGAAGTAGAAGCCATCTGCGACAGGGTAATTATTATAAACAACGGGAAAATAGTAGCCGATGCAAAAGCTTCCGACCTAAAAAAAATAGCATCGAACAAAGAAATAATTACCATAGAATTTGCCGAAAACGTAGAGGCTAAACAACTACAAAAAGTTAAAGGTGTTCTTAGGGTTGCTTTGCTTGCCAGTAATACATGGGAAATAGAAGGTGATGGCCAACATGATGTACGCAATAATTTGTTTCGTTTTGCGGTAGAAAACAACTTATCGGTACTTACTTTACGAAAAGAGACACAAAGTATAGAAGAGGTTTTTAAAGAACTTACAAAACAATAATGAAAAGTATTTCAGGATTTAAACAAATCTGTAAATTCGCCCATTCTATAAAAACAAATACTAACCATTCAATTTTTTCAGACTTATGCCATATCTTTTCACGTCCGAATCGGTATCGGAAGGACATCCCGATAAAGTTGCCGATCAAATTTCCGACTCATTAATTGACCACTTTTTAGCTTTTGATTCAACTTCTAAAGTAGCCTGCGAAACGTTGGTTACTACCGGTCAAGTTGTACTTGCAGGAGAGGTAAAATCGAAAACATATCTCGATGTACAAAATATAGCACGCGATGTAATTAAAAAAATTGGCTATACCAAAAGTGAATATATGTTCGAAGCTAATTCTTGTGGAATTCTTTCGGCATTACATGAACAAAGTCCCGACATAAACCAGGGAGTAGAGAAAAAAGACCCCATGCAACAAGGAGCAGGCGACCAGGGCATGATGTTCGGATACGCCTGTAAAGAAACCGATAATTTCATGCCTCTTCCTCTAGAATTAGCTCATTTACTTTTAATTGAACTTGCTGCTATTCGCAGAGAAGGAAAAGTAATGAAATACCTTCGCCCCGATTCTAAAAGCCAAGTTACCATTGAATACAGCGACCAAAACATTCCCATTAGAATTGATGCCATTGTAATTTCTACGCAACACGATGATTTTGCAAGCGAATCGCAAATGCAGAAAAAAATTAAAGAAGATGTGATTAAAATATTAATACCTCGTATTCTAAAAAAGCTACCCAAGCGAGTACAACGTTTATTTAATAACAAAATAAAATACCATGTTAATCCCACCGGTAAATTTGTAATCGGTGGCCCACATGGTGATACCGGCCTTACTGGCCGAAAAATTATTGTAGATACTTACGGAGGCAAAGGCGCCCACGGAGGTGGAGCTTTTTCGGGGAAAGACCCCAGTAAAGTTGACCGCTCTGCGGCATATGCTACACGCCACATTGCAAAAAATATGGTAGCCTCAGGGCTTTGCAACGAAGTATTGGTACAAGTTGCATACGCCATTGGCGTTGCCGAACCTATGGGATTGTACGTGAATACATATAATACCGGCAAGGTAAAATTATCTGATGGAGAAATAGCAAAGCGAATACAAAAAATATTCGATATGCGCCCATACGCCATTGAAACACGTTTTAATTTACGCTCTCCTATTTACAGTGAAACCGCAGCATACGGACACATGGGCAGAAAAACCGAAACCGTAACCAAACTTTTTACCGATGGCTCGGGGCATACTAAAACCATGAAAGTTAAATTGTTTCCATGGGAAGAATTAAACTACGTTGATAAAATAAAAAAAGAGTTTGGTTTAAAATGAGATGCCAATCTTAGAGATAAGAATATGTAAATAAAATGTGGAACAAAAAGTATATTCTTTTTTCTTATTTATTCTTCTTCGTTTCCATTTGTAAAGCAAGCGTTGTTAAGGATTCGCTTTTGTTAAAAAAAACAAACTCCTTATTTGATTCTGCTTTAAAATATCTTTATGAAGATGTTGAAAAAAGCATTTTCTTCTCTAAAAAAGCCAAAGAATTTTCCCTTTTAAATAAGGATACAACTAATATAATCGGTTGCTCCAACCTTATAGGGAATGCTTATCACATAAGTGGAAAGTATGCCGAAGCGTATTCGCTATATTCCCACGCCTATAAAATGGCGATGGAATCTAAAGACAAACATGGAAAATTAATGAGCATTGTAAATTTAGGTATTCTATTTTCAGATCAGAATAACTATAAAGAAGCAAAAAAGTATAATTATGAAGGCATCCGCTTGGCAATACAAAATAAAGATAGTGTCAATTTAGGAAGTTTATATAATAATCTGGCCATCGTATTTCAAAATAATAATGAAACAGATAGTGCCATTATATATTACAATAAATCCATAGAGGTTAGAAAAAAAATTAAAAAGTTTAAACAAGTAGCTACCTGCCTTTCGAACATTGGAACCATTTACTTTGAAAAAAAGGATTTTAAAAAATCAATAGAATTTCAATTAGAGGCATTAAAATACAATTCTGAAAGTAAAAACAACTTTACTTTTTCTAACATAGCACAAGCTTACTTAAACTTGGGAAACTTTAAATTGGCCTCTGAATATGCAAATAAAGCATTACCTATTGCCGAAAAAAATCATGATATCAGAATATTAGATGATTTATATATTTTGCTTTTTGATTACGAAATAAATAATAAAAACTACGAAAAAGCGATACACTATGCTCAGAAAGCCTTTAAAATTAATGAAGAGTTGAGTAAAGAAGAAAGTCTACGAATTATTAATGAAACGGAAGCAAAATACCAAACAGAAAAAAACGAACTCGAAATTAAAAATCTTCAGAGTCAAAAAAAACTCCAAGATGCCGAACTTCGAAAACAGGCCATCTTAAAATATTCATTCGGTCTTGGATTTATTTTAATTCTTGCATTTGCCTCTGTATTGTTTAAAAATTATAAATTAAAATCCAAGGCAAACAAAGAAATTGCACTACAAAAATCTTTATTAGAATACAAACAAAAAGAAATATTAGATTCTATACATTATGCTCAGCGTATCCAACAATCTATCCAGCCCAAAAAAGAGAAACTCTTAGAATGGTTTCCTGAAAGTTTTATCTTTTTTCAACCCAAAGATATTGTTTCGGGCGACTTTTTTTGGTTTACCAGAGTAAATCATTTTATCTATGTGGTGGCAGCCGATTGTACAGGACATGGGGTTCCTGGAGCCTTAATGAGCATGATAGGAATGAATTCTTTACATCAAATAATTGTTGAAAACCAACTAACCGAAACTCATCAAATTTTAAATACCCTTCATGTAAAAGTAAAAACCGCTATGAATGCTGATGTTTCGGCAGCTCGTGCTTCTAACGATGGTATGGATTTAGCCTTAATCCGATTTGATGTAAGAAATAAATCCATTCAATTTTCGGGAGCATCTCGCCCTTTGTTTTATTTTAAAAACAAAGAATTGTACCAATTGAAGGGCGATCGATACTCGATTGGAGGAATAAAAAACGAAGAAACATCGTACCAATTATTTGAATTGCCGGCAGGAGAATTTGATACCGTTTATCTTTTTTCAGATGGTTATGCCGACCAAATGGGAGGAGGAAAACAAGGTGGAAAAAAATTAAAAATAAGCGGTTTAAAACAAATATTAGAAAGCATTCAGGATAAAACAATGAGAGAGCAAGAAATGGTAATTTCTGCAGAATACAGCAAGTGGAAAGGAGAATTGGAGCAGATTGATGATGTATGTGTAATTGGAATAAGAGTTTAGTTATAACGCGAAATTAAAACGTAAAACTCTTTTTAAACTCCAGCATTTCTCCTTCAAAATTTAACCCACTATTGGGTAAAAGAGCACTTAATCTTTCGTCTGGTTTTACCCTTATTTGCCGCATATTAAAATGTTGGTTTACAAAAAGAGTTTCTAAATCGGGGTATAATTTTTTTATCGTTTCTACTATTTCCAAAATCTCCAAATTTCTTTCTGCCAAATTATAAATTCCGGCTTCTGTTTTATTTAAAAGCATATTGGTTAACACTCCCGCTACCGTTTGCACATGCACAAAGGGGCGTACCTGCGAACCGTTTCCGTGTATGGTAATACGCCCGTTATAGTTGGCTTCAAACATAAATTTATTAATAACCGCATCAAAACGCATGCTTTTACTATACCCATAAACATTACTGCAACGCACTATACAGGCTCTTTTTTTTTGTGCTAATCGCTGTACATGCTCTTCGCCACGCATTTTAGAAATTCCATAATACGTTTTTGGATTTAAGGGAGAAGAAACATCGCTTACTTCCGAGCCGGCCCCATAAACCGAAATACTGCTTAAGTAGTAAAATTGCTGCACATTGCTTTCTTCAACCGCATACACAAGTTCTGCCGTACCCCAATGGTTTACCTGCTCAAACAAATGCGGATTTTGGTCAGAGAAGGGAGTAGTAACCTTAGCAGCCAAATGGTAAATCACATCGATATTTTTCAATACTTTTTTCAGTTTGCGAGAATCTAAAATATCGCCCTGTACAAAACGAATTTTTTGGGCAGGGAATTTTTGAACGCCAATAAACAAATTGTAATTGGGTCTGCTTAAGTTATCATAAATAACTATTTCAGAAACTTCATTTAATGCAGCCAGTTTGTAACTAAGTTCTGTGCCAATGTAACCAGCCCCTCCGCTAATTAAAATTCTCATTTTGTATATAAATAGATTGTTTTTACTGAAGCAACAAAGGTACGATTAAAGAAATACCTTGTTGAAATATAAATAATTTCACAACAAAAAAAACTGCTAAGATCAAAAGTCGTCAGCAGTTTTTTTTGTTGTGAAATTTATTTTTACAAATCCCTAAGAGCAAGTAATCTTTCCCAGTGATTATTTACATCGTGCTGGGCCATTTCCAACAATTCTCCGGCATGTGTTGCATTTTTTTGCAACAATGAACTAAAGCGGGTTTCGTTATACAAGAAATCTTTAACCGGAACAGAAGGTTCTTTACAGTCTAACGAAAAACGTTGTCCCTTTTCCTTAAGCGGATTATAACGAAACAAAGGCCAATAGCCCGATTTTACGGCATTGGTTTGTTGGTCGGCTCCGTTTGCCATATCGTATCCATGAGCAATACAATGACTGTAGGCAATCACCATAGAAGTTCCGGGAAATGCTTCGGCTTCTTGTATGGTTTTAATAGCATGTGCATCATTAGCCCCCATGGCTATTTGAGCTACGTATGCCGAACCATGTGCAATAGCCTGAAGGGCTAAATCTTTTTTAGTATTTTCTTTACCGTTTACCGAAAATTTTGCACTGGCCCCTACGGAAGTAGATTTAGATTTTTGACCACCTGTATTGGAATACACTTCGGTATCTAACACAATAATATTTATATCTTCACCGGTAGAAAGCACGTGGTCTAATCCTCCAAAACCAATATCGTACGCCCAGCCGTCACCACCAATAATCCAATGCGATTTTTTGGTAAGGTGGTCGGCCAATAAATGCAACTGTTTCGCATCGAAAGAATTTATATCTGAAATGCGTTTACGTAGCTCTTTAATGTGTTCACGCTGTTTTCGGATTCCGCTTTCTACGGTTTGGTCGCAGGTTAGAATTTGCTGTACCAACTCTTCTCCAATAGCATCTTTAAGTTTTAAAATTAATCGTTGAGCAATTTCTGTTTTTTTATCGTAAGCTAATTTTATTCCCAAACCAAACTCTGCATTGTCTTCAAATAAAGAGTTTGCCCAAGCCGGCCCATACCCTTCGTTATTAACAGCCCAGGGTGTGGTAGGCAAATTACCTCCATAAATAGAGGAACAACCGGTGGCATTGGCCGCCACCATTCTATCGCCATATAACTGCGAAAGAAGTTTTACATAAGGCGTTTCACCACAGCCTGAGCAGGCTCCTGAAAACTCAAAGAGAGGTTGTAAAAGTTGTGTTCCTTTTACGGTATTTTTGTTTACCCTATCACGGTCTATTTCGGGTAAAGAAAGGAAAAAATCCCAGTTTTTAATTTCAGCCTCTTTAACCGTAGTTTTATCCTGCATGTTGATTGCTTTGTGATTGGAGTCTGTTTTGCTGGCAACAGGGCAATATTCAACGCAAATTTTACAGCCGGTACAATCTTCTACGGCTACTTGCAACGTGTAGGCTTCTTTTTCTTTATCAAATTCTTTTCCAACAGGCGAGGTGTGTTTAAAATGTTGTGGAGCATCGGCCAGGTTTTCTTTGTCGTACACTTTGCAGCGAATGGCAGCATGCGGGCAAATTAAAAAACACTTTCCGCATTGTGAACAAAGGTCTTTATCCCAAACCGGAACAGTATCGGCAATGTTCCTTTTTTCCCATTGCGTGGTGGCTACAGGGTAGGTTCCATCTACAGGAAATGCACTAACAGGCAATTCGTCTCCTTCAAAAGATATAATTTTTGCCAATACCTCTTTTACAAAGTCCGGAGCATTTTCAGATACTGCTTTATCGTTTTCTATGTTTCCTTTTGAATGAGTGGAATAATCAATTTCGTGTAGATTACTAACTGCTGCATCTACGGCAACAAAATTTTTCTGAATTACTTTTTCGCCCTTTGCGGCATAGGTTTTTTGAATGGCATCTTTTATACGCTGAACAGCGTCTTCTTTGGGCAAAATGCCGGCAATCGCAAAGAAGCACGTTTGCAAAATAGTATTTACGCGAGTGCCCATTCCGGTATCGCGAGCCACTTTAGAAGCATCTATGGCAAAAAGTTTTATTTGTTTTTCAATAACCTGTTCCTGAAAAGCTCTAGGCAACATACCCCATACATTTTCCTTTTCGTAGGGGGCATTTAAAAGAAAGGTGGCACCCTGTTCTGCATCTTTTAAGAGGTTGTACTTATAAATATAATTGAATTGATGACAGGCTATAAAATTTGCTGAATTGATAAGGTAAGTGGAATGAATAGGTTTTTTTCCAAACCGCAAATGAGAAACCGTAAGTGATCCCGACTTTTTAGAGTCGTACACAAAATATCCTTGTACAAAATGATCAGTTGTTTCTCCAATAATTTTAATTGAATTTTTATTAGCACTCACGGTACCATCAGCTCCCAGTCCGTAAAATAAGCCACGGAACAAATGTTGGTTATCTAACGAAAATGTTTTATCAAAAGGTAAACTGAGGTATGTTATATCATCATCTATTCCAACCGTAAAATGTTTTTTCGGATTTTCTTTTTTCATTTCTTCAAAAACAGCTTTTACCATAGCCGGAGTAAATTCTTTTGATGCAAGCCCATATCTACCTGCAATAACACGTGGTATTGCTCCTTTCCACTCTTCGGCTAATACGTTTACAATATCCATGTAAAGTGGGTCGCCAATGCTTCCGGGTTCTTTGCATCGATCGAGCACACAAATAGTTTTTACGGAAGTCGGAATCTTTTTTACTAATTCTTTTGCATCGGTAGGGCGAAATAAACGTACGTAGAGATATCCTGTTTTTTCACCCTTTTTATTTAAGTACTCTACCGTTTCGGAAACGGTTCCTGCGGCCGATCCCATAACAACAACAAGCCTATCAGGATTTGTATCTCCGGAGTATTCGTACAAATCATAATGTCTTCCGGTAAGTTCTCCGAATTTTTTCATGGTTTCGGAAACTATTTTTGGAGTGTTTAAATAATAAGTGTTGGCGGCTTCTCTGCTTTGAAAAAACACATCGGGGTTTTGTGCTGTTCCTCTAATACTAGGGGTTTCAGTACTCATATATCGTTTACGAAATGCAAGTATGGCATCGTTATCCAACATGTTGGCTATTATATCATCTGAAAGAATCTCTACTTTACTTAATTCGTGCGAAGTTCTAAATCCGTCAAAAACATTTAAAAAAGGGATTTGCGATTTTAGTGTAGATGCTTGTGCAATTAAAGCCATATCCATTGCTTCTTGTGCATTTTTCCCAAACAACATAGCCCAACCGGTTTGCCTAACCGACATTACATCGGAATGGTCGCCAAAAATAGAAAGGGCATGAGTGGCTAATGTTCTGGCTGCTATGTGAAATACTGTAGGCGTGAGTTCTCCGGCAATTTTGTACATATTCGGAATCATAAGCAATAAGCCTTGCGAGCAGGTAAATGTTGAAGCCAAGCTGCCTCCTTGTATAGCTCCATGTATAGCACCGGCTGCTCCGCCTTCACTTTGCATTTCCATTACACGAGGTATTTCTCCAAATACGTTTTTAATTCCGGCAGCCGACCATTCATCGCAGTGTTCGCCCATATTCGAAGAGGGTGTAATAGGATAAATAGCACATACTTCATTTGTTTTATAGGCAATATAAGCCGCAGCTTCGTTGCCATCCATTATTTTTGTTTTCATCTTCATAGTGTTTGTTTAGGCAAATTGTAAACTAATCTTTTTAAAATTTTTAATAAGTTCTTCTTTTTCTCCGTTTTTTTCATCTAAGTTTTTAAAATGTTGGGCTATACTTTTCAATTCATCTTGAGTAAGCATTTGCTCTGCAACACTAAGTACAATAGTATTTTCCCTAAGGATATGATCTTTCATTAATTTAAGATATGCTCCAAAAGTGGAACGAAGCATTTTAAAATTATAACTTACATAAAAGTTTTCGGTATCGGCCATAAGCGATTTAAAATCTTCGTGATTGTCGCATATTTCTTTTATAAATTTTTCGTTCATGTTTTCTGAACGATTGCGTAACAAGGGGTATAAAAAATCTTCTTCCTTCGGGTGGTGATATGTCTCTGTAAAATTTCTGAAAAAGAGAATTACATCGTGCAATAGATTTCTATACGATGTATCGTCTGTAACTTTTTGCAGCATATGCGATGATTCAACGGCTTTCAGTAATACCGCATGTTCATCTAAAAGAATATGAATAGGGTTATTCATTAGGTATATTTTATATTTCTAATTCTTTAAAACTTCTTTTTAGGTACACCTCTATCATTTCTTTTCTGTATTTTCTGGAGTATACATCATTATCCACTAATCTTGATTTTTTAATTGCCTCTTTAATTAATTCATTTTTATCAGATCGCTTTGAGCCGAAAACTACAATAGGTTTAGGATCTACACCACCTAACACTATTTTAATGTTGCCGTTTCTGTCTATCGTTACAGCCGATGTAAGCGAGGTAAATTCCAACGACTCGCGTTGACGAAGTTTTTTGAAGCTCGATTTAAACGCACAGTTTAGGGGTATATTGACTGAAATAATTAATGAATTTTTATTGAATTTAAGAGGAGTTACTCCATCTCCGGAATAAATATCCTCGAGTAGAATTTCGTTTTTTTTCTCTTTTTCTGATACTGTAATCGTAGCATTCATGCTAATGAGTGCTACAGCCGTATCGGAAACAAATTTAGAAAAGCAGTTTTTTTTGCCGCCTGTAGCAATACAAATATCTCCATCGCATTTAAGGCAGTACCCTACCGCTTCTCTCCACCATTCGCTCTGGTTATAAAAAATGCAGCGATTTTCTACCAACAAATTTCCTCCAATAGTTGCGGTTTTTCTTATAACGGGTGATGCCACCACATCAGCAGCCTGAATGAGAACAGGAAAATTATTTTTAATTTCTTCGTTATTGCCTAATTCGTTTAAACATACAAGAGCCCCAATTAGCAAATGCGAATCGGTTTTTGTTATTTCTTTCAGTTCTTTTATTCCTGTAATGTCGATGTAACAGTTTTGTAAATCGTTTCCTTGAAATTTATTAACCATCACATCGGTGCCTCCGGCTAAAAAACGAAACTGGTTTTTGTTGGCATCGGCAAATTCTAACGCTTCGGAAATTGTTGTAGGTTTTAAATAGAGAGCTTCTTTTATCATGGGGTTAGACGGTTTTAATTTCTTCCAATGCTTTGTTTTTCTTCATTTGCTCCAAAATATCTTCGGCAGATATAGGAAGTTTTGTAATTCGAACACCTACCGCGTTATAAATGGCATTTGCAATGGCAGGGATTACCGGATGTAGTGCTCCTTCTCCACATTCTTTGGCCCCAAAAGGACCTTCGGGGTCAATCGTTTCTATAATATGAGTGTGTATATCGGGCGTATCTAAGGTGGTTGGGATTTTATAATCGAGAAAATTATTATTGACCAATAACCCGTTATAGTATTTCATTTGTTCTGTAATAGCTTGCCCAATACCCATGTGCCAAGAGCCTTCGAGTTGCCCTTCTACAGCCATTGGATTAATAGCTTTTCCGCAATCGTGTGCCCCCCATACATTTTGAATTTTAACAAATCCGGTTTCCATATCCACGTCAACCTCTGCAATACAGGCTCCAAAACTGTACGATGGGCTAAGACCGGCTCCTGCTCCTTTAAAGTCTCCTCCTAATTTTGGTGAAATATATTTTCCGCTAACGCTTACCGCTCCTCTGTTTGCAGTAAGAATATCAATGGCTTCCTCCCATGTTAGTTCTACGGTTTTATCGTTGCTGAACACTTTATTATCCGCAAGTATTATTTCTTCTTTTTGAATATTTTTCTTTACGGAAACGGCTTCCATTATTTCATTCTTTAAATTTTCGGCAGCATTTTTAGCTGCATTACCGGCCATAAAAGTAACACGGCTGGAGTAGCTGCCTAAATCAACAGGAGTAATAAGAGTGTCGGCTGCCAATACAAAAATTTTATCGATATCTATTCCTAATACTTCTGCTACAATGATGGCCAGCATGGTATCACTCCCTTGTCCAATATCACTTGCTCCCGAAGTAATTAAAACTCTGCCGTCAAAATCAAGTTTTAAATGCACTACCGATTGGGGCAATTCGTTCCAAATGATGGGTAAGGCACTTCCGCTTATAAAAAATCCGCAGCCTACTCCAATCCCTTTTCCTTGTGGTAGTTTTCCTTTCTTATTCTTCCATTGAGATTCGTCCATCACTTTTTGCAATGATTCACGACTACCATTTGAAGTGATACGATAATGCCCCACAGTGAGCGTATTCGAATCTAAAAAATTTTTCATTCTTAACTCGCAGGGGTCCATGTTAATTTTATGTGCCAACTCATCAATCGTACTTTCTACCGCAAAACGGGAGTTTACAGCTCCATGCCCTCGCATGGCTCCGCATTGTGGCTTGTTAGTATACACCCTGAATGTACGGAAGCCAAAATTATCTAGCTTGTATGGAGCTTGTAATAGTACACCATTGTAATACGATGTTACTACACCAAAACTTCCGTATGCTCCTCCATCAATGGCAATGTCGGCATCTAACACTTTAATTATTCCATCGTTTGAAACGCCCATTTTTACTGTCATTTTTGATGGATGCCGCCCATGATTGGTAATAAAAACTTCTTCGCGAGATAATCTAACACGAACTGGTTTTCCAACCTTTCTAGAAAGATAAGAGATAATCACTTCGTGAGGAAAAGGATCGCTTTTACCACCAAAACCTCCGCCCACATAGGGTTTAATTACTCTTACTTTACTAAGAGGTACTTCCATTACTTTGGCAAGAGCTCGATGCAAATAATGTGGCACTTGCGTGGCTGTAATAATGGTTAATCCGTTTTCATCCCACCACGCAGTAGCCGCATGGGGTTCCGTAAAACCATGGTTAATTCCTTCGAAAGTAAAATCGAATTTGCAGGTAGTGTCTGCTTCCTCCAAACCTTGTTGTTGGTTGCCAAAACGCAATTCGGCTTTTTTATGGACATTATTATTGAACTTAACGTGCTCGTGAATCTTTTTGTTTTCTCCAATATCATTAAGAGAATCGTCTATGCTTAAGAACTCTTTAATCGGCTTGTAAGTAACTTTAATTTTTTTACAGGCTAGTGCAGCCATTTCTTCGCTATCGGCAACTACAGCGGCAACAATTTCGCCAATATACCTTGTTTTTTCTATTGCCATAGCGGTTTCATCTTGGGAAACGGTAAGTACACCAAACTTTACGGGAATTTCTTTTCCGGTGGCAATGTAATGTACCCCTTCCATTTTATGTGCTTCGGAATAATCTATTTTTTCAATAATAGCATGTGGGTATATGCTGCGAAGAAATTTACAATGCAGTGCATTTCGGGTGTAAATATCATCGGCATATTGTGCGGTGCCTTTGGCCTTTTTTTCGGCCTCGATATAGGGCACGGAAACACCTACTTTTGATGATGTTGTTATCGGTTGATTTGCTGTGATACTAGTGTGATTTGTTTCGAGAACATATTCTGCAACTGCTTCAATTATTTTTTTGTATCCGGTGCATCGACAAAGATTTCCTGATAGGGCTTCTTTTACTTCGTGAACTGTTGGGTTTGGATTTTTAGAAACAAAATCAAATGATGTCATTATCATACCCGGTGTACAAAAGCCGCATTGAATAGCTCCTTTTTGTACAAACTTTTCTTGTAATTTATGTATCTCTCCATTTTTCGAAAGTGCTTCTATGGTGGTAATTTCGGCATGGTTGTAACGCATAACCGGAGTAATACAACTTAATACAGGTAGCCCATCGGCTAACACGGTACATGCACCACAAGAGCCTTGTTCGCATCCGATTTTTGTTCCTGTTAATCCCGCTTTATCGCGAATAACGCTTGACAACATTTCATGTTCTCCGACTAATAGTTCGTGTTTTCTTCCGTTTATTGTTAAATTAATTTTTTGCATTTTATATTTTATTTATCTCCTGCTTTTGTGTTTGGCAAATGATTGCACGAGTTTGGTTATTTTTAATTTCTATCATTTTAGCCAGAATGGAAATTGCAATTTCTTCAGGGTGGTTTGATTTTAAATCATACCCCATAGGCATATCTACTTCCGAAAGTTGTTGCTCATTTGCAATATGCGATGAGAGAAATAGTTTTTTTGTAACCTCTATTTTTCTTTTACTTCCAATCATCCCTAAATAGGCTCGTTTTTTTTCTATACAATAGGCTAATATTTCGCGGTCCAATTTATGATCGTAGGTAAGTATGGCAATGTACGTGTGTTCGTTAAATGGTAAACTTTTTAATATTTCGGTATAAGCATAAGGCAGTTTAAAAACGAATTCATCGGAAATTTTATCGAGCTCGTTTTTCCTTTCATCGATTAGAAACACTTCGAAACCTGCAAAAGCCGAAACTTTAGCTAGGGCTCTTCCTACATGCCCTGCACCAAAAACATACAATTTGTTGTAAGGCATAATTGTTTCGATAAATACTTCAACATTTCCACCACAACACATTCCGTGTTCTTGTAATAAATTATGCGAGATAACGATATTGCCGCTTTTTGAGATTGTTTCAATGGCATCTTCTATTACTTTTTTTTCCAAAGCTCCACCTCCAATGCTTCCAAAAATTTTTCCGCTTGGCCATACCAGCATTTTTGCTCCCGTTTTTAAAGGGGTAGATCCTTTAGTTGAAATAATAGTACAGAGGGCAATGCATTCGGCATTGTTGCGGGCTTCTTCTATTTTTTTGTAAATACTTTCCATTACGTATGAGCCAGATTACTTTGCTGAAATAATTCCGGAGTATTTATGTTAGTATGAATGCTATTTGTATTGACAGGAACATTCTTCCGAACAAATGAACGTAAATGATTTTTGAGTGTGTCTTCTGTTGTAATCTGATTAAGAGCTTTGATATATTTAACAATTCTAGGGCTAAGCAATATCGGATGCCCTCCTTTGGCATTGAACATAGGGACTATATAATCTGCTACATTTCTGTGCTTGTATAATTCACAAATAACTTCAACAGGCACAAAGGGGTTATCGCAATCTTGAATGTACACATACTGGTCATTACTTACCTCCTTAATCCCAAGGTATACGGAATACATTCTCTCTAATTGGGGTTGTGTGTTTGTAATTATTTTAATATTACCATAAGGAAAGAGTAAGCTCAATTCGCAACTTAGTTTTCTCGATGTAACGATGGTAATTTTTTTAATGCCCGCAGAAAGGTGGGTATTCACTATACACTCTATAAAAGTAATTCCTTTCTCTAAAAAAGGAAGTAAAGCTTTAGGCCTTTGCATACGGGAAGATTCTCCTGCGGCTAATATAATCAATTCGGAATGTTCCAACTTTTTGATTTATGAAGTGAATAAAGTTACCTTAAGGGGAGGGGTAAAAAAATGACACTAATCATAGTTTTTCATATATCTGTTTAAAAAAAAAGCGTTGAAAAATTCAACGCTTTTTTTAAACACTAATTCATACTAGCTTGGTCTTTCGCAACCTTTGCGGTTATAATACCACCAATTAATGATGGTAGCTATAACAAAAAATCCGGCAATGGTATAAAAGAATCCGTTGGCATTTCCGGTGCTAGATAAAAATGCACTAACCGAAGTAGCAAAAATAAAAGGACCGAAAGCAGCAATGGCAGCGGTAAAACCAATCACTCCCGCAGCTTGTCTTGGATTATGGCCAAATATTATAGGGTATTGACGGAAAGTAGCTGCATTGCCCATACCTGTAATAAAGAATAAGAACAACATTAAGTAAAGAAATGCGGGGAACTGCTCAACAGAAGTAGGAGTGAGCAAACCTAGTTGAACCATAGCTACGCAGCCAATAATTAGACCTATTCCTGTAAGAGTGGTAAGTATGGCACCACCTACTTTATCGGCAATAAAACCAAATAAAACACGGCTAGAAGCACCAATAAGAGGGCCTAAAAAGGCATATTTCAGCGCATCGGGAGCATCAGGAAAATTTCCGTATACCGTTTTTATCATTAATGGAAAAATAGCGGCTAAGCCCGAGAATCCACCGAAAGTCATTACATAAGTTATGGTACAGAACCAAGTGTGTTTATCTCCAAAAATATCTAATTGTTCTTTGAAAGAAGCTTTTACCGGTATACTCTTAATAAAATACCACGAAGCAATGGCTAAAATCACTAAAAGCGGCACATACCATAAAGCAGCGCTTTGCAAATAAATTTCGGAAGTTCCCAACACTTCTCCTGTTTTTGGATCGGTTTTAGTAAAAACTTGTGCTGCACCATATGTAGCAACCCCAAGCATAGCAGGTGTCATAAACTGGGCCACACTCACACCGAAATTTCCGATGCCCGCCTGAATGCCTAATGCTGTACCTTGTAATCTTTTAGGAAAAAACAAACTAGTACTTGGCATGTAAGAAGAAAAATCACCTCCTCCAAAACCTGCAGTAAATGCAATGACCATAAATACCCAAAATGGAGTAGTTGTGTTCATTACGGCTAACCCTAAACCTATAGCCGGAATTAGTTTAATAATCGTTGAAATACTTATTACATGTCTTGAACCGTAAATAGGCAACAAAAAGGTATGTACAATACGCAGCAAACCAGCTGCTAATCCAGGCATCGCAGCAAGCCAAAAAAGTTGATCCTTATCGAACTTAAATCCAATGCCCGGAAGTTTGGTTACAATGGCACTCATCATAAACCAAGTTGCGAAAGATAGTATAAGAGAAATTGTTGTTACAGTTAGCACCTTCCATGCAATTTTACTGCCTTCGGAATCCCAAAACTCTTTGTTTTCAGGTTCCCATTTTGTAAGCCATGTTGCCATAATAATTAGTTTTTAGTTTGTATTTTTAGGATTTTGTATCTACATACAAATATTTATCAATGAATATTTATTAATTCATGATTTGAATCATAAATTGAGTGAATACACGTTGATTTTGTTTTTAAATTGTAATGAATAAAAGATAATTTCGTGGCAAACTTTTTAAAAATGTCGGCCAACTATTTTTGTAAAACCTGCCCTCAGAAAAACTGCGTAATTAAGCTGTGTAGTGAGGATGATATGCAAGAAGTGTCGGACAAAAAAGAAACTAGTATTTACCGCAAAGGTCAGGTAATTTTTAGCGAAGGCAGCACTGTGTTTGGAATATACATTATACACAACGGAAAAGTAAAAGTGTACAATACGGGATTTAATTTAAAACAACAAATTCTTCGATTCTCTGTAGATGGTGATTTGCTAGGACACCGGGGGTTTGGTGCAAAAAAATATTCCATTGGAGCTATAGCTATAGAAGACTCTGTTATTTGTTTTATCGATAATCCTCTTTACTACAGAATCATCAAAAGAAATACCGAAATGCTTTTTCATATAATGGCTTTTTATGCTAGTGAATTAAGGGCTGCAGAAGCAAGAATGAAAAATCTTTCGCAAATGAGTGTAAGAGAAAAAGTGGCTGAATCATTACAAATAATGAGTGCTATTTTTGGTAAAAAAGAAAAAGAAAGAATTGTGCTTGACACTCCTCTAACCCGTCAGGAAATGGCAGAAATAGGCGGAATGAGACCTGAGCAATTTATTAAAGAGCTGAACATTTTCATAGCCGACAAGGTGGTTGGTTTCAGCGATAAAAACATCATTATAAATAAGCCCCATGTTTTAACAGAACTGTTAAGCATCTACAACCAACAATAAAACATTCTATATCAGTTAAATGAACTAACATAACTGATATGTATCATATTCTTTTCTGTTAAAAAACTACATTCTACTTGATACTTATCATATAGAAAAGTATTCCGCCCGTTCACTTTTGTGTCGTAATATTTTTTTTAGAATAAAAACTTATCCTTATGAAAAAACCAGAATTATTAGATTTTAGTCAAGAAAGAATACGTGTACTACACTACACGTGGATTGCATTTTTCGTAACATTTTATGTTTGGTTTAATATGGCTCCGTTAGCTACAACAATGCTAGAAGCGTTAGATTGGCTTAAACCGGAACATATAAAGGTGCTTGCTATTTGTAACGTAGCACTAACTATACCCGCCCGTATCATTGTGGGAGCGTTGATTGATAAATATGGTCCGCGTGTTGTATTTTCGGGCTTAATGGTAGTAATGGCCATACCCGCCATTTTCTTTGCTTTCGGAGATTCCTTTATTCAATTAACAATTGCCCGTTTATTCTTAGGCTCCATCGGTGCCGGTTTTGTAATTGGAATCAAAATGGTGGCTAATTGGTTTCCCCCAAAAATAATAGGACGAGCAGAAGGTTTTTATGCAGGATGGGGAAATTTTGGTTCTGCATGGGCCGCCATGACATTGCCTTGGTTTGCCATAACCGTATGTAAAGATTGGTTTGGCTTGGGCGAAGATGCTTGGCGATACGCTTTAGCTTTTAACGGATTGGTTTCTTTCGTGTATGGTATTATGTATTACTTTTTAGTAAAAGATATGCCAGACCATGCTCGTGCTAAATCTGTAAAAGGTAAAGCAGAACCCATGACAGTAACCTCTTACGGAGATTTGATTCAATATTTATTATGGTCTTTCCCATTAGTAGGAGCAATGGGAGCTTTAGCATGGAGAATAGGCAGTATTAAAGTTGATGGGGAAGCATTGATACCACAAAACGGTTTATACACCATATATGCAGTACTTGCATTTATATATGTTGCACACGTAGTAAAAACATTGCAAATAAACTTGCCCATCCTTAAAAAAGGAGTACCTGAAAGTGAAAAATACAGTTGGGGTAGCGTGGCTGCACTAAACAGCACCTATTTTGCAAATTTTGGTGCAGAACTAGCAGTAGTTTCAATGTTACCCATGTTTTTTGAAATTACATTTTCTTCATTAACCAATGCAGAAAATCAACCTTTAATGACTGCCACACTTGCCGGATTAATCGCCTCATCATTCGCCTTTGTGAATCTTTTTGCACGACCATTAGGAGGCTACTTATCTGACACAATGAAAAACCGTAAACGCACCATGCTAATTTACATGATAGGTATTGCACTAGGATTTTTGGCTATGGGTTTTATCGGAAAACAAGGTCCTGTTGATGCAAATGGCTTAGTATCATTAGTGCCCACATTTAATGGTGTATGGTGGTTGGTGGTTGCGGTTGTAATTACCGTTGCTTGTTCCATGTTTGTACAAGGAGCAGAAGGCGCCACGTTTGCTATTATACCCATGATAAACAAAAAAATGACCGGGCAAATTGCCGGAATGGCCGGAGCTTATGGCAATGTAGGGGCGGTTGTTTACCTAATTCTTTATTCACTGGTTGAAACAAACACTTTCTTTTACATCTGCTCTGCTGGTGCTGCTTTTAGTTTTCTTTATTGTTTATTTTTCTTAAAAGAACCTGAAGGTTCGTTTGCTGAAAGTCATGATTAATGTTTGGAAATACATTGAGATTTAATACATAGTTGTATGATTGGTATCATAACACTGAGATAGAATACAAAATAACTTTGAAAGTATTAACAATTAATAGTGATTAAATATAAACCTAAAAAAATGAAAACAAAAAAAGTTCTCTCTATGTGCAGTGTAATAGCAATGGTTTCTACCATACAGCTACAAGCACAATCAAATTTTTCGGGTCAAATTATGCAACGAGCCGAGTACATGCACGGATTTGGTTCTTTAGCCGATACCAGCCAAAATGCAGGAACATACGTTGGCCAAAGAGCTCGGTTAAACTTTAATCATAATGCCGAAAAATTTAAAATCGGAGTATCTGTACAAGATATTCGAATTTGGGGAAATACCTCACAAATAAAAATTACCGATGGCTTACTTTCGGTACACGAAGCTTGGGGAGAAATTATTTTTAACAAAAAGATTTCGGCCAAACTCGGAAGGCAGGAGTTAAATTACGATGATGCCCGTTTTTTAGGAAACTTAGACTGGGCATTGCAAGCAAGAGCACATGATATTGCATTGTTTAAATTTACCGATAGTTCTTTTGCGTTACATGTTGGTGCCGCATACAACCAAAATGAAATTAAGTCAATAGGTAATTTTTACACTGTTCCTAATCAGTACAAGGCGGCACAAATGCTGTGGATGGAGAAACAACTAAAACCTCTAACTATTAGTTTTTTAGCATGGAACAATGGGTTACAATTCAGTAAAGTTAATGCTGACGGAAAAATAGAAGAAAGTATAAAGTATTCTCAAACCATTGGTTTGCCAAAAATAGAATATAGCAAATCGGGTTTAACAGCCACAGGTTTTTATTACCATCAAATAGGTAAAACGGTAAAAGACCAAAATATAAATGCTTTCGATGCAGGTGTGGATATCTCATACGTTAAAACATTAAATGATTCGATAAAAAATAAAATCAGATTTACCATAGGGTACGAAATTCTTTCCGGCACAAGCCAAACCGACACAGCTAATAAGGATAATAATTCGTACAACCCAATGTACGGAACCAATCACCGTTTTAACGGATATATGGATTATTTTTACGTAGGTGGCCGCCATGCCAATTCTGTTGGTTTACAAGATGCTTATATCAGAATACGATACGATTTTAATCCGAAGTTATTTGCTTCTGTAAATGCCCACTATTTTATGGCTGCAGCCGATGTAAGAGACAAAACAGTGGTAACCGAAATTTACCGTATGGACGATGCTCTAGGCTCTGAAATTGATTTTACCCTAGGTTATTTAATTAACGATGCGGTTTCACTTCAGGCAGGGTATTCCCAAATGTTTGCAACAGAAACAATGAAAGCATTGAGAGGCGGAAGTCTTGATGAAATGCAAAATTGGGCATACATTAGCATTCTTTTCAGACCTAATATGAAAGTAAGATTTTCCGGACTTAAATTTTAATTTATAAAAAAAGTAGCCATGAAAAATAAATTCTCAACCATCGCCATTATAACATTTTCCAGCATTGTTACTATTTGGTCTTGCAGCAAACACCCAGTAATGCCCTCTCATTCATCACTTTATTTAAACATAAAGTACTTAATCGATGATGCCTTATTGGAATTAGATACCATTAAGTACACCAACGAAGCAGGCAATACGTATAGTGTAAGTAAATTAGAATATTTTATTTCTAACATTTCGCTTAAAAAATCTGATGGAACAGTTTACAAAAGCAAAAAAATACAATATGTGAATGCTGCCAAAGAAAAATCAAATCAGATATTCTTAGATTCTATTAGCCCAGGCACCTACACAGAACTTTCCTTTATAATTGGCCTAAGTGCCGAGCAGAATGTTTCGAACAGTTTACCAAGCATACCCGAAAACAATAATATGTACTGGCCCGACCACATGGGTGGAGGGTACCATTTTATGAAGTTTGAAGGACACTTCAATGATACAACTGCCACCCCGGGATACGCCATTCACTTAGGAAAAACTGCCTATGCCGTAAAAATTAAAATTGCAAAACAAATTAAACTTACCCTTAGAAACCAAAAACAAACGCTGAGTATGAATTTAAACGAATGGTTTAAAAATCCTAATGTTTTTGACCTAACAGGAGGCAATAATTACACCATGAGCAATGATTCGTTAATGAACGTAATAAGCAAAAACGGAGTAGATGTTTTTACCTTGCCCGATAAATAAAATCAAAGAACTCCTTAAAAAAATATAATATAAATCATATTTTAGAGAGGGTTTCTTGCGTAACTTTATAGAAAATAAAGATATGCAAATTTTAAAGAATACTCTATACATGGCAACCGCAGTAGCGGTTGCCTTTTTATTTTTTTCATGCAGAAAAAAGAAAGCCGACAAAGCACCCGATGACGCCTACGTGCCAACCCCCTATAACATTCAATATCCATCTTACTTTCCGGCTATGCACATTGCCGAAGACAATCCTCTTACCGTTGAAGGAGTAGAATTAGGAAGAAAACTATATTATGATCCTCTTCTCTCTAAAGGAGGCCCCAACGATGGAAAATCTTGTTCCAGTTGCCACATACAACAATATGGATTTACCCTGCCAAATTCCATTGTGCTCCCACACATCAATTTAGGCTTCAACTCTAATTTTTCATGGAAAGGAGCCGTAAGCGGAACCATGGAAGATATGATGAAATTTGAAGTTGAAGAATTTTTTGCTGCTACTCCGGCCAATTTTCAACAACATGCAGAATACCCCACACTTTTTAAACGCGTTTTTGGCTCAGAAACCATTACACACAAAGAACTTGCCTACGCACTGGCACAATTCTTCAGAACCATGATTTCGAGTAATTCCCGTTTTGATAAATACCTTCGAAAGGAATTACAACTAACCCCATCGGAACTCAACGGTTTTATGATTTTTAACACCGAAAAAGGCGATTGTTTCCACTGCCACACCGTTGGGCTTTTTACCGATAATCAATTCCATAATATTGGATTAGACTCGGTTTTTACGGGAGGGAATCAGGGTCGCACCGAAATTACAGGTATGCCCACCGATTTAGGAAAATTTAAAACCTCAACCCTACGAAATGTTGCCCTGCGAAATAGCTTTATGCATGATGGCCGCTTTACCACATTAGCACAGGTAATAGATCATTACAATACCGGAGTAAAAAAATCAAATACCCTAGACCCTATAATGACCAAACCGGGTAAAGAATTCGGACTGCAATTAAACGCGTTGGAAAAAGCCGATTTAATAGCATTCCTGAACGCATTAACAGACGAATCGTTTATTACAAATCCCTCACTATCTAAGCCTTAATAAAGCAACTGATAAAAATCATGACACCCTATTTCTAAAAAGCGTAATTTTATCAAAAATATAACGCTTATGAAAATTATTGATAGGGAAACCGGCAAACGACTAGACAAAGACCTAAAACAAAATGACCCCCTGATAAGAAATGTTGAAAAGGATGTTACTCCCGATGAGGAAAACTCTCCCATGGACCCTCCCGGAGCGTACGAGGGCACCCCTGTTTTAGATGTTGATGCCAGCAAAATGCACTCTCTCTTACAACGATTTGTTAACGAACACATTGTTGCCTCCGAAAAAATAAAAATGTTCGAGAATGCTTTGGTAGAATTGAAAAACAATGGGTACCATTTTACCGATGACATTAACAGTACGTTTACCGAGTTTTTTAAATTTTTCGATACAAATATTTTAGAACACAACCGAAACGAGGAAAAAGCCCTATTTCCTCTTTTACACCAAAAACTAATTGAATCAGGCGAGCACGGAAAAGGCGATACGCCCCAAACAGCCGTAGATATTATGGAAGACGACCATGTAAAATTTATTCAATTGGGTGCTCTTACTTTTAACTTTTTTGGATTAGCCGCACGCCTTACCGATGAGCGGTCTAAATTTTTTGTATTTGATGTAGCTTACCAAAATGCTCGAGAACTCACTGAAATGCTCCGGCTGCACATTTACAGAGAAGATAACACCTTATTTCCTTTAGCTCAAAAACTCATTAACACCACCGAAATGAATGCACTGGAAAAAACCATCGAAAAGAAAGTGGTTTCCGGTCAACATCATGCTCATTAAGTAAAGAAAAAGCCATGCAAATGATTACCGATCATTTTGGAAGAATACACGACTATTTACGAATCTCCTTAACCGAGTTATGCAACTTGCGGTGTTTCTATTGTATGCCCGAAGAAGGTGTTCCGTTACGAGATAAAGCCGAATTTATGAGGCATGAAGAAATACTCGATATTGCTTCTGTTTTTGTAAAACTAGGGGTAAAAAAAATACGGCTTACCGGTGGAGAACCCCTTGTAAAAGGAAATATCGAAAACATTCTATCCGGCTTATCGAAACTACCTGTAGAATTAGCCATTACTACCAATGGAATAGTAGCAGATAAATACATAAACGCACTTAAAGATAACAGAATAAAAAATATAAATGTTAGTTTAGATACACTGAATAAAGAAAAATTTTTAAAGATTTCCAGAAGAGATTACTTCGATAAAGTATTAAATAACATCAGGCTATTGATAGACGAAGGATTTAATGTAAAACTAAATACGGTACTGATGCGGAATGTAAATGATGACGAAATCATTGATTTTATTACATTCTCCAAGCAGCACAAAGTACATGTTCGATTTATAGAGTTTATGCCCTTTGACGGAAATAAATGGAGTTGGGACAAAGGTGTATCTCAAAAAGAAGTAATAGAAAAAGCCGAACATTTTTTTGGGAAACATCGGGTATTAAAAATAAACGATGCTCCTAACGATACGGCTCGCAATTACCAAATAGAAGGTTTTAAAGGCTCATTTGCTATTATTAGTTCGGTTACCAACCCTTTCTGCGATACGTGCAACCGCATACGCTTAACTGCCGATGGAAAAATAAAAAATTGTCTCTTTTCAAATTCTGAAACCGACTTGCTTACACCCTACCGAAATGGAGAAAATATAGAAAAATATATTTTATCGTCTATAAAAAACAAAAAGCAAAGCAGAGGAGGAATGAATTCCTTTGAGGAATTTATAAGCTCTTCAACCGAACATAAAAACAGAAGTATGATTACTATTGGCGGATAAATCTCTTCAGTATGTCATCTTCCAGACTGAATAATATTCAAAAACTTTTACACGAACATTGTACCCCGGAATGGCTCGATTTACTTGCTTTCAAAAGCGAAGAAAAAATCTATCCTTCAGAAAGTTTTCTTTTGAAAGAAGGGGAAGAGGTGAAACATATTTACATTATTCTTTCGGGCAAAGTAAAAGTTTTTACCACAGAACAACCTAACGAAGAAAGAATCATCAGATTAGCAGGAGATGGTTATATTGTGGGACACCGTTCGTTCGGAAAAAATTTTAATTTCCCTGTAAGTGCAAAAACCCTCACTACTTCCACCGTTTTACAAATTCCCATACAGGTTTTTCAAAATATACTGAAAGCAAACAACCTATTCTGTTATCACTTTTTAATGTTTATGGCCGAAGAATTAAAAGATTCTGAGATTCATATAAAAGAACTTACCAACAACACCGTATTGCAACGTGTGGCGAAGGTAATTAAAATTAATGCCGAAGTATTTGGGTACAGTATCGTTGAAAAAAATATGCTTTCATTTACCCTATCACGTAAAGATATTGCGAACTTCGCAGGCACTACATACGAAACCGTTATCAGAACATTAAATACCCTCGAAAAAATGGAGGTAATAAAAACCAATAAAAAGAACCTTTACATTCTTAACAGTAAAAAACTTCATAAAATGATTGAACATAAAAATGTAAAACAATCTGCCGATTAACCGTACAAAAATTTGATTACAAAAAACATTATCCCCGCCACCACCAATCAAGAATTATCCGAAGCTATCTTTAAACTAAAAAAAGAAAAAAATGCGGTAATTCTTGCTCATTACTATCAGGAAACAGCCATACAAGATATGGCCGACTACATTGGAGATAGCCTAGGTCTTTCTCAACAGGCGGCCACTACAGGTGCCGATATTATTGTTTTTGCAGGAGTACACTTTATGGCTGAAACCGCAAAAATTTTAAACCCTACCAAAAAAGTATTGCTGCCCGATTTGAACGCAGGATGTTCACTGGCAGAATCATGCCCTCCCGATGCATTCAAAAAATTTATAGAACAACATCCACAACATATTGTGGTAACCTACATTAATTGTTCGGCCGAAATAAAAACCCTGAGCGATATCGTTTGCACATCGGCTAATGCAGAAAAAATAATCAACTCGGTACCCAAAAACAAACCCATTATTTTTGCACCCGATAAAAACTTAGGTAAATACCTAATGCACAAAACCGGCAGAGAAATGCTTCTCTGGAACGGAGCCTGCGTAGTTCATGAAGCATTTGCCATTGAAAAAATTTTAGCCTTGCATCAGAAATACCCCAAAGCCCATATTGTAGCACACCCCGAATCGGAAGAACATATTTTAAAAATTGCACATTATGTGGGCTCTACCACAGGTATGATTAACTACGTTAAAAATACCGATGCTCCCGAATTTATTATTGCCACCGAAGCCGGTATATTAAATCAAATGGCTAAAGAGGTAACGAACAAATCGCTCATACCTGCTCCAGCCCAAGAAGACAACCATTGTGCCTGCAGCGAATGTGCCTACATGAAAGTAAATACGTTAAAAAAATTATATCTTTGCTTGAAAGACGAAAGCCCCGAAATTGATATTGAAGAAAACATCAGAAAAAAGGCACTCGCTCCTATTCTTAAAATGCTCGAAATTTCATCATTGTAATTCATGTACTCGACCGATATATTAGTGCTTGGCTCCGGTATAGCCGGTTTAACTTTTGCAATAAAAACAGCCTTACATTTTCCGGAAAAAAAAATTACTTTAATTACAAAAGCCGATGAAAGCGAATCTAACACAAAATACGCACAGGGAGGAATAGCCGTTGTACATAACGAAATAAACGATTCCTTTGAAAAACATATTGCCGACACATTAAAAGCAGGCGATGGGTTATGTAATACGGAAGTAGTAGAAATGGTTGTGAAAGAAGGGCCACAACGCCTGAACGAAATTATTTCGTGGGGTGTAGAATTTGATAAAGATAAAGAAGGAAAATTTTATTTAGGGAAAGAAGGAGGACATTCCGAAAACAGAATATTACATTTTAAAGATATTACCGGATTGCAAATAGAAGAAAAGCTACTTTCTATTTTGCGAAAACTTCCCAATATCACTGTGCTAAACCATCATTTTGCCTTAGATTTAATTACCGAACACCATTTAAAAATAAACACAAATACTCCTACCTGCTTTGGTGCGTATGTGCTTAACAAAAAAAACAATAAAGTAGAAACATTTCTTTCTAAAATAACATTGGTAGCAACGGGCGGAATGGGTCAAATTTACCGTACAACCACCAATCCTGTCATTGCCACAGGCGATGGTATTGCCATGGCATATCGTGCCAAAGCAGAAATTAAAAATATGGAATTTATCCAGTTTCATCCAACGGCTTTTTACGATTTAAAAGATAATCCGGCCTTTTTAATTACCGAAGCCATACGCGGTGCAGGAGCATACCTGAGAGATAGAAACGGAGAACGCTTTATGCTTAAATACGATTTAAGAGGCGAACTTGCCTCTCGCGATATTGTGGCTATTGCAATAGACAGTGAACTTAAAAAAACAGGAGCCGATTGCGTTTTTCTCGATTGCACCCATCTCGATAAAAAACTAATCGAAAAGCAATTTCCAACCATCTATCATCAGTGCAAGGAAAAAGGAATAGATCTTTTAAAAGATTACATTCCGGTAGTTCCTGCTGCACACTATTTATGCGGGGGTATTGTTTCCGATAAAAATGCACAAACCAGCATTACCCATTTGTTTGCCTGTGGCGAATGTGCCTACACCGGTTTACATGGAGCCAACCGCCTTGCTTCTAATTCATTGCTCGAAGCCTTAGTTTATGCTCATCATGCCTTTTTGCACACCCAAAAAATAATTGAAAATATACATTTCAATTTCTCTGTTCCGGAATGGGACGCTGAAGGAAAAATTGAACCGGAAGAAAAAGTATTGATTAAATACCACCTCAACGAATTAAAAAATATTATGAATGATTATGTTGGTATTGTCCGTTCGAATGAACGACTAAAAAAGGCGGCTGACAAAATTTACGCCATGCACCTTGAAGTAGAAAACATATACAAAACAACTATCCTCTCGCAACCACTGTGTGAACTAAGAAATATGATAGCCGTATGCACCATAGTCATTAAACACTCTATGCAACGAAAAGAAAATAAAGGAGGATTTTACAATATTAATTTAGTTTCCCAATGAACAAAGTAAGAATCACAAAAGAATTTAATTTTGAAATGGCTCATGCATTAGATATGTACGATGGAAAGTGTGCCAATATTCACGGGCACTCTTATAAATTATTTGTTACCTTAATCGGAATTCCTACTGATGACAACACCCATCCGAAAAACGGAATGGTAATGGATTTTGCCGATTTAAAAACGATTGTTAAGGAGCAAATAATAGATGTGTACGACCATGGCCTAGTACTTTACAAAAAAAGCGAATACCTGCAAAATAAAACCCACTCGGCATACAAGGTAATCGTAAGCGATTACAATCCAACCTGCGAAAACCTGTTACTCGATTTTGCAAAAAAAATAGAACCTCTTCTTCCTTCGGGCATTGAGTTGCACTCATTAAAATTGGTAGAAACAGCCACCAGCTATGCCGAATGGTTTAAAAGCGATAACTTGCATTAGGCCTTTTTTAAGGTAAAACTAAATACGGAACCCACATTCTGTTCACTTTTTACACTAATGGTTTGCTGATGGGCCTCTATAATATGTTTTACAATAGATAAACCTAAACCTGTTCCTCCACTAGTTCTGGAACGACTTTTATCGGCTCTGTAAAATCGTTCAAAAATACGAGGCAAGTGTTCTCCGGAAATTCCGATGCCATTGTCATTTACTTCTACTAAAATATTTTCGTCTAAATCGTAAAAGGCTACTTGAGTTTGTCCGTTTTCTTTACCGTATTTAATAGAATTTATAAAAAGGTTGGTTAGCACCTGAGTTATCCGGGCTTTATCGGCCATTACCCAAATAGGTTTATCAGACGATTCTTTTAAAAATATTTTTATGTTTCTTTCTTTTGCCTGTAATTCTATAGATTTAATTACTTCTTTGGTTAAGGCAAGGAGATCTGTTTTTTCAATATTTAATGTAAGTCCGCCCGATTCTAATTTCGATATCATATCTAAATCTTCTACCAGTGCAATCATCCGTTCTACACTGTTTTCGGTGCGTAATAAGTAATCGCGGTTTATGGCCGAGTCGTTCAGGCCTCCTTCCAACAGTGTTAAAATATAACCCTGTATGTTGAATATAGGAGTTTTCAGTTCGTGTGCCAAGTTTCCGATAAATTCTCTGCGATAAATTTCAAGTTTTTTTAATCGGTCAATTTCTTCCAGATTTCTGGAATGCCAGTCTATTACCTGTTTGTTTACATCGTTGAGTATATCTTTTTCTAGATTTATGTTGTGTAATTTGTTTCTGGGGTCGATTTTAAGGTTGTGTATGGTTTTATAGATTACTTTAATTTTATTGTATACAAATTTTTCTACTGCGACTAAAATTAAAAAATAAGCTATGGTAAAAGTGGAAAGAAAAATGGCAAAAGAGTAATAGATGCGGAAATCGTTTTGAAAGTAAAGCAGAATACTCAGTAAAATAGAAATAAAAAAGGCCAAGAGCAAAGCAACGATGAAGGCAAGCTTTCGGGGGGTAAAATTATTCATTAGGCAAAGTTAATAAATTGCCTGTGTATGGTTATTAAAGTTCGAACTTGTAACCTACCCCCTTGATGGTTTTTATAAAATCATCGCCCAGTTTTTCTCTCAGTTTACGAATATGAACATCTATGGTACGATCTCCTACCACTACTTCACCTCCCCACACTTTATCTAAAATAACATCGCGGGTATATACTTTTCCGGGTTTAGACATAAGCAGAGCCAGCAATTCAAATTCTTTTTTGGGCAAATTAAATTCTTCTCCGTTTTTTGTCATAATATATTTTTCTCTATCAATTTGAATGGGGCCTACATCAATTTTAAGTTCGGGGCCTTTTTCTTCTCCGCTTTTTCTTTTCAGAATAGCGTTTACCCGGGAAATAAGTAAGCGAGGTTTTATGGGCTTGGTTATATAGTCATCGGCTCCTGCATCGAAACCGGCAATTTGAGAATAATCTTCTCCACGTGCGCTTAAAAAAGTAATGAATGTATTTTTAAGAGAGGGTATTTCTTTTAATTGGTAACAGGTTTCAATACCGTCCATTTCGGGCATCATTACATCGAGTATAATTAATTCGGGGACTTCTCGCTTAGCAATTTCAACGGCATCTTTTCCGTTTAAAGCGGTAAAAACGGTAAATCCTTCTCTATTTAAATTATAGCTCATAAATTCTAAAATATCGGGCTCGTCATCTACCAGTAATATCTTTGTTGTGTTCATATAGTGAAATATTTATTTTCAAAATTAAGATTATGTTATGCAGTAATACATTAAATCAATGTTACCATAATTTTAGCAATTTACAAAAAAGGAGAATTATCCGATGAGAATATATTGGATTTATATGGTTTATATTAATTTCGGAAACCATGTATTTACCAAAGATTTTAAACAAAAAAGGCTGCCCATACTCGGCAGCCTTTTTTGTTTAAAAAACAACGCGATTAGTATTCTGTATTTTGAGGATCCCAGTTTGTCCAAGAGCTTGTCCAATTCGAAGATCCGAATGCTCCTTTGTAAGAAACTTGCTCGAAGAATGTGCTTTGTAAGTTAGACGCAGCAAAGCTGGCTCCACTCAACAAAGGCGAACCTCCCGATGGAATAAAGTTAGGATTGGTAAGATTCCATGCATTAGGAACCAATAGGTTGGCATTATCTGCTTCAACGCTGTTGGCATAAGCAGGCGTGTTAAACCATGCGGAAATGTCCCAAGAACTTCCGCTGGCTACCGCCAGTGGAGTAGCACAACCCGACACGATATTGTTTCTGAATTGCAGTTCATCGTTATCGGAGTTTGTTTCGCAGGCAGAACCGTCAATTAACAATCCTGTTGGGTAACCTGCAAGTAAGGAATTGTAAATACAGGTTTTAGTATTTCTTCTAAGGTGTGCGGCTCTTTTGTATTGAGAGTTAATTGTAGTGCCCGAAGTTTGTTTGGGGCCGAATATACTTACGTTAGAAAAGATAGAATTCGTAATAGGAGTGGCTCCTGTGCCGCTGGCATCATTATCTTGCTCAAAACCATTAGAACCAGATTGATCGGCTACATTGGGATCGGTTAAGGCCACTGCGAATTGCACTTTACCGTTCCAACCGTTATCGCCATCAAAATTATCGTCCCAAGCACGGAAAGAGATAAGGTGTTTTGCATTTACGGTTCCACCGAACCATTCGTAAGAGTCGTCTCCGCAGTACGATACTTGGATGTAATCTAGCTCAGTACCACTACCCAAGCCACCCATGGTTAAACCATTAATTTCTTGGTTTGGTTGGAAGGGAATCCCCGAAAATTCAATACGTACATATTTTAATTTACCTGAGTTATCAGCCACATCGGGGCTGGCTCCTCCTCCAAAAGTAGCACCGGTTCCGCCTTCTACAACACCTTCTCCTCCGGGTAAATTTACAGGGCCTTTTCCACAAATAATAATTCCGCCCCAATCGCCATAATCTCTTTGTCCTTTGGGTTGATTAGATGTAAACACAATAGGTTCGCTGGCAGTACCAACCGCCATTAATTTTGCACCGCGGTCTATAATTAAAGTTCCTTTAGAAGCTTTATCACCTACAATAATAGTTCCCGGTTCTATGGTTAATGTAGTTCCGCTAGTAACGAAGATAAAACCTTTTAAAATGTATTTTTTTGTTTTTACCCAGGTAGTGCTGGTAGTAATGTTTGCTGTAACTTCCACTTCCTTTTCTTCGGGAATTGGGTCTGGATAAACACAAGAGCCATCGTCTTTTTTTGCTTTCGAATCGTAGTTGGTTGCGGCTTCATCGGTGCAACCTTTTTTCTTACAAGAATAAAAGCCGGCCGAAAGTGTAAGAGCCAGTGTAAGAATAAATAATTTTTTTGTTGTTTTCATACCAATTGTTTTATAGATTAATTTTTATGCAAATCAACTTATCGAATGTTAAACGCCTTGTTGGTTTTGTTTATCGTTCTATTAATAAAACCATTTGTAGTTTAACGAAATGTTAGCTTTCCGTTTAGAATTTTGCGTTTACTCCCAATGTGAAGTATGTGCCTCGTTTAAATTCCATCACGGTTTCATCGCGGTTATCGAGCAGTCCGTTTTCGTCAGAATCTTGTAACAACCAAACCCGGTTGTTTAGAATATCCTGAACGCTGCATTTTATCGAGAAGTGTTTTCCGATGCCCTTAGAAATATTTAAATCAACTACATTGCGTGGCATTTCGTATATGTCGGGAGTTCCAAAGGTGCCCACTGCAAAAATTCTTTTTCCTATTACATTATATAATGCGTTCACTTGTAACTGCGATTCTTTGTTATCGTAATAAATACCGGTGTTTACAATGTATGGCGACTGCCCCATCATGGGTCGGTTGTTTTGCTGACCAATGGCTTTGCTACCTAATTCTACTTCGCTAATAATGTAAGAGGCATTCACGAGCAAACTAAAATCTTGCAGAAATTTTTGGGTAAACACTTCTTGCATTGATTTTCTTATTTCTACTTCGGCTCCAATACTTTTAGCAAATGCCGCATTATCGAAAGTAAAATTTCTGGTTCCTCCCGAACCGGAGCCGGGAACAAAAAACATTTCGATGGGATTTAGAAAATATTTATAAAAAGCCCCTACCGAAATAATTTCATTGGGGGTAGGATAAAATTCCCAGCGAAAATCGGCATTGTGAATGGTAGCAATTTGCAGACTATCGTTTCCGTACAACACATTATTAAAATTAAAATCGTAGTAGGCAAAGGGAGCTAACTCTCTAAATTCGGGACGATTTACCGATTGAAAATAAGCTAAACGCAACATTGATTTTTCGGTTACATTATACCCGATGTTTGCCGAAGGAAGTATACTTAAAACCGGATTGTTTACAATAACGGGTTTGTTTGCGTACGATTTGCTGGAAAGTTCCTGCGTATTGTGTTCGGCCCTTGCTCCAAACGTAAAATTCAGTTTGCTGGTAAATGGTATAGAAGTTCCAATATATCCGGCAATAAGTGTATTAAATGCGTTATAATTATCTGTAGGATTTGTTCCTTCCTGCAGTTTAAATCCGGTAGAATCGTTAATATTTTTAGAAGAAAAAATTTCATCTAGTGGTAAAAAGATAAGGTGCTGATTAAACTGAGAACCTCGAGAACGACCATACGACATCCAGCGTGCATTGAATGTGCGAGACTTGTCTTCGAAATAAAATCCGGTTCTTATTTTAGGCAACAACTCTTCTGATTTTAATTGTATGGCATGTTCAATATCTACACTTGCCGTAATTACATTTTCGGAAAGATTGGAATAAAATCTTCCGGCATCGAGGCTCGATGCGGCAGGAGCAATAACTACCTGAAAAGGTATGGTATCGTCTGTTGCTTCAATATTTCGAACGGTGCGTATTCTTCTAAAATCGGGTTCCTGAGAATTCGCAGTAGAGAATCCGGCTAACCATTGTATTTTTGTTTGATCGTTATTTAAATCATGTGTTCCGGCCAACTGCCCGTTGTATATAGTTCTTTGTTGGTAGCGATAGGCGTAATTTTGTACCTGAAAACCTTCTTCTAAATTTTTTCCGAAACGCATGGTGGTTTGGTTTTGCCCTACCTGATTCAATAAATTTCGAAATTCTATTTTGTGTTTCGCATTAATTAAGGCAGTCCAATTATGCATTACCCCAATGCGTACAGAGTTAATATAATTTTTATCGTTGTACGCAAAAATTGTGTCGCTGCGTTTGGCAAGGGTATCGTAGGTATTATAACCCATGTTATTGGCTTCAAAAAATTCGTTGGTAAGGGTGTAGTTAATAGCAGTAATCACACCTACGCTATATTTTTCTTTTTTAAATTGAGTGCCATACATCAGGTTTAATCGTTGGTCTGGCAGGGCAGTTGTTTCTTTTACTGTCCAATGATTGGGCAACATCTTTCCATATTTTTCAATCAGTTTTGGGTCGTTTATTTTAGAAAGATTTTTACTTGAAAATCCATCGGGTAAAGCTCTCAGACCGTTATCAAATCCTAAAAAATCGGTACCGCTTTTTTTGCTGGTATAAGCTTCTTTAAAAGTGGTTTGTGCTCTGTACGAAGTAGAATATCCGAGATGAAAAACAGCCGAATCGGGAATGCCTTTGGTAAATACTTTAATAACTCCACCGGCAAATTCTCCGGGCAATTCGGGGGCTCCGGTTTTGTAAATTAAAATTCTATCGAGTACTCCGCTTGGCAAAATATCAAAGGAGAAAGCTTTTCGGTCGCTCTCCAAACTGGGGGTAAGTCCTCCATTCAGCAAAACCGAATTATATCTTTCACTTAATCCGCGAACCATTACAAATTTATTATTCATAATGGTTACACCGGGTATTCTTCGAATCACATCGGAGGCGGTGCGGTCTTGCGTTTTCATAATTTGTTCGCTGGAAACACCGGAAACAACCTGTTCGGCTTGTTTCATTTCCATCATTACAGCAGTTTCGGTATTAGTTACTTTGGTTTCGGTAATAACAAACTCATTCATGTTAATCATACTTTCTTTGAGTTGTATATTTACCTTTTTGGTTTCGCCCGGAGCAAAATTTAGCTTTAAGGTATCGGTATTGTATCCGATAAACGAAACCACAATGTTTTGTTTGCCAGAGGGGATATTTTTCAGGGTAAAATTTCCGTCAAAATCACAAGAAGTACCTATGACCGTTCCTGGAATAACAATTGCCGCACCCGGTAAAGATTGTTTGGTTTTAAAATCGGTAATGTTTCCTTGTAGTGTAGCATTTTGTGCCTGAACGATGGTAACAGCTATGGTAAAGAAAAGTATAAAAGATAATCTTGTATTATTCATTACGTATTAAATTATAGTGCAAAATGAAACTTTGAATAATACGTATTTGTTAGTGGTATATTAAATCATTGTTAAGCTAAAACGGATTTACTTAGTAAATCTTCTTCCAGCTTATACCCTACTCCTTTTACCGTTTTAATCACTTCATCGCCTAATTTTTCTCTAATTTTCCGAATATGTACATCAATGGTTCTGCCTATTTGTTTGTACTCTTTTTTCCAAATAGTTTGCACAATTTCATCGCGAGAAAAAACTTTTCCGGGCTTGGTAGTGAGCAACAAGAGTATTTCAAATTCCTTGCGTGGCAAAAAAATAAATTCGTTGTTTTTTAAAATGCTGTAGTGTTCGGCATTAATTACCATTTGATTCGAAAAATGAATCAGATGTTCTACTTGTGCAGTATTTTTTATTCTTTTCATCAGGGCGTTTATACGGCTTACCATCAGCTTCACTCGTATAGGTTTTTTGATATAATCATCGGCACCAGCTTTAAAACATTCTATTTGCAAATAGTCTTCGATGTTGGGCGAATAAACAATAAGAATGGTATTGTTAAATATTTCTTTTTTTCTTATTTCTATGCATTGCTCTACGGCATCGGCTTGTTCTGCATCGGTTGAAATATCTAAAATAAATACATAGGAGGAATGTGGAACCACTTGTTTTTCGGCCTCTTTAATGCTTGAAACCGAAAAAACATTGAAGCCATTAGCGATTAAGTGATTGCTTAATTCACTTAATGAATCTATGTTTTTATTATGAAGGAATACAGTATAACTCATTTCAAACCATTAATAATGGCCGAAATTAGTATGGTTGCCTAAAAATGACGTTAAGGCTTTTTTATGATACCATTAAGAAAAACAAAAGAGAATGTAAATAAAATGTAATTAGTAGGTACGTTGAGAAATCAATTCGTTTTCTTCATTCCACTCGTACCAAGTACCTGTTTTTTCGCCAAGGGTATATTCCATTTCAAAACGCTTTTTTCCGTTTGTATCCCACACCATCCATTTACCGTGTTTTTTTCCAAATTCATATTCGGCACTAGCCGTAAGTTTTCCATCTTCGTTATAGCGTTCCCAATTGCCGTGTTTTTCGCCAAGCAGGTATTGGCCTTTTTCCATTAGTTTTCCGTTTGCAAAATAAAACAGAGCAGGGCCGTTTAGTTTTCCGTTTTCAACAGTATATTCGGCACGGGTATTTTTATTGCTAAAATAAGTATAAAATTTACCGTTGAACAAGCTGCCATCGGCATGGTACAATAGCCCATCAGCTTCGCTGTGTTGCTGCCCAAGTGCTGCAAAACTTACTAAAGCGACAAGGAGGAGTAGTATTGCGTTTTTCATAATCGTAGCATTTTGTGTTGTATAACGACAATGTTATACAAATGTTACGATAATGTTATTAAGCCTATGTTAAATTTTAATTTTGTGTTAAGGAGAAATCTATTTGGTAAGTGGCTTGCTTTTGTATTTCTACCGAAAATACTTGCTTTTGCTGATAAGAAACACTATTGATGCAAAAAGAATATTTTCCGGGTTTAAGGTTGGGGATTTCAAAATTTCCGTCAAAATCGGAATAGGTTATAATGTTTGTTCCTTCTATTTTAATTTCCACTCCGGCTAAAAGTTCTTGTGTGTAGCTATCTACTACTCTGCCTTTAACCACCGAGGTAGCCGCTTTATCATTACCATTGCCGGCTATTACTGCAAAAGGGAGAAGAAAGAGAATAAAATAAAGTACTTTTTTCATGAAAACAAAGTTACCTGGGCAAGCTACATTTACTGCTTTTAAGAGTTTATGCTTTCCTTATGTTTGTGTTAAGTATATATTAACAAGAGGCGATTTGCCTCAGTAATTCGGTATTTATTTCGTGTTTGCCTTCGAAATAGTGTTCTGTGTAGTGTATGCCCAATGAAGTGAGTAGTTTTTTTTGTTCTTCTGTTTTTTCGGGAGTAATGTAAGAATCATTGCTTGCCGAAACAAGATGAACATTTTTCCATTGCTTATTTCCTTTGTAAAGTAGCATATCGGCAGGGAAAGTGCCGCACCATAAAATAATTTGCTCCGCATTTATTTCGGATTGTGCGTACCAGCGGCACAATGCTGATACTCCTTGCGAAAAACCCAACAGCCTTATAGCACAAGAGTTGGGGACGTTTGCAAGAATGTGTTTACTCAGCGAATTGAGATAAAAAATATAATCGGCTATTTCGTTTTCACGATCTTCTTTGGTCATCCAGCTTGCCCCCACTTTTCCGGAAACTCCGTTTACGTATGCTTTGGATAAGGCTTCGGGGGCCACTATAAAAGCGGTATCATTCTTCAACTCTTCAAATTGTTTTATAAAAAAACGGGCACTCTGCATGTAGCCGTGTAGTATTATCCAAATCGTTTTTGTTTGGTTGTTTAGTTCGCCAAGGGTATGGTAACGAGCCGTTCGTTGTGTGGTAAAGTGGTGTTCTTTCATTTTTTATTTTTTAACTTCGCTTTACAAAATTCATTAAAATGCGGTGGATACTTACCTTTTTACTTCTTAATCTTTTACAAGATGGTTGGGCTCAAAAAACTGCTCAAGATTTTTTTGATATAGCGTATAAAGAGTATTACAATCAGCAATACACCAATTCACTTGCTAATTACACTAAATCTATAAAACTTGATAAACACAACGAAAAAGCCTGGTATAATAGGGGTTTAACTCATTATGCTCTTAAAGAATACCGCTATGCCATTAAAGATTATTCTAAAGCCATTAAACTGAAAAAAGATTATGTAAACGCTTATATTAACAGAGGGATTTCTTACATAGAATTAAAGGAGTATGAAGAAGCCATGGCCGATTTTAACAGTGCCATCCGTTTAGATGAAAACGCTTATTTGGCATGGTATAACAAAGGGATTTGTTTTTACCGAAAAAAAAACTATACTGAAGCCGAAACCTGTTTTAACGAAACCCTTAGGTTAAAACCCGTTTATGCTTATGCTATGTTTTACAAGGGATTGACTTATTACGAAAAAGGGATTTTTGCAAATGGGGTAGATCAGTTTACCTTGGCCATAGGGCACATGAAAGGGGAAGCCGGCACTGCTTACTACAACCGTGGCCTTTGTTACCGCGGAATGGAACTGTTTGAAGAAGCCTGCAAGGATTTTAAAACTTCTTTAGAAAAAGGGTATGAAAAAGCTCAGGTAATGATTGATAACACTTGTGAATAAGATTGCCTTAGATTGTATTTTTACTAAATATTGAATACATTTACTACCTGTAAATAAAACGACATAAATATTCTCTTATTAATACTAAAGTGGGAGATTGGAGAATATTTATGACGTGTATAGGTAAGTTATAAGGCATAGCATGACGATATTACAAATTAGCACAGCATTACTTTTTTGACTGTGTTTGACTGCCCCGTTTTAAACTTTTTCTTGCTGACTTTGATTTCAGTGTGACTTTATTTTTACTTCAAACTATTAATCGTGTCGGGACAATCAAACAAAGTCATAAGGTTTTGTTTGGGCCGACTCATAAAATCACCATGACACGCCAAAACGCTGACCAACATTAATTCGCACGGCTGACCATTTTTAACCTAACGCGACCAACAATTTTTTTTTGCGTTTGCAACTTTTTTCATAGGCAGACAAGTAAATAATTTTGTTGCAACCGCAACGCACAGACCGACCAAACCCAATTGACGCCACAAAACCTTTTTTAAGTCGGCAAACAATTTTTTTGTAGCTGTGCTTTCTGACAATAATGCTGACCGTTAGTAAATCTTCTAACAAACATATCGGGCTGACTCAAGTCGACCGCAGAGAGCTACGCCTTATAACACACAACTGCCGCAAGTGGCGGTGGCATTTTAAATTTATAGTTTTTCTTTCCGCATTTTATTTATCTTAGCGTGACAGTTAAACGCTACGCTACTCGCCACCTGACGGCAGTTGCGAAAACGTTACCACCAATGGTATTAAAGACAGTGCAAAATGACTAACATTGGACACAATGTAACGGACAATTCAGTAATGAAACTTACGAGCAGACATAGTAACGGGCGACACGCAAGTCGACCAAAACAAGATTTAATATTTGCTCCACCGCACGACAAAAAAATAAAAAAAGAAAAGGGACAACCCCCGCTAAATTTTTTGTCAGGGTTTTTGTGCCCCGCTTCGTTTAGCACATTTGCAAGTCGTGCATTTTTGTTTTTAGGAAAATTTAAAAACAAAAAGTGCACGCCCTTCGGGAAATTTGCAAAAGAGCTGAACTCCACCCGCAAAACAAAAACACCCGCCAAAAAATTTTCCTTCGCTCCTACTTCGTGGAATGTTTTGTGCCTATTAATAAATCAAACCACTCTTTATTTCAATGACTCCTAATAAATCGATTAAGGATTTAGCAAAATATATATCCTTTTATTGAAACATAAAATCAACTTCAAATTCACATTTTAAAAATTTAAAATACAATGAAAACAAAAATAATAACAGCATTTGTCGCCATAATTTTTGTTACAAATATTATGGCTCAGAGTTCATATGTAAAAGTGAACTGTAATAATTTTGAGCTAAATGGTATCCCATTTCAACCATTAGTTTGTAATTATTTGACTCAATTCACTAAAGATTATAACAATAATACTTATTACTTATCTCCAAATTGGAATTATAGTGATAACTGGGGATATCCAAATACAGGAGGCCCCGGTAGATTTATTTATAGTTCAACAGATGATAAAGGAGTAAGTATAACAAAAGTTGGGAAAGATATGGCAAGAATAAAAAATATGGGATTTAATACAATTCGGGTATTTGTTCAACCTGATAATAATAATGGGGTACTTGAAGTTCCTACAGGTTCTTATACTTCATACTTTTCAATTATAGATCAATTACTTGATTCGGCAAATACATATGATTTAAAAGTGATACTTGTTGTTGGTCCAAAAAAATCATGGGAAATACACGCGAGCTTTAAATCCTACTTAGAAATAATTTCAAACCATTTTAAGAATAACTCGACTATTTTGGGTTATGATTTATATAATGAGCCTTTTAATGATTATAGCCACAACAATGTAAATGATAAATATAAAATTTCAAATTGGGTTTCTGAATGGTGCCACACAATAAGAAAACATGACATCAATCACTTAATAACCATTGGTCTTACTCATCCAGAAAATTCAATAGCTTGGGATCCGCTAGTGATGCCAATTGACTTCGTCTCGTTTCATTTCTATGCATGGACAGAAAATTTACAAACCTCAAAAGATAGAATACAAGCTTATTTATACTGGGCTTCTCGAACAATTAAAATGCCTTGGATTATTGGAGAGATTGGATATAGTGGTACGAATACTTTTATAATTGACCCAGATGCTTTGGTTGGATCAGAAAATGACCAAGCAAATTTCGCTACTACAACCATGCAGAAATCTCTTGATTGTAATTGCCAAGGATATTCATGGTGGCAATATCAAGAAATTAACTGGCAAAACCCTTGGGAGGATTATTTAGGTCTAATAAATAATTATGGTCCTAGTGGATTTGCAAATGAAACAAATAAACAAGCAGCAAGTGTTTTTTCTTCATATTCGTCAATGTCTGGAAATGCAAGTAATTGTACGAAACCATCGAATTATTACAATATTTATAATTATTCAAACATAGACTTAACGGGACGAGTGCTTGATAATTGGGGCATACCTGTTAAAAACGCTGTTATTATTGGTTGGAAAAATGTAAATGGTAATTGGCCATATTATATTACATATTCTGATGATAATGGCTACTTTATATTGCGTTCAAATACTCCTGGCTATAATATACAAACATTATGGATATCGCTTCCTGGCTATTCTACTGTAAAGGCATCTAATCCAATTTCCGGATTAAATTACTCTATAAAACCTATAAACTTTAATCGATGGACGAAAAAATGGACTAATGATGCAAACAATAAAATAGATGGCTGGTATGTTTTAGACACAGATCAATTTTTCTTTGCTGATTTTGATGGAAACGGGCAAGACGAATTGCTTTGTACTCAAAATAAAAATACGGGGAATAATTATATGACGATGTTATATTACAACAATTCCTCAGCTGATTGGGATTGGGGTTGGAGCAATTCTGGTAATGGGTGGATTGGCCCTTGGTACAAAAGAAATATAGATAGATTTTTTACTGGAGATTTTAACGGAGATGGGAAGTCGGACTTGTTATGTATGCAAGTTACAAATAACAATACTGATTGGTGGTCATTATTAAAGTTTAACAACAATCAATGGAGTTATTTAACGAACAATTCTTATAATTCAGGAAGTGATTGGATTGGCTCTTGGCAAATACGCTCAATTGATGAGTTTTATGTTGGGGATTTTAATGGAGATGGTAAAGATGACTTATTTTGTATTCAAAAAACAAACAATAATACCGACTGGTTTAGTATACTAACTTTTAATCCCGTATCTGGCCTTTGGGACTATCTTTATATTAATGGAATACCTATCACAAATTATGGTAGTGATTGGTTCGGGAGCTGGAAAATCAATTCTATTGATAAATATTATGTGGGGGATTTTAATGGAGACGGCAGAAGCGAGATTTTATGCACTCAATATACAGGTGGTTCAAATGATTGGATGGCTTTAAATAAACTTAATCTTTCAAATGGCACTTTTCAAAGGATTTGGTGTAATTGCGATAATGGAATACTTTATGATGATGGAATATATCCTTACAGGAATAAGTTAATAGTAGGAAATTTTGATGATGATTCAAAAGACGAAATTTTAGGTATACATACATGGGGTACAAAGTTCGATTTTGAATCAAATGATTTCCAATGGTCTTGGAGTACTGGAAATGGAGGTATATTTTCAGACTGGCAAGTATCTCCATCAGGTGAGAAATATTTTTTCACTAAAACTTACAAATATTCGCCCGAACAATTGATGTCCTTTAAGAAAATTGGATCAAATTATCTTATAAATATGTATTCTTTTAATAAGGTAATAGAGTGCTCAACTCTTAGGAAGTTTAATCATACAGATTACCCGAATAACTCTGAAATTAATATCATTAATGATGTTGATACTATACTGAATGTTTTTCCAAATCCTACAAATGGGAAAATATATATATCATTTGATTCAGATTCGAATTCTGGTACATTAATAACCATAATCAATAATAAAGGAGAAATAGTTAGGAAAACATATCTCGATTATAAATCATCTATTGATAATATTGAGATTGATATTGATATGAAGGATTTATCAGAAGGAATGTATTTTATTAAGGTAATAAATGGTAAATTTGCTGCCTCTAAAAAGATTATTTATTTAAAAAAATAAAGCATGGCTGGTTCCTTTAAAACATTGCTAAAGTTTCTGATGCCAAAATATCAAAAACTCATTTTAGAATATAAAGTTGAATTTAAGCCAAGGTATGGGTATGGGTTAAAGCCCCATACCCTACTTTATGAACTTATAAATAAAAATAGATTTGTTTATATACATTTTCTTAAAAAAATTTTGACACATGAAAATATTTTTCAAGCAATAAAATCATTCGAGTTTGAAAAAAATGAAAATGAACCTACATGGAACAACGGTTTTCTGCCAGGGCTGGATATAGTATCTTTATATACTATTTTGGCTCATTATAAGCCAAGCAAATACATCGAAATTGGTTCAGGTAATTCTACTAAAGTAGCAAGAAAAAGTATTATAGAAAATAAATTAAACACAAAAGTTGTTTCAATAGATCCTTTTCCCAGAGCTAATATTGATCATTTGGCGGATGAAGTTATAAGACAACCTCTCGAAGATATAAAAGATTATCAATTTATTATTAGTGAATTAAAAGAAAACGATATTTTATTCATTGATAATTCACATAGATGTTTACCAAATTCAGATGTTACAGTTTGTTTTTTAGAGTTATTGCCTTATCTTAAAAAAGGGGTAATTGTTCATGTTCATGATATTTATTTGCCTTATGATTATCCTCAATTTATGTGCGACAGGTTTTATTCTGAACAATATGTTTTAGCGGCTTATATTTTAGCAAATCCTGAAAAATACAAACCAATATTTCCAGGTATGTTTATTAGTGAAGACAAAGAACTATCAGATATTATTTCGTCAATATGGGAACATTCTAATACAAGGGGTGTAGAAAAACATGGAGGTTCATTTTGGATACAGATTAATTAGATTAAATATCAAACCCTCACTTTTTTTGTCATACTTTTTGTGCCGACACACTTTTAGCACATTGCCGTCCTCGTTCCTGCGTGTGGCAAAGAGCTAAAGACAACCCTATAACAAAAAGATATGCCAAAAAGCAAACGCTCTTTGAAAAAATTCCTCGCTTCGAAAAAGTTAAATCTTTTCGACCGCTCATTGCCAACAGACAAAAAAGTGTTTCGACAAGGCAAAAAGCGAACAATAAAAACTATAAAAACACTATGAATATAGCATTGCGGGACAGAACCACTGGTGGTAACAGCACCTACCCAAAATTGGCGGTACAGTTGTTAAATCAAGCTATGTGCTTCAAAGTTTGTGCTTGGTTGACAGTGAAGTGCTTCAAAATCGCCACCTTCGGGTAGCTGCAAACCGTTAGTGGCAATAAATGACGAAGACGGTATCGTAAAATTTGAAAAGTCTAACGGCAGACTGTTTTCTTGCCCCTTTCCTTTTAATTTAAAAAAAATGACACGTTTGTCGCGGTCGACATTTTTAAATCGGCCTCTC
>CAJPFH010000008.1 GCA_905339165.1 Flavobacteriales bacterium
AGTGTATATCCAAATCCAATGAGGGAGTACGTAATCATAGAGAACAAACACATTGAAGGCAAATACACCATAGAGATAACAAACACTTTAGGAGGCATCGTAAAAACCATCAACACCACAGAGAAGCGAGTAGAAATACAAAAAGGCAATATGAGCAAGGGTATGTATTACTATAGCATCAAACAAAATAATCAAACCCTAGGCAGCGGAAAATTAGCGATAGAGTAAGAGAAAGAAAATAGTGATTTTAAAAGAAACAGGCCGATATTTTATCGGCCTGTTTCTTTTATTCTAAGATTAATTTAGAAGAGCCAATCCGTTTTTGGTCTTTTATAACGGTTATAAAGTAAGAACCCTTACTCCATTTGTCTGTTTCAATAACCGTTTCAAAACCTGCTTTTTTTGTTGTAATAATTTTTCCGTTCATATCACGAACTTGAATTTCACAATCTTTTTCATTTAAACGAACGGTGAAATAGTGTTTGCTTGGATTAGGAAAAACAGTAATTTCATTTTGCTCGTCTTTATTTTTTTTTATGCTTAAACCTTCTGCACTGTTAGCAAAAGTATATTCACCTTTCCACAGACTATCAATTTTAATTTGACCAAAAGCATTATTATTATTCCCTATTACATTTTTGGAGTAGTATGGAAAGTGTTCCCAATCAGTATGTGGCCCTTTTCTGTATAATAAAATCAGACTGTCTTCTGTGTTTAAAACCAAATCATGGTCTAGCCATCCTCCTCCTCCCGATGTAATGTTTCTGCCATCGTAGTAAACAGATGCATTTGCTTTAAAATGTTGAGGCCATATTCCGTCAACACTCCAGTACCTGTTTTCTGAAATAATGTAATCATTAGGATTGTTTTTTATGCTGTCTGGTGCTACAAAATGATGTTCAATTCTTACCAAGGCAGAGTCTGTTATGCTATTAACGGTAAGGTTCATCTTAGCGAGTGTGAAATTTTTGTTTCCGGATGTTTTTAAAATAAATTGTTCGTCTGTAATGGCTTGATTAATGCCCGAATTTTCGTTTAAGCAAGTAAATGCCGGATTAAAAGGAAGTGTAAAATTAAAAGTGCTGTATTGACCGGATGCAAATAGGGTATCGGTTATTTTATTCCAGTTATTGTTGTAAAATGAAATCTGTATAGGCACATTATTAAAGAAAAAGGGGGCTCCTTTTAATTTTTGTTTTACATAAACCGTTACGCTAAAGTTTCCGCCCAATGGTTGTGATTTTATAGAATCTATAGAAAAGTGGGGGAACCCTTCATTAAAAATCCAATGATTAAAGAAATCGTTTACATTTTTTCCGGTACTATTATTTATTTCATCTCGGAATTGAGTAGAGTTTATGGACTTATATGCGTAGTTGGTTGTAATGGATTTTAATCCTGTAATAAAATTGGAATCGCCAAGGTAAGTACGCAAGTTGTGAACCACGGATGCCCCTTTGTTATATACATGTTGGCCGTATGTATATTGCAAAGGAATGTTATTGAGAGCCAAAAACCCTCCTTCTTTAATATGAGCATATTGTATTACATCGGCATGATTACTGCGAACGGCATCGATGTATTTTTTATAATCGTAGGCAAAATTTAAAAATAGTTGAGATGCGTATTCTGCCATTCCTTCATTAATCCACATTTCTTGTGCTGTTTCGCAAGTTGCCAAATCGCCCCACCAATGGTGAGCCAGCTCGTGTGCCATGAGGGTTTCGTATGCTAAACTTCCATTTGCTGCCGCTTTAGGATATGCAATATTAGTAGCGTGTTCCATGGCTCCGGAGCCAAACGGCACAAGAGAATATCCTACTTTATTCCATAAATAGGGTCCAAACCAATGTTCAAAAGCATCAATAGAAATTCCGAGTTTTGAGAAGGAAGCTTTTAAGTTGTTGGTATCACCCGGAAGTGCGGCCAGTTCTACCGGAATATTTCCGCTGAGAGCAGGGTGTGTGTATTGAACTGTAACGTAATTTGCAGCTGCCACACATGCAAGGTATGTAGGGATTTCATAGTTCATTCCCCAGGTTCTAACCACCGTATCGCCCCCCAATAATACTTCGTTTTGCATATAACCGTTGCAGTGTGCCCGCATATTGTTGGCGGTTTTAATAGTGAAGTTGTAAGTGCTCCTTTCAACAAAATTGTCGAAGCAGGGAAACCACACTCTGCCATAGTTGTGCGGCAAGGCATCAAAACCCACTCCTAAATTAAAAATGTAATTGTTTTGAAAATAAAAGCCTCCCCAACCCGAGTTATCGGTAACCGGATTGCCTTTGTAAAATACACGAACAGTGCTTGTATCTCCCACATTCATGGGTGACACAAAATTTATTTTTAATAAGGTATCATTATAGGTGTACGAGAGTAGGGTATTTCCCTCTTTTATGGAATCGATATTTAGTTTAAGGAGGTCTAAATCTAAAACTAAAATGTTGTTTAGTTTAGGAGTAAATTTTACATCGCAAAAACCTTTTATAAATTTTCCGGAATAATTGGTTAAATCTAGGTTTATAGAATAATTCAACACGTCAATGCTGTCGCTGCGGCTATTCATGGCCTTATTGTGTGTATGCGAATTTTTTTTAACGCAATGCAAAAGCGAATCGTTTTGAGCAAACAGTGTACAAAATGGAATAACTAAAAGGAATAGTGCAATGGAAATATATTTTTTCATTTTAATGAATTGAACCATAAAATTAATAATTCAAAAATTAACAATCATTTTATAGAGAATAAGTAATATTGTATTCCTGTAATCGTATTGTTTAATTAATAGATATTGATAATCAATATAAAAGATTTAAAATATGAAGCCATCAACGGAATTGCACGATTTGATAAAATCGCTTTCTAAGTCTGAAAAAAGGTATTTTAAATTAATTTCTTCTTTACAATCGGGCGATAAGAATTATATCCGCTTATTCGATTATTTAGAACAACAAGAGGTTTACGATGAAGAAGCGGTAAAAAAAGAGTTTAAGAAAGAAATTTTTATCAGGCATTTACCCTCCGAAAAAAATCATTTGTACAGTTTAATTTTAAAGAGTCTTAGAAGTTTTCATGCCGATAAAAGTGCGGCCTCTCAACTGCAAGAACAATTAAGAAATATTGAATTGTTGTATAACAAGGCTTTATATAAAGAGTGCAACAAAATAATTAAAAAAGCAAAAAAATTAGCATACGATTACGAAAAATTTTATTATCTGTTAGATATCATTAACTGGGAAAAGATGCTGGTAGAGGAGGAGTATCAGCATGGTGTTTTTGAGAAAGACATGATTAAAATGGTAGAAGAAGAAAGCGTTTGTTTAGAGAAACTCAGAAACCTTGCTGAATACCAGATTTTATATTCCAAAATAAATTATGCCTTTCGAAAAGGCGGTTTTGCCCGAAATAATGAAGATCAAAAAATGGTAGATGAAATAGCCAATCATTATTTAATAAAAGGGAAAAATACCGCCCAGTCTAAGAAGGCAGCTACGGCCTGTTATTTTATAAAGGGCTTATGTGCTTTAACAGAGCGTAATTTTACAGAATGTGAAGTAAACTTTAAAAAAGTAATAGCCATTTTCGAATCGAACCCTCCGGTTATGGAAGAGCTGCCTAAAAGATATTTAAGAGCACTATCCAATCTGCTTACGGTTTATCTTAATACCGGCAAATACGAAAAATATATTGAAACACTAAATGCTATTAAAGTACTGAAGGAACATGCTATGTTTTCCAGCACCGATGTACAGGTAAAATTAACTACATCGGCCAGTATTGCAGAATTGGTGCTTTATCAAACCATTTCAGACATGGAAAAAGGACAAAGGGTGGTAGATGAAATCATAAAAAGTATTGATAGTTTTAAAGAGAAAATAAATAAAGAAGAAGAAGTTACCATTTACTACCATATTGCCCAGTTTTATTTTATGTGTGCCGATTATAAAAAAGCACTTTTTTGGATTAATAAAATACTAAACGATAACGAGGGAGATCTTCGACAGGATATTTTTATCTTTTCCAGACTGTTTAATTTAATTATACATTACGAATTGGGAAATTATGATTTACTCGATTATATCATCAAATCTACTTCGCGTTTTGTTAAGAAAAAACAAAAGTTTTATAAGTTCGAAGATGCCTTTTTGCAAGGAATGAAGCAATTTGTAAAACCTAAAAAGGCAGTTTCTGCCCAAGAAATATTCACGTCAATGAAAAAACAAATTGATAAGGTATTAGAAGATAGCTTTGAACAAGCCGCATTAGAATATTTTGATTTTAGCAGTTGGCTGGAAAGCAAAATTCAACACCTTTCTTTTGCCGAAGTGCAAAGAAGAAAATTAAAAGGTTTGCATATTTCTTTCGAAAGCGATTATTCTATTAATCGCTGACGAAGTGTTTCGTATAAAACCACGGCTGTGGCTACCGATACATTTAAGGAACCAATTTCGCCTTGCATGGGTATTTTAATTTTTTGATCGCAAAGAGAAAACAACTCTTCTGAAATGCCATCTTCTTCTGAACCCATAATAATACAAAGAGGAGTATTAAGATGGGCTTTATAAATGGTATCGGTGGTTTTTTCGGTACAGGCTACTATTTGTAGCCCCGAATCTTTTAGTAAACGAACAGTGGTTTTTAGGTTTGTTGATTTGCAAACACGAATTCTGTTCAGTGCACCTGCCGAGGTTTTCATGGCATCGGAATGAATCATAGCAGCCCCTTTGTGAGGAATAATAATGGCATCAACCCCTGCACATTCTGCGGTTCGGCATATAGCTCCGAAGTTGCGAACGTCACTAATGCGGTCTAATACAAGAAAAAGAGGAAACTGTGCATTTTCATAAATAAAGGGTATAATTTCTTCCACATGGTAAAAAGTAATAGGACTAATAAATGCGATTACTCCCTGGTGGTTTCTGTTCGAGATTTTATTCAGTTTTTGAACCGGCACGTTTTGAACCGCAATTTCGTGCTGCTTTATTAATTTTCTTAGTTCACCTACGTTGGGTCCGTGCAAGCCCATCTGCAACCAAATTCTTTCAATTTCTCTTCCTGCTTTTATGGCTTCAATAATGGGGTGAATGCCAAAAATAAATTCGTCTTCTTTTTGCATATGCTTAATAAATTCGGCCCTGGCGCCAAGCTTCCACTGTTCGGTACCATGCGTTTTTATGGATAGGGTTGCGCATTAAAATATAATCGTTTTCGCTAAAAGGATTTGAAGCTTTGCTAAATTCAAAAACTACCGATAAGGAATTATTTTCTTCGCCATATACCCATTTTTCAGAATGCTCATTTTTATAAATTAAATTCGGGCTTCCAAATACTACGTAAATAATTCCGCGATCGGTTTTCCAGCCTTCCTGAAAACTGCTGAAGAGTTTATTGGCGTTTTCAACACGCGTGTAGTATTCTTTTATAATTTGTCTGCCTCGTTCGTAATTGCCGGCAATACTAATCCAAAATAAGTCGAGAGCGGTTTTGGGTTGATTGGAAGTTGAAATATTATCGTATTCATTTTTGGAACTAATGTAGCGGGTAGATTCTATCATTTTTTCCGGTTCTGTGATGTACGGAAATTTGTTTCCAAAATTAAAAACACTGATTCCATCGTAAGTACTAGTGTCGGTTTGAAAGTGAAAAATTCCTTCTTCTTCGGCAAAATAAGTAAAACTACTGTCGTTCTCTATTTTTATAGTTTCTCTACGGTTGGGTTTAAAGGCAAAGGTGGGGGCAGGTTCTGCAGAAAAAGGGGGCAGGGCAGGTGGAAATTTATTTTCGAAATAGGAAACATAAATTTCGGTAAGGGGGCGGTTGTGCTTTATGGTAAACTTATGGTGTTGACTAAAATAGGGATAAAAACATTCTTTACCGGAAGAATCGAATACGATAAAATTTTGTGAAGTGTGCGGGCTGGTTTTATCTACCGTAATTTTGGTTTCAAAAAATTGTTCCCGGTTGTAATCAAAAGTAAAGCATTGCAGCAGGTATTTTTTTCCGCTTATGGCATTAAAGTGAATTTTACCTACGAGCAAATTTTCTTTTTGATCATATTCATCTGATAGATGTTCTAGTATTACCGAGCCACTATCCAACACATTTTTTTGATTTTCGGGTAAAGTTAATTTATATTTTACCAGCAGGTTGGCTTTATATGTGTCGTAGCCCGTTTTTTTTGCGTAAAGCAATTGTTTGGAATTTACTTCAATATAAAGGGTAGAATAGTTAGGATTGGTATGATACACTAAAAAAGAAGGAAAAAGGGTGGTAGACTCTTTACTGTAGATGTAAGAAACATTTCGGGAACTCATGTTTTTATTGCCACAGCCCCATATAGCGGTTAAAATAAGGAAAATTATAAAAAAAATCCGGTTCATTGAATATCGTTGTCAGTGTCCAAAAGGTTAGTAGGGATTGATTTGTTCGCTTTTGCACCTAACTCTTTTATTTTTTCGGCTCTGCTTAGTAAGTTTCCGGTTCCGTATTTCATTTTATTCATAGCATTATCGTACGATTTTTTTGCCCCGTCAATATGCGTATTTACTTTTTCAAAATCTTCAATAAACAACACAAATTTATCGTACATTTTTCCGGCAGCATCGGCAATTTCAATCGCATTTCTGTTTTGTCTTTCTTGTTTCCAAACCGAAGCAATGGTACGAAGTGTGGCAAGTAAGGTAGAGGGGCTTACCATTACAATTTTTCTTTCCCAGGCAAACTGAAAGAGTTCGTTATCGGCTTGTATGGCAATGCCAAATGAGGATTCAATGGGCATAAACATAAGCACAAAATCGGGGGCATTGATGCCTTTTGCTGTTTGGTAATTTTTTTCGCTTAAAAGTTTTATGTGCGATTTTACCGAAATAATATGGTTTGCTAAGTGGTGTGTTCTTTCCTCATCGGTTGTTGCATTTACAAAGGCTTCGTAGGCAGTTAACGAAACTTTCGAATCAATAATAATATGTTTATTATCGGGCAATTTTATTATCACATCGGGTTGCAGCCTTCTTCCTTCTTCGTTGGTGGTGCTGTATTGGGTTTCGTACTCTTTGCCTTTTATGAGTCCGGAATGTTCTAGTATTTTTTCCAGTATCAGTTCACCCCAGTTGCCTTGTGTTTTATTATCGCCTTTTAGGGCTTTTGCTAAGTTGTCGGCAACATTGGTAACAAGTTGAGTTTGGGTTACTAAATTTTTTATTTCTCCTTTCAGGCTGTTTCGTTCTGCAGCTTCTGTTTTGTATGCAGCATCTACTTTCAGTTCAAAATCTTTAATCTTATCATTTAGCGGTTTTAAAATACCCTCAATGTTAATTTTATTTTGTTCGGTAAATTTTTTTGATTTATCTTCGAGCAACCTGTTGGCAATGTTTTCAAATTCTATTTTAAAACGGTTTTGCAGTTCTTCCAGCTCGGCTTTGTGGCTTGCTATTTTCTCCTGCTGATTTTTGAAGGCTTCTTCGGCTTTTGCTAATCGGTTGTTGGCAGCATTTAGTTTTTCTCTTTCTTCCTTTAATTCAACTTCGGTTCTTTTTTTATCTTCTAAGGTAAGGTGCAAGGTTTCTTCGGCTACCTTTAATTGGGTGTGTAGGGTTATGGTTTTTTCTTCCAGTTCTTTTGTTGCATTATGTTGCGATGATTTATTTTTGTGCATAAGCCATCCCAATGCGAACCCTGCTGTAAGCCCAACTATTAATACCAATAAGGTTAAAATTTCCATAAAAAGTGCTTCGTAAGGCGTAAAATTAATGATTTATAAATCGGTTTTATGCCAGACTTTAAAAGATTTTATTTTACAAGATGTGCAAGGGAATGTTACTGCGTTAGGCATCAAAAAAATATGTTAATTTGCTAAAAATACTTTCATGAAATATGTTGTAATAAGCGGAGTCTCGAGAGGATTAGGGAGAGAATTGGCAATTCAATTTCATCGGAATCATTATGCCGTAATTGCGTATGCAAGAAATGAAAAGGCATTGAATGACCTAAAGGAAGAGTTGTTGAGCGAAAACGCTTGTCCGGTATTTCTATTTAAAGCAGATGCAATGGTTAAAAGCGAGGTGCAACAATTTGCGGCCGAAGTAAAAAAAATTTGCACCAGCCCCGATGTAATTGTAAATAATGTAGCACAATACACCGAAAAAGTAGTAAGCGAAGAAAATTTTGATATGCTTGAAGAACAAATGAAAATAAATTTTTATTCAGCTTGGTGGTTAACGCACCCCTTCTTAAACGAAATGAAACAAAAAAAACAGGGACATATTTTTAATATATGTTCGGTAGTAAGTGCTAAACCTCGCTACAATGCTGCAGCATACAGCATTTCTAAAGGAGTTTTGAAATTTTTTAACGATGTGCTGAAAGAAGAAATGAACCAGTACAATGTAAAGGTTACAGCGGTGCTGCCCGGTTCCATCAATACCTCATCGTGGGATGGAGTAGATGCCCCTAAAGCTGCATTTGTTCAACCGGCCGATATTGCCGCGTTGATGCTGCACATTTTGAAAAATCCTTCGCCAGCCAATATCGATGAAATAGTAATCAATCCACAACTAAAAGGATATTAATGGGCATAAGTAAATTGCAGCGTTTTGCCGAAAATGCTACTTTTCCGAATGTTATACAACCTTCATTTAACGAGGTTTTTAATATCAACCATACAAATAAAGGAAAATGGGCCAATGGTGTTTTCGGAAATAAAAACCCCATTGTGTTAGAGTTGGGCTGCGGAAGAGGAGAGTACACCGTAGCCTTAGCTAAAAAATATCCGAATAAAAATTTTATTGGAATAGATATTAAAGGTGCCCGTATCTACTACGGTGCCAAAGAATCGTTGGAAAGCGGATTGAAAAATGTGGTTTTTATCAGAACAAGAATTGATTTTTTAAATTCCTTTTTTTTCGAAAACGAAATCAGTGAAATATGGCTTACCTTTCCCGACCCGCAAAAAGAAAGAGAACGAAAAAGATTAACTTCACCAAAGTTTATAGAAAAATACAAAAATGTGTTGGTTCCGAAGGGTATTCTACATTTAAAAACCGATAGTGTTTTACTTTACGAATATACAGTAGGCGAAATAGAAAAAAATAAGTACACCCTGCATTTTGCAACCAATCATTTATATCAGGAAAACGAAAATGACATTGATATAGAAACAAAAGAGATACTATCTACTCAAACTTTTTACGAAAGTTTATACCGAAAAAAAGGTATGAATATTTGCTACCTTAGATTTTCTGTTTTATAAAAATGATAAAAAAAATAAACGAAAAAAATAAAGATTATTTTGCAAGTGTGTACGAGGTGGTTCGTTCCATACCTTTTGGTAGGGTTACCAGCTATGGTGCAATAGCTCGTTATTTAGGAGCCGCTTCGGGGGCACGAATGGTGGGTTGGGCCATGAATGCCTCACATACCCAAAAAAACAAAGTGCCCGCCCACAGAGTGGTAAATCGGTATGGCTTACTGAGCGGAAAAATGCACTTCGCTACTCCTTTTTTAATGGAGGAATTGCTGAAAAAAGAAGGAATAAAGGTAATAAATAACAAAATCGAAAATTTTGATACCCTATTTTGGGATCCTTTAAAAGAACTTTAATTTAGACAGATTGTTTATAAGATAAAGTTCATTTTAACCATTTAAAAATTCAAGCATGAAATTATTTAAAAAAATTACCATCGTTCTAGTAATAATATTCGTTCTTCCGTTCATTATCGCTTTGTTTCTTGAAAAAGATTATAAAGTAGAGAGGAATATTACCATCAACAAACCCAAACAAGAAGTGTTTGGTTACATTAAAATGTTAAAAAATCAGGATATTTACAGTGTTTGGGCACAGATGGACCCAGCAATGAAAAAAGAATATACCGGCACAGATGGTACAGTAGGTTTTGAATCGCATTGGGAAAGCAGCAATGAAGAAGTAGGAACCGGCACACAAAAAATTACAAAAATTATAGAAGGAGAAAAAATCGAAACGCATATTAGTTTTAAAATTCCGTTTGAAGCCGAAGATGATGCCTATCTCATTACGGAAAGGATAGATGAAAATACCACTCTTGTAAAATGGGGTTTTACAGGTAGTTTCCCATACCCCTTTAATATCATGCAATTATTCATAAACATGGACAAGGAAGTAGGTGGAGATTTAGAAAAAGGATTGCAAAATCTCAAAAAAACAATAGAATAATTTACCTGTCTGCTTCCAAAATCAGTCGATTAATCAACACATAGACTTACCAAGCAAGGTAGAAAAATTAAAAATTACATTAGAGAAAAGTTCGTGTAGCTAGCTTAGTAAGAACACGACCTTATTTCTGTTCCACATTCTGTAATAATTACTTCAGCCGGTGTGCAGCCACCTCCACCGGAAACTGCCTGAAATTCTACCGTATGAGTGCCGTTGGGCAATCTAACTTCCTTTATCTCTCCGGGGTCGAGTGTTCCGTAATTTGTATTTCCAATCACAATCTTTTGTATAGTAGTATTCGATTTGTTCTGTGCCGACAAAAATCCATACCCTCCACAAGTGCAACTTTGATCAGAGTAGTCTGCATCTGCACAATAATTATTGGCTTTTTTATTGGTACAACCTCTGCATGAACCATCATCTTTTTTTGCTTTTGAGTCGTAGTTGGTAGCACACGTTGATGTACACCCCTTTTTTGTACAAGAACTAAAGATAAAGGCCGAAACAAACAATACTCCAAAAAACAGAATCATTGAAGTGATTTTCGATAACGATCTCCATTTGGAATTTACCCTAAGATTTTTTTCTTTTTTCATAACTAAGAATTTTAATGTAAGCAAATGTAACGATCTGTTTAATGAGGAAAAACGATAATCGTCAGCTATTGGCATGATGTTAATCAGATGATTTTGTATTTTAAAATACTTTTTTGGAATTCGACAATCTGACTAAATAATCTATTTGAAAATAAAATTTTGCTTTTGGTGTATGGCAGGGTTAAATGAAACCAATTTATTTTTTTCACATACAAAAGTCTTATATCCTAAAGATTCTAGAAGTGCGAAACAGTTTTTTCTGTTCTCATTATCCCACAGTTCGGCATAAATTATAGGTTTGTGTTTTTTGAGTGTTTCAGAGGCACCCAGCAAAACAGGATATTCATAATTTTCAACATCTATTTTTATTCCATCTATTTTTTCCAGATTACTAATTTCATCAAAGGATTTGCATTGTATTTTAAAAACTTCACCTTGGTTTTTTTCATTGGAATTTACCACATGGCTTAAGCCTTGCTGTTTAGCTTTGCCCATTACTGGTACCAGCATTTCTACCTCACCGTTTTTATTGCCAAGAGCAATATTGAAGGCTTTTACGTTTTTTAAAGAGTAGCGTACAATTATTTTTTCGAGTATGCTAAAATTATCGGGAATAGGTTCTACGGCAATAATTTTCCCTTTGCTGCACCAGCGAGATAAATGGTACGTCATTATACCAATATTAGCACCTAAATCGGCAACGGTGGCATTGGAGGGAAGTAAATCCAGGAACTGAAAAAAATCATTTTCTTTTTTATCTGAACGCAGTGTTTGAATTTTAAAAACAGCAAATACGTATAAGTAATTACTATACCCAAGGCATTGCTGCAAAAGATATTTTATAAAATTTTTCATTTAAATTTGAATGGCAGCAAAAGTAATGATAATTTAACGCTTTGTTTTGTTATGGCCATTATTGCGGTAAATACACGCTTACTTATATCCGGCAGAGTGGACGGCATTTCTCGTTTTGCTGTCGAAACACTAAGAAGAATAGTAAAAGCACATCCTGAACACACCTTTTATTTTTTGTTCGACCGCAGGTTTTCCGATGAGTTTATTTTTTCTTCCAATGTAAAGCCATTGGTTATTTGGCCACAGGCAAGGCATCCGCTTTTGTTTCGTTTTTGGTTCGAAAAACGAATTCCTATTGTTCTAAAAAAAATTAAGGCCGATGTTTTTGTTTCGCCCGATGGATTTCTTTCTCTTGCATCCGATGTAAAACAATTAGCCGTTATACACGATTTAAACTTTGAGCATTTTCCGCAATATTTACCAAACCATATTGCAAATTATTACCGAAGGTATTTTCCTCTTTTTGCACATAAAGCCTCAAAAATTGCCACTGTGTCTGCATTTTCTAAGCAGGATATTTGTGAGCGTTATCATGTAAAAGAAGATAAAATAGATGTAGTATATAACGGGGTAAGTAACATTTTTACACCCATATCGGCTGAAATGAAATTACAGATTCAACGACAATATTCGCAGCAAACGCCTTATTTTATTTATGCAGGAACCTTACATCCCCGCAAAAACATGGTTAATCTTATGAAGGCATTTGATGGCTTTAAAACAAAAACATTGTTGCCCCATAAACTCTTGTTAGTGGGTAATAAAATGTGGTGGACTAAAGAAATGCAGCAGGCATACAACGAGATGAAGCATAAGCATGATGTTATTTTTATGGGAGTGGTAAGCGATTCCGAAATGGCTCATTTGATGGCCTCGGCCGAAGCGATGGTGTATGTTTCGTTTTTCGAAGGGTTTGGAATTCCTGTTATTGAAGCCCAGTCGTGCGATGTACCGGTAATTTGTGCAAATACTACTTCACTTCCCGAAGTGGCTGCCGATTCTGCTATTTTAGTTCACCCCAACAATGCCGAAGAAATTGCACAAGCCATGCAAAGTGTTTTAGAAGAAAACACTAAAAATACTTTAATTGAAAAAGGGAGAGAAAATGTACTTCGTTTTAGTTGGAATAAAACGGCTGCGTTATTTTGGGAAAGCATAGAAAAAACACTGCATGTTTAACCTTTCCTTGTGTTATAATAAAAATTTACTTGAAGCCGGCTGTGATGAAGCCGGGAGGGGCTGTTTGGCAGGCCCTGTGTTTGCAGCGGCTGTAATTTTGCCCAATCATTTTATTTGTAAAGGCTTGAACGATTCAAAAAAAATATCCGAAAAAGAAAGAGATACACTTCGTTTGTATATAGAAAAAAAAGCCTTGGCTTGGGCGGTAGCGAAAGTAGATAATAATGAAATAGATAAAATAAATATTTTAAATGCTTCCATTAAAGCGATGCATCTGGCCTTGGCAAAACTAAAAGTAAAACCGGAATATATTATTGTAGATGGAAATCGTTTTAAAGCATATAAAAATATTCCGCACACCTGCATAGTAAAAGGTGATGGGAAATACATGAACATTGCGGCTGCTTCCATTCTTGCAAAAACACACCGCGATGAATTTATGCTAAAGCAACATAAAAAATTTCCGCAGTATGGGTGGGATAAGAATAAAGGATATCCTACAAAAATACATCGAGAAGCAATAAAAGTGTATGGGCAAACCCATCTTCATCGGAAGTCTTTTCGTTTGTTGGCAGAGCCACAACTAACATTAAATTTTTAAAATAGAAATTACTTCACCACAAACCAATCATTCAATAAGTTTTCTTTGTTGTACATCATGCGTTGTTGGGTTGTATAATCTATAAATATACAGCCTGCACACTCGGCAATGGCTTGTCCGGCTGCTGTGTCCCATTCCATAGTGGGGGCAAAGCGAGGATACACGTTTGCACTGCCCTCAGCCACCAAACAAATTTTTAAGGAACTGCCCATGCTTACCAGTTCAATGTTTTTGTGTTTCGTTTCCATTTCTTTAATAAAAGCTTCTGTTTCGGCACTCATGTGCGAGCGGCTGGCTACTATTTTGAAGGTGGAAAGGGAAGAGTTGAAATTTGAAAGAGGTAACCTTGCTGCTTTGGTTAAAATAGAAGGAATATCTATATTCTCTATATCTTCAGCTGAATATTTGAAGGCTCCTATTTTACTGTTTGCAAAGTATAATTCTTTTTTTATGGGTACATAAATTACACCGAGTATCGGATAATTATTTTCAATCAGTGCAATGTTTACGGTAAATTCTCCGTTGCGTTTTACAAATTCTTTAGTGCCATCAAGTGGGTCCACAATCCAAAGTTGTTTCCAGTTTTTTCGTTCGGCATAGGAAATATTTTTTCCCTCTTCGCTGAGTACCGGAATATTGGCTTTAGAAAGATACCGCGTTATTGCATTATGTGCATTTTTGTCGGCTTCTGTGAGCGGACTTTCATCGGCTTTGTACTCAACCGCAAATGACGTATTATATATTTTCAGTATTTCTTTTCCGCCTTCTATGGCAGCTTGTATGCTTATTTCAAGTAAATGGTTCATGAGCCAAAGGTATTGAAAAACTTATTAGTGCTTAGGAAATGGTCATTGGTCATCAGTTATCAGACATTCTTTTCTTTATCACATATTCTAATTTTCAGGTCAAATGGTTTGGAAATAAAAATATTTTCATTACCTTCAGTTTCACTAAAGCCCAATAATATGATGCAAGTACAAAAACAGCAAGGGTACATTTACCCCCCCCCCCCCCCAATTATCTAAAAATTAGTTTATTATGCTTTTTTATGAGCATATTTACCTTTTCGGCATTTAGCCAAAACCTACCCAACACCCTCCCGATACAGGTTTTGTAGGCGTAGGTACAACAAACCCCACCTGTAATTTTCAAGTAATAGGGCAAAGCCAAATAAGCGGTAGCCTAACCGTTGATAGCAGCCTTACTATTTCCGATTCGGCACGCATAGATAATAACCTACGAGTAAACGGACATTTATTTGTAGGCAAAAACGCATACATTACCGATACCACTTTTTCAAATGTGTTGCGAGTGCATCGCATTACCTCTAAACAAGGAGATAGTTTAGTTTATATTGGAGATAGTTCCATTACCATTTCATCGTACAATACTATTGCGGCAAGCCCTACTACCTATTTTAATACTTATTACGGAGGCATGGGTATTGGAACAGCTGCCAGAGGGTATGCCTTTCAATCTTTGGCAATGGGCAGGTTTAGTTTTACAAACGGAAATTATTCTATTACGCTAGGGAATTATACCGAAACATCAAGCAATGCACCGCAGGCTATCACTATTGGTTCGGGAGTTTCAACAAACACTAAACTAATAAATACCATACTCAATAGCATTATGTTAGGCACAAACAGTAATTTGCCCACCTTGTTTATCTCTCCCGCAAACGGTATAAATACCACCGGAAGAGTGGGAATAGGAACCACCAATCCATCGGCTACCTTAGATATTAATACCATAGGTAATATTGCTCCAAGTATTAAACTAAATAACAACTTAGGCTTACATGCGGATTTGATGTATTACCAAAACAACATACTTACTAGTTTAATAAGAATGGGAAAAGATGCAAACGGTACCACCTGGAGTTTCGAAGACAGAACGAAACAGGGCACAGATATATACAGAATGTACATTGCCGGAAACGGTATTGTGTATATAAGAGAAGTAGAGGTAAATGTTCCTGCATTTCCCGATTATGTTTTTTCGGATGGTTATAAACTAATCGGTATAAAAGAACTTGAAAAGTTTATTGCAGAACATAAACATTTACCAAATATTCCTTCGGCAAAAGAAGTAGAAGAAAGCGGAAGCGTTGCCCTTGGAAAATTAATGGTAAAACAATTGGAAAAAATAGAAGAGCTTACGCTTTATATTATTCAATTAGAAAAACGAATAAGCGAATTGGAAAACAAACAACCATGAGCAGAAAAAAAGTTTTGTATTTTTTAATGATTGTTTTTACATCTTTTACCACCTGTAAAAAAGATAAAACCTTTGGCGAAAAATACCCCGAATTAGTAGGCGAGTGGGAATGGGAAAGTGCGATACACATCACTTTTACCGGAGGCTTAGGAGGAGCAGGTGGAGGATACAATTACGATATCTTTACAAAAGAAAAAGATAGAGATGTTATACCTCTCCATTCTCTAAAAATTACTAAAAATGGGTTATATTGGTTTTATACAAATGGCAGACTATTAGAAAGTGGATATATAAATGGAATTGAATTTATTGGATTCCAACCTATGATGACTGGCGATAGTAACTTGCTAGACTATCGGTTAACATTTCAAACAACAAAAAAAAGGAATACTTTCATTAATCAACAAAACACAAGCGTTTTACTAATTAAATCGAATAAATTAAATCTAATATTTTATTGTAATAAGATAGCTAGTCTTGATTTTGAGGATAAAATGTATGATGAGATTAAAGTACGATATATTAAAAAATAGAAACTATGAATAATTTAATATTTAATCGATTCTTGCTATTCTTTGCATTAACATTTAGTTCATTCTCTACATTCTCGCAATTATTATACTATCCCATTTATAATACTATAAACCTTGATGGCTCTCCGAAATTTGGAAAGTATGACTACAAATTTTTTGAGCCATTTTACGCTCCTCTGCAAAACTCTTTTATTTCAGCCCCTCATTTAATTGACCAAGGTAGCTACGAGTTAATTTTTGAAGACGAGTTTTCTTCTTATCAGTTTGACCCTCAAAAATGGAACTTACCGCACGAAATACAGGGTCATAGTAAATTACATGCCGGAGGAGGAACAACAGCTCCGGGAGAAATAGGTTGGCAGGCATTTCCGAATAATTACGAATTTACCGGCAGTTCGGTAAAGTTAATAGCCAAAGAACTCAACACACCACAAATGCTAAAATGCATTGAGTACGATTGTACTTATACAGTTTATGGAGATAATAAACCAAATTTACGGTTACACAAATATTCGGGAGGCTTTTTAGAATCTAATTTTAATTACAAGTATGGCTATTACGAAGCCAAAATTAAACTGCCCATAATTGAGAATGTTTGGCCCGCCTTTTGGTTTTTCGAAAATAAAACGGAAATTGATGTGTTTGAAATGCTGAGAGGAAGAGAGGAAGAGAAAAAAGCAATAACCTCATTGAAAACTTCCTCAAGAGTATTCATGACTTATCATTTTTGGAATCACAATATTGGTAAATCAATTTGGGAGCAAGCAACTCTTGATATTTTTTCTAATCCACAAAGAACAACACCCTATTCCTTATCCAACCAATGGCATACTTGGGGCTTATTGTGGGATGATTTCAGAATAATTTGGCTGCTTGACGGAAACGTATTGTTTACGGTTTATCATTATATTCTGCAAGTGAATAAAAATGTATCTATTCCCATTTCTAACAACCAACAATTACTGGCGGTAATGAATCATCCGCTTTTAGACAAACTAAAGGTAAATTGGGGCTATCCGAGCGAACAATCAAAGCTTATTATCGGCATGAACCCAACTAATTTTAGCAGTAGTATAGACTCCGATAACGCCTTTACATTGCCAAACGCACTACCCAAATCCTTAGAAATAGATTATGTAAAAATATACGCTTTTCGTAATTGTAATACCGATTTAAATTTTTGCGATGGCAAGGATTTGCCCACGCATATTCTAGGCAAAACGGTTACCATTGGCAGCTCTAATTACAACCAGTTTCCATGTAACCAAGTAGTAAAAAGCAAAGGAGGCTGCTTTGGCGAACCTTTATGCAGTATAAAAAACGATAATGCCCTGCAATATGTACACTGTGTTGCTACCGATAAAATAAGTTTAAAGCCCGGCTTTAAAGTAGAAAAAGGAGCTTACTTTCATGGTAGAATAGAAAACTGCAATACAGCAAACCTGCGAACAGGAAACCATTTGCCGCAAGGTTTACAAAATGTAATAAACAACCAAGCATACGAAGATAGTTTGTTTTATGCCTAATTAAATGCACTGAACGAAGTACCTGAAGATAGCATTTCCAATGTTATACTAAACCAAGAGTGGATGGTTTACCCCAATCCCACCAAAGGGGTAATAAATCTCCATTTGTTAGAAAAACCGGCAACAGCTTATAGGGTACAAGTAAGCGATATGTATGGAAGAATTATTTACAGCAAAAATATAAGTGCCGAAGAACAAAACCTAACAATCGATTTAGAAGGCAATGTTACCGGAGTGTATTTTTTACACTTGTATCATGAAACAAAAAACACAGTAAAGAAAATTATTTTAAAATAAACCCCCATGTTCAAACATCTACTCATAGTCGGTTTTTTATACAGTATTTTTCTCTTTGCTTTTTCGCAAGATACCTTGCCTATTCCAAAACAAAAAAAACAAAACCTACATGCCGAGTTTGCCGGTACTTCGTTTTTGTACTCTGTAAATTACGAGCGTGTTTTTTTGCAATCCAACTATTTCAGGGCAGGAGCAACGGTAGGCTTGGCAGCATTTGCAGAACCTGTATTCAATTACAATTCTGTTTCGGTGCCTGTGGGCGTTTTTAGTTTGTTGGGCAAAAAACATTCTTTTTATCAGTCATTCACTTATAACTCGCTGGTTATCGAATTAAGTGAATATACTTTTAAATCGGGCATGAACATCGGTATTGATTATACACACAAAAACTCATTTTTTATAAGAGCTTATCCAAGCGTTTATTACGATTTTAAAGATATTCTTATTTTTTACGGTGTTAGGGCCGGGGTGTGGTTTTAGTGTCCCAAAAAGTTTAGTCTGCAAAAAAATCGCTTTGCATCAGGAATTAATACCCTCCTCCCGAACTGCCAATGTTTTCAATAGGGTGCCAGGTGGTTTTAATTTCCTGCGTATCTAAAATTTTGTACGGCTCATTATTTTTTACATCGGAATAAGTAAAAATTCTTTTTACGTTTAATGCGGCTAATTCTTTTACGGCAGTTATTTCTTGTGGGTTATTTCCATAATAAACCAGTGCATTTATGTCTAGGTGCGAAGCAACAGGTTCCAATAATTCTTTTTTAAAACCGGTAAGAATATTTATTACACCTCCCGGCACATCGGAAGAGTGAAGCACTTCGGCAAAGGAAACGGCACACAATGGTTTGCTTTCCGAAGCAAGCAGCACACAGGTATTGCCTCCGGCCATTACAGGCGCCATAGCCGAAACCACTCCCAGCAAGGAAGTATTTTCATGGGCTATAATGCCCACTACTCCGGTAGGTTCGGGCACCGAAAAATTAAAATGCGAAGAGGCCACGGGATTTACGCTGCTGAAAATTTGCTGGTATTTATCGCACCAGCCCGAATAATATACCAAACATTCTATGGATTTTATTACTTCTTCTTCGGCTTGTTTTTTGAAAGAGCCTTGCTTTTGTAGTTCTTCTATAAATTGTGCTTTACGGCTTTCCAGCATTTCGGCTATGCGGTAAAGAATTTGCGAACGGTTGAAAGCACTTTTCGTACTCCACTCGCCAAAGGCCTTGCGGGCTACTACAACAGCTTCTCTCACATCTTTGCGAGAGCATTGGCACATATTGGCAAGCAGTTCACCATTTTTATTTTTTACTTTATAATAGCGTCCGCTTTCGGTACGTGGAAATTTTCCACCTATGTATATTTTGTATGTTTTCAGTATTTCTATTCTTTTCATGGTATGTATTAATCTACGGTTGCTAAGGTACGGAAAAAGTGGAAATGCGAAATTTAGAAATGTAAGATAGGTAACAAAATACAAGCTTTCTCCGTCATTGCGAGGCAAAATGAAGAGATGCTTACAACGAAGACAACTAATTGAAGTTTTGATGTTTTATTTCTACATTTAATTATTTACAGGGTTCTTTCTTTATCACCTTAATTCCATTGCTGTTTGCGATACATTCGTTGCAATATGTTTGTCCATTACAACCGCAAACTCCAGGACAATCTTGGGAGCATATGCCCGAGTGGTTTTCTTTCATTTTTCTGTCGTAACAGTTACTGTCTTTATTGCATGCTAAAAGTGTCAATAAAGAAAAGATGGAAAGAGATAATAATAAATGTTTCATATGGCTCTGTATCTTAACGTTTTGCAGCTACCCACAGGCAGGGTATGTCGAACGAGAACTACCAAAGTATAACTGCACACCAAATGTAACAAATTTTGTCAAGATGAAAAAACAAAACCCTGCTTGTGGGTAACTGCTGTTAGTGGCTGTAAATTT
>CAJPFH010000009.1 GCA_905339165.1 Flavobacteriales bacterium
AAGTGGGGTCTGTGGGAAGAATACTTTTTATACCCACCGTAGGATTCGTGGTAGAAGATACGTCATTATTTTCTGCTAAAATGCCAATGGAAGAGGGAGCGTTGGCATTTTGCAACACATGCAATTTAGCAGAAGGTGTAATGCAGGAAGTAGCTCCAATCATTACATTATCTACTGTTAAACTGCCTGAGTTGTTGCCAAGAAAATGAAAATTATCGGTATTACTTAAATGAATAGCCCCACCACTACCACCAAAAGTAGTGGGCGAAATACAAGTGCCTAATCCACCGCCTCCGGGTGTACTTTCAACATATATTACATCGCCAATAGCATTAACCGATAAAATACCCGAACCGGGATTAGCTATAGGTGTAACACTACTATTTAAATCGGTAAACCTTAAACCGGTATTAAGAGGCCCTGGAGTAACAGCCGGAGAATTGATTTCGACTGTGTTGCCCGGATCCACACCGTTGGAATAAGGATTGGCAAAGTTTGCATCACCCCCAATACCGAAACGGGTTCCTACTGTTCCTATGATGGTTCCGTCAGAAATCATACGAGCTGTTTCAACACCTAATAGTCCACTAGCTGGTATGCCTATGTTTTGAGCTGCGGTAAAACGAAAAACCAAACGATCCGGAATATTCGTTTGAACGGGGTTGTTACCCCAGTTTATAACCGATTCGGTGTTATCTGGGGCTACTTCTCTTAAGCCAATATACATATTATCTGTACCCATGGTAGGTATTTCGCCTGTGGGAGAGCCGTACATCAACACTCCTTTGTTCATCCAGGGTCTAAAGCCACTACCAGGAAAAGCATCTAAGCCAATATGTAAATAAGTTAAAGGATTATTGAGTTCGCCAATACCAACCCGAGCACGATTTAAAATATCTTGTGTAATGTGCATTCTTGAAAAAGCACCCCCTGTATTAAATGTAAATCTACTACCTCCTTGTGTAGCTTGCAGTACAGTATTTACGCTGTTAGTCGGCACAAACAGGCGAAACTTTTCGGTTAAGTTGTTGTTGTTTGCTCCTGTGTAAATACTCCAACTGTTGGCTACGGTATTGCTGCCATCGGTGCGAAAGAGGAAGCCGTTTAATGGACCATTAGGTGCACCCAATAAAAAATTGTTTACGTGAAGACGGGCTTGTAGACTAGGTACAGTTGGGAAATTTCCAATTCCGATTCCCGCTATAGTTGAAGGAAAAACATCAGTTCTTCCAATAGTGCCTAATGTATTAAACTGAGCATTACTTAACATTGGTAAACTTATCAAACATCCAATGATGATTTTTTTAATTTTTTTACTCACAATAAATCTAATTTTTAGTGAGTTCGTGAATACTTCGTATTTCATAATTTTTAGTTTTAAATTATTTAGTAAATTGGGTTAGTTGAGGATTTGAACAAATCCTTTTTTTGTTTCATGTTCACCTCTTTTTTTTGTTAAGTTAATAATGTAGTAATAGGTGCCATCAGGTACTTTTTCTCCTGCATTGGTTCGCCCATCCCATAATTCAACAATTCTTTCATTTTCAATTTTCAATTCTCCTGTTTTTAATTCACTTCCCCATCGGTTGTAAATTTTCCAATTTATTTCTTCGTATCCAGTTAAGTTAACGCTAAACACATCGTTTATTCCGTCATTGTTGGGAGTAAAAACATTAGGAAAAGTTGATTCCATTATTGTAGTTGTGTCTATTTTTTTATTTGTGTCTGAGCATAATTCAGGAGGTAAAGTATTGAAATAACTTTGAATAAAATCGGTTATCCCTATACCACTTTGTTTTCCGTCTAAAGAAATATTAAACCTATTTACGATAGTTGATGTTAATATAATATTTGGATTAACAATTGTCGAAATAGAATCTTTTCCAATAGAACTAATTATTAATGTGTTGTCTATTGCATTTGAAATAGAAGCATATGTTGCATTATCAGCGTAAATATCATAATAAACAATTAATGATGCTGGGATATTTGTAGAATTAATGTCAAATTGTATGATAGTATTACCGCTTCTTGTAAAATATAATTTGCTATTATCATTACTAAAACAAGTGCCATAACCACCATCTGGAAGATTAACAAAATCAGATAATAAACCATCTTTAAAATCAAACAATTCAGATAATCCTCCGTAATTAAAAGATGCAAATTTTTTTCCGTTAGGAGAAAACCTCATATAAGAAACAAAATCAGTATAAATTCCTCCAATAGAAGAAATAATAGGTGTTGTATTAATTCCAGTTGCGTCTAAGAAATAGCATACATAATTATTAGTGTTATACTCGTGACTCATAATCCATACACCCGTTTTATCACAATTGTAGGTTGCGGTTAAACCTTCGGTGCTTGGGGTGTATAGTAATTTATTTTTTTGTGTAGGTATTACATCACCCAATCCTCCATTTAAATTTATGTTTATTACATTATATCGTAAACCAAATGCACCAAAATTTTCCCAACAATCAGTAGTAAACACATAATATAAACTATCATTGTTTGGTTGAGGAATAATTATGCTTGCTTGTGAAGAACTTCCTAAAATTGGGCAACCTGTTAGTTGTGTGCCATTTGGCATAGGATTGTGGTTTCTATCCCAAATTGTATCGCCATCCGTGTAAAATAATAAATTTCCTGCGGTATCGCTCATAGCAGCACATCCTTCTGATGTATGTAAAGCCCCATTAGTAACCGCCACCGGGCTACCGCTGCTGAAATCTAAGCCTGCCCCATTGCCAAAATACCAGTGTGTGGCACGTTTGGCTTCGGGGTGTTGGGCAAGAGAAATATTAAATGTTAAGTTGTAAATGCTAAATAAGAGGAATATTTTGTAAAATGAGTTCATTGTTTTTTTAATAGCCAATGTACTTATTTTTCGATTAAAATTTGTTCTAACTGAGCAAGTTTTTAATGATTGGGTTATAGAAGCAAAACTAACGCACATGGGTTATATTTAGATTTTTAATAAACCCCTAAACCCCCTGGAAGAGTAATACGATTCGGCTCCATTATGGTAAATAAATACGTTTCCATAGCGATAGTCTCCAAAAATGGCTCCGCCTAGTTTTCGTATTTCAGAGGGAGTTTTTAACCAACTAGATGTTTTAGTATCAAATTTTCCGAGTTGCTGTAGTTTGCGATATTGTTCTTCTGTAAGCAGTTCTATTCCCATTTCTAAGGCCATGCCCATGGCACTGTTTTTGGGTTTGTGTTCTTTTCTCGATGCTAGTGCTTCTTGGTCGTAACATAGGCTTCTGCGGTTTTTGGGGCTTTCTTCAGAACAATCACAAAAAATAAATTCGTTTGTTTTTTTATCGTATTCAATTACATCGGGTTCACCCCCTGTTTCTTCCATTTTATAAAGTACTCCTAATTTTTTTTGGCTTGCTTTTAATTTAGTTTCAATCTCATTCCACTTTACTCCTTCGTGCCGATTCATATTTTTTTCGAATCGAATTTTTAAGAGATTTAAAAATTCATTTTGCAGAATTTGTGGTATGTCTTTTTTATTCAATGTGGCCATTATTTGTTTTCGTTTATCTATAAGGAATGATTGAGCATAAAAATAAGCAAAAATTTTATTCTTAAAGCAAAAATGCGGCTCTGTACAAGCCGCATTTTGCAAAAAGAACTTATTACGAATGGCAGCTAAAAAGTAGCTTTTAAAGCAATAATTAAATTTCGGCCGGGGGCTACAATTCCCGATGAATAAGGCCTATATCTTAAATCGGTAATATTTTCAACTCCTCCTGAAACAGAAAAATAGTTTGTAAGTTGATACATTAGTTTAAAATTTAAGGTAAACCATTCGGGCGAATAGGGTTTTCCATTTACATCTATGGCATACATATAATCTTTTGCTTTTTCTTCCGGTGCAAGCCAATTATTACTTACATAGGTGTTATAAATTCCGTACAAATCGGCTTTTATTTTGTTGTTGGCGTAAGTAATGTGTGTGGTTAAAAACCAAGGAGCCGCATGGCGTAATGGTTCCATATCGCCATTATCTAATTCTTCCATGCCTAACTGGTAATTAAATCGAGAAGAAATGCCAATACCTTCGGGTAAAGAAACTTCTAAACCAGCCTGAATGCCATAAACATAAGCGAAAGCAGCATTTTGAATGGCTTCTACTTTGCTTAATTGCCCATCGTATAAAATACTATCTTTTCCATTTAGTTTAAAATCTCTGCGAACCAAAGCATCTTGAAGCAGGGTGTAAAACCCGGTAGCATCTATTTTTACAAAATCGGAAATGGTTTTGGCAATTCCAACCTCCAAATTGTAGGCATATTCAGGGCTTAAGTTGGGATTAGGAACAATAACCGAACCGGGAGAAGAATCGAAGACTTTTCCAACATCATCGATGTTAGGAGAGCGGAACCCGCTGGAAGCATTAATGCTAAACAACCAAGTTTTAAAGGGATTGTAAACAAAACCCAAATTGCCTGTAAGGGCATTGTTACTCATGCCTGCTGTTGTAAACGGAAAAGGGTAAAAGGTGGTATCGAATGTTGCATTTAGGTTTACCGTGTTGTATCTTGCTCCCGTTTGTATATAAAATTTATCGGAGAAATTAAGCCGGTAATTTAGGTAGGCTGCATACGAGTTCCATTCCGAGCCATTAGGGTAACGTGTGGGACCCGGAATACTCTCATTTTTTTTAACATTTACATCTTCTCCAAAAGAACCTACTTGGTTTAGAACAGCCTCTACTCCGTAGAAAATTCTGTGCATTTTGCCAATGTTTTTATCGAAATCTACATTAGCAGAAAGAGCATTCACTTGTTCTTTTCGTATTCTGCGGGTGCTTTTGTTTAAATCACGGTCTATACGGCTTTCCTCAAAAAATTGATGTGCCAATGTGAGCCGCAAATGGTCGTAAAAAAAGGAGTCGGCATAGTGGTTTACCTGCAGGTTATTCATTATCCAAATTTGGGGCCCGTAGTTCCATTCGGCCGAACGCAGCGTGTTGCCTTTAGGGCGAATAAGCCTATCGTATCGGGAGTAATTGGAAGTAGCGGAATAATGAAATCCATAAACCACATCCCAACGATGGTTTGGTTTAAAACGAATTTTCTGCATCAGGTTGTACTGGCTGTAACCTGTAGGAATTTGAAGGAGAGGATTAGAATTAAAAAACACACTATCTACCCCATTAATGGTTTTAACGTAGCGAGTTCTTAAGTATTCGTCAGGACCGTATTGCCCCATACGCAAATCATCGTAATCGGAAAATGTAGCACTGGTTGTAAATGCCCATTTGTTAAAACCAAGATTTAAATGAAGATGATTGGTTTTTTCGAAGTTTGCCGAGGTATAACGGGTGCTAAAACTACCATTCAATACAGCTTTATTTGTATCGGAAAGCGTAGGAGAAAGTGTAAAAAAATTCATAACCCCTCCAATAGCATCGCTTCCGTACATTACCGATCCGGGTCCAAAAAGGATTTCAGTTTTTGCAATGGTAAAAGGATCTAAAGAGATTACATTTTGAACATTACCCCCTCTAAAAATGGCTGTATTCATTCTAACTCCATCAATAGTAAGCAATACTCTATTCGTTGCAAAACCTCTAATCATAGGGCTTCCGCCTCCTGTTTGGCTTTTTTGAATGTATATATCACCTGAAAGTGCTAACATATCGGCTGCTGTTTGCGGATTATGCAACATCACCTCTTTAGGCTCAATAGCAGTAATTTTAATAGGGACTTCTTTTTTTGTTTGCTCGTTTCTGGAAGCGGAAACTACTAATGCATCTAAGGAAACCAAATTTTCGGTGAGTAAAATCTCTCCTTTTTCTTTTAGTTGAGAATAACTAAGAATTTTGGTTTTATACCCCATAAATCGAATGTAAACAGTATCTATGTTTTTAAAAGCACCGATATCTGCTTTGCCTTTTGCATTGGTGGTAGTGGCTATTTGTTGCGTTTTATCATAAATAACAGCCTTTTCTAAGGGTAAAAGGGTTACCTTATCTTTTACGGTAATTGTTTGTGCTGTTGCATTAATACACCACGCACCCACACACCACATAAAAATTATTTTTTTCATATGTGAGATTTTTTATTGTTGAAATAAAAATTATTTTATCTTTTCGTATTTTGCTTGTGCGAAAAGGTATTTTATGAAAAAAATAAATCGGGAGGAGAATAAGGTGGAGTAAGATAAGAGGTGTAATTATCCCATTCATTAGCAATAAAATAATTGAATGGGCTAGAAAATTCGCTAAAGTTCAATTGGGCAAATGATTCACAAAACAAAGAAGAGGCAAAAAGCAATAAACTATTTCCTTTTTTACTCTTATTAGGTAGATTGTTGGTATTTCCCATGTTTAAATCTACTAACCGATCTAGTTGTTTAAAGAGTTCTGCCTCTTGTTTATCATTGATGCAGACCAAGGTTATTTGTTCCATTTCTTCCGTTCTGGTAACTACATCAAACATCTCGTTTCCTAGTTTAAATTCTTTGTCTTTTTTTATCCATTGTAGGCTTTTATATTGTTTGCTGGTAATATTGAAAGTTACTAATTCGTTTTCGGGCACACCGGCTTTAAGTTTAAGTTTTATACTACGTTTAACCTGTTTTTTGGATAATTCGAAAGCAATAAAACCACCCGCCAATGTATGAAAGATTGAGAGCAACAGCAGTACAGATATAGGAATGAGTAAATATTGTTTCACAGAAACAAAGATAGTACTAAACCAATACTTCTTCGAGTATGGCAGCCGATTTTATTTCTTTGAAGCCGGGTAAGTGAAATTTAAAGTAGTCGATTAGATTTTTTAAGGCTTCTCTTCTTTCTTGGTTGGTAAAGGAAATTTGATTCATTTCGGTAAAATTGCAGCGGTAAAGAGTGAGTAATTTTTCGGGCAATAAAATCGGTTCGTTGTGAATAGAAGAATAGCCGGGAGCAAAACCCATATAAGCACTTAGTTTAAGCAGCAAAAGAAGAGGAAAGTTGCTGATGTTTTCATCGCTAATATCTAGGTATTGCAGAGCACTGTGCAAAAAGGAAAATAATGCAGGGTTTGATTCTTGCTCACGAAGTGTGGTTATAAGTACTTCGTTTAAAAAAAACAGAACAGAGATTTTATAAATGTTATTACCTGCATTTACATAAGCATAATCGAATCGAACTTCTTTTAGAAATTGGATGGATTTTTTTTCTTTGTTTTCAAAAACGATTTCGAGTAAAGAAAGGGGTTGAAAAAATGCAGTTTTCTTACCTTTTTTGGCTCGATACATGCCGCTTACGGCAAATGCAAGAGTCCCATCGGTTTCGGTAAAAAGTTTAACAAGATTTCTTTTTTCGTTTAGCGGAATAGTTTGTAAAAATATGGCTTTAGTGGAGGTAAGCATTTACTGGTTTTGAGCAGCAATTAAAATTTTTATCGGACACGATTTGCTTCCATCGGGGGCTGCACAGTGGGCAATGTAAATTCCTGTGGCAACTTTTTCACCGTTGGGCCATTTTCCATCCCATACAGCCTGCCCACCGAAAGAAGTGGTTTTATAAACCAAATTTCCGGCTGTGTCGGTAATTTTTACTTCAGAATTTCCAATCAGTCCACGTATGGCTATCAGCCCGGTATAATCTTCTTTTACGGGATTTGGGAAGGCAATTAAATCTTTGCAATCTTGTTTGGCTTCGGTAGCGGTTCCCATATACGCTATAAGCCCCTTGTCGGTAGAAAAAAATACTTCACCAGTAGCATCGTTTATGGCAATACTTAATATGGCGTTAGATGGCAGAGGGCTGTTTTCACGGGTAAAGTGTTCTATAAGTTCTGTGCCATTTTCCGACATTAGAAAGACCCCTGATTTAGCTGTTCCGAACCATTTTCTGTTTCCACCGTCAACGGCAATGGCTGTAACCGCTTCGGTTTCTAATAGCAACTGAACTATCCCTTCTTGGGTAATGTATATTTGCTGCCCTTTGTCGTTGTTTCCACTAAAAATACTGCCGGGCGAAAAGAAAACGTAAACTCCTTGGTCGGTTCCAACCCAAATTTTTCCGTCTTTATCTATTTCGGCACAATAAATTTCTTCACCTGCGGGTAAATTTCCTTCTGATTTTGTGAGCAGTTTTATATTGTCGTCTGAAACATCATCGTAGGTGGTTTTATCATCAACCACTAAAATTTCGTTTCCTCTTTGGTTAAAAAGCCATTTCTGATTATTATCGTCAATGATTAAATGTACAAAACCTTTGGCTGAGTTGCAATAAGGAAAAAGGTTAAACGATTTCCACTGATTGTTTGATGTTTTTAATTGAAGACATTCGTTTACGTGGGCATTGGTAATCCAAAGGTTATTTTTTTTATCGAATTTAATATCTCCTATCCCAATCCAATAATATTCGGGGCGGGGTTTTAGGGTGCTGTTGATGTTGTTGTAAACCACGTTTTCTTTATCGTTTTCCCATTCAATTAGTCCTCGTCCCCACGATGAAAAGTAGGCTTTATTTGAGTTTGAGGGGTCTATGGCAGCACGAACCAAATCGTATACCGAATCGAGTGCAGCACTCCCTTCTCGAGAAAAAGTTTTCCATTCGTTATTTTCGAAAAGGTGTATTCCTTCGATGCGAAACATGCCCCCTAAAGAAATAGTCCAAGCTCCGGGTAGCATCCACACTTTTCCTTTTTTTGAATGGAGAGAGAAATTGTTTTCACCTATTGGGCCGTTTGGAGTCAATACTTCGGCATTTTTGTTAGGGTCTATTTTTATAAAACCTTTGTTTCGGTCAGCAACCCATAGGTATTGGTTATTGTCTAAAACGGCATCATTGGGTTGAGGTTGAATACCCGAAAAGGTGTAGAAGAAATCTATTTCCTGTAAATTTTCGTTATACACACGCACAATGTCTCGGTGAGAAACGACCAGTTTATTTCCTGAATTTCGGAATGAATAATTTTTTTCTCCCGCTAAAAAAGGGCTTATCTGCCAGTTAGTACCGTTAAAAACAAAGATGGAATCGGCTTTCCAGTAATCGGGATTTTGAATGTTGGCATACAAATTTCCGGCATGAGAAAATAAGTGAGAGTAATTTACATTGGGCAAATCGGGTATTTTACTCCAGTTATTAAAGTCGGCTAAATTAGGAGCAGTAAGAGGAGCTCTGTAAACGCCTTGTAATTCTGTAGCGGCATAAATATACCCGTTATGTAAAGCCACCGAAACGGTAGACATTTGAATACCCATAGGACCGTACAAGTAAGTGTCTTTAATTTCTCTTTTTTGTGTGTTTAGTACAATAACACCTATTCCGGAAGAAACATAGGCTAGCCCATTTTGAAACGTAATTTGCTTTATTTCTTTACTGCCTATTATATTACTATTTTTGAGGGAGGGTAAATTATATACCCTGTCGAAGCGATCTATAAAATCTATATTTCCACTTTTATAACCAATAATCAGCTGTTCATTATCGGTATCGTAAACCATGGCTGAGATTTCCACATCAGAAAGTCCATTAATAGTGGATATTCTCCTTAAATCGTGGTCAGACTTATTATAAATTAGGAGAACTTTTGGGGTGGCACAGTAAGTTTTTTGTTCGGACGATTGGGTAAAAAGAGCTTTAAAATATGGGTAATGTTCTCTCCACTGCCCTATGGGAACTTGGGCTGTAGAAGTGTTGCAATAGAACACAAGAAAGAGTATAAAAAAGAATTTATTAAAAAGAGATTTATGCATAAACAATCAAGGCAACAACGATGAATATAAAAAAATATTGAGAAGCATATAAAATTAATGCAATTCTTACATTTGACAAATATCAGTGTTTTAATGAAACTAAGCGTAATCATCCCATTATACAATGAAGAATTTACTATAAACAAAGTGATTAGTGAATTAAACAATGTACAAATGCCTTCTTTTATAAATTTCTTAGAAATACTGGTAGTAGATGATGCTTCCACAGACCACTCTCTTAGCGAAGTTGAAAAAATAGTAAACCAATACCCTGCTGTAAAAATTTTAAAACAAACCAAAAACAAAGGAAAAGGAGCTGCTGTAAGATTGGGTTTTTCTAAAGCTGAAGGCGATATACTGTTAGTACAAGATGCTGATTTAGAACTAAATACGGCCGATATACCTGTGCTAATAAATGCAATGTACGAAACAGGGGTAGAATTTGTAAATGGCTCTCGTTATATGCCAGGGATAGTCAGGCCCCTCTACTCTTACAAACGCTATTTAGCCAATAAATTTTTTAGTTTTTTAACCTCTTTTTTTATAAATGTAAGAATTACCGATATGGCTTGCGGGTATAAATTGATAAAGAAAAGTTTGCTGGAAAGAATAAACTTAAAAGAGAATCGCTTTGGATTTGAAGCGGAATTACTAATAAAAGCTTTAAGAGAAAAAAAAAATAATATTGCAGAGGTGCCTGTACACTATTACCCCCGAAACGAAGGCGAAGGTAAAAAAATACGAAATGCAGATGCTTTTTTAATTATGTGGGTAATTATTAAATATGCCATTTTTCGTTTAAGATAGAGCGAATGAGAGAGGTGTTAAAAAAACAATCGCTAACGTATTTACTTTTTTTCTTACTCATAATGGTCGCTTATTGGCAAATTGCCTTTTTGCAAAATAGTGTTCAATACGACCTAATTGATGTAGTGTTGCCTTGGCGATACTTTGTTACAGAGTGTTTTATGAATGGGGAGTGGCCTTTATGGAACCCTTATCAGCAATGTGGTTACCCTATTTATGCCGATCCCCAATACCCTATTTTTACACCCGAAGTATTACTTTTAGCCCCAACTATAGGCTATTCTAATATTACCCTGCATTATTTATTACTTTTTTATATTGCTATAGCTGGGGTAGGCATATTTAAACTGTCGTATTTTTTGTTTCAAGATAAATTTTCGTCAGTATTTGCCGGGGTGGTTTATTGTTTATCAGGATTTTTTGTTGGCCATGCCTCTTCTTTAACACTAATCATTGCCGGAGCCTGGCTTCCTTTTGCAATTTACTATTTTCTTAAATTACGGTCTTTTCTACTCTGGAAAAATTGGGTAAAATTTACCTTTTTTGGCCTTTTGATGGTATCTAGTGGATACCAACCCATCTCTTTTATATTACTTTATTTACTGCTGGTATTTGTTTTTTACTATTTTGCACAAGACTATAAGAATAAAAATCTTACTCATTTCAAAAAATGGTTGGGATTAATGATTCTTTCAACCATTATTATTTTGCTTTGTATGTTACCTATTTTGGTTGGAATTATAGATTCCTACCCTTATGTAACCCGAATGGGAGAAATTTCTCCTGAAAATCTTATAAAAGGGAGTTTTACATTAAAGTCTTTTTTATCATTTTTTTTACCTTTTGGAACAGTTGCAAACGATTTTGACTTGGGTACCGATATAAGTATGGCAAACATATATACTGGTATTTTTCCTTTATTTTTATTTACATATTCTTTTTTTACAAAGCGGACTCCAGAATTAAAGATTATCGCCTTTTTTGCAATTTCTTGTTTTTTAATATCGCTCGGAAACGATTTGCCATTAAGGTTGTGGATTAGCAAACTCCCTCTTATGGGAACCTTTCGTTTTCCGGCTATATTCCGGTTGTTTAGTATTTTTGGAATAGCATTGCTTTCTGCTCATGTGCTTAAGGGGTTTTCTTTCAAATCTTTTAAATATCGTTTAGAAATAGTGATTTTGCTTACGGTGTTATTTGGATATTTTTTGGTTTTTGGAATTCTCTATTCACAAGCAGATTTTCTATATTGGGCAGAAAGTTTTCATTTGGCAGATTTTAAACAAAGCGTTCTAAACTCTTCTTTAAACCAACGCATTTTGCTTCAGTTGGCTCTACAGATTATCCTATACGCGGCATTTTTAATAATTCAAATTTTCTGTAAACTAAAAAATACTGTTTTTGTTTTTGCATTAGTATTGGCAGATTTGCTTGTAGCAGTTCAACTTTGTATATGGGGAACAGGTATAAATGCAGGAAAGCCCTTGGAAATATATACCCACTTAGATAAAAAGTTAAAAGGATTTCCTCCCCCTGTTTATAAACCCTTAATAAATACGAGTGATGTTTCTGCCGCCTTTTTCCCTTTGTGGCATAATACAAACATTTTTGAAAAACGTATTTCGTGCGATTGTATGACTTCATTTATTTTTAAAGAACACGAGCATTTATTTAACGATTACAAGCGGTTAAGCGATTCTCTGCTACAAAATTCTTGGTTTTATTTATCAGACCATATATTACCGATTTCTACACTTTCAAAAGACAGTATTTACAATACAAATACAGTTTTTATTGAGGATTCCATTTTTAAAAATAACTTAAACTTGAAGGTATTAGAGAGCGATCAAGTAGAAATGAATTTTTTCTCTCCCAATCGCTGGGTTTTTTCTACGGTATCAAAAAATAATGTTTTATTAAATATTCTCCAATCTCACTATATTGGTTGGAAATGTTATGTGAACAAAAAGCCAGAAAAAACTATTAAATCAAATTTGCTTTTTACATCGGTGTTTTTAAAATCTGGTTTTAATCAGGTGGAATTTCGCTTTGAAAATAAAACATTAAAGTATTCTGCATATATTGGACTAATATTTTTCGTTTTGCTTTCTTATTTTACCATTGCAAGTTTTTTTGATAAATAATGAATACACAATCTCGTTTATGGTCATATTTTCTCCCTCTAATATTAATTTTAGCCGCATTACTCTTTTTTAAGCTCTCTAAAAGCATATATAGCCAAAAACATATAAACCCATTACAAGAACTTAGAAATGTTCTTAAAACTAAAAAAAACACACAAGGCCTTGTGGCTATTACTAATACTGAGTTTTCCGATACATTGATTCAAAAAACCAACTACTTTTACATAAAAACCAATCAGGATCTTTCTGATTTATTTTTTACTCTAGAACAAAACAAACTAGATTTTGCCATTTTTTTAGGAGTAAAAGATGAGTGGTTTGATAAAGTGATAAATGTTTTCGGATTATTTTTTTTAGATTATGAAATAATAATAAATGAGTATTATAAAATGATATATTTTAAAAATTATACCCTCTCTAAACCTGTAAATATATTTAGATTAGAGGATTACAACTTACAAAGAGATTCGAATCAATTTTTATTTAAAGAAGGCAATGAATATTCTTTTAATTTTTCTTTTTTGCCACAAAAACAACACATCAATGTGGTAAGCATAGAAATAAAAGAAGCTAATTTTAACAAAAATAATATTAAAATGGTAGCTTATTACAAAACCAAAAATAGCGAAGATTGTAGAGAGGAACTAGTTTTAACACAAGGCAGAAGAGAGTACAAATATTTTATACTTAAAAAAGAAGAAAATATTGATTCTATAAATGTTTTTATTTGGAATCCTGAAAAAGAAACATTAATATCTACCTATCCTAAAATAAAAACATATGTTTCACGTGAAACAATTAATAAATTAACGTCCGATATAGACCATTAAAATCGAAATATCTGATGGGGAAATACCGCTTATTCTAGATGCTTGTCCTAGGGTTTCCGGTTTAATTTTTATAAGTTTCTCTTTTGCTTCCGAAGATAACGATTCGATTTGGCTATATTCTATTTCTTTACTAATTCTGAGTTCATCTAACCTTTGCATTTTTAAAGCAACCTCTTTTTCTTTTTCTATATAACCTTCGTATTTCATGTTTATTTCAGCTTGTATAATACTTTCCTGATTATATTTTTCTAACTCAAATCCTATTTTTTGTATAGAAATAAAATGTTGAATATTTAATTGAGGTCTGGATAAAAGAGTAAAAATTTTGGTTTTTTTATTTATTTCCGGTGTGTTTTTTTCAACCAATAGTGGATTTATTTCTTCAGGGCTTATAGATTCTTTTTTAAAATAATTTATAATTGATTTAGCGTGTTTTGTTTTTTCAAGAACACTCTTCATTCTTTCTTCTGTTGCTAATCCCAATTTATATGATAGTTCGGTTAGTCTTAAATCCGCATTGTCTTGTCTTAATAAAATTCTAAACTCAGCTCTTGATGTAAACATCCTATAAGGCTCTTCCGTTCCTTTAGTAATTAGGTCGTCTATTAAAACTCCTATATATGCCTGATCTCGTTTTAGTACAAAACTATCTTTATCCCTTATTTTTAAGTGTGCATTTATACCTGCTATAAGCCCTTGCCCGGCAGCTTCCTCATAACCAGTGGTTCCATTGATTTGTCCCGCAAAAAAAAGATTTTCTATTAATTTTGTTTCCAGTGTATTTTTAAGTTGTGTAGGAGGAAAATAATCGTACTCTATAGCATAGCCTGGACGAAACATTTTGGCATTTTCAAAGCCGGGCACATTGTTAAGTGCTTTCATTTGCACCTCTTCAGGTAGTGAAGTTGAAAATCCATTTACGTATATTTCTACAGTATTCCACCCCTCAGGCTCTATAAATAATTGATGTCTTTCTCTTTCGGAAAAGCGATTTATTTTATCTTCAATTGATGGGCAATACCTGGGCCCCGTTCCTTTAATTCTTCCACTATACATTGGCGATTTTTCAAATCCAGTTTTTAGAATTTCGTGAACAATTGGATTGGTATATGTAATAAAACAACTTCTTTGCTTAGTTAATGGTTCGATCTCTTTTAAGAAAGAAAATTTTTGTGGGTTCTCATCTCCCTTTTGTTCTTCCATTTTAGAAAAATCAAGCGAACGACCATCAATTCTTGGGGGGGTCCCCGTTTTCATTCGCCCGCTGGTAAATCCAAATTCACGCAATTGTTCAGTAATACCAACACTTTCTTTTTCGGCAATTCTTCCTCCGCCAAATTGTTTTTCTCCAATATGTATTACTCCGTTCAAAAAAGTTCCATTGGTAAGTATTACGGCTTTACTTTTAAAAGTAACCCCCAAATTGGTTTTAACCCCAACTATTCTGTTTTTTTCGGTTAGTAAGCTACAAACAGTGTCTTGCCAGAAATCCAGTAAAGGCGTTTTTTCTAAAAATTCTCTCCAAAAAATCGAAAACAATATCCTATCATTTTGGGTTCTTGGGCTCCACATAGCCGGACCTTTAGATAAATTAAGCATACGAAATTGTATCGCTGATTTATCACTTATTATTCCGGAGCATCCACCAAGAGCATCAATTTCTCTTACAATTTGCCCCTTTGCTACACCTCCCATTGCCGGATTGCAAGACATTTGGGCTATGGTTCCCATATTCATTGTAATTAACAAAACCCTCGACCCTAAATTTGCCGCGGCAGCAGCAGCTTCACAACCGGCATGTCCGGCTCCAACCACTATAATATCATAATCAAACTGCATAAGTGCAAAGAGTAAAACAAATTTTTAAAGAGGCAAAGTTAAATCAATTGCGTTAAGTCTTAGTTTATTTATTTTTCTTATTTTCGCCTCCGCTAAAATTAGGGCATACTTTTTGAAAAGAATTGGTAAACCATAAAATAAAGCGTTATGAAAACAACTATGAAATTCTTATTGCCCCTTGCATTTGTATTACTTTCATTTTCGGGATATTCTCAAAAGTTTGCCTTTGTAGATACAGATTATATTCTAAACCAAATTCCCGATTATAAAGAAGCTCAGGAACAACTTGATAAAATTTCGATAGAGTGGCAAAAGCAAATAGAAAAAAAATATGCCGAAATAGATAAAATGTACAAAGACTATCAGGCAGAACAAATTTTACTTACTGATGAAATGAAAAGAAAAAGAGAAGATGACATAATGAAAAAGGAAAAAGAAGCGAAAGAATTCCAAAAACAAAAGTTTGGAGTAGATGGCGAACTTTTTCAAAAACGTCAGGAATTAGTAAAACCTATTCAAGATAAGGTGTATAATGCCATTAAAGATATTGCAACAGTTGGGCAATACGCTATTATCTTTGATAAATCAAGTGGTTTAACTATGCTTTATACAAATTCAAAATATGATAAGAGTGATGATGTATTGAAAAAACTGGGTCATACTCCAGGCCAAAACCGAGATAATTAAATTTACCAACAAAAATTATGACTATGATTAAGAAAATTCTATTTGCAGGACTAATATTTTTAAGTGTTGCATCATTTGCTCAGAAAACGCAAAAGTTAGGGCATATTAATTCAAACGAATTATTAATGGCCATGCCAGAACGCACTAAAATCCAAAAAGATTTAGAAGATTACGCGAAACAATTACAGTCCCAACTTCAAACTATGGAAACCGAATGGCAAGGAAAAGTGCAGGATTTTAAGGCAAAAGAGGGACAAATGACAGAACTGATTCGTAATACCAAGGTTAAGGAAATTACAGATTTGGAACAACGCATTCAGGATTTTCAGGAAACCGCCCAAAAAGACTTGCAAAACAAAGAAGGCGAGTTATTGCAGCCCCTTATCGATAAAGCAAAAAAAGCCATTGAAGATGTAGCTAAAGAAAATGGGTTTACTTACATCCTTGATTCCAGTGTAGGGGTTTTACTTTACACTGCAGGTGAAGATATTCTTCCATTAGTAAAGAAAAATTTAAAATTATAATTTTTAAAACGAGCCGGTAAAACCGGCTCGTTTTTTACAGAGTTTTTCCGTTGAAACAAATTATCAATCCTTCGCAACCTATAGGTATTTTCGATAGTGGAATTGGAGGTTTAACCGTAGCCTCTGCCATTAAAAAAATCCTTCCCAATGAGAACATTGTTTATTTTGGAGATACAGCACATTTTCCGTACGGAGAAAAATCGGAAGATTCTATAAAATTCTATGCCATAAAAATTGCCCGCTTTCTACTACAAAAAAACTGTAAGACAATAATTATTGCTTGCAATACAGCTTCTGCACATGCTTACAATGTAGTAAAAGAATTTGCCGAAAATAAAGTTGAAGTAATCAATGTAATTGACCCTATAGTTAACTACGTTTCTGCAAAAAAAGAATATAAACGCATAGGGGTAATTGGTACAAAGGGTACAATAAAGTCGAATGTTTATGAAAATAAAATAAAACAAATATCTAAAAACATTGAAGTGGTTTCTTTGGCCACACCTTTGTTGGCCCCAATGATTGAAGAGGGTTTTTTCAATAACAATATAAGCAAAACCATAATACAATCGTATTTATCTAAGCCGCGTTTAAAAAAAATAGATTGCCTTATATTGGCCTGTACTCATTACCCACTAATAAAAAAGGAAATTACTGATATTTATAAAAAGCAGTTTGAAATTATAGACTCAGCAGAAATTGTGGCTTTGCAAGTAAAAAATGTACTTACGCAAAAAAAACTGCTGAATAAGAATAATGCAGGCAAACACCATTTTTATATTTCTGATTATACCCCTTCTTTCGGGAACAGTGCCTCCATGTTTTTCGGCAGCAAAATAAGCTTAAGCGAACAAAATATCTGGATTTAATTAAATCAGAAAAACATATTCTTTACCTAGTATTCGTTATATCGTAAAGATTATTTTATCATAAAGAAAATTATTTTTGAACAATTTGGTGCAAAAGTTTGTATATTAGTCGGCTATTATTTAAAAACAGTGCATAAGGCGAACTTATTTTTAATCTTTTTGTTGCTTCTTGCGTTTGCAAAACTTGGGGCACAAACCCGCTATTACTCACAAATGAGTGGTAATCACAATGCCAACATTTGGGATGTTGTTCCTGTTGGTACACCTGGACCGGCCGTGTTTGATAACAATAGTACTTTTGTGATTCAAACAGGGCATATAGTTACTTTAAACTCTTCGCCTGTAACTTTAGACAGCTTAATTATTCAAACCGGAGCAAAGTTTTTCAGAAATAATACCAGCGAAGCCGCCTTGTATTACATCAATTTATGCGGAAGCATTATTTGCAACGGAGATTTTGGAAACGATGGTATTTTAGATGCCATAGGAGTAAACATACAAGCCAATAAATCACACACCATTTCCGGTACCGGAAAGTTTAACGCACTTAGAATACGAAATAGTGATGAAACCAATGATGGAGCAACGAGAGGGAACACCACAACCACCATTGCCATGAATGTGAATTTAAGATGGACAGGAACATTAGGTGGGAGCGGGATAAATGCCCTGTATAATAACAGAGACGCTATTTTCACATTCGATGTTATAATTAACAATGGGTGTACTTTAAACATAATTGAGCCCACCGCAGGTGCAGGTGTTGACGGGCCCGGTACAGGCACTTATGCTGCATCGCACCGAGGGGGAATATGGACCGTTAATGGGGTGTTTACCATAAACGGAAAATTATGGCTTGGTTCCAATAACACATCTAATAAACCAGTGATTGTAATAGGGAGTACCGGAGTAATGAATGTTGGGATTATAGATTACGGTACTGATAATGCTAACCAGTGTGCCCAAATGACTATCAATGGAGGGGCAACCAATGGAAGACTTAACATTATGGGGATAGGCGGAACAGGTGCTTTTTTAAATACAAATGTGGGTACTACTACATACAATTTATCCAATGCCAATTCTCAAATTGAATACTCCGGAAGTGGAGCCCAAATGGTTGAAAAATCAATAGCCTATCAAAAACTAAAAATTTCCAATACCGGAGTTAGGAGTTTAAATGGTTTTACAACAGCAAATCAATTAATTTTAGCGAATGGGGAACTAAATTTGAACGGGTATAGTTTAACCATTATATCTCCACTTACCACCGGTATAACCCGAACAGGGGGCTATGTAAAAAGTGAGTTAACAAATAACTCCAGTAAATTGAGATGGTTTGTAAATAACACTACTGGGGCACATACTTTCCCTTTTGGAGTAAATAATTCCATTTATATCCCTTTAACCTATAACTTGGTTAGTGGAGATGTTGATACTGTAACCATATCTACCTACGGAACCCCCACTACCAATTTGCCATGGCCCACTACGCCATCTAATGTAAACAACTTGAATAGTTTAATAGGGTTATTACCCGATAATCGTGATGCCACTGTTGATCGTTTTTGGCAAATAGGAAAATCCATTGGAGCAGGAACTCCAAGTTCTGTTACATTAACTTTTACTTATGCCTCTGCCGAATTACCTATTCCTCCTTATAATGTACCTACCGATATGCGGGCACAACGTTATCAGAATGCTCCTACTAATAAATGGCAGTTACCATTAGCCGGACAAACCACCGGAGCAAATAGTGTAACTGTGCCTAATGTCCCTTCTGGCCAACTTGTAAATTATCCATGGGCTATAGCTAGTATTTTATCTCCCTTGCCTATTGAGCTGGTTTCTTTTGAAGCAATGGAAGAATCTCCTTATGTGAAATTATTTTGGGCTACGCAAAGCGAAAACAATTCCAGCCATTTTATTGTACAAAAAACAGCCGATTTTGAAAAAGTATACGATACGGGAACAATTCCCGCATCGGGAAATTCTCGTACTTTGGTAAACTATAATTACACTGATAAAAACCCGTTAAACGGTAATTCGTACTACCGTCTTAAACAAGTTGATTTTGATGGCAAAACATCTTTTTCAGATTGGATTAGCATAAATATAGGTACTATTTCTAATACTCATGCATTTATTTCAAACAATCAGGTTTACCTATCTTTAGAATCAATTACAGAAAATATGAATTATCACATTAATGTATTTGATGTACACGGAAAACTTCTCTTTTCTACTAAACTTCAAAACCCAGAAAAGACAGTTGTTTTAAGTAATTTGCTTTTACAACCGAATCAACTCTATTTTATATCTGTTTCGAACGAAAGTGAAGCAAAAACATTTAAATTACTTGCTAATTAATGTTTTTTAACTTACGTTTTTGTTTTATATTTGGCATTGGATTTGCCTTTGTATTAATAAATCAAAACGTATGAATAAATTAATTACTCTGCTTTTAGTTGCTGTTTTATTAAGTTCTTGTACATCGTCTAAAAAAATGCTGATGAAAGGCCGCTATGATGCTGCTATGCAGAAATCGGCAAGAAAAATAAAAAAGAAACCTACCAAAATAAAAGAAATAGATGTTTTTTATGAGGCTTATACTACAGCTAATAAGCAATCTCGCGAACGGGTAGATTTTTTAAGAAAAGAAGGAAACCCCGCTAATAACAGCGAAATATACAATCAACTTTCCATGATAAAATCCAGGCAAGAGTTAGCTAAAAGTCTTCCTGCTATTGGTATTAATTTTCAATTCGAAGATATTGATAATGAATTAATAGAATCTAAAAACAAAGCCGCAGAATATTCTTATGCCCGAGGAGAACAACTCCTTCAAAAAGGTGACCGTATGAATGCCAGAGAAGCCTATGGGGAATTTATTAAGGTAAAAGGATTAATTTCAAATTATAAAGACGTTGACGAAAAAATAAAGCACGCTCAATGGTTAGGTACAAGTAATGCATTATTTATGATGCGAAATAATTCAGGAGCTATTTTACCTCTGGGCTTTTGGGAAGAAATGAAAAAAATTACCATTAAGGAATTAAACACGCAATGGATTAACTATGATAATGTGCAGGATACCACTAAATACTATGACTACTATATTATTTTAAATATTAAAATTATTGATGTAGGTCCCGAACTTGTAAAAGAAAACACTTTTACCGAAAGCAAACAAGTGCAAGATGGTTTCGAATATGTTTTAGATGGAAAAGGAAATGTTAAAAAAGATTCACTTGGCAATGATATTAAAAAGCCAAAATACAAAACTATCACTTGTACTGTTTTAGAGGTAGCTCAGAAAAAAGTTGCGAAAGTAGCAGGAACACTAGATTATATCTCAAATTCCGATAACCAGCTTATAAAAAGTGAAAACGTAATGGCAGATACTTTTTTTGATAATGTGGTTTCAAAGATTGTTGCCGGAGATGCAGCTGCATTGAAACCTGAAACAGCCAAAAGATTGGGAGGTCAGCCCATGCCCTTCCCTCCCGACCCTGATATGCTTTTACGATCTGCCGCTACAGTAAAGGACATAAGTAAAAATATTATTTGGAACAATAAAGCTATTTTGAAATAAGCTATAGACTTAGAGTGAGCGATAATTTAACAGCCGTATTTTCGGCTGTTTTTTGTTTTGTATAGGGACCAAAACGATAAAAACCGGAGATGCCAAATCCGCTGAAACCTATTTTTAAGATATTATCTATTATAATTCCGCCTTCGTAGTACCCTTTTTCCATGGTATTAAAAGAAATGTTTTTATGATTGTTTGTTCCAGTTAAAGTACCCCATCCAGCCGAAATACTACTTGTAAATTTAGGTTCAAAATGTTTTGTTTTTAAGAGCAAACTACCAAAGCTATGTCGGTAATGTAACGAAGCATACCGATTACTTAAAAATTCATTAGGGTGCATGGTTTCAAAAGTATTGGCTGTGGAAACTGAAAAATTTTCAAAGGTTCCTCTGGTATTGTAAAGCAGTGTATATGGCACATTAGAGTTTGTATAACCTGCAAGGAACGTAAAATTACTTCGGCCCATATTTTTTATAAAAAAACCTTTGTCGGCTCTAAGGTCAATTCGTTGATAATAATTGGTTTTTAAATCGTTTCTAAGTCCGTACCCGTAGCGAACTCTTATTACAGGAAATTTTCCGGGTATAGGAAATATTCCTAAAGGGGTTTTTGCCAATTTTTCTTTAAATGCAAAGCGAGTGTCTATTCCAGTTTCGTAAAAATGGTAGAGGTAATTCAGATAATTTACATCTGGATTTAAATGGATATCGTAAAAATAAGCGTTGGTTATCTCTCTGTATTGCTCATTTGCAAATAGGTTTATTTTCCAATAGCGTAAAAAACGGAAAGAATATACAGCCTCTGTTTTTATGTTTCTATCCATGCGGTTTACAAATAATATTCTGTATGATTCGCTAGAATTTAGGGGTATTTTAAAATTATAGAAAGATATTCCTCCGCTTTCCACCACATCTTCTTGGTACGAAACACGAAGATTCATATCTATTGATTTGGCAATAAAAATAGAAGCATCACAACCAAGCTTCCATTCTTTGTCTTTAATCCCGTAAGCAACATATCCGCCTAAAGTGGCAGCTTGGGTAATTTTTTCGTTGGTATGGATACCCATTCCAAGGCGTGTGCCCTCGTAACCGTTGTAGTTTATTATTTTATCTATATCTATACTCAATGGACCGAAAGGAATTTGTCCGTTTACCAAAGAGGTGTAGGTTTTAAGTTTTAAATCTAATTTTTCCGCTTTACCAATGCTATCTATTACATGGTAGGTTTTTGTTTCTTTTTCGGTTAAACTATCGGGGCGATATTGATTCCAAAAAGATTCCTCAACTTTATGGGCATTTGATGAAACTTCAAGTTCTACGTTTTTGATTTCTTTTTTAGAAATACCCGGATTAATCTTTATGTTGGTAAGGTATGCCCAACCCATACCTACTAAATTGGTATTATTTACTTTTAAAAAATCAAAATTCATGCTGGTATTCAACTGAACGGGAAACCACTGAGTGTTATCAATTTTCTGATATTGTTGCCGTATAGAAATCTGTATTCCTCCTTTTCTTTCAAAAGGCTCTGCCATCACATTTTTCAGGGCGTATCCATCGGTGTGTATGTATAATAAACCTTTCATTCCTTCTATGTTTTTATTTTTTTTTGGCTGAAAGGATATGATGAAAATACTATCGTTATTATCATACAAAGTATCTTCCAATATAAAAAGATATTTACTTGTGCTGCCGGGAGTAATAGGGCTTAAATATTTATAGTCGAGCAGAGAAATATAATCGTTGTAGAAAGAGAAAGATTGTAACTGTGTGCCTAATAAGGAGAATACAGGATTTGTAAACCCAGAAACCCTATTGGCTATAATTTTTTCGTAGTTTTTTGCAGGAGGCATAAACTTTCTCTCACTTACCGATTCGGTTAAAAACAAGTGTTGTTTTTCAAAAAAAGCTATTTCTTTTTGACTCGAAGAATCTAACTGTGCTAATTTTTCGGGGTTATTTAACAAGGTGCTGTCTGTGTTGCCGGTAAAAATGAGTTTATTATAACTTGTGTAAGAGAAGGAGCAGGCTTTTTCGGGGTTATTTATTTTACGGTTTTCTATTACTTTGTTTATAATACGATGGGCAGGATTTTCGCCCGGAAGTACCACTAACTCTTTTAATAAGTAACTAGTGGGTACTAAATAAACAATCATTTCTTGTTTGTCTGAAACTTGTATTTCTTGCTTTTCATAACCTATGTAGGATAAAATAATGGTGTTAAAAGCCGTATTACTTTTAATTAAAAAACGGCCTTCTACATCGGTATACATACCAATCGGAGCATCTTTTACTGCAACCGTAACAAAAGAGAGAGGCTCTTTGGTATATTTATCAAACACCCTTCCTTTTATTTGAGTTTGGGCAAAAAGAGTGTAGGAATTTATTAAAAAGAATATTCCTGCAAAAAATTGGCATATCAATTTTAGATTTGAAATCATACCTTTGGAACGATGCTTTTTTACTTAAAAAACGGTTTTTTCTTTTTAAAAATTATTACTCTCAAACGTCTAAGCAATATTATTAAAATATTGACTAGTTATCTTTTTTCAAAATGGTTTGGAAGAAATTTGCAATGGGGTTTTCCTCTAGCAATAGCCATAGAGCCTACTACCGCTTGTAATTTGCAATGCCCCGAATGCCCTAGTGGATTGAAAAAGTTTACAAGAAACACAGGGAATATTAAACTCGAAATGTTTAAAAAAGTAGTAGATGAAGTATATAAACAGAGTCTTTATTTAACTTTTTATTTTCAGGGAGAACCTTACATCCACCCACAATTTCTAGAGATGGTATCTTATGCCTCATCTAAAAATATTTATACAACCACCTCAACCAATGCACATTTTATAGATAGTGAAACAGCAAAAAAAACGGTTTTGTCAGGTCTTCATCGTATTATTATTTCTATCGATGGAACTACGCAGGATGTGTATGAGCAATATCGTAAGGGCGGAAGTTTAGAAAAAGTGTTAGAGGGCACTAAAAACATCCTCTATTGGAAAAAAAAATTGAATCGTATTTATCCTTTAGTTTATTTTCAGTTTTTAGTTGTAAAACCCAATGAACATCAAATAGACGAAATAAAAAAAATAGCACAACAAATAGGGATTAATAAAATACTTTTCAAAACAGCTCAGCTATATCAGTTTCAAAACGGTAACCCACTAATGCCAGAAAACGAGAAGTTTTCCCGATATCAAAAAACAATACAAGGCACATATCAACTCAAAAATAAATTAAGAAATCATTGCTGGAAACTTTGGCACAGCTGCGTTATTACTTGGGATGGAAATGTGGTGCCTTGTTGTTTCGATAAAGATGCGGTACATGTAATGGGGAGTATTGCCAATGATACTTTAGAAAAAATTTGGCAAAGCCTTGCCTACAATAAATTCAGAAACCAATTGCTGCATTCTAGAAAAGAAATAGATATTTGTAAAAATTGTTCAGAAGGTACAAATATTTGGGCATAAATATTGTGCTACACTCAAAAAATAGTTAACATGAAAAATTTCATAACTCTTATGGCTCTTTTTTCTATTTGGATATCGGCTTTTTCCCAATACACAAACGATGTTTCGGATGTACAGATAGAAAAATCGCCTAAAAATATAATTACTATTTCTCCGCTCGGATTTATTAATAAAGCCCGTATGAAGGTTGAAAGAGGTATCGGAAATTATTTCTCGGTAGGAGTTATTGGTTCATACTATTATGGGGTTTTTCCGGGGTATCAAATTTCTCCTTTTGTACGGGTTTATCCCACAGGAGAGGGATTAAATGGTTTATACCTCTACGTAAAAGGGGTATACGGTAATCATTCCCCCATCTACCAAATAACAGACCCCTATCAGCATTCCATACTAAGAATTACCAATCCTTTTGAAAGTACTGGATTGGGTACCGGATTGGGTGTGCAGGTTCTTTCCGGGAAAAATAAAAGTGTAGCAGTTGATTTTTCGATGGGAGTAAAATTTATGACCCCTGCCAGGTATATTTTTGACGATTATTATGTTGTAACAGGAGCTTTAACTAATGCTGTTTATTATACCACAGGCCCTGGTTCTTATTTTGATGGATTTATTGGAGTAGGCGTTGCTTTTTAAAAAATTATAAAAGGCTTAGGGCTATTTCTCGGCTCAAATTATCTGTTTCCGAATAATTTGTAAATGTGGGATTTTTTATGAAAAGAGCCTTTTGCATGGTTTTTTCGTTAATACGCGCAATGTCTAAAAACGAGATTTTATTTTTTAAAAATGCGGCTACTGTAATTTCATTAGCTGCATTGAGAATACAAGGCATGTTTCCTTTTTTTTCCATAGCTTCATAAGCCAGTCGTAAATTTGGAAAATTTTCGGCATCTGCTTTTTCAAAGGTAAATATAGAGGAGTTTAAAAAATTAAAACGAGGAGAAATAGAAGATAAACGTAGGGGATAACTAAACGCATATTGAATGGGTAATTTCATATCGGGTATTCCCATTTGAGCTTTTATACTGCCATCGGCAAATTGTACCATAGAATGAATAATGGATTGTGGATGAACGAGAATATCAATTTGTTCTGCTTGTAAATTAAAAAGCCATTTTGCTTCAATTACCTCAAACCCTTTATTCATAAGTGTAGCCGAATCAATGGTAATTTTTGCACCCATATTCCAGTTGGGGTGTTTTAATGCCTGTTCGCGAGTTACTTTTTCTAATTGTTCTTTTTTCATTCCACGAAAGGGGCCTCCTGAGGCAGTAAGATAAATTTTTTCGATAGGGTTTTGCCATTCGCCTGCCATACATTGAAAAATAGCAGAATGTTCGGAGTCTACCGGATAAATATTTACCGCATTTTCTTTCGCCAACGTTGTTATTAATTCTCCTGCAACTACCAATGTTTCTTTGTTGGCAAGGGCAATATTTTTTTTCGATTTAATGGCGTTTATGGTGGGTTCTAAGCCCGAAAAACCTACCAGTGCGGTAAGCACCATATCAATTTTGTTGTTCTCTACGATTTGGGCTAATGCCTTTTTTCCGGCAAAAACTTTAATATCTTCATTTTTCAGGGCTTCTTTTACTTCAGTATATTTTTCATCATTTACTATAACAACTGCATTGGGTTTAAATTTTTTGGCTTGTTCAATTAAAAGAGTGCTGTTGTTATTGCTTGTAAGCACTTCTGCACAAAATATATCGGAGTGCTCATCAATTACCTGTAGGGCTTGTGTGCCAATAGAACCTGTAGAGCCAAGAATGGCAATATGTTTTTTTTCTTTCAACTCTTTCAAAGGAACTAAAGTTTAAAGGAGTTTCTTTTTATTTCTTCTACTAAAACAGATTTAGCATCGTTGTAGTTTTTTATGCTGATGTAGTTTCCTTTTCCTTCAGTAGCAAGTGATTTCATTGATTTTTCTGTCCACTTTTCGTTTATAACACCTACCACGGTAAGTGTAATATTTTTTTTCTCGGCTGCATTTTTGGCTTGCGAAAGCATGTCTTTATCTCCTTTCTCTAAATTAAAAGCTCCATCGGTAGCAATAAGCACTTGGTTATTGCCTTCTTTAATTTGCGATTTTTCTGCTACCTGATAAGCTTTTTTCAATCCCTTTCCGCCAGCAGTTAAACCCCCAGCTTCTAAATTCTGAATAACTTTTATAATGGAGGTTTTATCGGTTACGGCTTGCGATTCTATTACTACCTCTGTGGTAGAAGAATAGGTAACAATCGAGAGTTTGTCGATAGGGCGAAGCATTTGTACTAGTTCTATCATGGCTACCTTCATTAGGTCTAACCGGCCTTTTTGTTTCATTGAAACGGAAACATCGAGTAAAAAAACAACATTGTTTGGGGCGTAACGATTTATATCTAGTTCGTTGTTTTTTTCGGCAGGAGTTTCTTTTACTTCTGGCACAATCAGGCTATCTTTTTTTATTTCTACTAGTATTTCGTTTTGTTTCTTTTCTCCCAATTCTATGGTAATAGACTGATTGTTGGTTTCGAGCATTACGGCTGTTTCTTGCATACTGTAACCTGGTGCATAGACTAAAAAATAGTAATTATCGGAGTAGAGTTGCTGCATTATTTTTCCTTGTGCGTTTGTGCTTACTTTTTTATATTGTAGCCCATCCCACAATATTTCTAAGATAGCATTATTTATAGGTTCTTTAGTGTTTGCATCTACCACATTAATGCTTAATTGGTAAAGAGGAATATCGGTTTTTTTTTCAGTTTCAAATTCAGGTACTTCCAAACTTTCTTTGGGATTAGTATATAAGGCTTCGCCTTTTAGGGTAAATATAAGGGGTTCACTAAGGGTGCTGATATATACTAAAACATTTCTTTCAAAAACTTCTTTGCGTTTAGGTATGTATTTAAAGCGAATGGTAACTGTACTATCGGGTTCTATCATTTTTTTTGAAATACGGTAAGTAATTCCATAAGGCTCTTCTATTCGGGTAATATGGGCGATGTTATTACTTGCGTTGGTTAATTTAAAATCTACAAATAATTTGTTTCCTTGTTTCAGTTGGCCGAAATCGTGAAAGGATTTATCGAAAATAATTTGTGAAAAAATCGGAAATAGTTGAAATAAAAACAGAGTCAAGAGTACGGTTGTTTTAACAACATGTAAGGAGTGTGTATGCGGAGGTTTTTTCATATCAGGCTAATATAGTTCTGAAGTTCTTTTGCAATAGTTCTGTCGTTGGCTAAGCGGGGCATCTTATTTTGCCCACCTAATTTTCCTAACCCTTTCATATATTCAACAAATGCATTCTTTTTTAGGGGAGTTATTTTTAGTTCGCATAACATATTTCCTTGTCTTAAATCTTTGTAATAAACATTTTTGTTTTGGAGTTCTATATCAATTTTTGTGCAAAAAGAAGAAATATTTTCGGGTTCTTTGGTAAATTCAACAAACCACTCGTGGTAGGGAAGCCCCTCTTTGGGTTGCACCTGAGGGGCAACATGAAACTCGGTAATTTCGGCCGGATAACTTGATAAGGTTTGTTGAAGTGCATATTCTACTTCTTCGGCTATAACGTGTTCTCCGAATGCCGAGGTAAAGTGTTTAATTCTTCCGGTAACGATGATTCGGTAAGGGTTTTTTGAAATAAATTTTATAGTATCTCCAATGCTGTATCCCCATAAACCTGCGTTGGTGTTTAAAATCAGGGCATAGTTTTTATTTAATTCTACATCTTGTAAAGAAATACGGGTCGGATTAGAGTTGAAGTATTCTTCGGCCGGAATAAATTCGTAGAAAATCCCTTTGTTTAACACCAGCAGTAATCCATGATGTTTTTGTGAATCTTGAAAGGCAATAAATCCTTCCGAAGCGGGATACACTTCAATAGAATCTATTTTTTTTCCAATACTTTGTTCGAAACGGGCTCGGTAGGGTTCGTAATTTACCCCTCCATAAACAAACAACGAAAAATTCGGAAAAATTTCGGCAATATTTTTTCGTCCTGTTTTTTCTATTAATTTATCGAAATACATTTGAACCCATGGAGGTATTCCGCTTATAAGTGTCATGTTTTCTTTATGAGTTTCTTCTACAATGGCATCTACCTTTTTTTCCCAGTCGTCAATACAATTTGTTTGGTACGTGGGCATGCGATTTTTAGTTAGGTAGGAGGGTACATGATGTGCTACAATGCCCGATAGTCTGCCCACGCGAATGCCATTTATTTCGGATAATTCCGGACTACCTTGTAAAAAAATCATTTTACCGTTTACAAAGTCGGTATTTCCTGTTTGGGCAATATAACAAAGCAGGGCATTTCGGGCACAATCAATGTGGTTGTGTATAGATTGTTTCGAAATAGGAATGTATTTTGTGCCCGAAGTGGTACCCGAAGTTTTGCTTAAATAAATAGGTTTTCCGGGCCAAAGCACATCTGCCTGTCCTTGTTTTATAAGGTCGATGTATTCCTTTAACCCTTCGTAATCGCGAATAGGTACATTTTTTTTAAAATCAGGGTATGTTCTTATTTCGCTGAAACAATGAGTTTTTCCAAATTGAGTATTTTTTGCAGATTTTATAAGATTTTCAAATACTTTTTGTTGGGTATCAAAAGGGTTTTTACTCCATTGCTGAATTTTCCGATAAACGCTTCCGGCATACAATCTGCTTAAATAGGATTTTAAACTCATTTGCTAAACATCATATAAGTTTCGGGGTTTATGGGCAGTCCGTTGTACCAAAGTTCAAAATGTAAATGAGCCCCCGATGTGTATTCACCCGAATTACCTATGATGGCAATAGGGTTTCCTGCTTTTACGTAATCGCCTGTTTTTTTTAGTAAAACTGAATTATGCTTGTAAATAGAAACAATATTAGAGGTGTGTTGCAGGTGAATAACATAACCCGTTTCGCTTGTCCAACCGGTAAAAATAACGGTGCCATCTAACGTGGCTTTAATAGCTTCGTTTTCGGGAGCCACAATATCTACTCCAAAATGCGATTTTTCGGCATTAAAAACATTCGTAATTTGACCTTTTAAGGGAGTAAAAAAAACAAAGCTGGAAATATCGCCTTTACGGGCATTTGCCGGTTTAAAAAAGATATTAAATTTCTCTTCTGATTCTACAAATTGCCTGAGAGCTGAATCTTGAGCCGATTTGGAATAGGCAATGTTTTTATAATTTTGTGAAGTATCTTTTTTCGATTCTTCCAACCCAAGCGGAGGATTGCCGCTTAACAGCAAGTTAATATTATTCAGGTATTTTGCGTTTATCATAATTTCTCTTTCTAACGAATCTACCCTAAAAACCATTTGCACTAAATTTTTACGAAGATTTACATCGGTGTATCCCGGAATAAATTTGCGAAGGGGAGTAAATGCAATAACCAGCGAGGTAATAACAATAGAAATAATAAACAACACTCCCATTAATGTAAATACCCCCAGGGGAGTAAGTTTTAAAGAGATTTTTTCCTCAAAAGTCTCATCATTTAATAATACAAGCCTGAACTTGTGCCTAAACTTCTTAATTAAGCGTTTTTTGGGTTTGGGCTCACTCATGTTGCAAATATCCATATATTATGGAAAGATTAGAGTCTATTGGCTGTTAAAAAATTAGAATTCAAAGCCCAAAGTAGATTTAGGAGAAGTTATAAAAGCAGCTAAAAATATCTTTTGTAGCATTATTTTTAATTGGTTAACGAATATAAAACTTTTACATTTTTTAGGTTTCGCTATTTTTACATAATCTTGCGTGTAAAATTTAAATAAAAATAAAAATGGGAAAAGTATTAATTATAGGAGCAGGAGGAGTGGGGCAGGTGGCAACATTTAAATGTGCCATGAATACAGATGTTTTTACAGAAATTACATTAGCAAGCAGAACCCAAAGCAAATGTGATAAAATAGCCGAAGAAATTAAAGCCAAACTAAAAGTTACCATTAAAACCGACCAAGTAGATGCTGATTATGTAGAACAAACGGTAGCCCTTATAAAAAGGCATAACCCCGAATTGGTTGTAAATCTGGCATTACCTTACCAAGATTTAACCATTATGGACGCATGTTTGCAAGCAGGGGTACATTATATGGATACTGCCAACTACGAACCAAAGGAAGAAGCAAAGTTCGAATACAAATGGCAATGGGCTTATCAAGAAAAATTTAAAAAAGCCGGTTTAACAGCTATTTTGGGCTGTGGATTTGACCCGGGAGTTACCAGCGTTTTTACCGCCTATGCAGCCAAACACCATTTCGATGAAATTCACTATTTAGACATTGTAGATTGCAATGCCGGAGACCATGGCAAAGCATTTGCCACCAATTTTAATCCCGAAATAAACATCCGTGAAGTAACCCAAAAAGGCAAATATTGGGAAAACGGGAAGTGGGTAGAAACGGAACCACACCAAATACACAAACCTCTAAATTACCCGAATATTGGTCCCAAAGAATCGTATCTGATTTATCACGAAGAATTAGAATCGTTGGTTAAAAATTTCCCTTCATTAAAACGTGCTCGCTTTTGGATGACATTTGGGCAGGAATACCTTACTCACTTAAGAGTGATACAAAATATAGGAATGGCACGTATAGACCCTATTATTTACAAAGGGGTAGAAATTGTTCCCATCCAATTTTTGAAAGAAGTACTACCTAATCCCGGAGATTTAGGCGAAAATTATAAAGGCGAAACCTCCATTGGTTGCCGAATAAAAGGATTAAAAGATGGAAAAGAAAAAACCTACTACATATACAATAATTGCAGCCACGAGGTAGCTTTTAAAGAAACCGGAACCCAGGCGGTATCTTATACAACAGGCGTTCCGGCTATGATTGGAGCTATGATGTTTTTAAAAGGGTTGTGGAAAAAACCGGGGGTATTTAATGTTGAAGAATTTAACCCTGATCCTTTCATGGAGCAGCTTAATATCCAAGGGCTACCTTGGCGCGAATTACATAATGTAGATTTAGAATTAGATTAAATTTTTACTAACAACACACAGAAATTTCTCTATTTTCTACTAAATCTCCTTACCTTTGGAAAAAAGCAACACATGGAAATAACAGCGAAACTGATTCAATTATTACCCCTCCAAACCGGGATGGGAAAAAATGGAGAATGGAAAAAACAAGAATTTATTGTTGAAACTCTAGGATCCCAGTATCCTAAAAAAATATGTATATCGGTTTGGGGCGATAAAATAAACGAAAGCGTTTTAAAAGAAGGAAACGAACTAAATGTATCTTTCGATGTAGAAAGTCGAGAATATAATGGTCGTTGGTACACCGATGTAAAAGCCTGGAAAGTAGAATTAGCGAAACAAACCTCTTCTAACGAAAAAACGACTTCGCAGCAAGCGGTTGAATCTTCGTTCAATAGTGCACCGGAAAATAGTGCGGAAGACGATTTGCCATTTTAAAGAGTTAATACAAAAACAGAAAAATAAAAAAACTCCCGCGAGAGAAATCTTTTGGGAGTTTTTTTATGAAAACAACTATAATGAATAATAAGCCTCATTGCACCTTATATTTTGTATTTTTTGTCTTGTTTATTACACAGGTTCACTCACAAGATACCGTGCGTGTAATGTATTATAACCTTTTAAATTTTCCGGATGTTACTCCTTCTCGCTGCGATACACTTCGTAAAATATTGCAGCATGCCAAACCCGATATTTTTGTTGTAAACGAGCTTCAGTCGCTCTACGGTGCAAACCTTATATTAAACCAGTCTCTCAACGTATTCGGAACAACACATTACCAAAAAGCCAATTTTATAAATGGCTCCGATACTGATAATATGTTCTACTACAACACTAATTTATTTGGTTTTATATCGCAACAGCAATTAGCTACGCCACTGCGAGATATTAGTGAATATGTTGTATATTATAAACCTTCAGCAGGAAACGGAGACACTATCTTTTTACGGTTTTACAGTATGCACTTAAAAGCAAGTACCGGGCAGGCCAATGAACAACAGCGACAGCAAGAAGTTGCTGTACTTAAAAATTATTTACAACAAAACAATCTTAATAAAAATATTATTGCCGGAGGAGATCTAAACCTTTATGCCAGCACAGAACCGGCCTATATTACCCTTACTGCAGGCGGTACTCCATTGTACGATCCCCTCAATAGCCCGGGAGCCTGGAGCGGAGATGCACAATTTGCATCTCTCCATACACAGAGTGTAAGAATAAATTCTTATTTAGGAGGGGCAGGAGGGGGGATGGACGATCGTTTTGACCACATTTTAGTTTCAGGAGATGTGCTGACGGGTTTAAACAAAGTAAAATACGTGCAAAATACTTATTGGGCTTACGGACAAGACGGAAACCGGTTCAATGCAGAACTCATTATTCCGCAAAATAATTCTCTCCCCGATTCTGTTTTAAAAGCAATGTACAACATGAGCGACCATCTTCCTGTTTTCATGAAGATTTACATCGACCCACTGATGTCTCAGGTGCAAAAAAACAATCCCCATCAACATAATATAATACTCTATCCTAACCCTACTAACCAAAAAGTACTTATTCAATCGCTTTCTAAAATTTTACCCAAAGAAATATATATTACTAACCTTGTTGGAAGCAAAGTGTTTCCACTTATCGAAATAGATGAAAATGAAAGAATAAAATTAGACTTTTCTCAATTACCCTCTGGAATTTATTATTTATATCATAAAAATTTGGTTTCCAAAATCATAGTAGAAGAATAGTGTATTATTCTTTAATGAATCATAGCAGAGAGAAAGATCGCGTTGTTGAAAAAAAATGAAAAATTTAGTAGAATAAAAAAAATATCCTAACTTCGCAACCCCTTTAAAGGGATAAAACAAAATATTAAACAGAATAAAAGTAAATAAACGTGGATACTTTAAGCTACAAAACCGTTTCGGCCAAAAACGAAGAAATAAAGAGAAACTGGGTTATTCTTGATGCAGAGAACGAAACCGTTGGTCGTTTGTGCTCCAATATTGCTTACCTATTGCGAGGCAAAAACAAAATTAATTTTACTCCCCATATCGACTGTGGAGATAACGTAATTGTAATAAATGCATCAAAAGTGCGATTTACCGGAAAAAAAATAGATGCAAAAGAATATATACACTACACAGGATATCCTGGTGGACAGCGTTTTGCTACACCTCGTCAGGTATTGCAAACAAAGCCGGAACGTGTAGTAGAGCACGCTGTAAAAGGGATGTTACCCAAAAATCGCTTAGGGAATGCAATGTATCGTAAGCTTTTTGTTTATGCAGGTTCGGAACACCCACATGAAGCTCAGCAACCCAAAAAAATAACATTAAAAGACGTTAAATAATTTTTATGGAAATGATTAATGCACTAGGAAGAAGAAAAACATCTGTAGCCCGCGTATATATTAAGCCAGGAAAAGGGAAAATTACAGTAAATCAAAAAGACTATAAAGTATATTTTCCAACCATGCCTTTACAATTTAAGGTAAATCAGCCATTTTCGATAACCGGTTCAGAAAAACAGTACGATGTGGTAGCCACCATTGAGGGAGGTGGAATTACAGGTCAGGCAGAAGCCTTGCGACTAGGAATTTCACGTGCATTAGTAAAAATAAGCGAAGAAAATAAACCAAAGTTAAAAGCAGAGAGTTTATTAACCCGAGACCCTCGAATGGTAGAACGCAAAAAACCTGGACAGAAAAAGGCTCGTAAACGCTTCCAGTTCAGCAAACGTTAATTTATTTGCCGATCGTTTAGTATCTAAATTATACAGACTGCCTAAGCACTACTGTGTAATTGCTTTAAACACGGACTTATTATAAAGTAAAAAGAAAGTAAACAATTAAAAAAACAAAAAAATGGCAAGAACAAACTTCCAAGAATTATTAGAAGCAGGTGTACATTTTGGTCACCTCAAAAGAAAATGGAATCCGAAAATGGCTCCGTATATTTTTATGGAAAAAAACGGAATCCATATTGTTGATTTACACAAAACAGTTGCTAAAATAGACGAAGCGGCTGATGCCATTCATCAAATTGCCAAATCGGGCAAAAGAATACTTTTTGTAGCTACAAAAAAACAAGCCAAAGATATGGTGGCGGAAAAGGTAAAAAACCTTAACATGCCTTATGTTACTGAGCGTTGGCCTGGAGGAATGTTAACCAACTTTGCCACTATTCGTAAAGCCATTAAAAAAATGGATTCGATAGATAAAATGCATAAAGATGGTACCATAGAAACATTATCTAAACGCGAACGTTTACAAATTACCCGCCAACGAGCCAAGTTAGAAAAAAACTTAGGCAGTATTGCCGACTTAACGCGCCTTCCCTCCGCTCTTTTTATTGTCGACATTATGAAAGAACATATTGCATTAGCCGAAGCAAAAAAATTAAATATTCCAACCTTTGCTATTGTTGATACCAATTCAGATCCAAGCGGAGTAGACTACGTAATTCCTGCTAACGATGATGCCACGAAATCTATCGAAAAGATTTTAGATATTATGTGTAAAGCCGTTTCTGAAGGATTAGCAGAAAGAAAGCAAGATAAAACAAAAGATAAAGACGAAAACGAAAAAACAGAAAACGAGAAACCTGCAAAGAAAAAACCTGCCCAAACAGAAAAAGTTTCTTCTTCTGCCGAATCTAATACAAACGATTAAATAAAATTTTCCAATCATTTACACTATGGCAACAATAACAGCATCCGATGTAAATAAATTAAGACAAATTACAGGTGCAGGTATGATGGATTGCAAAAAAGCACTTCAGGAAACCGATGGCGATTTTGAAAAAGCAATAGACGAATTGCGTAAAAAAGGACAAAAGGTAGCAGCTAATCGCAGCGACCGAGATGCAAAAGAAGGCGTTGTATTAGCTAAAGAAAATAACGATAAAACAGCAGCTGCATTAGTATGCTTAAACTGTGAAACTGATTTTGTGGCAAAAAATCAAGAGTTTATTGACGTTACGCAAACATTTTTAAATATCGCCATTGATAAAATGCCTACCACACCAGAAGAATTAAAAAATCAAAGTTTTAATAACGACATGACCATTGGCGATAAAATAATAGAAATGGTAGGCAAAATTGGCGAAAAGATAGATTTATCAGCCTATGAAGTAGTAAAAGCTCAAACCGTAGTAACTTACATACATCCTGGAAATAAGTTAGCAACCATTGTAGGTTTAAATAAAACAGGCAACAAAGTGATAGATGCAGGAAAACAAGTAGCCATGCAGGTTGCAGCCATGAACCCCGTTTCAATAGATAAAAACTCCGTATCGAAAGAAATTATAGATAGAGAATTGGAAATTGCCAAAGAACAAGTTCGCCAAGAAGGAAAGCCTGAAAACATGGTAGATAAAATAGCCGAAGGCAAACTAAATAAATTCTTTAAAGAAAGCACTTTACTGAGTCAACAATTTATAAGAGATAATAATATAACCGTAGAGCAATTTTTAAAACAAATAGATCCGGATCTTACCGTTACCGCATTTAAACGAGTAGCACTCGGTTAATAACTAACTAAAAAGAGAGAAGCAAGGCTTCTCTTTTTTTTTATACTTTTTCAAATATTTGCAGTATGGAATATAAAAGAATACTTCTTAAACTAAGCGGTGAATCATTAATGGGTGAAAAACAATTTGGTATAGACCATAGTCGCTTATACCAATACGCTACAGAAATAAAAGATGCGGTAAATTTTGGGGTTCAAGTTGCTATAGTTATTGGAGGGGGAAATATTTTTAGAGGTATACAAGCAAAAGAAGGTGGTATGGATAGGGTACAAGGAGATTATATGGGAATGTTGGCAACGGTAATAAATAGTATGGCTTTACAATCAGTTTTAGAATCATTGCATGTAAATACACGCCTACAATCAGCCATAAAAATGGAAGAAATAGCGGAACCATATATTCGAAGAAGAGCCGTTAGGCATTTAGAAAAAGGGAGGGTTGTAATTTTTGGTGCCGGCACAGGAAACCCTTATTTTACAACAGATACAGCCGCTTCACTACGTGCTATAGAAATAGAAGCTGATGTAATTTTAAAAGGAACACGTGTTGATGGAATTTATTCTGCCGATCCGGAAAAAGATAAAAATGCAAAACGATTCGAAACCATTACCTTTAGCGAAGTTTATGAAAAAGGATTAAATGTAATGGATATGACAGCATTTACTTTGTGTAACGAAAATAAATTACCCATCATTGTGTTTGACATGAATAAAAAAGGCAATTTAATGCAGTTATTACAAGGCAAAAATATCGGAACCCTCGTAAAAATTTAATTCTAAAATAGTTTATTTGCAAATAAAAGATTTCCTATGGAAGAAGTTCAATTTGTATTAGATGAATCCAAAGAACAAATGGAAAAAGCCATTTCTCGTCTTAATGCGGAGGTATTAAAAATAAGAGCAGGAAAAGCCAATCCTATGATGTTGGAAGGGGTAAGAGTAGATTATTACGGTTCCTCAACCCCACTCAGTCAAATCTCAAATATTAACACTCCCGACCCAAGAACGCTATCTATACAACCCTGGGAGAAATCCATGTTAGAACCCATACAAAAAGCTATTACTAATGCCAATTTGGGTCTCAATCCGCAAAATAATGGAGAATTGATTATGATTAATGTTCCTCCTCTTACCGAAGAAAGAAGAAAGCAACTGGTAAAACAAGCTAAAAATGTAGGAGAAGATGCAAAAGTAAGCGTACGAAGTGCCCGGAAAGAAGGCAATGATGAGATAAAAAAATTACAAAAAGAGGGTATTCCCGAAGATGTATGCAAAGATGCAGAAAACAAAATACAAAAACTTACCGATAGCTACATAGAGAAAATAGACGCTATTGTAACGACAAAAGAAAAAGAAATTCTTACAGTTTAAAAAATTATATTTAGTCTCGGTTTTTTCTACACCCTCCTTAATAGAGGGTTTTTTTATTTCTTTTAAACAATATAAAAAGAAATAAAAATCTAAAATAATAATATTAAAAACAATAAAATATTAAAAAATGTGTTTTTACAGATATAAAAATCTAAAATCACCTAACTATGAAAATCTTCCAATTACTCATCTTATTACTGTTTGCCTTAAGCAGTTTTACTCAAAATAAAGCGGTTCAAATAGAATCTGGCTATCGTATAAAAAAATTGTTCCCGGAAGGCAAGTATAAAGCCTATAAAACAGACAAATATCTTTTTCCAGAAAATAATATAGTGGTTTTTAAAACCGATTTTGGAAGCGAAGAAATTAAGAATTCTAGGGCATGGAACAAAGAAGATTTTACAAAAGGAGTTTATGAAATAGATTTAGTGTTTACCCTATATCCAAGCAATGAAAAGCAATGGCATGAAGATTTTTTTGACCTTACTAAAAATCGTATGGCAGAACTTTTGGAAATGGATGATCGCTTTATATTAGATACTCTCATTAAGTGGAACATATACGTGCAAACTTTTGCCCAAAATAAATCCGATGCAAAAAAACAATTCCACGGCTTTGTTATTAAATACAAAAATTTAGACTCGGAACTTTCTGTAAACTACTATAAAAACAGATTGAGCGAACTTAGAAAATACGATAAGGTATATACAACAAATGGTCAGAAATTGGAAAAAACTTTTTTACGTAATAGCGAAAAATGGAAAAACATGCTGATTATAACCGATTGTACGTACAGCATGATGCCTTATTCTACACACGTTGTACTTTGGCATTTACTAAATAATAATTCGCACAATGTAGTTACATATACATTTTTTAATGATGGTGATAGCCGACCCCTCAGCCGAAAAAAAATTGGAAAAACAGGTGGAATCTATGTTATAGAAAACCCCCAAAAAGAACGCATTCTCAATATTATGCGAATGGTACGCATTGCGGGTTATGGCAACGAAGATGAAGAGGAAAATGATTTGGAAGCCATACTTAAAACAATGCAGGTAGCCAAGAATTATGATGATGTAATATTGTTGGCAGATGCCAATAGTTCTGTGCGAGATATGGAACTCCTTAAAGAACTTAATCGTCCTATACGCATAGTGTTGTGCGGATTTAACAGTCAAACTCTAAGTTTGCCTAGTTTTTGGCAATACTTTGAAATTGCACAATATACAGGAGGTTCAATTCATACTGTTGAGAGTGACATAGAAAACCTTGCCTCAATGACCGAGGATAGTAAATTTATTATAGATGGAATAGAAGTTACTGTAAAAAACGGAAAGGTTGTATTGGCAAAGAATTAACAAGCCTCATCTTATTAGAAAAAGAGAAATGGATAAATGAATTTATCTCCAGGTTTCGTAAACTTCGCGAATGGCATCGCTATATTGAACAAAGGTGGTGAGGCACCATATTTTTAAAAGTAAGGCTTCCTCTTTTTTTAACCATTTTAAACTCTTTTTAAGCTCTTTTTTAAAAAGGGTTTTATCGAAACTTACTTTGGTAAGCACTTGCTTGCTTAGTTCAAACATATTCATAGCACGATAAACTTAAAATTTACTTAGACGAATTTAGGGGTAATTCTTATTATCGGCAAATTTTTCTTGTTAATTTATGCAAAATGCCTTGTTAAAAAATTAACGACTATGATTTCCAACGATATGTATTTGTTTCTACACCACAAAGGTCTAACGCTCTATCCGTAACGGTGGAGGCGAGTTGAGAAAAATCGCTCGGCTTGCTGTAAAATGAAGGAGAGGCAGGGCAAATGATACCTCCGGCCTCGGTTATAGTTTTCATATTGTTAATGTGTATGAGGCTAAGAGGAGTTTCGCGTGTAACTAATATGAGCTTTCTCCTTTCTTTTAAAATAACATCGGCCGCCCTAGTTATTAAATCATTTGATATGCCCGCGGCAATTCGACCCATTGTACCCATGGAACAAGGGCAAATAATCATAGACTGGTATTGAGCTGAACCCGAAGCGAAGGGAGCATTAAAATCGTTTTTATTGTAAAAAGTAAATGGAAATTTTTTATACGATTCGTCTTCTAATTCTTGTTGCCAAACGGTTTTGGCATTATCGCTCATTACAATAGAAACAGCTTCAAACAAAGAGTGTAAAGAGACAATTTTTTTCAGGAGTACTTGGGCATAAATAGCACCCGATGCTCCTGTAATTCCAATTATTATTTTTTGTTTATTCATTTTCAGATTGGTTTTTTATGCCAAACGTATAACGAAAACAAAGGGTTGATACAATATTATACCAACCTCTGTTAAAAATACGGTTGTATATATCAAAATGTGTGTCAATGCTCGGATATTCTCTTATAGGTAAAAAAGAATTAGAAGAACGCCAGTTTAACGACCAATGTTCGCTGAAATGATAGTATATTCCAAGGGAACCCCCAATATCTGTGTTTTCGAATAGAATATTTTGTTGTGGAAGTTCTCCGTTTTCATCGGCCATGTAATCGTATATCTTATAACCAATATAAGCACCTAGTTCGGCTGAGAGCTTTTTGTAATGATATAAAAAAGTAACCGGAACTTCTATGTAGTTTAATTTCAGTAAAAATGCATCATGGTCGCCTTTATCGGGTCGGGGGTTTCTTCGAGATCCTTTATTGATAAAATAAATTTCAAACTGAATATCTAGTTTAGGCTTAAGTTCAGTTAGTACAAATCCGCCAGCAATGAGGCCTGCTTTATTAAATCCCCCATAACCATCGCCATCAACCTGTGTGGCCGATAATCCAAATAAAGGTCCTGATTTAAATGTTTTTTGAGCAAATAAAAATGAGGAAAAAGGAAGAATAAAAAACAGTGGTAGAGTGTGAAAAAATAAACGCATCATGGAATTTCAAAAATACGCAATGTATTTTTTAAACCGAAATATCTATACAGTCTGAATCTAAAGCTACCGGAAATTTTTGTCTGAATTCATTCAATTCGCTTAAAGAAATTTGTAGAGTACAAACCTCTTCTCTATGCAATTCAGATAGGTGTATAGCCATTCCTTTAGCATCGAAAACAGCGGAATTTCCGGAATAGTTAATATTTTTTCCATCGGTGCCAATGCGGTTAACCCCCAATACATAACATTGGTTTTCTATGGCTCTTGCCGGCAAAAGAGTATTCCATGCGTGGGCTCGGGCTTCCGGCCAGTTGGCTACAAACAGTAGTAAATCGTAAGTAGGAGTTTGGTTATTTTTTGAATGACCGAAATAAATATTTCTTGACCAAACCGGAAAACGAAGATCGTAACAAATCATGGGGCAAATTTTCCAACCTTTATAAGAAACTATTAATCGTTCGTTTCCTGCTGTGTAATGCAAATGTTCTTGTGCCATGCGGAAAAGATGTCGTTTATTGTAGGTATAGTAGGTTCCATCAGGGTTTACCCATATTAAACGGTTATAATATTGGTGGTTATCGCTTACTATAAAGCTTCCGGTAATGGCAGCGTTTTTTTGTTTTGCCTTGTGTTGCATCCATAAAAGAGTTTGATTGTTTTCAGATTCAGCCATAGAAGCAGAGTTCATGGTAAAACCTGTGGTAAACATTTCGGGCAGAACGATTAAATCTGTTTCTTTAACTTGTTGGAGTAAAGAATCGAAGTGTAAAAAATTAGTTGCTTTGTCTTCCCAAAATAAGTGGGTTTGAATATATGTAATTGTTAAGCCCACATTAAATTCGTTTTAGTGTTTCTGCTGCTTTTTCAAGGGTTTCATCTTCTTTGGCAAAGCAAAAACGAAGCACATGGTTATCGGTTTTTTGATTGTAGAATACGGAAACAGGAATAGAAGCAATTTTGTGTTCTTTAATAAGTCTTTCGGCAAAAGCCACATCGTTTTCTTTGCTAATGTTTGTGTAGTTGAGTAGTTGAAAGTAGGAACCTTCTGTGTGCAGGGGTATAAAACGAGAGTGTTGTATCAGATTTAAAAAGGCGTCTCTCTTTTTTTGGTAAAACATAGGGAGCTGCAGGTATAATTCTTTATGTTTCAATATTTCGGAATAAGCGTGCTGAATGGCAGTATTGGCACTAAACACAATATATTGATGAATTTTTCTGAATTCGTTCATGAGGATTTCCGGGGCTATACAGTACCCTATTTTCCAACCGGTGGTGTGATAGGTTTTACCAAAGGAAGAAATAATAAAACTTTTTTCGGCAAGTTTCGGGTACCTTGCCATGCTAAGGTGTGGTTGATTATCGAAAATAATGTGTTCATATACTTCATCGCTGAGTAAAATAATATGGTTGTGGGCAAGAATTTTTTCTAGTTCAGCTATATCATTTTCTTTTAAAATGCTTCCGGTGGGATTGTGAGGTGTATTAATGATAATCATTCGTGTTTTCTGATTAATCATTTTTCGCACGGTATTCCAATCTATACGATAATTGGGAAGTTGTAATTGAATAAAAACCGGTTTCCCTCCCTGCATTTCAATGGCGGGCTCGTAACAATCGTAGGCGGGAGTAAACACAATTACTTCGTCTCCTTCATTTACTACGGCTGCTATTGCTGTGTAAATAGCTTGAGTAGCTCCGGCCGTAATAGTAATTTCGGTTTCGGGGTTGTAGCTGGCATTATAGAGTTCAACCGTTTTTTTTGCTATTTCTTCACGAAGCTTTGGTAATCCGGCCATGGGAGCGTATTGGTTGTGGCCATCTTTCATGGCTTTGTTTACAAGTTCAACAAGTTCGGCAGAACAGCTAAAATCTGGAAACCCCTGAGAAAGGTTAATGGCTCCATATTCGTTGGCCATACGACTCATTACAGTAAAAATACTAGTGCCTACTCGGGGTAGTTTTGAATGAAGCGAAAAAGGAAATACAGGCATACTATTTAGAATGAAACAAAGGTAGGCGTAAACTTACTTTGTAACGATAAAAAAACAAACTACTTTTCAGAAGAGAGTGTGGCTACTAAATATTCGCGATTCATGCGGGCAATGTTTTCAAGGGAAATACCTTTAGGGCATTCTATTTCGCAAGCTCCGGTATTTGTGCAATTCCCAAATCCTTCAGTATCCATTTGCTTTACCATATTTAGTACACGATCTTTAGCTTCAATTTTTCCCTGAGGCAAAAGAGCAAGTTGAGAAACTTTTGCTGAAACAAATAGCATGGCCGAAGCATTTTTACAAGTTGCTACACAAGCTCCACAGCCTATGCAGGTAGCGGCAGAAAAAGCTTTATCAGCATCTTGTTTTGATACAGGAATGCAATTGGCATCTTGTGCCGCACCGGTATTTACCGAAACGTATCCACCTGCTTGAATAATTCTGTCGAAAGCACTTCTGTCTACCACTAAATCTCTAATAACAGGAAATCCATTAGCTTTCCATGGCTCAATGTAAATAGTATCGCCATCTTTAAACGAGCGCATGTGTAACTGGCAAGTAGTTACTCCGGTTTGTGGACCGTGAGCCCGGCCGTTTATATATAAAGAGCACATTCCACATATTCCTTCTCTGCAATCATGGTCAAAGGCAATGGGTTCTTCGTTCTTGTCTACTAAATTTTCATTGAGTACATCAAGCATTTCTAAAAACGACATATCAGGAGATACGTGATCTACCACGTATTCTACAAGTTTTCCTTGTGTGTTTGCGTTTTTTTGTCGCCAAATTTTAAGTAAAAGTTTCATATAAAAATTATTTATAACTTCTTTGAACTAATTTAATATTTTCGAAAACTAATTGCTCTTGATGTAATTGAGGTTGAATTTCATTCCCTTTAAACTCCCAAGCAGCAACGTATGCAAAATGTTCATCATCACGTTTCGCTTCCCCTTCTTCTGTTTGGTATTCTTCGCGAAAATGGCCTCCACAACTTTCGTTACGGTGGAGGGCATCAGTACACATGAGTTCAGCTAACTCGAGAAAATCGGCTACACGTGTGGCTTTGTCTAATTCCGGGTTAAATTCGGTATCGCTTCCCGGTACTTTCACTTCTTTCCAAAACTCCTGACGAATTTGTTTTATTTCTTCTATTGCTTCTTTAAGGCCTTTTTCGTTTCTTGCCATTCCGCATTTATCCCACATTACCTTACCGAGGCGCTTATGGAAGTGGTCAACACTTTTGCTGCCTTTGTTATTAACAAAAAAGTGAATACGTTCTTTTACTATTTTTTCAGCTTCATCAAATTCGGGGGTATGGGTGGGTATTTTTCCGGTTCGTATTTCATCGGCCAAATAATCGCCAATAGTGTAGGGAATTACAAAATATCCATCGGCTAATCCTTGCATTAGAGCAGAGGCTCCCAAACGGTTTGCTCCGTGGTCGCTAAAGTTTGCTTCGCCTAAAGCGTATAGTCCCGGAACGGTAGTCATTAAATTATAATCAACCCAAAGGCCACCCATGGTATAGTGTACGGCAGGATAAATTTTCATAGGTACTTCATACGGATTTTCTCCGGTTATCTGCATGTACATATCGAACAAGTTTCCGTATTTTTCTTTTACTACTTCTTTGCCTAAATCGTATAACTGTTGTTCGGTGGGGCTATGAATCCCTTTTTTAGTGGCTTCGGTTTTACCGTATTTATATTTCAGATTGTATGCAAAATCTAAAAATACTGCTTGTCCGGTAGCGTTAACGCCAAAACCAGCATCGCAACGTTCTTTAGCTGCTCGTGAGGCTACATCTCTAGGAACTAGATTTCCAAATGCAGGATAACGCCTTTCTAAGTAATAATCACGGTCTTCTTCGGGTATATCATTTCCTGTTTTTTTGCCTTGTTGTATAGCAATAGCATCTTCTTTTTTCTTGGGAACCCAAATTCTTCCATCATTGCGTAAGGATTCTGACATGAGGGTTAGCTTACTTTGGTGATCGCCCGAAACCGGAATGCAGGTAGGGTGGATTTGTGTGTAACAAGGATTGCCGAAAAAAGCTCCGCGTTTATAGGCCTTCCATGCGGCACTTGCATTGCTGCCCATGGCATTGGTAGAAAGAAAAAATACGTTTCCGTATCCTCCGGTGCACAGTAATACGGCATGTCCGGAAAAGCGTTCAATTTTTCCGTTTACCAAATTTCTTGCAATGATTCCTCTGGCTTTTCCATTTATTACCACAACATCCATCATTTCATGGCGGTTGTACATTTGTATGTTTCCTTTGGCAATTTCTTTAGATAGAGCGGAATAAGCACCTAAAAGAAGCTGTTGTCCGGTTTGCCCTGCTGCGTAAAATGTGCGTTGTACTTGTGTTCCTCCAAACGAGCGGTTATCAAGTAAACCTCCGTAATCACGGGCAAACGGTACACCTTGAGCTACACATTGGTCTATAATATTTGCAGATACTTCAGCTAAACGATGAACATTGGCTTCGCGGGCACGGTAGTCGCCACCTTTAATGGTATCATAAAATAGCCGAAAAACACTGTCTCCATCGTTTTTATAATTTTTGGCAGCATTGATTCCGCCTTGTGCTGCTATAGAATGTGCTCTGCGTGGAGAATCTTGAAAACAAAAAACTTTAACACTATATCCCATTTCTGCTAAAGAAGCGGCAGCAGATGCTCCGGCTAAGCCCGAACCAACTACTATAATATCTATGGCTCTTTTGTTGGCGGGGTTTACTAGTTTAACATGCGATTTGTAGTCGCTCCATTTTTTATCTATAGTGCCTTGTGGTATTTTGGAATCTATTTTTGTCATAACTTCTTAAAATTTATTTAGTGTGAAAAAAAATGGTAGATGGCTATTATGGCAAATCCAAGAGGTATAGCCACCGCATAAAGAGTTCCTAAATTTTTTATGCAAGGGGTATATTTGGGATGGCGGGCTCCTAACGATTGAAATGCAGATTGAAATCCGTGTAAAAGATGAAGCGATAAAAAGATAAATGCCAATATATAAATACTTACGCGGATAGGGTTTGTGAATTTATGTATAAGTTCTTCGTGGTATCTGAAATTTCCGTCTATGCTTAAACCACTCATATCGCCTTGAATGAACTTTGTGTTTATCTCTGGAAACCAAAAATCGTAAAAGTGCAACGCTAAAAACCAAAAAATTACAGCACCTGATAAAATCATGTAACGGCTCATCCATGTTGAGTTGGCCGAAGGGTTACTAAAGGCATATTTTTGAGGGCGTGCGGCACGATTTTGTTTTTCCAACAGAAAACCCATTACAAAATGGAAAACCACTCCGAAAATAAGAATGGGTTGTATAACAAACTGGATTAAGGGGTTTGTTCCCATAAAATGAGAGGTGTTGTTAAATGCTTCGGCACTAAAAACAGAAAGAAGATTAATTATGAAATGTTGGGTTAAAAATAAGATTAGAAATAAACCCGAAATAGCCATCAAATATTTTTTTGACAACGATGATTTTAATAGCCCAGTTTGTTCGCTCATAGATTAAAAGGTGTTATTTTACTATAATTTATGGCAACAAATGTATGCCCTATTTATGGGCTTGTCAATCAAAAACTTTTAAACAGGATAAAATATTAATACAGAAAAAGATAAAGTAAAATTATTCGATAATTACTTCGTAAATTTCGCCAACATAGTCGTTTCCTGGAAAAGGAATATAGTGTTGCTCATAAGGAGTGCCCGGCCACCATTTGGTGTTGTGAAATTCTTGTGTAATGATTAATACCATTTGGTTATTAGGGATAGAAGTTACTGTATTGTTCATATATCCAACCTGTTTCATTTTGTGGGGTTCCGGACCGATTCTCCAAAAAATTTCGGTGGGTTTCCATTCTATTTCAAAGTAATAGTAGGGCGAGGAAAATAACTCATTATCGCGGGCATATGATTTTTGTGTTAATGCCCGATAATTATGGTCCCATCTGTGGTTGCTGAAAACCTGATTTTGATAAATAATATCTTGGCAACCTACCCCATAATTTTGGGGTTCGGGGCAGGCCATATCCCAATTGGTGCATGCTACTACTACATCGGCATCGTGAAGTAAAACTTCTTCGGGCCAAGGAACATTCCATGCATGGTGATTTTTAAAAGTTGAAAGAGGGGTGGGGTATAGTGGCGGAAAAAGATGGTCGGGGCAGTATGAGGCAGTTTTAAGAATTTCAAAATCTATTTCGGAATAATCTATTTTGGCTGCACGTTGGTCGTTTCCGCCACCCCAGTAGGAGGCCATATATCCTTTTTTATTACATATTCTGCGTTGATTCCATTCTCCGCCTTGGTATATTAGCCAAATGGCATTTGTTAATCCATTCCACATATTGTCTTTGTTCAGCAGTTCGGTTAGTTTCGCTTTTACCCGAATTTTGCCGTAGGTAAGTCCATGTCGGCTTACAATTCCTACACTTTCTTTTCGCCAATCGGTGTAATTGGCTGCAGGATTTTTGATTATTATTTTGTTTTCTTTTGAATCGGAAAAAACATTTTCGCATGGGTATTCAGTGGTAGAAGCAGAGGTAGCAATTAGTTCGCTTCTTTTATAGTAGGCCCTGTTCCAATTGTATTCTGTTTTTGAATACCCTTCTTTAAAAATATCTTTTATCAGAGGTATGTTTTCGAAACGAGTAGAAGGGTCTACGTAATTTATAAAAATTTCAAAAGCTGCATTTTGGTTAAGCAGTGAGTCGGAATTACATTGGGTATTGAAAAAAGATTTTTTGTATTCCTCCGAAAAACGTCCTTGATTTACGTACACTCCTTTTCCTAAATCGGGTTTAGCAACTACTTTTAATTTTTCTTTAGCCAACATAACCGTATAATTATTGGGGAGAGGGGTTTTAAGAAAAAAGGTAAAAGGATTTACAAATAAGGAGTCTTTTCTTTTTGCAATGTTTATAATATATTCCGGTATGTGTTTTTTTTCAATTACCGATTTGGGAACCACCACCAGCATGAAGCGATATATTCCGGTGCGAGGATTTCTTTTCCAACGATGGTTAATGTTGTTTTCGAAATATTTTTCTTCGTTGCGGGGGTTACCAATAATGTTGATACTATCCGAAATAGTAATAATTTTGTTTTGCAAAATATTTCCGGTGGTTTTAAATCCGATATCGGTATTTTTCCAGCTTCCATAAAAATTTTCGTAATCAAAAATTTCACCTTCTTCGAATTTGTATGTTTCGTTTTGATAATAAATTTTATAAAAAAATTCTTCTGTATTTCCGTTATTCTTTATTTGAAAAGAAAAAGAAAAATGCCCTTCCGGCACTTGGTTTGTTGATGGAATAAGAAAGCCTTGCAATGCTCCCGAATAATCTAAAAAAAGAGTTTTTATGGAATCTAAATTTTCTTTTTCCCAGTTGGTAAGCACTTCAAAATTTTGAATTTGATAAGGTAAAGAAATCTCTTTTTTACAAGAAAGCAGAAGAAACGATAAAAAAATAAAAACTATGTATAACTTGGGTTTCAATGCTGTAAAAATTATTTTTTAGAAAATAGCATAATCGAATTTTTCATATTGGGAAGGGTTTCTAATTGATGGCAGTTTTTTCCTGTAGAATTAAATTCTTGGCAATTTGCAACAATACAAAGAATGTGTTCTCCCTCATTTTCGATGTAAAAAGGAAAGATCAGCTGCATTTCATAAAATAAGGGATTCATATCCAGTGGAAAGTGGTTAAAAACAATCTGTTTTTTTTCATTTCCCGATACCCAAAAGATTTCGGGTCTTTCGGAGTTATTAACGTAAAGGGTATGGTTCGATAAGTAAAAAGGAAGAGAATCGTTTTCCGGTTCTGTTAGGGAGAATAATTTATTTTTTTGAGGAACAGATAAATTTTTCAGGTGGGTTTTTTCGTAAAGTGTAAATGTTTTTTTTTGGGGGAGGTATTGCCAAAAATAAGCTGTATCGTTTGTAATGGCAAGTAACTCGCTGGTGTTGTTACTGTAAAAATTTCCCACAGCAAAGCGAGTTTGTGGCTCGAAGGGAATGTGTAAAAAATCTTTTACACAAGAAAAATAGACTTGTGAAGTTGAGCTTTTGTGATAGGTGTAAACCACCGAGTCGGTAAGGTAATTAATGGTAGCTAAAGGAGGGGCCTCTCCTGTAATAATGTATTCGCCAAAAGTAAAACTTAAATCATCAACAAGAATTTGTGTTTTTCCTCTGTTCCAAATATATACTACTAGTTCATCGTCATCATTTAACTCTTGCTCTATTTTAAAAGCTGCATTTAGTTTGGTCCATTGGTTTAAAGGGAAAAAATTGGGAGAGGTCCCCTTACTTTGCCAACTAAGCGTACTGTCGTTTTTATTTTTTATTACCAATACAATATGGGCGTCTGGTTTTATTTGTATAGGATAAAACCATGCACTAGCCAATACTCGATTTATAAAAACATTTTTTTGTTTAATGTCTTTTACTTTCTTGGAAAAAAGAATACTGAATTCTTTTGTATTATCAAGTTCGCAAGCCCATGTTCCGGTTTTAGAAATACCTTTTTTTAAAGTGCTATGGTTGCCAAGATTTTCTTCCGGTTCGAAAGAAACCATTTGAAAGGTATTAGAGAAAGAAGAAAAGTGTGTAGAGTTGGGAATATTGTTTTTTCTACTATTACAGGCAATAAAAAAGGGGAGTACAAGGAACAATAGACCTTTCACCGGCTTTATTTTTTACGCATTGGCGGTACGATTTCTGTAAATCTTTTTTCTTTCAATAGAAGCTTTAATATCATCTAATTCTCCTTTAGGAATGGCTCCTATAAGTTTTTTAGTGTATTCGGTATTTGGGTTGGCGTATATCTCGTCCGATTTACCCATTTCTTCAATTTTTCCATGATTCATCACAATCATTCGATCGCTCATAAATTTAACTACCGACAAATCGTGTGAAATAAAGATGTAAGTAAAACCAAATTCTTGTTTAAGTTCATTGAGTAAATTTAAAACCTGAGCTTGTACAGAAACATCGAGGGCAGAAACAGATTCATCACAAATTATAAATTGTGGGTTAACGGCCAAGGAACGAGCAATACAGATGCGTTGTCTTTGCCCACCCGAAAATTCGTGCGGATAACGATAAAAGTGCGATTCATTCATGTTTACTCTTTCTAGCAATTCAATTACTTTATGCTTGCGTTCCTTATCGTTTTTTAAAATTTTGTGCACTTGCATGGGTTCCATAATAGCGTCTCCAATGGTTATGCGTGGATTTAAAGAAGAGTATGGATCTTGAAAAATAATTTGCATATCCTTACGGTATTCTCGCATTTCTTTTGGAGTAAGGCCGGTAATATTTCTGCCTTTATAAAAAATTTGTCCGGAACTTGGTTCTACTAGTTTTAGAATGGTGCGTCCGAGAGTAGTTTTACCACAACCCGATTCGCCCACCAAACCAAGTGTTTCTCCAGGGTATACATCGAAGGTAACATCATCAACCGCTTTCACATATTCTTTGGCTTTGCCAAACATTCCTTTATTTATAGGAAAATAAGTTTTTAGATTTTCTACTTTAATAAGGGGTTCTTGTTTATAAAGTTTGTTGTGTTTTTCGGCTGTTTCGTTTGCAGTTACTACTAAGTTAGATAGCACATCATCGACCGATTTATTAATTTCCTGCATAGAACCATCTTCGTTTTCTTTTAAGAAATCCGAAACCGTGGGAAGCCATTTTAATCTTTTTCCAAGTGTAGGTCTGCAAGCCAATAAACCTTTAGTATAAGGGTGTTGAGGATTGGTAAAAATATCGAGTACGGGCCCTTGCTCTACAATTTTTCCTTTGTACATAACAATAACCTTATCGGCTAGTTCCGCAATTACACCTAAATCGTGAGTAATAAACATAATGCCCATATTGTGGGTTTGTTGCAGTTGCAACATTAATTCCAATATGGTTTTTTGCACGGTAACATCTAAAGCAGTTGTAGGTTCATCGGCCACTAATATAGAGGGATTGCACGACATGGCCATGGCAATCATTACACGTTGCTTTTGCCCTCCGGAAATTTGATGTGGGTAGGTATCAAATATTTTTTCGGGACGGGGTAGTTGTACTTCTTTAAAAAGTTGAATGGTTTTTTCTTTCGCCTCTTGTTTTGAAAGTTTTTGATGTAGCAGCAGAGCTTCCATCACTTGATCTCCACAGGTAAAAACGGGATTTAAAGAGGTCATGGGTTCTTGAAAAATCATGGCAATTTCGTTTCCACGCACGGATCGCATTTGATTTTCGGTAGCACCCACTAGATCTATTTCTCCTAAACTTGGAGATTGAAAAATAATTTCTCCTCCGGTTATTTTTCCGGGAGGATTGGGGATTAATCGCATTACGGATAGAGCGGTTACCGATTTTCCTGAACCGGATTCGCCCACCACTCCAATGGTTTCGCCTTTGTTAAGGGTAAAGCTGATGTTGTTTACAGCCTTTACCACATCATCTTCACTGCGGAACTCGGTAACAAGGTTTTTTATTTCCAGTAATTTACGATTATCCATAACAATTCTCTATTGAACAAGGGGGCTAAAAGTACCTTTATTTGAGAATTAATGCAAGAAATTTAGAGGAAATACTCTTATTTATAGATTAATTGGAAATAAAGTGTTGATTAGTAGTCTAAATCGTTGAAACGAATTTCTACATATCCGTAGCTTCCCTCTTCATAGTCTTTAATCATGGCTACCTCTACGGCATTTCCATTATCAGCTTTGGTGTTCCATACTAAAAATCCATCGTCTTCGAGATGGCTACTTCCATAAAGAGTATTAAATCGTTCGTTAAAATTTTCAAATAATTGCTTGGTTTCCGATTCTGTGTTAATGTAAACCGATACAATAATTTCTATAAGTCTATTTTCGTAAAAATTGTAGGTAACAGTGTACGATTCGTCTTCGCTGAAAAAAAACTCGTAATAAAGGTATTCGTTTTCCGATTCTTTTAAACCCCGGCTGTCTTCGCGTTTCTCTACGTCCTGTATAGGATCTCCAATTTTTGAACCTCGCAAGTGTCCGTTTTCATTCAGTAAAATGGTTTGAAAAACAGGGTCCGATGAAGCATTTCCTCCGCAAGAAGTAATAAGAAACGATGCAACAAAAATAAGGAGTACGTAAACAGTATTTATTTTTTTTAAAAGCATAAAATATTTTTTAGGTGTATGAAATTTGGTTTTCGTTTAGTAAGGCTTCTCTGCGGTAACGAAGCAATACTTGTGCAATGGCAATCACATCTTTTTGGCAATAGGTAACAATGCTTTCAATATCGTTTTTAATCCAGTAATATATTTTTACTTCGCTACCGTCCATCTGGTCTTTTGGGCTGGGGATGTCTAATATGGCTGTTAGCAATTCCAGCGAAGTAAAATTTTTATAATCGCCAAATTTCCAAAGTTCCATGGTGTCGAGGTGTTGGACTTCCCATGGCTTTTTACCGGCAATATTAAGAATGGAGGGAAGTGGAATGCTGTTTATAATGGCTCTGCGACAGATGTAGGGGAAATCAAATTCTTTTCCGTTGTGGGCACAAAGAAAATGGTAGGGGGTATTAAAATGTTTGTGTAAAAGGGAAAAAAAGGAGTTTAATATTTCCTTTTCATCGTTTCCATAAAATGATTTTACACGAAATTCAATGGCCTTTTCTTTTGAGCGAAATAAACCCACCGAGATGCATACAATTTTACCGAATTCGGCATAAATACCGGCTTTCTCATATACTTCCTCGGGTAATTCTTCCGGTTTACCTATTAGGTTGGCTTTTTTATTCCAAAGAGCCTTCATTTGCTGGGGTAGCGAATGGTAATCGGGTGCTGCAGGAACTGTTTCAATATCGAGAAATAAAATCTTATCAAGTGGAATTTTAGCGAGCATGGCATAAAATTACAAAATGTTGCTCAATACTTTTTTTATTACCATTTTTTTACAAATTCTTGTAGGTTTTTTCTTTTTCTAGGGATGATTTCTCTGACTCTAAATTTGTCTTCGAGTTTTTCGGGAGTATCTAAATATCCTAAACAAATAAAGCAGGCTATTTCATAATCGTCAGAAATGGAAAATTCAGATTTGGTTTTGTCCATATCGAACCCGCCCATTTGATGTCCGTAAATATCTTGTGCAGCTGCCTGAAGCATTAGATTGGTATTAGCGGCTCCGGTATCGTAGAGAGCATGGCGGTTGGGCAAGTTGTTGCGATGAAGATTTTTTCGGGCAAGGCTTAAAATCAAAACGGATGCGTTTTTACTCCAGCTTTTATTTCCTTCCAGCAGGCAATTCCACATTTTTTCAAAGGAGGGGGTTCCGCGATAAGCGTAATGGTATTCCCAAGGTTGTTCGTTCATGCTGCTGGCCGCCCAACTGGCGGCTTCAAAAATACAAAGCAGGTCGGTCTCTTCAATTTGTTTTTCGGAAAAAGAAAGAGCACTCCAGCGTTTTAAAAGCAAGGCATTTATAGGGTAGGTGGTGTTAGGGGTTTTAATTTTAATAGTTTCCATAAATTTATTGTGTGGGAGGTTCTATCCAGTCTCCGTTTTCTTTAATAAGTGCAATGAGGGCTTCTACCGCCTGTTTTTCCGGTATATTTCGTTCTACTACGTTTTTTTGTTTGTAGAGCGTAATTCTTCCTGCTCCGGTACCTACATAGCCATAATCGGCATCAGCCATTTCGCCTGGGCCGTTTACAATGCAACCCATTATTCCAATTTTTACACCCTTCAGGTGATTGGTTACCGCACGTATTTTTGCTGTGGTTTCTTGTAAATCAAATAACGTTCGGCCACAGGATGGACATGAAATGTACTCTGTTTTTGAAATACGCGTTCGGGTGGCTTGTAGAATACCGAAAGCAACAGAATTTATTTCTTTTGTTCCTCCGCATTCCGAAGCGTTTATCCAGATGCCATCTCCAAGCCCGTCTGTTAGCAATGAACCGAAATCGCTTGCTGCATAAAGCGTAAGGGTATCGTTGCTTAAATAGAAGTAATTGCGTTTTATAATTACCGGATGAGGAATTCCGGCAAGCATTAGTTCTGTAAATGCTTTTCGTTGTTCGTAAATACCTTCTGTTTGTGAGGTGTTTACTAATATCACACAATTTTTAATTTGCCTTAATTTATCAATACATTCGGGAGAAAGTTCATGAAGTGTTAGTTCTATAAAAATGATTTCGGTCTCCGAGATATTTAGGTTTATAAATTCTTGAACAGAGAGAAGTGGAAAACGCCTTTCTTTATTTTTTTCTTTTACCCAAGTTTGATAATTGTAAATAATACCAAGGGTTCCCGGAGTATCAAATGTTACCGGGCAATCTCCTGCAAAAATAAAATCGCAGGCCATTTCGTTGAGGTTCCATTTATCGTTTGGCACAGAATAATGGTAACCTACGGCATACAGTGAGGCTTTATGGATTTGTTCAAAATGGCTGTAATTGGCTATAACACGAGGCACATTATTCCCTCCGATGGTAAAAACCAAATGGCTTTTTCTGCGAGTGTATTCAAACGGATTTATAGGGTATTCCAAAATTTCGGAAAGATTCGTTTGTGAACTTCTGACATCATATCTGCCCACTAGTTTTTTAGCTACAGGTATTTCACATTCGGGGTCTTCGGTTAGCGATACGCGAATGGTATCGCCTAACCCATCTTCCAGTAAGGCTCCTATCCCAACAGCCGATTTTATTCTCCCGTCTTCACCATCACCAGCTTCGGTTACTCCCAAATGTAAGGGATAATTCATATTTTCTTGCATCATACGGTGTGCTAGCAAACGATAGGCTTGTACCATTACTTGTGTGTTGCTGGCTTTCATAGAAAGTACGATGTTATGGTATTGTTCGTCTTCACAAATTTTTAAGAACTCCATAGCCGATTCAACCATTCCTGTAGGAGTATCACCATATCTACTTAAAATACGGTCGCTGAGAGAACCATGGTTTGTGCCAATTCGCATAGCGGTTCCGTGTTTTTTACAAATGCGCACTAGAGGTAAAAACTTGTCGCGTATTCTTTCAAGTTCTGCCCGATATGCCGATTCGGTGTATTCAATAATTTCGAATTTTTTTTTATCGACATAGTTTCCGGGGTTTATTCTTACTTTCTCTACTATGCGAGCGGCAAGTTCAGCAGCGTTAGGAGTGTAATGTATATCGGCAACAAGCGGTGTCTGGTAACCCCTCTTTCTTAATTCGTTTTTTATTTGAAGTAAATTTTCGGCTTCCTTTACGCTAGGAGCCGTTATGCGTACCAATTCACAACCCGCTTCTATCATACGTATGCTTTGTTCTACGGTTGCCTTTGTATTCATGGTGTCAGTGGTTGTCATAGACTGGATACGAATAGGATTTTTATCTCCAATACCAATGTTCCCCACTTTCACTTCACGCGTTTTCCAACGGGTGTAGGCTGTTAAATTATGACAGTAAACTGTATTCAATTTTTGTATATTGTTTTTACCGGCAGATTCAATTTTAGTTTTCAAAAATAACCTTTTTAAGTCTGTTTACCGTTTGTTGTATTCATGCGGCCATTTATTAAGTAAACTATACCATATGTGAATTATAGCTTTTTGCAGGTCTTCAACCCTCGTAATATTACACTAAAAAAGAGCAAAAATTATTTATATAAAACCTGCCATTATGAAAACATTGAAATTAATAACCATTTTACTTTCGGTTTTGTTTAGTATTTCACTCACTGCTCGCAATGCAGAGAAAGTAAACCGAGTGGGGGTAGTACAAGAAGTAGGTACTGTATCGGCTAATGTAGGAGGTTCTTCCTCGAAGTTAGCAGCGAACTGTAATCCGGCTACTTCGTTTACGTATTTAGAGTTA
>CAJPFH010000010.1 GCA_905339165.1 Flavobacteriales bacterium
GACGGAGACACCGCATGGACAACAGCCACTAAAACAGGAAACCTTGCAAGAAGATGTTTGAAATATACCAATGGTGGCGAAGTGATGTATCTTGCTCTGGAGTCAATCAATTCCTCTATGAATATTTATTTAACCGGGGGATATTGGAGATATGCGACAGGATTAAGAGTAACATTCTCAGCAGCTTGGGATGGAACAGGCCACGCTCCCACATCCAGGACATATCATACATTTATTCAATTTGAGGGTAGATATAATGGGGGAAGTGGCGACATGGCAACAATCCAGGTAACATACTATCTCTGGGTAGACGCCACTGGATTCGTAATCACTGGAAAACCAGAACCAAATGCCACGGATGATCGGCAGGGTTCTTTCTTTTTAGTAGTTGAACGAAATCCAAATAAAGAATACACTGATGGCTTTTCAAATTTCTTCTGCTACAATGCCTGCAATTACATGAACGGGACAGCTACTGTTGATCATTATATGACGCCGTATATTAGACCATTCACCTATCAGAACAGAGACTATAACCAGGAAGGTATGCCAACAATTAATGTTAGTGGAATCTATTTTCCAGCCTGTCCCTGGACTTCATTCAAGAGTGTAGGAAACGGCAAAGTTTATTATATAAAACCGATTTATTTTAATACCGCAGATAGAAGGACACCCATTGCTCAGAGTGAAATGTTTTTCGCGTATGCTGAAACCGTGGGATTGATTGATGGTGATGTTATAGCAATCGAAGGACAGACCACGAAATATCTCTGTAAGGGTCTTGACAGCCCGGATACCACAGGAAGATTGACCTATGCAATAAAGTACGTGGCATGACATTTGATACGGTTGTATTTGGTTCCTATATAGTAGGAACCGGATTCACAGACGGCAGTACCATAACTGGCGGTGGCTTACGATTATTTATCAAACCCACTAAAAATATTGGCTCTGCGCCACTGGACATCACGGTTACTTATGTAGACCAATTTGGGAACACGGCAGAGGTCACAGCAGTTTCCACAAGCGTACCGGGTTCAACCACATCTGGCTCACACATTCAGGTATCCTTGAATGCAGGGGACAGTGGTGTTCAGGACGTGACAAATATAACGGTCACTGGCGGGACAGCGGGTGATGAATTTAACTTAGAGAGCTGGAATGAAGGATTAGGGAAATCTCCTTATGTTCTCGCAAAAGCAGATGCTGGATTCACATGGTTGGATAGTGAACCCATTGTGGAGAACGTTCATTTAGAGCAATCATGGGTGAAAGATGAACCGATGGACATCACAACAGTAAATGTAATACGGGGCGGGACGGTTGCTGATAGATCATTTACGATGGAAACGGAAACAGTTTTACCAGTGTATGCGAACGACTTCCATAGGTACGGCTCATTAATATCAATAGATACTCAAGATGATGGGTTAAAACGATTGATGTGCGCTCTGGGGCCAGTGGCAGTAACTGCAGAACAGTCCACGAGATTTAAGTGGTTCTGGGATGGGACGCAATATGTCGATTCTGGATTCATACAAATAGATTTTGACTTTGTTCTTGTCCGTGGATCTTTATTCACTTTTGAAGTTGCTGATAAGGATTTAGTGGTAAAGTTTACCAGAGCAGCCAATACTAAGGGATGGACGACTCCAGGTACAATAACATCCTA
>CAJPFH010000011.1 GCA_905339165.1 Flavobacteriales bacterium
ACAGCCTACAACGAGGGGCTGTTTAAGGTAAATATTTACAGCAAGCAAAATACGCTTATCTTACCACACTGCCCAAGCCGCAGGTATTCAAATCTGGCTATTTCGCCCGATGGCAATTGGATTATTGCGGAGAGACTAACCTATTTTTACATAAATCCTCCTCCAAAAAGAAAAGTGAGAAAAGGAAAAGCAAATGCCCAATTGTACCAAAAATACACCTTAGAAATAATGGATATAAACGGCAACAACCGCATGGAGCTTAAACTGCCGGAGTGAGGAAAATGACTTGCCCACACAGCAAACACTTAAAGCAGCCACACTGGCTCTGCATAGAAGCCTAAGCTGCTTTAATAGTTTGTTGTTTTGCTTTTTTTTTAAATGCAAATTTTACCCTCTCTAAAAAACTAAATTTTCATGCGACCGCTCATTGCTAAGACAAATAAACAACTATAGCTCTTTGACAAATAAGCTGTAAATTTAAGCATTGTAACTCGGTGGACAAGCTACTGCAAGACAAAACCACTGGTTATAACATGGGTTTGGCTAAAGTGGCGTTGCAGTACTTCGTATGACAGTTTTTTGTAAATTTGAATTTGATGCTTCGAATAAAAGTTGGTGCTGTAAATCGCCACCTTCGCCAAGCCCAATCCCGTTAGCTGCAAGCTGAGAAAATGACAAAGATGAGAAAATATCAATCTTGGACTGCGAAAGCTCAAACGTGGGACTATATCGAAAATCGATACATCGATGATTGGCAAGGTAAACACGAAAGGATACTCTCATTGGTTCAACATATTAAAAACTCTGATTATAAAGACAGATTATTCGGGTCGACATCAATGGATAAACTTGTTATTAGCATTTATGATCCAATTGACTACCGAAAGGAAGCGTTACATATAACGTTTGACCTTTGGAGTAGAAAATGGCATTTCGAATACATTTCAATGCCATTTCAAGAACCTGAATTCATCAGGACTTACGATGAAGAAAGGGGAATTGAAAAATTTGACAACTTTATCAAGATGATAAAATGGTAAAGATGCAAGAAACGCCAGCAGCTAACAGCACATTTGCAATAGGCGGGGCTTCGCGCTTCGGAGACAATTTTGCGGTAGCCGAATATTTTGTGCTCCGAATGAACAATTGTGTTAAAAAACCCGCCCATCGCAAATCTGCAAAACGTTAGCTGTGATTTTAAAAACGAGACGACATAACGGAATGACGAGAAAAATAATAATAGGAATATTACCAGTAATTGTAGGCGGACTAATCTACCTGACTTACAGAACTGACACCTTGATAATGTTCGATTGGTTTAACAAAATTGGACTTTCAGACTCGGTTGACTTTTTACGTTCAAACCAACATCTACAATACTTGACAATTCCCAGTTGGATAAAATTCAGCTTGCCTGATGCTTTATGGCTCTTTTCATTTAACTATGTTCTATTGGCATTGTGGAATTTCAATATAAATCGACAATCGGCTTTTTGGCTATTTTTAGCACCGACAATTGGACTTTTTTCGGAAATCGGTCAATTTTTCGGAATAGTTCCAGGGACATTTGACATAGTGGACTTAGTGTTACTTGTATTTGCGACACTAACCCCTTTTCTATTAGTAAACAATTTTAAATTAATAAAAATCAAGTTCGTATGAAGACAAAAAAAATGACAACTCATTTTCTTTCTGCAATAGCAGTAGTTTTTTTCATTTTCATTGCTTTTGGAAGTGGTGATGATGACAGTAGTAAAACAAATGCAGACGGAACACCAAAAACCGAAAGACAAATTAAAGTTGAGAGCCAGTTTAGTTCTTGGGACGGCTCACATCGTGGCTTGACTGACCTTATAAAGAAAAGTATGAATGACCCAAGTAGTTACGAACATATTGAAACAAGATTTAGAGACGATGGAGACCATATATTTGTAATTACTAAATTCAGGGGTGCGAATGCTTTTGGTGGAAAGGTAATAAATACCGTTTCTGCAAAAGTTGATTTTAGCGGAAATGTAATTGAAGTTGTAAGTCAGAATTGAGAAAAACCACAGCTAACAGGCGTTTGGCTCAATGGCGGGTGACGTGGTTAATTGAACATTCTACCTCGCATCAACTTTTGTGGTGTATTGACAGTTTTGTGCTCCGAAATCCCGCACGAACGCCAAGCGCAAAAACGTTAGTGGCAAGGCTATGACGACACACAACAAGCAAGTTAAATGACAGAAAAAGAAAAAATATTTGGTGATATTGACAAGATTATTGAGACGGTTGACCGTTTCAAAATTGAACCAATATTTAGCGAAGAAAAAAGTAAACGACAAAATAAAACAGTTTCGACTTTACCTGACAACAACGAGATTTTAAGAACACTTTCGCATTTAATTGCATTTAGCCAAAACTCAAATTCTGAAATTGTTGAACAAGTTCTTAAATCAGGAGAATTCGACAAAGCATTTGAAGACTTTAAAATAAATGAAGTTGTAAAACTTAACCCTTGCGACATTGCCGACAAACATTGGGGTTCTATAAAAGGAATAAGACAACAAGCAAAACTTTTTCATATTGTTAGCTTGGCAAGGAAAATAAAGAATATTGGCTCATTTGCAGACATCCTTAACCAAACAAATATTCCAAAGACCATCAAAACAGATACAGATATTAAAAACTTTTGGCTTGGGTTTGACAAGCTTTTGGCGACACTGAAAGATAATAAAATACCGTTCTTCCAATCAACAACTTCATTGCTTCATTTCCTGTTAGACATTGGTTATGACTGTGTAAAACCTGATTTGGTTGTTATGAAAGTTGCTAAAAAGTTGAACATAGTTGACAACGAAACAGGCGACAAAAATTTCAGAAAAACTGTAAAATTTATTCAAGAATATTCAGTTGATAGAAAAATTAGACCTTCAATTATTGACTTTTATTTTCTCATTGACGAAGGACAAATGGGAGCGAAAAAATTTGTGAAATCAGAATTTTATAAAAACACGATATGACAACAACTGACGGACAAAGAAGCCCAGCCACTAACATGCGTTTGGCGTCATGCGGGGTGAAGTGCTTAAATTCAAGTGCAGTTTTTCAAATCAACTTTAGTGCTGGGTTGACAGTTTTGTGCCCTGAAATACCGCACGAACGCCAAGCGCCAAAACGTTA
>CAJPFH010000012.1 GCA_905339165.1 Flavobacteriales bacterium
TCCTGCATCTCGTATGTTGCACCCGTTTGACTTACTTCGGCACAGGGGTCAATATGTATTACTCTTGCTGCCGAATGGTAATTATTTTCCGGTATCCGCAGACTATATTTTCCGGTATGAGACTGGGAATTGTCAATAAAATTGGCTATGTCGTTTTCTATTTCCATATTTTTAAAACTGAAATGTCCGGGCAATTGACATGAAACCGCTTCGTTCAAATAGGCATAATCTTCGAAATTATCATTAGCAATGTCTGTAATACGAGCATTCAAGGTAACGCCAACAGGCATATTTTGAAGAACCGGATTATATGAGTACAATGCAGCAGAAGAACGATTTAAAATATCGGAAACCTGCCGGATATAGCCGAATGGGCTTATTTCGTCTATACTGCCTTCTTTCCGCCACAAATCGTTTGCAGTGGAATATGCACTATGATTAGGATTTTTTATGGTAATAAGCAATCCCGAATTGGTATGATATTCCCAAAATGGAGCATATTGTTCAAATATTCCGTCTTCACGGAGTAGTGGATTAGGATAGTCTTCGGTGGTGGTTTTTCTTAACGCATGATAAGACCAGTAATTTTTAGGACGCCAAATTCCTCGTAATCCCTTTTTATATGGGTTAATAACATCATCCGGCAAATCTCCACACTCACTACTGTTATCTAAAATTTCGCCTTCAAAAGTATGGGTAAGGGCTGTAAATTTTAATGATGACTTACATGTTTCTGTAACTTGTGCACATTCGGTTCCCCAGTTATCTGAGAATTCAACAGCATTTGTGTTAATTGTTTTCTGTGTAAGAAAATCATTGTCTGTTTCAGCATTTCTTAAACTTGTTGTTTGAGCAACTTTATATCCCTGCATGTTTTTTCTAGCGGTTCGTAAAACCCTTAGCGTGTATTTGTTTGGGGTTCCTGTTACTGCGTATAGGCTGCCTGTTTCATCTATGCAGGTAATCTGTTCGTTTTGATCATCTATTTCAGCTATCCAAACTTTTGAATATAAGTCGCTGGATGTATTGTGTTCTATTACCAACAATTGATCACCTACCATAAAGTAATCAGAGGGGACTTTGTTATTTGGTAGGGTTAACGTAAAAGTACCATTTCCATTCCAGGTTATGAGTGAATATGTATTGCCAAGAATAGAGAAATCATACGTTTGTGTACGATAATTTCTATAAGCAGGGGCCATTCCTTCGTAAGCCCAACTTGCGGGCAAACTGCTAAGAGTATTATATTTGCGGTATTCATCTTCAACAATTGAAACAAGCACATTTCCTGTTTCTGCATCGTAACCAATATTTTTTACTGCTGCTTTAGCACCTTGCGAAAAATACTCAACCCTGTCAACAATTCCATTATGGTCAATAATTTTCGTGAAATTGGAAGAATAAAACCTTTTATTGGTACTTTCGGCAAATTTACCTGATGAGTAACTTGTTAATAATGTTACCGTTTTTGCTATGCCTACAGTACCATCATCAGCAAAAGAAATTTCTGCATTATGAAACGCCTCTGTGCTTTTCCCCAATTCACCTTGAGAAAGTGTTCCATTTGGATTTAGTAGTGATACCTCATGAATCAATTTTTTGCTATCATCCTCATCAGTTTTATAATATACCTCCATGCCCTCAACAAGAGAACCGGCTTCATTAAATTTTTCAACTGAACGCATTTTCCCGTGCATATTATTTCTGTGAAAAACAAAACCTTGAGACACACCATAATTTTCTAGGAATGCGAAATTTTCTTTTTTAATAGGCATATAATTGATGTAATTCTCAGTATAATCCAAATAACTTGGAAAATCATACGCTGTAAAAAATTTAAAAATACTATATCCATTAGCGTGCTTTGTGTATGGCGTAGCATTAACATTTGTTTTGACTTTAATGCTTCTATATCCTACTAGAGGTGCATTATACAATGACTGATTAGCGGGTGCCTCCTGGTCGAAGTATTCGTTTGGGTAGTTAAGATTGATTCTCTCCAGTTTTTTTGTTAAAGGCGTAATAAGACTTGACTCATCGTTTCCGTTAGGTGGTTCTTGTTGGGCTACACCGCTGCTTATTTCTACTTCATTTTCAAGCATGGTGTAATCATATACCTGCTCATAGGTGTAATTATAATTTCCGCCCATTTCCTGCCAGTTGTCAAACACCTGAATTTTATTAACTCTGGCACCACCTCCCAGTTTTTTCTTTACCGGATTACTAAGCCTAATCATTGACTGGTGAGTATATAAATATTTTGCGGCCCCTTTTGATAATAAATAGGCAAGCAAAAGGTCTTTTATCTCCTTAATGCTTATTTGGTCGTAAACATGCGATGTAAGAAAAATATCAAGTGCTCCTCCTGCATTGAGCGAACCCTCCCATAACATTCTTGTATTCTTTGCCCATAAATATTGTAGTGAATAATATATGAATGGGTTTACCGCCCCTACCTGCGTTCCCGGGTAATTCGTAGCCTTTATCCAACCAATAGTATACGGTCCACTTGAGCCGATAACACCATAATCATCAACTTCAACATATCCGTTAATATTTTCTTTCTCCACATTATTTAAACCGAGTTTAGAGAGAATATTAAAATATATTCTTTTCCCTTTATGAAGTTGATAGTTATCAGAAAGATAATCTTTTGCTATAGACTTTGAGCCTGCAGTTAATGGTTCATGCAACTTAAAATAGATAATTGGATTTAACTGATGTGAACCAGAATTTTGATAAAGTGCTGCAGGGCTCCCTTCGCTAGGTTCACTGAAATTATCATCCGGAAAATCATCTGTACCGATAATCTTAAACATTTGCCCGGCTTGCTTATCTTCGACAAACGCATAATCATCCGATTCGTATGAAACGGAAATCTTTGATCCTTCTGGTGTCAATACATCAGTTAAGTGATATGCAGATGCATACTGGTCTGATTGTGTTTTATTTTGTTGTGATGAATAGGAATACTCTGTATTAGGCAATGAACAAGAGTTTGGTCTATATGTTCCCCATCTATCTGTTGCAAACGGATTGTAATCTGGATTAATGCTGCTGTACTGAAAAGAATATGCACTCAATTGGCCTTTTTGGGAATTACCATATGTAAAATAAACACGTTTTAATGTTAATTTTCCCTTTGCATCATTTTCATTATTTGGGAGGGAAACACCACTGTTTCCTGCATAATTGGGGCATAAAGAGTAATCATATTCGAAATGAACCGTTTTTACGGGCACGGCATCAGCTCCATTTTTTATCCTGTCATTTTTATTGTACAATTCGATTTTCTTTAATCGTTTAAGCGGAGATGATTGATTTATACCGCCATTTTCTCCTGTAACAGCATAAGCGTCAACCCTATTTTCCAAGTAAAATTCTGCAATAAAATTTTTCGTTTCCACCGAATGAAGATACCAGACATCTTTTGTTCCATATGTGTAAGATGCCGTATTGTCATCAGTAAGCCCCTTATTGTTTTCATTATAATAAGCCTTGTTTTCTTCTATGGGCAATCGCCATTTCAAATCATTGTATTCTCTGCTATAATTAAACTTTGTATAAGAGCCCATATCATCTTCGCTCGGTCCGTTATTGCTTACATCAATGTAATCATCCGACAAAACACTAGTTAACAAATAGCCCGTTGTATGTGCAGGTATTTCTTTCGAATAATACATATTACTATACCCACTTGTATTTTGTTCGGTATTCTCTCCGTTCAGGTAGGTAATATAAGGCTTTGTGCAATCAGAAGGCGTAGCATCTGTTGAAAATGAAACCTCTTTCTGTAGTGTATTGTAAACAGGCAAACCATATACATACCTGTTTCCTGTTTCGTTTAATATGGAAATCTCAGAAAGATGATGTTCCGGGTACGAATCTCTATTTATCTGAGATCTTATACTCTTTGTTCCAGCACTTCCTGAATATGAATAATAATCGGTGATAGTCGGATGAGTAGCGAACAAAGTCGCTTCCTTTGCGTTTAGAAATTCTATGAGTGTGTTGCGTGGAACTCTATTTTCATTATAATTTACCGAAGGCAAGCTGCTTGTTGTTATGTTTGTTTCAGTATGCGAGCCTACTTTTAGTGTTTTCTCCGCAGTTAGTAGGAAACCATTATTTAATTTAACTGCTGCGGGCTGATCTCCTCCAAATTGGTCATAAAAATTTTGGTTATTATTCGTCAGTTCACTGGCATCTTTAAAATAGACCTTCTCATAGAAAGGAATATCGCCTGTATATCTAAAAAAGTTAGTAGCCTGTTGAGAGTTATTATTCCATGGTTTGCTTTCCTTGATATTCAAGTCAATGCTTGTAGAATATTTTTTTTGCGTTTTCAACTTTAAAACCTCTTCACTAAAACCTACACCAAAATCAGTTTGACGAGCAGAGGCAATCGAACCAATATCATTTCTGTGTGCCCTAAAATCAATGCTCACACCATCTGCAGAAGCACTAAAAACATCATACGTAAGTACATTCGGGTTTAGATTTTGATTGGGCAAAAAGTTCTCTTCTTGTACTTTATTGAAATCAGTAATTGAGTTTTCCCCTGAATGTTCAAGAAAAATATAGCCATAAGAAGGTGTATCTTTGACCTTCTTTAGAACGGTAGAAACTCCTGCAGTATTTCTAAAAAAAGAATAATTAGTCCAAAATATCGCATACCAACCATTTGCTTTTTTATACGACTTGTTAAGTGTATAAGACGAATTTAGTAAGGATGGTGTATATGTAGATGTACCATAACTGAGTGGTGTTTTTGATAATGAAATTTCAGTAAAACTAAAATTAGGAATCGGGTATCCAGTAGCAATACCGAGAAGCATACTTATTAGCCACGAATTATATTGTGTATTCTTCCCCACTGCCTGCTGATATGTACTCCCACTCCTGCTTGAAAAAGTTGAATATGATTCTTTCGTATTTGTTTCAATTTTAATTGGGTTTTTTAGTCTGGTTGCCCAACTGCTTTCACTCACAAAAACATTACTACCCCATTTTGAGTCAAAAGAATACTTACGTGAATAAGATTTCCCTTTAAATAAGCCATTTGTTTTATCAGTAGAAAGCGAAGTATATTTACTTAACCCAAAAGTTGATACAGAGATTCCATTTTCCAACTCCTTACCACCACTATTAAAGAAAAAACTTTTAAACCGCCCCTTGCCTCCTCCTATGCCAACCCCTGCATACGGTTTGTTTACCAGTTTTTCTTTTAGTTGATCACCCTTAAAATCATCCGGAATACCTTTAATCTGTCGGTTGATTGAACCGGGAGTACAATTCCAACCCAACCCAACCCATGAAGCTTCATCGTTCATCGAAACATTTCCGCTATACGTTAAATTAATGGGATAGCCTTCCACCTCTAATAATGGAATAGTATAATTAAAATCGCCTGTAAACAGATTAACCATATCCTGATTTTCCGCAGAGATGTGAATTTGATTTTCTGTGCTTGATGCATTATTGGCATATAAATACAATGGTCCACACAATTGCAATAAAATACAATAAACCAAAGCAATGGAAACATACCTCGACAAACAACTATTTCGGATTTTTAAAAGGCTCATAATGGCAGGTATTTGAATTTTAACTTCTTCATTTCATTTTTTTCATTAACAACTTCCAGGAAATAATAATTTCCGGAACTTAACGATAAGTATGTCAGATCGAGATCAATCTTATTTATCCCATATTTCTTCACTATAACAGGAGAGCCAGAAATTAATACCTGGGCGTTCTTATCTACCCCCGCAACAATTTGGCGGTTTTCATCTATAATTTTATAGCACAATACATTGTTTTCACTTGCAAGTGGATATTCTTCATTGTAAGTAAATTTCAATTCATTGCCTGAAACTAAACAATATCCCCCATCGTGTTTTTCTTTTAAGCATGTATAGGCGGTAGCAAGAGATGTAATTGAAGTTGGCGGCAATAGTATTTTCAACTCCAATTTCGGTCTCAACGATGCATTACTTGCATTACTGGAGTGAAATACCATGCGTGCGTGCTGTGTCTGAACAATTAATCGAAATAAGAAACCAAAATTGTATTGAGGGTTTTCAATAAAATATTGAATATGATCAGTTACGTCAAGTGTATAGTTCTGCGTTGCGGATGAACTTTGTGCTAAATAAACGGAATCTGCAGTTACATAAGAAGGTGCATTATTCCACCAAACCGAATCTTCATGCCAACGAGATGTTACACGTGCTAAATACGATGCATTTGATTGCGTAGTGGATTGGTGGTCTTTCCCGTAAAGAACTAAATTTGATTCTAAAATTTCTGCAGAAGATGGTAATGAATTGATGTCAAACCACAATAAACTTCTTTGTTGAAACGGTACTCCTCCTGAAGTCCCGCAATGTGCTCTAAATTCATTGCTAACTCCTGACTCATATATGAGTGTTGGAGAAGTTGAACTTAAGAATGCGTCATGACCCAACACACTGTCTGGTTGCAATGTAACATCAACCGTATCTGTTTCGCTTCCGATAATAATATATCGTCCACCAATATTGCCCAATGAATCAGTTACTTTTACCCAATACAATCCTGCCGTTAAGCTATCGCATGATGTACTCGTTTTTCCATTAGACCAATTGTATGTATAAGTGCCAGCACCACCAGATGCGGTAATGCTTGCATATCCTGAATACGGATCAAAAAAATCTACATGATTTACCTCATTTATATCTACTTTTACAGGCAACACATATTTAATTATCAGCTTGGGGCGTTTTGCGGTATTGCCGTTTTCCTTAGAGCCAAAAGACATTCTTCTAGTATAAGTTTCCGTTTGCAACATTAGTGTTACACCAAAACGATTTGCACTCTCTTTTTTAATCCAGTAATTTACCATATCACGTACGTTAACATTATAATCTTGTGTACCTGATGTAGATTGTGCAAGCGATACTCTATCAATGCTTGTTGAACCTGTAGAATATGTCGGTTTATTGTTCCATGTTACGCTGTTCTCTGCCCATGTGGTAGTATTTCTTCTTAAATAACTTGCATTTGAGCTTGAATATAAATGAGAAATTCCGTATAGTTTTAATGTAGCTTCTAAAATAATTGCATCACGTGGAATAGATGAAAAATCAAAATCTATAAGGCCACGTATATACTGCGGACAATCAAATGGAGAACATGAATTGTAAGCATACGCTTCTGTAGTTGTATTACTACCATAATTTGTTGTTGGATTTTGACTTCTTACTATAGCATCTTTTGATGCAGGTAAAGTATCGTATAAAACTTGTGCAAATAATGATTGATTTGCACATAACAACAGTATGCTGCTGAAAACAATTAATGTAAGTATATATTTCTTCGACATAAAACTACTTTTTGCTTTTTACTTTTGGGTGTTTGTTTGATTGTTTATCTTCAAGTTCCACTTCAAATTCAAACATATTAAACGGGAATTCAGATGGCATATAACTGCCCATTTTAACAACAATCAGATTGTTTTCCTTTTTAAAGAATCCGCCATTTTGAAATGATACAGGACTATTACTCAATGCAGCGAAATTTAAAGTATGCGTTTGAACGACTGTGTTTAAATTCCCATTGATTAATTTAATATAAATTTTATTTAAGTTGCTATCATTTCCACTTATATCAAATTTGTAATAGATATCATATAATGTATCTGCTGAATTTTCCGGTTGATTAATTACCGGAACTATTTCAATAAAGTAATCCTTAACCGTTAAAGTGTCATTCCCATTTTGTGGTATAGTGTCATTTGCAATTAATCCAATCGGTATTACAAACAACAAGTACAGTAAATTTTTCAAAATTGAGCTGATGATATTGAATTTAATTTGCATAATGTATGTTTTATAGCACATCTTTATTTGGTTATCTTTAATAGCATTTCACACTTCAAGTTTATATTCAAAATAGTTATTAAAAAAACCTAAAAGTTTAAAAGAGCACTTTTTAGGTATTTTTAAACAAAGTAAGATTGTTGATAAATTAGCGTATTTCTACGTATGTCTTAAAATATCAGTAAAATAGGGCGAAATAATTACTTTATGCTTGAAAATACGCTTGTTTCAGGGCGTAAAAAAAGGGTGGTTATCAACAATCGTATATAGTGCTTTGCATCCTACAAGAAAAATTTTCAATTGAAAATTTTTCTTGTAGGACAAACTGCAAAACTTATAAACACTTAAAAAAAACATGCATTTGCAGTACGCACAGATTACTGCTACTTTTATTAACCAAGAATTTTTATTTTGAATGATACAATGCACGTAAGGTTGAATATAGCAACAATAATTTCATGGCTTTGTTTACTATGCCTTTGCTATCCTGTTTGTGCCCAGCAATTGCGTACGCCTGTAACCAGAGAGGTTATTGTAACAACCGATTCTTCTGTTATTAAAACTGTAGTTAGAATTGAAAAAAGAAAAAGAAACTCTTTTAAAATGAGTCGCCAGTATTATTGGTATTCGGCCAATAAAATACAACAAAATACAGGCGAGTATTACGGGCAGTGTTTGCATGGATATTTCAAAGAATTTAATTATTCCGGGCAGATGCTGCAATCCGGCAATATGCAAAAGGGATTAAAAAACGGCACATGGAAAAAATGGAACGATAAAGGATTTCTCATGTCTTATGCCCATTGGAAAAAAGGACGAATGCATGGCAATTTTTATCAGGCATTATCTGACGGCTCAACGGTTAGCGGCAAACACAAGCAAGATAAAATACATGGAAAAATCGTTTATTCTACACTAGATAATCCCATGCAAAAAACAGTTGTGTTTTACAGAATGGGCGAAAAAATAATTATACCTGAAACAGGAAAAAAGAGCTTTTTGCACTTTAAAAAAAATCCTGTTTCGGAAAAAAAGAACAACCCAAAACCCGATTCCGATAAAAAAATGAAGAAGAAAGAAAAGAAAGAGAAGAACGAGAAGGAAAATATCTCAGGGAAAAAGAAGGATAAACAGAATGAAACAACGAATAAAAACGAAAAAAATGAAAAAGGAAAACCCTAACATTTTACATCTGTATATAAGCAAGTATTTTGCTATTCCGAAAATCAATTATAATAAGCGTATTCATGCTTTTACACTAACGGAACTTTTGGTTGTTTTATGTATTGTAGGTATTCTTATTGCACTGGCGGTGCCCTCACTTATGCCAATGATTTCAAAAGCCAAAAGCACTGAAGCTCAGTTACAGCTGAAGCACCTACACACCCTGCAAAAAACATATTTCTTTACCCATTCCCGATTTTCAGAAAGTTTTGATGAAATTGGTTTTGAACAGCAATCATTGGTTTCGGAAAACGGAACCGCCAATTATAAAATTGAAATTGTGCAATCCGCACACAATTCTTTTAAAGCAACAGCCACAGCCATAAGTGATTTTGACGGTGATGGCATTTTTAATGTTTGGAGCATTAACCAAGAGGGAAACCTGAGTGAAGATGTAAAGGATTAACCAATATGGAAATTGTACTGCTGCTGATATTAATAAGTTTACTGGGCATAATGGCTTGGCAGGATTTCGTGTTCCGAAGTATTTCCTGGTTTTTGTTTCCGCTGCTTTTTATTCTTTCCGTTTTATATAACGTAATGCAAACTGACGTATATATTTTTGCTTTTAATTTTTCAATCAATTTTTTGTTTGTTTCAATACTGTTGCTCCTACTCAGTTTGTATTTCAGTATAAAAAGCAAACGCATGGTTAATATAATAAACAAGCAAATAGGCTTGGGCGATGTTTTATTTTTTATTTCTGCAGCTACATTTTTTTCACCCGTTTGGTATCTGTTTTTTTTTCTTTTCGGTTTAATGCTCTCATTAGTATTTGCCGTCTTTTTTATTTTGCTGAAACAAAAACAAAGCCTGATTCCACTTGCAGGCATTATGGCTCTGCTTCAGATTTGCTGCACAAGTTGGGTAATTTTCTCTAAGCAACATTTTTTCTATGATACGGGTATTATTAATTGGCTTAACGTATGATTTTGGAAGAGTATATACAAATCGACACCTCTGTTCAGCAGAGCATTCATGCCTCATTGGCCTGGAAACATGGCATTATACCGCATACAATTCAAGATGATAAAATTTTATTGTATGCCGATACAGAAAAATGGAATGAGGAAATAAAAGAAGAACTGGAAATATTACTCGGAAAATCAATAGAAATACTGCCAACTACTCAAGCCATTATTCAGCATGCCTTGGTACGCTTTTATCCTAAAGCTGCATCGCAAAACGGAAAAGAAATTTCTCAGTACAAAGAAGGTATTAAAGATGATTTTATTCAGCAATTGATTGATGAGGCCTATATGCTTGGCAGCAGTGATATTCACATTGAAACGTATGAAGAAAAATGCCGTATTCGTTTGCGTGTTGATGGAAAGCTTACCGAGAAATACATCCTGTCGGCACGGGAATACCCTGCACTGATTAATAAAATAAAAATAAAAGCACATCTCGATATAGCTGAAAAACGGCTTCCTCAGGATGGTCGCATCCATGTAAACAGTAGGGGAAAACAATTCGATATGCGTATATCTATTCTTCCAACCCTGCATGGAGAAAAAGTAGTAATGCGACTGCTGAACAGAGATGCAACCTCAATTGAAATTGAAAAGTTGGGTATGACAGAAAAGCAACAAAACGATTTCTTAACCTGCATAAAAAAACCACACGGCATTTTGCTGATAAGCGGACCAACCGGTTCCGGAAAAACAACTACACTGTACGCAACACTCAAAATCCTGAATAAAATCAGCACCAATATTCTAACAGTCGAAGATCCGGTAGAATATACCCTCGAAGGAATCAATCAAGTGCAGGTAAAAGAGGATATCGGACTATCTTTTTCCGAAGCATTGCGTTCTTTCCTCCGGCAAGATCCGGATATTATTATGCTGGGTGAAATACGCGACAATCAAACCGCACAGATGGCTATTCGTGCCGCTCTTACAGGTCATCTGGTACTTTCTACCATTCACACAAATTCTGCATGGGGTACAGTTTCCCGTTTAAGCGATATGGGAGTGCCCGCCTATTTGCTTGCCGGAACAATGAATATGACGGCAGCTCAACGCTTAGTACGCCTGCTTTGCCCTGCATGTAAGAAAGAAGCCGAACTATTGCCCCAAATGCTGCCACCGGGCTTTAAGCCGCAAAGTATGCCCAAAGTACATTATGTATCTCAAGGCTGCGAAGACTGTCAATACACCGGATATAAAGGCCGAAAAGCTGTATATGAAATAATACCCATTGATAATGAACTGGCAGGTATTATAAAACACGGAGAAAGCCGAGATATGGATGATGTGCTGAAAGAAAAAAAAATAGAACGCCTGATGGATCAGGCTTTCGCAATGATGCAAAGCGGTAGTACATCGCTGGAAGAAGTTTATTCCCTTTTAATGAGCAGCTATTGATGAAAAAGAATCCGGTTATACTGTTTTTAGCATTCCTTCTGTTAGGTTTACAAAGTGCACAAGCACAAGATCGCTTTGCCAGTATCGAGAATAAATTGAAAGTAATGTCGGCCGAAATGCCCGGACTGGAAGAGAAAGTTGACCTTGCCTTAAATAATGTGAGTATTCAGGATTTCTTTCAGGGAATAGCCATTTCCAACAAACTGAATATACATGTAGACCCAAACTTGAAACTTTTTGTAAGTACAAATTTTAATGGCACCACAGTTAGCGACATCCTGTTGTTTATGATTAAAAAATACGAGCTTGATATTGGTTTTATCGGTAATATTTTGTCTATTGAAAAATATATTCCGCCTGCAGAAATTAAACCTGTTCCTCAAGTCAGAAAAATCCGGATTACTTATAATAGCGAAAATAATTCCTTAAGCATGGATTTGAAAAACGACACACTTGATGCTGTTGCCAAAACCATTTCACGAGAATCGGGCAAAAACATTATTCTGGCACCCGGTATTGGTAACCGACCTGTAAATGTTTACTTGGAAAATGTTCCTTTTGAAAAGGCATTGGAAAATTTTTGTTTTGCCAATAACCTGATTTCTTCTCCATCAGAAGATGGAATATTTTTGATACTGCCTCAGCAAACAAACGAAGCGAACAAACAAAACATATCTGTTCCCGGCAATAAAAAAACAGGAAACGAAAAAGAAAATCTGCACATGGAATTAGTTTCCGGAAATAATCTTTCTGTTACAGCTTTTAATACTCCTATATCTGATATTATTCGTGAAGCCTCCCGCTTACTCAATACCAACCACTTTTTCACTTCCGAAGTAAAGGGAAATATTACACTTGAACTGAAAGATGTTTCATACAACGACCTGTTGAAACACTTGTTTAACGGAACCGATTACACGTACAAAGAAAATAACGGAATTTACATTTTAGGCGAAAGAAAAATGGAAGGCCTCCGTGCAACAAGAGTTATTCAATTGCAATACCGCACATCGGAAAAAATTATAGATTATATTCCTGCCGAACTGAAAAAAGATGTAGAAACTAAGGAGTTTCCGGAACTAAACAGCATTGTAGCCAGTGGAGCAGAACTGAAAATTATGGAGATTGAAAAATTTCTGAAAGATGTAGATAAAGTAGTTCCTGTTATAGTTATAGAAGTTATTATAGTTGATTACAAATCGAGCAGGGTTCTTTCGGCAGGGGTAAAAGCCGGACTGGGAACGGCTCCTGCTGAAACTGGCGGAAAAATATATCCCGAAGTAGATATGCAGCTTAATGCACAGTCGGTAAATAACCTGATTAATAGTTTCAATGGATTTGGCTTATTAAATATAGGGTATGTAACACCGAATTTTTATCTCAGTCTGAAAGCACTCGAAGAACAAGGTATTGTACGGGTGCGTTCAACACCAAAATTAGCGGCTATAAACAGTCATGAAGCAACCATGAGCATAGGCAATACAGAATATTACCTGGAAGAAAATAATAATGTAATTGGCAGCCAGAATCCGCAAAATATTATTACTCGCACATACAAGTCGGTAAATGCCGACCTCTCTATTACAATTAAACCGTATGTTTCGGGCGATAATCAAATAACATTGGATATAAAGGTAAAGCAATCGGACTTTACCGGACGTATCTCTCAAAACGCTCCTCCGGGTTCCGTTTCCAGAAATTTCAGTTCAATGATTCGTGTTAAAGATCAGGAAATGGTATTGCTTGGCGGACTGGAAGAAAAAAAGGTAAGCAACACAGGTTCGGGAATACCATTCCTTTCCCGTATTCCGGTTATCAAATGGTTGTTTAGCAACCGCACCAAACAAGACAACAAAACCAAACTAAATATTTTTATTAAACCTACCGTGTTATACTAAGGAATGAATAGCTTACTCGAAAATATAGCTTTTTCAAAAACTGCTTCCGGGATGGAAATAATTCTTCATGCCAAGGAACAAGTTAGTTTTAATTACTGTACTATCCGTTATAAAAAAGAGAAAGTTGATATTACCGGATACAGCAAAAATATTTTTTCAAGCGATGTGTTGTCGGTTTTAAAAGAGAAAAAAAATCCACTGATTGTAAGTATTGACGGGCATGGTATATTACATAAGAAATTACGCATATCACTCGATTCTCCTGTTGGATACCTGACAGAAACTGCTTTTCCCGGTTCCAATCCGGATGAATTTTATGTACAAATAACACCTGCTTCCGAACACGAATGCTGGGTTTCGCTTATCCGAAAAGAGCTGGCCGATAAAATAATACAAAGCTTACTGGATGCCGGGTGGCTGTTGCATACTTTTTATTTAGGTCCTTTTTCACTTTCTGCGGCAATGCCTTTTATTGCCAATAATGAACCTATAATTACTAACACGGCTAAACAAGTGAGCATCCGAAATAATCTGGTTTTTGAAATACAACGAACCGATGCTCTGCCATCGGAAAATCCCATTATTCCAAACGAGCCTTTACCAGCTTCTTTTCTAGTTTCGTTTGCATCGGCACTTAGTTATTTTACAGGTTTACACGGTGTGCAGACAATATCTTCACCGCTTGTTGTAAATGCAGCGAAGGAACTACATTACCGAAATATTTTTCACAAAACGGGTGTAGTGGCACTGGCTGCGTGCATGCTGCTTACATTTAGCAACATGTTTTTGTTTACAAAACTTAATTCTCAAAATAATGAATTAACCTTACTTGTAAGCAACCATTCTAAAAAATTACTGCAAATAGAAAGCCTTGAACAGCAACTGAATTTAAAAAAAGCATTGGTTGAAAAAAGCGGACTTAAGGGTCGTGGTAAAGCAGCCTTTTATACGGACCGTATTGCTGCTTCATTGCCCGAGCAAATTACACTTACCGGGATTGCCGTAAATCCCATTGTGAAAAAATCAAAAGAAGATGAAATTCCTGAATTTTCTTATCGTACACTTTTAATAAAGGGACAGGTTTCTCAGAGTTTGTTTTTCAACGACTGGCTGCATTTATTGAAAAAAATGAATTGGATTAATGATGTTAGCATTCTGGATTATAAACAACAAACCGGACTTCCGGCTGAATTCGAAATTCTTCTGCAAATCTGATGGCATCCTTATCCTCCATATCATATCTGCTGAAATGCAAGCTGCTGCTTGCAGGGTTTGTTATTTTCATCTTACTGTTTTACAAACTCTCATTTGTTCCAACATGGCAACTGCTAAATGAAACGCAAGTTATGGAAGAAAAAAGGCAGGCTGTTCAGCAAGCTCCTGAACGAATAAATTATTTGCAGAGTGAACTGCAACTAACGGAGGCATTGTTTATGACTGATTCCTTAAACGGAAACCTGCAACATAATCTGATTGATGAAATGGCTGTGTATTGCAATCAAAGCACTGTAACGGTAAAAGAAATACCCATGCAGGTTATGCACAAGCAGGATTATTTCCTGATTGAAACATTCCGCATCAGGTTAGAAGGTGAATTTAAATCGCTGCTGCAACTGCTGTTTCTGATGGAAAAAAAATATCCCGGAAAAATTGCTTCCGTGCATTTTGCCAGTATAAAAAACTATAAAACCCGTATTCCGGTACTCTATGCCGATTTTTATTTTCAACACATAAAACCCGATAACTATGCAAAATAATTTTATGATTATGGTGTTGCTGATTTGCCTTACAGCCTGCACCGATATTTTTGAAAAAAACCTGGAAAAACAAACTGTTATTCTGTTATCTCCGGCTAATAATTTGCAAACGGAATTGTCTTCTCACACTTTTTGGTGGGAAGAAATAAAACAAGCCAGAAATTATAACCTGCAAGTGGTAAAAGGCAGTTTTACTCAGGTGCAGGCATTAGTGCTAGACACGCATATTGTTGATGAAAAATTCAGTTTTGTATTACAGCCCGGAATCTATCAGTGGCGTGTTCGGGCATACAACAATGGAAGTTCTACTGCATTTTCTACTTTTACCCTGCAAATTGACAGCACCTACGATTTAAGTCAGCAGCAAGTTGTACTCATTGCTCCAAGCAATAATTTTATTACGAATAATCCGCTTCCTGCTTTTCAGTGGTATGAACTTTATAATGCAAACAGTTATCGTTTTGAAATTCATACTACAAACTGGAATGGCTCATTAGCCGAAAGTCCGCAGTTGCTTACGGGTGGCTCTTATACGCCTGCACTTGCCCTGCCTGAAGGCACATACGAATGGGGAGTACAGGCTTTGAACAATACTTCGGCAAGCCCGTTCTCTACACGTACATTGGTTATTGACACTACTTCGCCCGGCATACCTGTCTTAATTTCTCCGCTTACTAATGCGGTTTTGCAAAATGCTCCTTTTACATTTACCTGGAACCATGCGGTTGATAACGGCTCAACTCTTACCGACAGTTTGAGTATTTATGCCGATACAAATCTTACTAATTTAGTTAAAGCGGTGTATTCTGTATCTACCAGCTATGCTGATTCTCTTGGTACAGGAAATTATTTCTGGCGGGTACGTACATTCGATGCCGCAGGAAATAAAAGCGGATATAGCTTAGTTAGAAAATTTACTGTTCAGTAATGAAAAATAAAAAAGCTCTATACTACCTATTGCCTGTGAATATTCTTGTATGGGGCTTTGCTATTTACCGAATTGTTTCTTACGGAAACGAAACAAATTCTGCTGCACATACTGAAACGGGTAATATTCCGGAAGTGTTTGTAATGCCCGTGCCGGACACTTTTTCACTTCTTTTAAATTACCCTGACCCATTTTTGAAAAACAGCCCGAATGTGAAAAAAACATTTTCCGCTAATAAAATACAGCATAAAGAAACAAGTAAAAAAGTTGAAACAACTGAAAAAAAACAAACTCTAATAAAACAGTTGCCAACTATTGTGTATAAAGGAATGGTGCGAAACCAAAAAACAGAAAAAGCAATTGCCCTAGTGAGTATTGAGGGGAAAGAGTTGAGCTGGGTTTGCGGAGAAACACAGCAGGGACTGAAACTGCTGCAAATTTTGCCGGACTCTATAAAAATAGGTATGAATAAAAAAACCATGTATGTGAAAAGGTGATTGTTTTATTTTTATTTTAACAAGAATTTTAACAAAGAGCCAAGTCAGAATTTATGCAAAAATTACCAATAAAGCCAACTGAAATAGATAGTTTTGTGTAGTTTTACTTTGTAGATAAACAATTTGAGAGCAAGCATAGCGACTGACTAAAAAATTTAATTATGGAAATTGACACAATTTTAAAAACGATTCAAGACTCTTGTAATGACTATATAGGTCAAAACTTGGAATATATTTTGACTGAGCTTGAGCAAAATAAAACAATGCTAGACAACAACTTTTCTGAAATTAAAATTGACCACATTGATAAAAATTCTTGGGGTGTATACGTTTTCTATATAAATCCAAAAGAAAAAATTTCAACTTATGACGACCTAAATAATTTATGGCAGACGGACTTGAATGACAAAAGGCTTTATTCACCAAGCGTTATAAAGAGTAGATTTAAAGCATTAAACATTGGGCAATCAACTTGCTTTTATGTTGGCAAATCAGAAAACCTTGCAAGTCGTATAAGTCAACATATACATCAAAGAACAAAATATACAACCTATGGACTTAAAATATCAGAACACAATAGACTTCATTCGAGCAACACTTTTGAATATTCTTATTTTATAACAAAAGAGAATCCTGCATGCCGCTTTAAAGACGGAATGAAATGTTTACTTGTAACTTTGGAACGACATTTAAGGGATAAATTACATCCGCTGATTGGCAAGCAATAAATAATCGATAATGACAATTAAAACAACAAAGCAGATTGAAATATTGCCAATAGCTGTGAGCACCTATCAAAAAGTAGCTGTTCGGTTAAATAAAGCATTGTGCTTCGTATCAAGTGTAGTGCTGGCAGAAAGGTTCGTGCTCCGAAACTCGTCTGAACGCAAAGCCCGAAAAATGGCATTGTGGAGTGACACTCAAGCACGACAAGACAGTTGATATAACTGTAACTTGTCAACACAATATTTAGTCGGACATTTTTAATCTTATCTTAGCGACAAAGAAACACAAAACTTGAATTCATGACCGAAAAGCTGAACTTGGTTGACAAACTATTTGAATCATATAACTATAAAATTGCTAAAAGCTCAACCAAAGATGTTAGAATTTACACATTGCAGTATGGTATGTACCATGCTGCCGAGATAATCTCTTTTGATGAAAATACTGATGTTTCAAAATTCAAAAATGAATTTTCTGAATTAGGATATGCCACCGAGATAAAAGTAGTCAAAAACATAGAAGAAGTTGAAGAATATTTATTCGAAGGATTTTTCATAAAAACACCATTAGGAAACGAACTAAAAAATAGATATAAAAACTTTGTCAAAAAACAACTCTCTAATTTGCCAGAAGGAAGCGATTATAAATACATTGACAGCGATTTTGATTTACTATTGCAAGACAAACTTGGAGATATTACAGAAGCTAAATCATATTCTTCAAAAGACAACAGTATAATATCTAAAATAAAAGATCTTTTTACAGAAACAAAAGGAGCTTTGTTTATCATAATAGAAGCACCGGCAGGTTTCGGAAAAACTTGTACTGCAAATGAAATTCTTAACAGCATTACTGTTGAAAACTCTAAAATATTACCATTTTTCACGGAATTATCAAGAAACAGAGAAGCTCGTGTTTTTAAACATATTTTGCTTAATGAAATAGACGACCAATTTCCAAATGGAATTAAACAAAATGTCGTTCTTGAACAAATATACAAGGGGCGTATTCCTTTGATTATTGATGGTTTTGACGAGTTGATTACCAAAGAAAGCAATAAAGAAGATGTTGAAAGTATGCTATCTACTATAGTTGATTTACTTCAAAATGATGCTAAAATTGTCATTACATCAAGGAAAACGGCAATTTTAAATAGTGAAGAATTTATTGAAACAATCAATTCTTCTATTGAAAATTTTTCACTTGCCCGTTTTGAAATAAAAGAGCCTACGATTGAAAATTGGTTACACAAAGACAGATTGGAATTAATTGAAGAAAATGAATTCCCTATCAACCAAATTTCCAATCCCGTACTTCTATCTTATTTGAGAAATATTCCTTTAGAAAAATTGAATGAATTTCTAACCAAGAAGGAAGGCACATTGATTGATAAGTATTTTGATTACCTACTTAAGAGGGAAAGAGAACGACAAAATCTAAAGTTAGACAATCAAACCCAATTCCGAATTTTCAGAAAGCTTAATCGCTTTATGTCCGAATACAATTTTACAGCAGAAACAAAAGAAACTATCAAGGATTTTATCAAAGCCTATAATGTCAAAATTTTACAAGAGAGTTTGAAGGATTATAAGTCTGAAGAAAAACCATCTATTGAAGAATTAACAGAAATATTGTCTAACCACGTTTTTTTAGATAGGAAAACAGATGGAAATATTGGTTTCATTAATGACTTTGTTTTTGGTTATTTGGTAAGCGATAATTTAATTAATGATAAGTTTCAGGAACACTATAAAGAAAAATTCACCAAAGTTATACCCCAAGATTTTGCTCAAAAATCTCTTGAATCTTCAAAGATTCAAAGTCCGGAAAACAAAAATAAACTTTGGAAAGTATACAATGAAAACAATTTTGAATACGATTCCATTTTTTATTTTGATGCCGACTATTTTTTGAAAAATGAAATTAAACGTAATTTTAATACGCTGTATCTAGCAGACAGAACAATTAAAGAATTAAAATTTGAAAATCACATTTTTGAAAATTGCGTTTTTGCGGGTATAACTTTTGAGAATTGTATTTTCACTACTTCCTGTTTTAAAAAATCATCTTTTCAAAACTGTAAGTTTTACAACTGTTCTTTGAAAGACAAAACACCTATTGTTTATGACGATTTTGGAATTTATGTGTGTCAAGACAATAATGAATTTATTAAAGATATAAACTCATTATACTGTAAGGATAGTGAAATTAATGAAGTTGAAACAATAGAGACTGAATTAACCGAGCAAAAAGTTCTTTTGCAATTCTTACAAGTTGACGAAAAGAGACCGAAACCAAGAAAATTTTCGGTAATAAAACAACGCTTGTCTGAATATTCAGACAAAGAAATAAACAATGTCATTGACGCTCTAATTCGTAAAGAATATTTGCATTTCAAAGACGATGTTGGATTTGTAACAAGAGAAGCTATGAACTTTTTAAACCATAACGGAAACTAATGAGCAGAGATTTACAACTTATAGAAAAAGATATTTGTTCTAAAATTTGTGAACGACTTGATAAAGTAGGACTTTTATATAGAATATTTAGCCGAGTAAAAGATAATAATTCTATATCTGAAAAAATTGAACGAAAAAAAATAGAAGGTAAACCATATTCAAAAGACGGCAAAAAAATTCAAGATATTATTGGTATTCGTATTGTTACATACTTTCACGATGATGTAAATTTGGTAAAAGAAATTCTTTCTGATGTTTTCACGTTCGTAGATGAAGAAATAGATAAAATTGAACCAACAATTTTTAAACCTAAAAGAACAAATATTGTTTGTGGTTTTGATGAAAAACAGAAAGAAACATTTAATGAAGTAGCAAAAATTACAAATAACGAATCGCTTCAACTTACTGACCATACTTTTGAACTTCAATTAAGAACTATATTATCAGAAGGTTGGCACGAAATAGACCATAATTTGAGGTACAAGTCAAAAGACGAGTGGGTTAATCATTCTGAAAAAGAAAGATTGCTTAATGGTATTTATGCAAATATGGAAGTGAGCGACTTAGCAATGAAGTCTTTATTTAGTGAATTAGCATATCAACATTTCAAAGAAAAAAATTGGGAAGGTATGTTGAGAAATAAATACAGACTAAAATTTCAACTTTCAGAATTAAAAGAAGAACTAAAGCAAGTTTTAAATGAAGAACCAAAAGTTGCAAAACAACTATTGAAAGCAGACAGAGTTGATATTGTAAGTGAACTTTCGAAACTTGAAATGTCCTTACCAATTAACTTTAACAACATTGTTTATTTTATAAATCACATTAAACTAAAAAATGAAAGGATAAGTAATTTGACACCTGATTTAATAAAAGAAAACGCATAAATAACGGTAGGACAAATATGAAACAAACGATTGTGAATGAGAAAAAACAACGAAATCTGTTTCATCGCAAAGCCACAAACCGTTTACATAAATTTAAAAACAGGAACAACTTAAAAACAAACAAATATGAAGAAAACAAAAATCGGTTTGACAGTACTTATAATAGTATTTAGCCTGAACGCATCTTGGGCACAAAATCTTGAAAAAGAAACCACAAAACTATGGTGGAATATCTATGGTGGTTGTTTTTCAGGAACGCATTTAACAAAGAGAAATTCCCTTTTTATGTCTACAGCTAACAATATTTCCTCTGGCTCTGCATTTACCTTAAAAAGAAATGTTGTTAATCAAATAATTGATAAGGGACTTCGTTTTGACTATTCAACTCTTAAATTGATGGAGGGTTTCCCAACCTTAAAAAATGACTCTCTTTCGGCAACACCTCCTTGCACATTTTTATTAGACTACGCAAGCACCACAGGTGTCGATGTTTATGGAAAATTAGTTGATGAAGCAAATATTGGAAAAATAAATGCTGAACTTCAAACTATCTTAAAGAATGCAAAAGCTTTGAAACCGACTATTTCAAAATGGGGTATAGATTATATAGAAGAAGGCAGTTTAATTTTGTATCTAACTAGTGAATTAAACAAAGGAAATAAGACAGTTGGACTTCTAACAAATGGAGAACACTACATTTCGACAATGGGAATTTGGATTAAAGGAATAAATTTCTCGTATGAACTTGACAAAGAGGTAGTTCAAAAAGTTAAAACTATCTATGAATCAAATAAAGTTGATTTTTTAGAAGTTGGGGTTAAAATTGATTTTAGTTCTGAGACAACTTTTTCGACAACTTTTGATTACAAAGACAAGTTTTATCCATTTTTGAAGTTTAAAAAGATACAAACTAGTGGCTATATTAAGATTAAAAATAAACAGACACCTATTTTATATTTGGAAGATCTAGACCTTTTAGATATTGAATAAAATCTGTGCATAACAGGTGTTTGGTTCAATGGCGGGAATGTGGTTAAATAAACATTCTGCCCTGCATCAACTTTTGTGGTGTATTGGCAGTTTTGTACTCCGAAACCCGCCCGAACGCAAAGCCGAAAAACAAAATGTGTAAACTTTTTTCAGGACGAGACATAGGCATAATTTATGATGCGACTAATTTTAGACACAAACAAGGGACAAATTGAGTTAGGCGAAAACACGTTGGTCTTTGCACTTGACGACACTGGACATGAAGAGTTCAAAGACAGAGATTATCAAATTTATGGTATTGGCGGATGTGCTTTTCTGGTTAAAGATTACCAACGACTAATTGAGATTCCTTTTAATTACACGTGCAGTAAATATTTTCCTGACTTAAAAAGGCCATTTCACACAACTGATGTTATTAGGACAATTACAAAAGAACAAATTGAAGCATTGAATCATCTGTTTCAAAAGTTTATGTTTTTTCGTATTGCTAACATTATCACATCTAAAACGGACAACAGGGCTGACATCGAAAATATAAGATTGACAACTGGCACGATTGTAAATTCAATTAAAACCATTTCTGAACAAGCAGAATTTGATAGAATATTTGTTATCTGCGAAGATTCAGAAAGGACTGGAGTTAAAGTTATGAATGGTCTTTTTGGTTATAAAATTTCAAATGGGGTTAAAACTTTTGACATTGAACTGGGACTTATGCCAAAAAAATCTTGTTCACCAGCTCTTGAAATTGCAGACTTAATTATTCATACGGCTGGCAGACAAACAAGACACCGATTAAGTGGCAAAACCAAATTTCTTCCTGACTTTGAAAGTGTATTTAAAAGCATTGACAATAGACTTATTTCTTTTATGGAACTAACAAGAGTGGTGGACAAGTAAACTATGCATAACAGCAGTAACTGTTGTCCCACTTCCTAAAAGGTAATACACTTGAAAAAAATATTTTTTTAGTAACACTAGATTAACGATATGAATATGGAGTGGGAAACAATACAATATTATTTTTATGTGGGGCTATTGATATTTTTTTCTCTTTGGGTAATTTTTAAATTTACACAAGTTGATAAACCGTTAAAAAAAATTAAATTTTGGATTATTTGGGGGTTATCAACTATAATTTTAGGGACAGCCATTTTAGTTCTTCTTTCTATATATTTAATCAATATTATATTTCCTTCAACTGACAAACAACCGGACTTGAAAAATGCTCCCACTATTGATTCATACCATGAAAACACAATGGTTTATAACCCTATAAATGCAATATGGATTTGCTCATTTGATACTTTATTAAAAGATTTTAAGCCAATCAAACTTCGCAATATTAATAGAGACACTTTGACTCCCCAAAAAATAGAAGATATCATTAATAAAAATTGGCCAAAAGTTCAAATCAAGTATTTATCTACCTCTATTGACACCATATTTTTAAGCATTCCTCATAGCGAAGTATTAACACAGCAGATGGGTTCATCTGGTGCAGACCAATTTATGGTTTCAACCACTTATACCTTTACTGAGCTGAAAGGCATTAAATATGTTTCTTACGAATTTGAGTTTGGAGACCACGCTAATCCGGGTGTTTATTGCAGGTCTTCGTGGACCACTAAATAGTGTATGAGTTGCAAAGCCTGACACAGTTATACCAAATTTTAAAATATGATACAGAAAAACAAAATTTTAACAGCAATTTTCCTACTAACAGGACTAACAATGTTTGGACAAATAAATATGACTGATTCGACCGCTCAAGTCATTACATATTGGGACAAAGGAGAAAAACAAAACTATTCTGTGGAAGTAGAAAAAATTAAAATAAAAGATTCGGATACTGTTTCAAGAGAATTGACAACTTATGATGTTGAAATTACTGTTTTAAATTCCAACGATAAATCATATACTATTCAATGGTTTTACAAAAATATTACAAGCAATAGTAAAAATCCAACAATTCAAAAACTTATGAATGTTACTAAGGATATGAAAGTGATTTTCAAAACGAATGAACTCGGTGTATTTGTTGAAGTTGAAAATTGGAAAGAAATTAAAGATTATATTCAAAAAGCAACTACTTCTTTAAAAAAAGATTTTAAAGACATGAATGGAATGGACAAAGTGCTTAACCAAATAGAAGCTACATACTCTACAAAAGAAGCTATTGAATCAGCATCAATAAAAGACATTCAGCAATTTCATACCTTTCACGGAGCAAAATACAAATTAGGAGAAGTTTTAGAAGGCAAATTAAAAGTTCAGAATCTTTTTGGTGGCGAACCTTTTGACTCTAACTTTAGTGTTTATCTTAACGAGATTAACGAACCGGAAAATAACTACATTATGAGAGCAACGCAAGAAGTAAATAAAGAGCAATTAACAAATGCTACGTTTGACTACTTAACAATAATGGCAAAGAATATGAAAATTGAATTGCCTAAACGAGAATACCTAAAAGACTTAAAAAATGAAACCTTGACAGCTTCAAGGATTCATGGAACAGGTTGGATAGTTTATAGTGTTCAAACAATAACCATAACATCAGATAATGTCACGAATATTGAAGAAAGAATTATCGAAATAAAATAAAAAAACGGTACATACAAAAACTCAACAATAAAAATCCAAAAAATGGAAATAACATACAAATTCGACACAACTCCGGAAACAGAAATAATTATTGACCTATATAATAGTTCCGGTATTAACAGACCAACCGATGAAAAAGAGCGAATAGCGAAAATGTATGCTAATTCAAATTTAATTGTAACAGCTTGGGATAATAACAAACTTGTAGGCATCTCACGGTCACTTACCGATTTCTGTTATTGTTGCTATTTATCTGTAATCTCGTAACAAGATTATTAACCAAATAGTGTAAACTTTTACAGGATGAGACATCTAGCATTACTCAAGCGAATAGGAACTATTAATTCAGAGAATATAAACAACAAAAAAACAAATGGAAGCAAGATTTTTTTATAATGCAAGCACACATACAATGAATCAATGGTTAATTAATAAAACTGATTTTAACTAATTTTAACTAACTTTACTTCGCAGAAATCAACATTATTTGTTTTTTTGTACTTAAAACAAAATGAGTAAATTACCTAATGCACCATTAGTTGAAGTCATTTTTGAACTTCGGTGGAAAGTAACCGACAAAGAAGAGCTTACTAAATGTCAGTATCTTCATGGTGATTTATATGCTTCGATAAAAGATATTTATAATTTTAGGGAAGCCTTAGTTGCACCTGAAGTTCCGATGGAATTATATTTAAATATCCCTGCTCATAGATTTAGAGTTGCTCAAAATAATTATCCTTTAGTTCAGGTTGGTCCTGGTTTATTAACATTAAATACTATTGATTCGAAATATAACTGGGAAGAATTTGAGGAACAAATAATAAATGTTTCAAAAAGATTTTTGGAGGTATATCAATTTAAATCAAATCAAGAAATATCTTTAATCTTACAATACTTTGATTTTTTTGAATTCAATTTCGAATCAAGCAATGTTTTTGAATTTTTATCAGATAATTTAAATTTTTCAGTTAAGCAGAACTTCTATAAGAGCAAAAGTAATCCTAATAATTTGAATTTGGGATTCCATTATAATACTGAATTAGGCTCCCTTTCTATATCTGTTATTCGAGGAAAGAATATTGCTAAATCTGATGGTATAATTACTCAAACAAATATTACTAGTAAACCAATTAATCCAGATTTAAATTTAATAACTGAGTGGTTAAGAAAATCACATGAATTTTGCAGTCAATTATTTAAAGATATGACAAGAGGAAAACTTTATGATAGTTTTAATTCCATTAAAAAATAATTCTTATGATACCATCAGAGATTGAATACAAAGAAATAACTCAATCTGAACCAACTACATTATTTAAGGTTGTAGAAAATATTCAGAATAATAGTCGTCTTGGATTAACCGCTTTAATGGTTCTTTCTATGGCTACGAATACTTTTAGCGAAAACTTAACTTATGGTAAGAAAGATATAAATTTCGATAGAATCGTGAGAGATTCGTATACCAACTTAGAAATTCCAAATAGTAACAATACCAAATTTGAAATTGATATCTTTCAAGAGGGTTTCTCAGAGGATTATACTGACTTTATTATTAAGCCAATTTATAGTGAAGAATTTAAAATTAAAGTTAAGTCTTTTAAAATTGAAAAATTTGTGCCATCATCAATTTAAAATTTCTTAATTTATGAAATATCCTTGGTATGAAAGTATTAATAAATCAAGTCAAATTCTACAAGGTGATTTTGTTCTAAATTGTCCAATTATCATACCCCCAGTGACATTTGAAGATGAGCAGGATGTTTCTGTGAAATTATTAAATGCCATTATAATGTCACAGTCCTGTGATATTGAGAATGGAAAAGTTGATATTATCTTGGTTTGTCCATATTATAATTTAGAAGATTTTTTACCATTACATCCAACAAGTAAAGATGGAAGTAAAGGAAGTAGAAAAAAAGTAATAGATAATTTATTACATGGAAACTATCCCAATTGTCATATTTTACAAAAGGATATTGACTTAAATATTAAGGATTATCTTGTAGTTGATTTTAGAAATGTGTATGGTATTCATTACGAATTTTTAAAAAATCATATTTCTAAAATTTCAAACCGAAATAGATTATTACCACCATATAGGGAACATCTTTCTCAAGCATTTGCAAGGTATTTTATGAGGGTTGGACTTCCAATTAATATTGAAATCTAAAAAAAGCCAGTACACAACTTTGGATTGGGATGATAACAAACTTGTAGGCATCTCACGGTCGCTTACCGATTTCTGTTATTGTTGCTATTTATCGGACCTTGCCGTAAGAAAAGAATATCAAAGAGTTGGTATTGGCAAAAAACTAATTGCCTTAACAAAAGAAATAATTGGTGACCAAACAATGCTTTTACTTCTTTCTGCTCCATCAGCTATAGACTATTATCCAAAAATACATTTTCAGAAAGTAGACAACGGATTTATTATTAAACGAAAAAAATAATAGGAAAAAATAAGTTAGCAATCGGTTTATGTAGACTTGTACTCGGATTGTAATCAAATGATTTTTTTCAAAAGAAATTATTCTCAAATTACCCTTTTTAAGGTATTGGTTAGAAAATATATTAGCCGTTATTTTGTTATTTAGAACTATTCTAAATAACAAACAACCTTAAATAGTAATGGTAAAAACTAAAATTATACTGGCAGATGCACACACATTAACTCGTGAAGGAATAAAATCAATTCTTGCAAAGAAAAAAGATGTTGTTATTACAGGCGAAGCAATGAACAGTAATGAACTGCATATTAAAGTAGGCAAAACCATTCCCGATATTGTGATTATTGATTATTTTATACCCGGACATTTTTCTATTGAAGATATTGCATTGATAAAACAAAACCACCCAACAATAAGTTTGCTCATTATTACAACCAATAAAAATAAACAAGATGTTTTAAAAATACTTGACTACGGAGTAAACAGTTATTTGCTAAAAGAGTGTGATGAAGATGAAGTAATAAATGCCGTAAATGCATCAGCACGAAAAGAAAAATTTTTTTGTGGTCGTGTGATGGATGCCATTTTGGAAAAAGTTACACATAAATGTTCTCTTGATTCTGTATGTAACCACTGCCAAGCAGTTACCCTAAGCGAACGAGAAGAAGAGGTTATCAGGTTAATAGCCGAAGGGTTAACAACCAAAGAAATTGCTGATAAGATAAACCTAAGTTTCCATACCGTTAGTACACACAGAAAAAACATTTTCAAAAAACTTCTCATTAGAAATTCTTCCGAGCTTATTAATTATGCCTTAAAAAAAGGTATTATATCTTCTCCTGTTTAATTACAACAACATCTCTACCTTAATAGTGGTATTTGATATCACTCAATTACATGAATCAATTTACAACAAACGTGGGATTGCATTACAATATGATGTACTTCATCTTTGTACCGTGAATTTTTACACTAAAAACATTTTCAAAAAAATAAACTAAAAATCAAATCAAAATGAAAAAAATAATACTTACATCAGTTTGTGTTTTGTCATTAGTTATTTCTAAAGCACAAGCTATTATCGATACCGTTTCAATCGGTGCAAGTTATGCAAATCAAACGTGGTACAGTCTTCAAAATGATGAACAAGGATCTGCTCCAAAAAACAATTGGGACATTGCATTTGATGTATCGGGTTATGGTACATCCATCCACATAAACTCTGTTATTGGAACACAACTTTGGAAATATCCAACTGCTGACACTTCTGCTTGGTTAACACTTGATACAACAGGTATCACAACTTGGACAAAACTCTATAATAGCGATACATCTTGGGCTATTGGAGCCTTTGATAAAGGCATTGTAACAGGCAATTCTTATGATTTAGGCTGGGGAATATACTCTAACATTACACATATTGTAACCGGAGATTCTCTTTACGTAATAAAACTCTCTAACGGTGCGTATAAAAAATTGTGGATAGAAAATTTATCAAGCGGAGTGTATTCATTTAAGTATGCAGATATAAGTGGAACAAATCTTCAAAATGCATCGCTAACAAAATCAATTTATACGGGTAAAAATTTCGGATACTACTCTATTCAAACTAATTCAGCACTCGACAGAGAACCCTTATCAGCAAATTGGGATTTAGTTTTCACACAATACACCACTTTTATTCCAAACGCCTATACCGTTTCGGGTATATTGCACAACGCAGGGGTTGAAGTTGCACAAGCCAATAATATTGGCAATGTTATTACATACAATGATTGGAATGCACACACCTTTATTACACCAATTAATGAAATTGGCTACGACTGGAAAAACTTCAACGGCAGTGGATATGACATAACCGATTCGCTAATATATTTTGTTAAAACAAATGCTGGCGATATTTGGAAAGTTATCCCAACAGGTTTTGGAGGAGGCTCAACCGGAAATTATATGTTCTCGAAAGAGAAATTAAGTTCGGTTGGAATTAAAAATGAAACAGGAAATTCCAACGCATTATTATCAATCTACCCTAACCCTTCAAGCGGAGGAGAGGCAATAATTATTTATGATTTTGAAAATTCTGTTTCTTCTGCATTGTTAAATGTTTACGATTTATCAGGTAAAAACATTTATTCCGAAAAATTAAACAACAATATAGGACTACACACATACAATCTTAATACATCAGCATTTAACAGCGGGATGTATTTTGTAACAGTTGAATTTGAAGGAAACAGAATTCAACAAAAATTAATAATCCAATAAATAAAAATAAATTAATATGAAAAAAGGTATCATTTCGAATAAACTGTCATCAATTTTTATAAGTATTATTTTTCTTTCCGCAGTATCAACTTTTCAATCTTGCAAATCAGAAGGTACCGAAAACAAGAAAGTTGAAGAGAAAAATATTCGGAAAATAGGGGTACTACTCGTAAATCATGGTTCACGTTCCGAAACTTGGAGAAATTCTCTTCTTCAACTTGAAAAAAATGTTGCAGATTCCATTTTAAAAAGTAACGAAGTAAAGGGAATTAAAACGGCTCACATGGAATATACAGAGCCTTCAATTGCCACACGTTTAAAAGAGTTTGACAAAGATGGATTTACGGATATAATTATCATTCCTATCTTTTTAACTGTAAGTCCGCACTCTTTTGAAGATATTCCAACCATCATAGGGCAAAAGGAAGATCCACAATCAATGGAAATGTTGAAGATTGAAAAAATTGAACGCTATACACCTAAAGCGAAAACATACCTAACTCCTTTGCTTGACTTTACAGATATTTTGCAAAAAAATGTGTTAAGACGAACTGAAGCACTTTCTCAAAATCCGGAAAAAGAAGGATTAGTACTTATAGGTTATGGCGATGAAACATATGATAAAGAATGGGGAGAGTTATTTAATAAGGTAGCAGAATATGTTAAACAAAAAAGAGGAATAACCGAGCATACTTACGGATGGTGCGGACACATTGCACATTATAATCCAGATGAAACAACAAAAGCAATTAATAATGTGCTGAAGAAAAAAGAAAAAGCTGTAGTAATTCCAGTACTTGTTGCACATGATGAAAATTTTCAAATTAAAATTATTGGTGGCGGTATCGAAAAAGTGAAGAACTACAAAGAAAAAGTAATTTATAAACCGGACGCAATTTTGCCTGATGCTAACATCGAAAAGTGGGTTATTAATATTACAAAGGAGTATGTAAAAAAAGTTCAAACAAATGAAATCAATTAAAAAATATGTTTGGATGGACAAAAACAAAAGTCAGGAGACTAAACATTGCCCTGCACCGTGACCTTGGTTATTTTTTTTCTTCGCTTGTTTTAGTTTACTGTATTTCAGGTATTGCATTGAACCACGTAGACGATTGGAATCCTGATTTTATTATAACCAAAGACACTGTATACATTTCTCATTCTTTCACAAAGTCAGAAATAAATGAAAAACAAGTTTTAGAATTTGGGGCATTGGTAGGCGAAAAAAAGTATAAAATATTTGACTTTCCAACTTTCGATCAAGTAAAAATATATTATGACAATGCTTCACTGCATATAAATTTTACAACAAAAAAAGGAGTGTACGAACGAGTAACAAAGCGACCCATGTTTTACCAAACAAATGTACTTCATCGAAACAGTTTAAAAGGCTGGAAATGGGCATCAGATATTTTTGCATTTATGTTAATCGTAATTAATATAACGGGGCTTTTTATTTTGAAAGGAAAGTATGGAATCACTGGGAGGGGAAAATGGTTTATAGCAGCAGGTTTTTTTCCTCCCGTAATAGCATTAATTATTCAGGCGTTTCAGTAATGAAAGTAATTGTATATAAAACAAATATCAAAAATGAATATCAAAAAGAAATGATTGCTCCTGTTATCGGGAAAATAAAAGGTATAACGGAGTGGAGCATTGATTTTGAAGATAAAGACAAAGTGTTAAGAATTGAAGGATACAGTTTAAAACCCAAACATATAGAGGCCGTTATAATAAAAGCAGGTTTTGAATGTGAAATATTATACTAAATAAAAACAGAAAAACATGAATGATCTAATGATACCCATAAGATATTTACACGTACTATCAGCAGCAATATGGTTAGGTGAAGTGGTGGTAATTAACTTTATAATGATACCCATACTGACAAAATATGATAAAGAAGGAAAAAGTGAAATTTTGGTAAATATATTTCCTAAACTTTTTAAAATGGCATCCATTCTTTCTGCTATAACAGTTATAACAGGAGCTATTTTACTTTGGTTTTATACGAAATATAATTTTGAAATTTTATTAAGTAGTAGATGGGGATTATCCATTTTAATTGGCGGATTACTTGGTTTGCTATTAACATTATTTCATTTTTTCTTGGAAAATAAACTCCTAAAGTTGTTATTACCTAAAGAAGCAAATGATATTGAAAAAAATCACACATTGGTATATAGTCGGTTAAAAATAATACCTCGAATAGGCTTAGTAGTTATTACAAGCATTTTTTTCTTAATGATGTTTGCTGAAAGAGGAATTTAAAATCATTCTAAATGAAATCACTATCAATTTATTTTTTCTTCCTACTTTTTGCCCAAGTTGTACAATCGCAAACAATCACTATCATTTCCGCAGATGACAATCAATCAATTCCTTCAGCTCATATCGTTTGTAAAAACATATCAACACAAAAAGAAAATAATTTCGTAACAGATTTAGAAGGAAAAGTAAATTTATCTACCATACTAAACGGCAATTCAAAAATTCAGTTAACGATATCGTTCATTGGTTATCAAAAAATAATCGACACACTTACAAATATTCAAAACAAAATCTATTATTTAAAATCAGAAATAGTCGCTCTCAATGAGATAATATTTACAGCACAATACGCACCGAATAGTTCCCAAAAAGCTGTACACAAAGTTAAAATTATTGATAACAAAAAAATTCAAACAATGGGTGCACAAAACTTACGTGATGTGTTAAGTAATGAAATGAATGTAAGAATATCCCAGGATAATGTTTTAGGAAGCAGTATGAGTTTACAAGGTGTTTCAGGGCAGAATGTGAAAATATTAATTGACGGTGTGCCGGTAACGGGTCGTTTAAATGGAAACATAGACATTTCACAAATCAACATGAACAATGTTGAACACATTGAAATAGTAGAAGGACCTCTTTCGGTTAATTATGGTACAGATGCCCTTGCAGGAACAATAAACATCATCACAAAAAAATCACAAAAAGAAACAGTCTCTGTTTCATCAAATAATTATTATGAAAGTATCGGACAATATAATTTCACAGGTCGCATTGGTTATAGAAAAAATAAAAATATAGTTACAGTTTCCGGGGGAAGAAATTATTTTGATGGATGGAATCCTACAGATAAAGCGTTTTATATTGAGCAAAAACATTTTGCCGATTCAACGCGATATAAAAGCTGGAAACCAAAAGAACAATACTTCGGAACACTCTATTATGGCCTCTATATAAAAGACTTAAAATTTGGTTATACAGGCGATTATTTTTACGAGCAAATAACCAATAAAGGTCTGCCTCGTTTACCTTATCAAGAAACTGCATTTGATGATTATTACAACACCTACCGCCTCAACAATTCACTTAGCTTTGCAGGACAAATGAATAAAAAATATTACACCAATATCCTTTTTGCTTATAATCATTACCAACGCATTAAAAACACTTATTATAAAGACCTTACAACACTTGATGAAATACTTACAGTAAATTCAAGTGACCATGACACAATCGCATTTAATAATATTACTGCACGAGGAAGTATTGCCACAACAAAAGATTCAGCAAAATTAAATTATGAGGTCGGATTAGACTTAAATAACGAAACAGGGTTTGGAATACGCATAAAAGACAAGCAGCAACAAATTGGAGACTATGCAATTTTCTGCAGTGCTGAATATAAACCTTTTTCAAAATTAACTCTTCGTCCGGGAGCAAGATTAATTTACAATACTGTTTATAAGGCACCTATTATCCCATCGTTTAATTTACGTTACGAATTAAGTAAATCACATACAATACGTTTCTCTTACGCAAGAGGCTTTCGCTCTCCTTCACTCAAAGAACTTTATTTCTATTTCGTTGACATCAATCATAATGTAATTGGAAACCAAGAACTGAAAGCCGAGCAATCCCATAATTTTAATTTATCAATGAGCTACAATGCAAAAAAAGGAAACACTCTATGGAAAACAGAAAATTCATTTTTCTATAATTATATTGAAAATATGATTTCACTTGCTCAACTATTAGGAACACAATACACCTATTTTAATATAGATAAGTACCAAACACTCGGCATTCAACTACAAACCGAATTAGCTTGGCAACATTTTAAATTCACTATTGGCGGAGCATACATTGGCAGATACAACCAATTATCCGAAGAATACCTATCAGAAAAATTTACATATACCCCTGAAGGAAAGTGCAACCTGTTTTACGAATGGCACAAAAAAAATATAACATTTGCTCTCTTCTATAAATATACTGGCGAACTTCCATCATTCGCCATAAATACTAAAAATGAAATTTATAAAACTAAAATTTACGATTACCATACAGCAGACATTTCCATTTCAAAATTGTTTTTGGAAAAGAAAATAAATATTTCAATCGGAACTAAAAACATTTTCGATGTGAGAAATATAACAGGCAGTTCAACCGGAAGTGCCCATTCATCAGAAAATAACAGCATAGCAATTGGAATGGGTCGTACTTATTTTATGAAATTAGACATTAACCTTAATAGCAAAAAATGATTTTTTCCAAACACCTCTTTATTCTTAGTACTTGTATATTTTTACTTTATTCATGTAAAAAAGAAGAGCTACCTATTCCTGCACACGATCCCGGAGATGTAATAACTGCAACTATCAACATGGAATCAAATTACAAGTGGCAATTGTTTTATGACTTAAACACAAATACAGTAGTTGGCCAAAATCTGAAAACATCTTGGGATTTAGGTTTTGAAGCAACTTCAAGCGGTTACAGAATAATACTCAACACCTCAAAAGCAATGTTTGCCCGAAATACGGGAAACACAAATTTTACTACCGTTACTGATACTATAGGTTTTGCCTCAAACAAAAGATGGGACGAAGCATCAGGTAATCTTGATTCAACAGCAATTGGAGATTGGAGAAATACAAACAATATTTATGTTATTGATAGAGGTTATAATGAAACTGGCGTACATCAAGGATTCCGCAAAATTCAGTTTCAAACAGTGGATGCAAATAAATACATTGTTCGGTTTTCACAATTAAACGGAACAGGAGATATTACATTACAAATCAATAAAGACAGTGCGTACAATTTTCAATTTCTTTCTTTTAACTCAAGTAGTGTAACAATTGTTGAGCCGCCCAAAACCACTTGGGATCTAGAATTTACCCAATACACCCATATTTTTTACGGCACACCTCCAACACCATATTTAGTTACCGGATGTTTGCTAAATCGTTATAAAACAACAGCAAAAATGGATTCTTTGGTAACATTTGCATCTATAAATTTATCAAGTGCAGAAACGTATATTCTTTCTCCAAGCATTAACACTATAGGTTATGATTGGAAAATATATGTGAGTGGATTTTATGTTACTCATACACAAATGAATTATATTATTAAAGACAGCGAAGGATTTTATTACAAACTACATTTTATTGATTTCTATAATAGTTCAGGAATAAAAGGAAATCCGAAATGGGAATACCAAAAATTATAAATTAAAACAACGGCATCAATACTAAACGAGAAGACCTAAAAGACTTAAAAAATGAAACCTTGACAGCTTCAAGGATTCATGGAACAGGTTGGATAGTTTATAGTGTTCAAACAATAACCATAACACCAGATAATGTTACGAATATTGAAGAAAGAATTATCGAAATAAAATAAAAAACGGTGCATAATGTCTTTAAACTTACTAAAGGTAAATTAGTTGAAACCTGTAGTGAATGCAATAATTATGAGAATAATTGTCCTAATAAAAATTGTTGCAAAATAACTTACAGGAAAGTAGAATAAGTATTTTTTTGATTTTTTGAAACTTTTTAATTACCTTTGGCGTTAGTAACGATTAAGGTAACTATGATAAAGTCCTTTGGTAACAAGGAAACAGAAAAAGTGTGGAATGGGCAGTGGTCTAAAAAACTACCTAATAACATTCAAGAAATTGCCAGAAGGAAACTAAGAATGTTAAACAACTCTCAAGACATTCAAGATTTAAAGATACCCCCTTCTAATAAACTTGAAAAGTTAGGAGGAAAACTAAAGAACTTTTATAGCATTAGAATAAATAAACAATGGCGAATTATTTTCATTTGGAACAATGGAAATGCTTTTGACACTGAAATAATAGATTATCATTAAAACAATATATTATGAGTAAATTAAAAAACATACACCCCGGAGAGATTTTACTGGAAGAATTTCTTAAGCCTCTTGAAATATCGGCTTACAGACTTTCAAAAGATACTTTTATTCCTCAAACGAGAATTAGTGAAATAATTAAACAAAGACGAAGAATTACTGCTGACACAGCATTAAGACTTTCTCGATATTTCGGAAACTCTGCTAAATTCTGGTTGGGGCTTCAAGACGACTTTGACATTGAAGAAGAAAGAATCAACAAAAAAGATGAACTTGACAGCATTCAGAAAATAAATAAAAACGCAGCCTAACATGAATAATTCAAATTCGATAAAATATTTCTGCATTATTTTATTGAGCATTGGAAGTTTGCAGTGTTCAGCACAATCAACAATATTATGGCAAATTACTAAACCAAACACTAATGACACCTCATACTTAGTAGACACATTCCACCAACTTGGAAATTCGTTTGTTGATTCGTTTCCTGCAATTACTCAATCTTTGTTTCACTCCAACTTAGCCATTTTTGAATCAATTGATAATTCGGATAGATTACTAATATTATTGAACTCAAGACCTGATAATTTTGAATATAAAAAAACACTTAAAAAATCAGATATTGTTTTTTTAGAAGAATACTCAAAAAACTGGGCTGTTCATGTCTGCAAACTTCAACCCATTGAATTATTAATAAAACTTCAACAAGAGTATATAAAATCTCATTGTGGCACTATTAAGCCAAACGACACATTCCAGCATTTTGATAAATATTTAATTCACCTTTCCGAACTTAACGAAATTCCAATTTTAGGTTTAGAAACTGATAGTATGCAAACGAAAGATATAAATGAATCTGCCGTAAATTTTGAATGGAAAATAGCAAAAAAGCACATTCATAAAATACTTTCACAAATTCGCAATCCCAAAATGAACCACACCATCTGCAAGAATGCCATTGATTATATGACTTTTTCATTTAATTACCAATTTAATATAGCATGTGGAGACAGTAATTTAATAATTAGAAATGAAAAGTGGTTGCCAGTTATTATTGATAATATTAATAGTAAAAAAACATTTATTGCCGTAGGATTATTACACTTGTACGGAAACTGTGGTTTAATATCGAAAATAAGAGAAAATGGTTATAAAATAGAACCATTGAAATTATAATTATTTTCTAAATGCAACTTCAATGAATAAAATTAATTTCAAAGTAGAATCTGTAGAGAACCAAAGTGAAGTGATTCGGTTTTTAGATGACATGATTTATGAATACAATTCTAAAAGAATTGGCAAACACGATGGACAACTCTTTACGAGGATTATCCGCAATAATAATAATAATAATAATAATAATATAATTGCAGGTATAACGGGATGGACATGGGCTGGAATTAGCGAGATAACTATACTTTGGGTAAATGAAGATTATAGAGGAAAAGGATTAGGGAAAAAATTATTATCTGTGGCCGAAGATGAGATCATTAATAGAGGATGTTCAACTATTTTTCTACGAAGTTATAGCTTTCAAGCACCAATTTTTTATTTGAAAAATGGATATGAAATTATCTACATTTTGGATGAATTTCCAAATGGTTTCAAACATTACAATTTAATTAAAAAAATAACATAGCTTGCACCATTTAGATGATGGATATAAAATGTTACTGGTTGTGCTCAAATAGGAATAAGTTATCAATTCATTAATTTTCTGTTTACAGAAGAATTCAATTCCCTTTACTAAGAATATTATATTCACAAAGGCTTTAAAAATTTATTGTACATAATATACTTTAATGCTCAAAAACTTATCACAGCAAATGATAAAATTAGATTGGATTAAATAGATTTTAATATTTCAAACAATCACAAACACATTTTGTAGTTACAGAATTTCAATAAAACATTATACTTTTAAAAATTATTCTTCTTGAATTTCAAGATGTTACGTTTATTTTTAAAAAAACAGACAAATTATTTTGAATTAAATAAAATAATGTTTTTAACTTTGACCAATCGTTCAGTCAATAAAACAAATTAAATAAAATATGACACCTCTATCAAAAGAACAATTCGAAGTTAGACGCGAAGAAAGTAAGACAAAAATAATTAGTGTGGCACTTAAACTATTTTCGAAGAAAGGTTTCGAAAATACATCAATTAGCGACATAGCCAAAGCGGCAAAAATATCGAAAGGTTTAACTTATAATTATTTTAAAAGTAAAGACGAATTATTAGAAGAAACACTTCTGTTTATTTTGAGCAAAGTTGTAGAAGTGTTAAAAGAAGGAAAAAAAGTTAAAAATCCATACAAGCGTTTGGAGTTTATGATTAGAACAAATTTTGAATTGGTAAAAAAAGAACCGGATTTCTGGAAAATGTTCATTGTTCTTTCTCTTCAATTAGATAAAAAAAGCAAAGCAGCGAAAATTCTTAAAGATTACTGGAGTAAACTTTTTGAAAATGCCATTGAAATATTTAAAGAAATGGGCCACAAAAATTATATCGAAATGGCCCATCAGTACGGAGCAATGATGGATGGCTTAAGTTTACAGTTTATACTATTAAATGATCCTGCATTTCCATTAGATGAGACCCTTGAAAAGATAATAAAACAATATTGTACAAAAAAAAATAAACTATGAAAATCACAAAAATTATCTCAACAATTTTTGCTTGCATTTATATAATAAATGCATCTGGGCAAGAAACGGCCTTTGATATTGTAAAAAAGATGGACGATAAAATAAAAGGCAAAACAACGCAAGCAGAAATTACCGTAAAAATTATTCGTCCAAAATGGGAACGTGAAATGTCTATGAAACTTTGGACTAAAAGTTCTGATTATTCAATGGTGTATGTAACCGCCCCTGTTAAGGAAAAAGGACATGCTTTTCTAAAAAGGAAAAAAGAAGTGTGGAATTGGGTTCCAGGAATTGAAAAGATTATAAAACTCCCACCATCTATGATGTCACAATCATGGATGGGAACAGACTTCACAAATGATGATTTGGTAAAACATTCTTCCGTACTCAACGATTACACGCACAAACTTTCAGGCGAAACAACAATTTCAGAAAGACTGTGCTATAAAATTACCATGAAACCAAAACCAGATGCTGCAGTTGTGTGGGGAGAAGTAATATTATTTATTGATAAAAAAAACTATATACAAATGCGAGCTGAATATTATGACGAAGACAATCAATTAGTAAATATTTTAACAGGCAGTGATATAAAAATGCTTGGCGGAAAAATGCTTGCTTCGAAAATAGAAATGGTTCCATCAGATAAAAAAGGAAATAAAACTGTATTAATTTATAATTCACTTGAATTTGATCAGGAAATAAATGAAACATTTTTTTCTCCTGATAAAATGAAAAACTTGAAATAATATGATTTACTTAAAACTGGCATGGAAAAATATTTGGCGTAACAAACGCAGGAGCTTTATTACTATTGGCTCTATTTTGTTTGCTGTTTTCTTCGCAGTATTTATGCGATCCATGCAACTTGGTATGTATGCTAAGATGATTGACTCGGTGGTGCGTTCCTATTACGGATATGTGCAAGTACACGCAAAAGGATATTGGGAAGAACAATCCCTTGATAATTCCTTTGAAAGAAAATCTGATGATGAAAAGGCGATTTCTTCTTCTGAAAATGTTTTGAATATTATTCCACGCTTAGAGGGATTTGCCTTACTATCAGCAGGCGACAAAGTAAGAGGTGTTTCATTAAGCGGAATAGTTCCTGACTCTGAAAATGAGCTTTCTGGATTAAAATCAAAAATCGTGAAGGGAACCTACCTCGAAAAAAACTATAATGAGGTGGTAATTGGAGAGGGAATTGCCGAACAGCTGAATGTAAAAGTAAACGATACCATTGCTATGATTAGCCAAGGGTACCATGCAGTTTCTGCAAGTGGAAAGTTTGTTGTAAAAGGCATTGCAAAATTTTCTTCCTCACAAATAAACAATACTGCAGTGTTTGCTCCACTATCTGTTACTCAAGATTTTTACTCAACGGGTAATCGTCTTACTTCATACGCACTTCAATTAAAAGAAGGAAGTGATTCAAAATATACCATCGGTAAATTATCAAAAAATACAGATAATAATATCTACGAGGTTCTTCCTTGGGAAGAAATGTTACCTGAATTAGTTCAAATTATACAGGCAGATAGTTCGGGTGGAGAAATTATGGTTTTCATACTGTACATGGTTATCTCATTCGGAATTTTTGGAACCATTCTAATGATGATAGCCGAAAGACAATATGAATTTGGCATTTTACTCTCCATTGGTATGAGTCGTGCTAAATTAATACTTGTTCTTTTGCTGGAATCAATCATGATTACTTTAATTGGTGTGTTAAGTGGCATTCTTGTTTCGCGTCCATTTATGTATTATTTCAATGCTCATCCAATCACTTTAACAGGCAGGGCAGCTGATACCTTACGCAAGTTTGGTTTTGAGCCAGAAATGCCAACACTACTTGATTTCTCTGTACCTCTTACACACGGAACAGCTGTATTAATGATTGCCATAACATTGTCGTTGTATTCTGTGATTTCAATTTTAAAATTAGATCCCGTAAAAGCGGCTAAAAGATAATATTATGATTACAAAAATTGCTTGGAAAAATATCTGGAGAAACAAACTGAGAAGCTCGGTGCTAATTTTCTCTATCTCATTAGGAATATGGGCTGGCTTATTCTTAATGTCAATGACTACAGGTCTTAATACTCAACGTATCAGTAATGCCATTCATTCTGGACTTGCTCATGTACAGATTCATCATCCAGAGTATATTAAAGAAAATAACCCAAAATATTTTATTAACGACACAACGAAAATTTATAAGTCATTAAAAAACACTAAACATGTTGTCAGCTGGTCTGCTCATTCTAACTATACGGGAATGGCTGCTTCTCCGACAGGCGGGTTTGGTGTACAAATAACCGGAATCAATCCTAAACGTGAACAAAACACAACCATTATTAGTAAACGAATAACTCAAGGTTCCTATTTCAAAAGTGAGAAGAAAAATCAAGTAGTGATTGGTGAAAAGCTCGCAAAAAAATTAAAAGTACAATTAAACAATAAGATAGTGCTAACCATTCAGGATACAGCTAATAATATAATATCGGGTTCATTTAAAATTGTCGGTATTTTTAAAACGGCATCTTCTCGTTTTGATGAATCATCTGTTTTTGTTAACAGAAAAGATATCGAAATGTTAACCGGAAACAATGCACTAATAAATGAAATTATTGTAATTGCTGATGATATCGAAAATGTTATGGCGATAACACATAGTTTGTTAATTTCTAATCCTAAAATTAAAGTGAGAACATGGGATGAAATCAGTCCTGAACTGGGTTATGCCAACGAACTGATGACTATTGGTTTGTCAGTTTTTATTCTTATTATTATTCTCGCCATGTCATTTGGCATTATAAACACAATGTTGATGGCGGTTTTAGAGAGAAAAAGAGAACTAGGCATGTTGTTATCAGTTGGCATGAACAAGCAAAAAGTTTTTTCCATGATTTTAGGTGAAACCCTTTTTATTTCTCTCATTGGTGGACCTTCCGGTATAATTGGTGCTTGGTTAACCATTATACATTTTAGTAAAAAAGGGATTGATCTTTCTTCCATGGGAAAAGGACTTGACAGTTTGGGAATAGGTAGTGTTATTTATACTAAACTCGATTATAGCATGTATTTTATAATTGCCATTATAGTAATATTAACCGCAGTACTTGCTTCTGTTTATCCATCGCTTCGTGCCTTGCGTATGAATCCCGCAGAAGTTGTACGTCAAAACTAAAAATTATGTCTTTAATCATTTCACAAAACCTGTATCGCGTATATAACGCAACTGCCGTTCCGGTAAACGCACTTAACGGTGTAAATCTTAAAATTGAAGAAGGTGAATTCACCGCCATTGTCGGTCCGTCCGGTTCAGGCAAAACAACACTATTAAATATTCTTGGAGGCTTAGACAGTCCCTCTGGAGGAACACTCGAAATTGCAGGAAATGATATTTCGAAACTCAACGGTAATCAGTTAATTGATTTCAGGTTAAAAAACATCGGATTCGTTTTCCAAGCTTATAATTTAATTCCTGTATTAAGTGCTCGTGAAAATGTAGAGTTCATTATGCTTTTGCAAGGGTGGGAAAAAAAAGAAAGGGAAGACAGAGCTGTTCAACTTTTGGAAGAAGTTGGATTGAAAGAAAGAATTCATAACAAACCATCCGAATTATCAGGTGGACAACAACAACGTGTTGCTGTTGCAAGAGCTTTGGCATCAAGACCACGCTTTGTATTAGCTGATGAGCCAACCGCCAACCTAGACAGCAATTCTACTAATAATCTTTTAGATATTATGAGTATGCTTAACAAAGAAGAGAAAATGACTTTCATATTTTCTACTCATGACCAACGTGTTATTGATAGGGCACGCAGAGTAATTACACTTGAAGACGGACAAATAAAATCAGATATCATCAAATAATGAAATTAGGTTGTTTCATACTCATGTTGTTCTTGGCATGTGATTTATTCGCTCAGGACGATACGCTAAAAGAGGCTCCAAAAGAGAGCAATTTGAAGTTGAATGGCTATGTAAAAAAGTTACATGGAATTTTTCTTTATCCAGATGAAAATTCCTTACAGTGGGCATTGGTGCATAATCGATTAAATTCAAAATGGAATCCATCATCAAATTTTTCTACAGTGCTTGAAATTCGTAATCGTATCTTATATGGAGAAAATGTGAAAAATGGAATGTACAATAGCAAATTACTTGATCGAGATAATGGAGCTGCAGATCTAACCTTTTTGCCTTTTGATACAAAATCTGCAAAGATGGTTACTTCGGTTGAAAGATTTTGGGCTAGGTATACTATTAAAAACACTGAAATTACATTGGGACGACAAAGAATTAACTGGGGAGTAAATCTAGTATGGAATCCTAATGATATTTTCAACACTTATTCTTTTATTGATTTTGATTACGAAGAAAGAACAGGTTCCGATGCAATAAGATTAAAAATTGGTGCCGGAGAAATGTCGGCATTAGAGCTTGCTGCTAAACCCGGGAAAAATAAAAACGATGATGTATATGCATTTATGTATAAAATGAACAAAGCAGGATTTGATTTTCAACTCTTATTTGGTTTATATGAAAAGGATGCTAGCGTTGGAACCGGATGGGCTGGTAATATTGGCAAAATTGGATTCAAAGGAGAAGCTACTTATTTTCACGAAGCCCAAAATTTTTCTGATACCTGCGGAATGATAAACGCAACTACCGAGTTTGATTATACAATTGTGGGTAAAGTATATGTTAATGCCTCCTACCTTTTCAATAGTGAGGGCTTAACAACGCCTGATGTAGCCGCTTCATCACAGTTGGTAACTAACGGCAATGTTACTGCAAAATTTTTAAGTCCTTCCATGCATTCCGCATTTTTGCAAATAAAAAGCATTTCGAGTCCAGTTTTTTCAACTGGCATTTCGGGTATCTATTTTTTTGAAATGAATGGACTGTATCTATTTCCTTCCTTATCCTATTCAATTAACGACAGATGGGAAGCCTCCATTTTTCTTCAAAGCTATTGGTTAAAGGAAAAGGAGATGGAAAATAAAATGAACAACCTTTTAATTCGAATTAAATGCTCTTTCTGAAAAGGGTAGTAAAGTAGTTTAAATAACAATATGTTGAATAGAAATAATTAAAAATAAAAATCATGAAAAAACGAGTGTTAATTTTTGCAATCATATTAGTAATATGTGTAATATCACTTACGCAAATCATTTATATATTTTATCCCAAAAAAATAAATGTTGCAAAAATAAAAGTTGAACAAAATGAAGAATCTATAACTAATGGAGAGTATTTAGCAAAGAGTGTTGCTGCTTGCATAGATTGCCATTCACCTAAAAATTATAATCTTACCGAAAATTCAATCTACAACGATTCGTTATTTGCTGGTAGCAATACTGAGTTTACTGAACAATTTGGATTCCCTGGCAATTATTACGCCCCTAACTTAACTCCGTATAATTTAAAAACCTGGAGTGATGGAGAAATATTAAGGGCAATTACTACAGGAATAAGTAAGGATGGGCATGCATTATTTCCTGTTATGCCATATCACAAATATGGAAAATTAGAGGTAAAAGACATCTATGATATTATTGCATATCTGCGTTCACTGCCTGAAATCAAAAAAGATCTTCCTGTTTCCAAGTCCTTTTTTCCTATGAATTTAATTATTCGAACTTTTCCTAAAGAAGGCAATTTTGAATTAACACGAAATTCTGCTAATAGTATTGAGCGGGGAAAATATTTTGTAACCATGGCAGCATGTGCTGATTGCCATACTAAAACAGACAAAGGAAAACCTATTGAAGGATTTGAATTTGCCGGAGGTAATGAGTTTGAAAGTCCTATGGGCAATTTTATTGCAGCCAATATTACACCCGATACAGAAACAGGAATAGGAAATTGGAGTCGGGAAACTTTTATAACAAGGTTTAAACAAGGCAGTGAAGGATCATTTAAAAATAGCAGCATAATGCCATGGGTTTCATACTCTTCTATGAACAAAGAAGAATTATCGGATATATACGATTACCTAATGAGCCTTAAACCAGTTAAAAATAAAATCTCTACAAATATTAATAACCAATAAAATCAATTATCATGAAACAAATTAATTTAATTATCTCAAGTACGCTTGTTATCATAGGAATAACACTTACAACAAATTTATCAGCTCACAATGGTCAAAACCAATTGCCAGAAGAGTACCGTTTGTCACATAACAGTCACGACTCTTCAGAAAAGTTGGAACTTCATGTAAACAATAACAAATGGCCAGAGTGTGCAATTGAATTAGACTCATCGTTAACGCAAAGCGACTTCCGTAAATTTGGACAAGAAACCTATTCATTTTTATATTTCAAAAATGTAAACTCTCCCAAAACAATTGGAAAATGGAAATTTGAAATTTCTCTTACATACGTTTTAACAGGAAAAATTGATGATGAAAAACCACATTGGAACAACACATTTACCCATCCCGATTCAACACATTGGTTAGTTGACGAAAGTAAACGTTTAGCTTTTCCGCATTTAAATTTTCGTTTAGGATTATCAGAAAGAATTGATGTTGGCGGTTATATAATTTATCTACCAAGTATAACAAATTATGGATTTGCCGGACTTGATTTTCGTTACATGGCAATAAATGATACTACTAAAAAAATGTTTCTAACTAACCGTTTAGCTTATTCTACCTTACTTGCAACTGATGACTTAAATTATAATATTCTCAGTAATGAAATTTCATTTGGGAAATCAATTGGATTATTTACCCCTTATGCAGCTTTAGGAGGGAGCATTGGCTTAATGCAGGAAAAAACCGACAAAGTAGATTTAAAAAATGAATGGATACCATTAGTTTCAGGAATTGTAGGCTTTGAATTCAATTACAAAGTGATTAATGTAGGGGCACAGGCAAATTTCTCAAAATTGAATATGTACACATTTAAAATAGGATGTAGATTTTAACTATTATAATTGTTTGTTTATTTTAAAAAATTATTATGGCATATGAATAATGTGAAACTTATAATAATATTTTTTGCAATAATTAATTGTTATATTCTAAAAGCAATCGGTTTAGACTTTAATCGATTAACAAATGTTAAAAGTGAATTAGTAGAACGAATAGAGTTTACATCCAATAATGATACTCTTGTTGGATATTTGTCTAAGCCTGATTACTTATCTATGTTTCCAGTAATTATTGTATTGCATTCATCAGGTCATGGGCATCATGATAATGCAATCTATAATCATTTAGAAAAGAATATGAACGAAGTTGGGGTTGGGGTTTTTACTTTCGACAGAAGAGGAATAGGCGAATCAGGTGGTAAATTTGAAACGGCAAACTTTGAAAATCTTGCAAACGATGCTTTACAAGCAGTAGAAATCTTAAAAAAAAGAAACGATATTGATATTTCAAAGATTGGTCTGTTTGGGATTAGTCAAGGTGGCTGGATTGCTCCAGTAGCTTATACTCTGAATAGAAAAGATATATCATTTATGATTTTGGTTTCATCATGTGGAGTAAGTCCTGCAAAGCAAATGGAATATAGTGCAATTACAACACTCAAAATGAATGGTCGTCCAGAAGAAATTATACCTACGGCAAAGCATTTGATAAATTTTCACAATGAATATTTTCGTGGAAATAAAGCAAGAGATGAAGCTCAACGTGAAATTGATAAATATAAAAATGAGGAGTGGTTTAATGATACTTACTTATACAATGAATTACCCGAAGATGTATGTAACACCAAATGGATACATGAAATGGATTTCGACCCTTTAAAATATTTTGAATCTGTAAATATTCCCTTGGCTTTGTTTTATGGTGAGTTTGATAGATGGGTTCCAATTAAACAAAGTCATGAAATTTGGGAGAACGCATTAAAAAAGGCAGGTAATAATGCTTTTGAGATATTTCAAATTAAACAATCTGGACATATGATGATTCTCAATGAAGACAAAAATCCAAAAAAAGAAATTATATCAAATCAATACAGTATTTTATTAAAAGATTGGATTCTCAGAACAATAAAATAATACAATTGCGGCAGTTTTAAATTAGAGTAAAAAGCTATGAAAAATGATAACCTATTTGAACTAATAAATTCTCTAAACAAATCGGAACGAAGAGATTTTGTGTTATATAGCAAGAAGTATAAAGGAGATAAAAAATATTTATTATTATTCCATGAATTATGCAATGGGAAGAATAATCAATCATTAGATATTACAAATATTAATTACGAAAGACACAGACTTTATAATCAAATTCAAAAATGCTTCTCTAAGAATTATGATAGTAATGAATCAAGTTCGAGATTTTTACAAACATTCTTGTTTATCAAATTTCTTCTTAATAAAAGACTTTTAGAATTGGCAAAAAAGGAAATAATCAATCTTAAAAAAGCGTGTTATATTAGCGGTAAATACAATGAATTAAATATAATAATAGATTTTGAGATTCTAAATGGAAGATTTTGGGGAAACACATTAAGCGACACATTACGATTAATTAATGAGAAAAAGGTTACACAGAAAATTATTAACAACATACATTTTTTGGAAAGTATTGCTTACACTCTGTTTGATATTATGATTCAGATTGGAACACCGATAAATGAGAATGAAATTAATTTGTTTCATAATACTTATAACAACATTAACAGTCTGAGCATAAATGAACTTCAGTCTGAAACCGAAAAACTCTATTATTATCGAGTTTCCTTTTTCTATTACACAGTAACAAACAATTTTGAAGATGCATTTAATGCTGGAACCAAGGTCTTTTCTATTTATAAAAAGAATAAATATTTTATAAGCGAATTTATAAATCAATATGTTTCTTTACTCCATCAATTAATTTATATTAAAGCATTTGATGATATTGCATATGCAAACAAATTTTTAGAAGAACTTAAAAAAACAAAAAAACAAAAAAAGTATTCATTGTTTATATGTAATGACATAGATGCAACGATTAAATCTTCTGAAATTGCAATTTTATTTTGGACAAATAAACATAAGCAGATAATTGATAATGAGAAAAATTATTTTAAATATTTCACATTCCAATTATCGGATATTCCATTAAATAGAGTAAATGCCTACGCTTATTTTATAGCTCAAAGTGCATTTTTATGCAAAGAATATGAAATTGCTAAAAAGTGGATAGAATTAATATTGAAAAATAAACACAATAAGTTATACTTTTCCATTTACTTCTACACGTTTCTAATGCTTATTTTAACTAGAATAAATGAAGAAAAGTATGATGTTGCAGAATTAGAATATGTTCGATGCAAGGATTATTTAATTTCTAAAAAACAAAAAAGAATTTCATTTGAATTTCAAATTCTTAAGATAATTAATACACTTCTTCTATCAAACAACATTAAATCAATCGATTTAGCAAGAAAATGTAATTACTTGAATATAAAAGAAAATATAATTTCAAATATCAAGCACCCTAAGTTTTTAATAAAATGGTTAGATGAAAAAATAAATTGAATTTCAAATTTTCATTAAAATGATGTTTTTTTTATCTCACATTATTTGTTTCTTTTTGATGAAAACTGAATTATGAAAATGCAAGTGTTATTATATTCAATGTTTATGATCAATTATACAATTTTTTCTCAATCATATAATAATCCCGGAGGTATAATAAACACATGTACTGGAACATTCTATGATACGGGTGGTAGTGGAACCAATTATACAAACAACCAAAATATTACCACAACATTCTGTCCAACTGTTCCCGGACAATGTATTTCAATAAATTTTTTAACTTTCAATACTCAAGCATATTATGACATATTGTATGTGTATGATGGAAATTCTACATCTTCACCTCTATTAGGCATGTTTTCAGGTAATTCTTTACCTGGAGTTATAACAGGTAGTATAAATAATCTTAGTGGTTGTTTAACATTTAAATTTGTATCTAATGGATTTACAAATGCTCAAGGTTGGTCGGCAAATATATCATGTAGCATATGTCAGAATCCCCCAATTTATGTGATGAGTAATGACTCCTTTACAACTTGCAATGGAACATTCTATGATACTGGTGGGCCCAACCTGAATTACAATTGGAATGAAAAATCTGAGATTACATTCTGTCCATCAAATCCTGGCGAATGCATGGGTATAAATTTTAACCCAATAACCCTAGAATTAGATTTTGATTCACTCTTTATTTTTGATGGCCCTAATTCTAATTCTCAACTGATGGCTATTATTAATGATAATTCTCCTGCTCAAAATTATTCGGCTACATCAAATAATCCAAGTGGTTGTCTAACTATCAAATTTTCTTCTGATGGATGGGATCAAAGACCAGGATGGTCTTCGACATTACAATGTGTTCCTTGTACTGAGAAACCATATATCGCCATATCAAGTGGAACTGTTAACTTATGCGATGGTAATTTTTTCGATAATGGTGGAAAAGCATCTGATTATATAAATAATAGTAATAGTGTAACAACCGTATGTTCGGATAACATTAACAACCCGTTTATTTCATTATCTTTTTCAACTTTTCAGACAGAGTTGAATTTTGATATTCTATCTGTTTTTGATGGGCCTACTACCGGAAGTCCATTAATTGGCAATTTTTCCGGAAATCTTGTCCCATTTATTGTAATGTCAACCAACCCGTCAGGTTGCTTAACTTTTAGGTTTATTTCAGATGGTGGTGTTAAGTATTCAGGATGGGAATCTACAATTACTTGCACAGAATTCCCTTTACCTGTAACATGGCTCGAATTTTATGGCGTTAAAAATAATACAAATATTTCTCTGTTCTGGTCAACTTCTTCTGAAAAAAACAATGATTATTTCACGATAGAGCGTTTGGTAGATGCTGAATCATATAAAGAAATTGGTAAAATAAAAGCAAGTGGCAATTCAAATACTCAAAAATCATATTCGTTTATAGATATCAATCCATTAGATGGGTGGAACTATTATAGGATAAAACAAACAGATTATAATGGCAAACACGATTATTCAGAAATAGTGGCAATTAAATTTGAAAAAGGATTTGATTTTTTTGTTAGCCAAAACAACCAAAATATATATCTTTCTATGTCTGGTATTCCTTTTGGGAATAATATAATTATTGATTTGTATGACTTAACCGGAAAATTATTATTTAACAGAAAACACAGTATATTCGAAAATAACAACAAAACTATTATACCAATAAATCGCGATCTTACCACTGGCGTATATTTAGTAAAGCTTACTTTAAATAATTCCACTTTATCAAAATTAATTTTTATCAAATAGATTATGAATAAATTACATACACATCTACTTATAAAAGAAATCAATAAAGAACTTCAAAATTTAAATGAAACCGATCTTAGGCAAATACTGCAATGGATTTTAAGCTATAAGAAATTATTTAAAACTCTCAATAGTCATTCCATTAAAAAATGGTCTATTAATTAGTCTCTTTATAAAATATTTAAGACGAATGATAAAACTAGGGGGAAGGGAAACTGTAGAAAAGATGGTATTTGATTTCAGAATGCTTTACCCACACCGCATTGCCTTAATGGATGAATTAAATCGGGTTTAACTTCAGAATTATTTATTGCGGTTTAATTCATGTTATAAAATCTTGTGGAATGTGTATTATAAAAGTTTTTCTTATTTTGGAATTAAGTACTGATGTAATGATTACAAGAAAGAGAAAGCAAAAAATATTAATGGCATTAAACTGCCTTTAAAGCATCTTCAACTTCATTACGTTTATAATAGGCACGATTTCCCAATAAATATTTTTTTAATTTCCCCTTCTTTTGCCAATTGTGTACAGTTGATAAATCACATTTAAGCATTGTTGCCACTTCTTTGGGTGTCATATAATCTGTCTGAATGTTATTATGCTCAATATTAGTATAAGCACTTAATGTTTTTTTCAGTATTAGAATTTCTTGCCAGATATTTTCAATAGCTTTGGGCAAGGTATCATAAGTAACTTTAGGAATATTATTTTTTTCCATCATGCATATTTAATATGCAAATTTTGGCTGATAAATTTGGTACTTTTAGGTGTACGATACCAATTTAGTACTATTTCAGTACCGTAATATTAAACCGCATCAATAAAGACGGGCAAGTATAATTAGCATTATTTTTTGCTACCCTGTTTTTTTAGTTTTGCAATCCGTTGATAAAAGGAATCACAAATTTGCATATTGTGAATGCGAAAATATTCTTCTATTATTTCAATTTTTTTATGGTTGGCAAATATATTCTTGTCGGATTTTCTTACACTAAGACTTTCTGAAATCCAACTTCTGCTTTTGGGCATTCCAATTTTTCTGGATATAGCTGAATAGTTAGGTGTCCCGTCAACTTTATAGGCTTCTAATAGTTTATCCATTTCGCCATTTGCAAAAGCAATAGCAATTACAAACCACTTACATTTTACAGCTCGCTCTAGCTCTTTCGGATATTTATAAGTTACATTTGGATTTTCATCCTGATTAAGGTTAGATTCCAAAAGCCAATTGTAGTATTTCCATAAATAACATGCATAAACTTCTACCGAATGTTTATTGTTATGTCTGTATTTACAATGTGGGCTATGCATAAATGCGTATCCTTCATCCTTGCCAAGAATAAATTTTTGTTTAACGAATCGTTGAATACTACGTAAATCATTATAGTCAAAACTCATGTCCCAATGTGTGGCCAGTATAATTCCGGCAAAAGGTATTTGTTCAAACAAAATATCGTAGCATTGTTTGATTTCGTGTTTCAATAAAATTTCTTTTGCTTTTGAATCTGCAAATTGCTTTGTAAACTCTGCTTTTTTCCGGGCAAATAAATTTGAAACTGCTTGTTCAAAAAGTTCTTTTTGTTTTTGTTCAATTTTTGCTCTTTCTTCGCTTTTAAAATCATCCCATGTTACAACTTTTAGATTTTCATCTTTCTTGTGAACGCGTACAGCATACATCAGAACAATTTCTCCTTTCCACCAGTTTTCGAATGTATATTTTTTTAGTTTTTTCATATTAAAAACACCTGGTCTAATAAAAATATGTTGCTAAATGCCTTGCTTTATCGGGCTCAGATTTGCCAATATATTCTAAGAACATTTTTTCAGATGAATGTCCTGTTTGGTTTATTAGCAATGATGTTGGTATTATACCATAATAATTGGAAGCATAACTCCTTCTTCCGATATGAGATGATACAAGGGTGTATTTCGGAAAAACACCCTTTTCCTTTCTGTTCGTTTCTTTATTTATTTTACTTCCTGAAATCATTTGATCCAATCCTGCAATTTTACATACATCCTTTATATATTCATTGTAATGTTGGTGACTTATTTTTCTCGGAAATTTACCATTCCTTTTTTTGAGAATTTTCATTACTGTTTTATCAAGTACAATAGTAACTTTTTTCTTAGTTTTTTCTTGCGTAAAATCAATAAATGGAACCTTAATATTTTTTTTATTTATTGAAACAGTATCATAACGTATCATCTCGTGAAAAAAATTCATAAAATCGGAAATCCGTTGTCCGGTTAAACAACTTATTATAAGCCAGTCTCTAGCATTATCAAGGTGTTCAGCAGGCATAGTTGTATTATTGATAAGGTTTATTTCTTCCTTTGTAAGATATATTTTTTCAATTTTTTCAGCTCTGATATATAAATTCTTTAATTGAAAATGCGTTTCGATACCATTGCTTGCGGCATGATAACAAACGGTTTTTACAAATTTCAAAATACGGGATATGGTATTTTGAGAATAACCTTCATGTTTGCAGAAATCTTCAAGTTTTAACTTAAAATCGGCATTTACATCTTTTATAAAAAAATCCTTGTTATAAGCAATTTGTAGTTTTTTTATTATTTTTTTTATCACATGGTATTTTATTAAACTGACTCTTTTTATGCTTGTTCTTTTGTGAACAATATAATAATCAAAATAATCAACCAATTTGTTTGTAATTGAATCTATTTTTTGAGTAGGATTGATAAATTCTTTTAGCCAGGCTGAATCTATGGGGCATTTATCTACACTCATATTGAAATGATTGAGCAATTTATGTCTAAAATTCAAAAGATGCTGATTAAGCACCTTTTGATTTTCGTCCTTTAAGTTTACGGGTTGTCCTTTTTTTATGCTCCAATTTTTCGGGTTTACAACATAGTTAGTTTTAGCTTTAGCATCAATTTTTCGACCATCCCTAAGTCTAACATATATTCCTGCCGGATTATTTTGAGTTTGAATATAAAAATTAATAGTTGCCATAGGGTTTATAATTTAGTCCACATTTAGTCCACAATTACGCATTCTGTTTCAATTTGTTTCAATTTAATTATATTGTTAATAATTAGCGTAAATAGTTGATATTATTGATTTTAAAAGAAAATTATTTTAATTATCAGCTAGATGCAAAAAAGAGAAATTTAATATATGCGAATCCCTCCCTCTCCGCAAAAAAAAAGCTCCGGAATTTTGGAGCTTTTTTTCGTTAAAGGTATTTCTGTGGAACCGGTGGGATTCGAACCCACGTCCAAACAAGGAGCAAATAAACTTTCTACATGCTTATCTTTTAATTGATTTTCGACTGCAACCCGGCCAAAAGCAGCCTAATTACAGCTTAGCCTTTTTAGTTTCACCGATAAATCAAGGCTGTTTACCGACTAGTTCGGAATTTGATACCTCGTATTCGGGCGTTACCAAACAACCCCCCCGCGAGATACTCGTTCACACTACTATTATTCGTGTAGAATTAAGCTTTTATCGCTTAGCGATTAAGCAGCGAGTGCGTAATTTGTTTCGCCAGTTATGGCTTGTGCATTGTTTTAAAGGGCAAATACACAACGCCCTACATGCTTATTTACCTACCCGATCTTGCTGTCAAAACCTTGTCGGCCCCATATTTTAAAGAACTCTCAAAGTTACTACTTAATTACCGAATTTATACATACCGTAGCATTAATGCTTGTTAAATAGAATTAAAAGAGCTATTTCACTCCTTGCTCCGGATACTTTCCTTTTTTGTTTTTATAGAACACTTTTATTTTTTCCAGATCAGCATCTACGTTTCCGGAAGGCTCAAAAATAGGGCCAAATCCACCTATTTTCTTTTCGTAATCTATAAATCCTAATACAATAGGAACATGAGCGGCTTCGGCTGTATAATAAAACCCTTTTTTCCAGTTGGGGCTATACTTTCGTGTACCTTCGGGTGTAAATAATATGGCTAAGTGTTCGTATTGCTGAAATATTCTTGCTAAATCATACGTTAGGTTCGATTTTTTACTTCGGTCAACCGGTATACCTCCCAAGGCTTTTAAAAAAAAACCCAACGGAAAAAAAAATAGTTCCTTCTTTATAAGCATTCTTACAGGAATGCCTTTTGCAAAAAAAAATAAACGCCCATATAAATAATCCCAGTTACTGGTATGAGGAGCAGCAACCAGCACATATTTTTTTATGTGCGGGGGAATTTCTCCTACCATTCTCCATCCCAATGTGGCGAACAACCATGCTGATATTTTTTTTACCATAATAAAACGAAGTTAAAGAAATTGCTATGCAATGTAAAATAAAAGATAAACCATTTCTCTTTTTATGCCCAAATACTAAATTTATTTTATCAATTTGAAGAATTGCCGCAAATAGAAAAATTCTTGTAAATTGGTGCAAATAATTCTATGAAAAAAATACTTTTTTTGGTGCTCTTTTTTAGTGCTCGTACTCTATTTGCCGGCAACTCTTTTTATTTATTAGGAGCTCGTTCTCTTGGTATGGGTGGAGCTTCGGTAAGTTTATCGGACTTTTGGAGCACAGAGAATAATCAGGCAGGGCTCGGATTTTTAAAAGATGTAGGTGGAGGCCTGTATTACGAAAATCGTTTTGGTATAAAAGAAATGAGTATTAAGGCCGGAGCCTTTGCATATCCGCTAAAATCGGGGGCTTTAGGAATAAGTGTTTCTTCGTATGGATTTAATTTATACAACGAAAATAAAGCGGGGATTTCTTATGGACAAAGATTCAGTGAAAAATTTTCTGCCGGTATTCAGCTAAATTATGTTAGCACACAATTGGGTGAAAATTATGGCAAACGCCAATCATTCACCGGAGCAGTAGGTATTATGGCAAAACTAAGCAACGAACTTACTTTAGCCGCTCACTTATACAACCCCACACGCACCAAATTATCCGATTACAACAACGAAAAAATTCCTACCATTATGCGAATTGGGTTAATGTACACCTTTTCGGAAAAAGTAATATTGACTGCCGATGTGGATAAAAATATTTACGAAAAACCCATAGTAAAATCGGGAATAGAATACCACCCCATTCCTATTTTATATTTTAGAATGGGAATAGCCACCAACCCAACCCAAAACAACTTTGGCGTGGGCATACAAACCAAAGAACTTAGAATTGATATTGCCACAGGATATCATTCTAAACTTGGTTTTTCTCCTGCTGTTTCATTAGCTTACCAACCTTTTAAGTGAAGAAACTTACACTATATATCTTTCTGTTTTGGGTAGCAACGACCCAATTATCGGCTCAAAAAAATGAAGCAGACAAAAATTTAATTATTGAAAAACGCATCGAATTTTTACTCGAAAATTCCGAAGATACCGAAGAAGATTACTCTACTCTTTTCGACCGTTTTTTGTATTTTTTTGATAACCCCATCAATTTAAATAACACCAACAAACAAGAGTTACAAGACCTTTCTTTACTGAACGAAATACAAATCAATTATTTGCTGGAGCATATCCGTTTACACGGTAAACTAATGGCCCTAGAAGAACTGCAAAGTATAGAAGGATTTACTTTAGAAACCATTTTACTTATTAAGCCCTTTGTTAAAATTTCTTACATTACCGAACAAGCCCGCCTATCATGGAACGAGTTGATTAAAAACGGAAAACACAGCTATTTTATCCGCTACCAGCAAATACTGGAAAAACAAGCCGGATATGCCCCAATAGAAGACTCCTTACTTGCCCTGAAACCCAATTCTCGTTATCTTGGAAGCAATGCTCGCCTCTTTACGAGGTATCGTTACACCTACGGAAACACACTAAGCTTAGGCATTACAACAGAAAAAGATCCAGGCGAAGAATTCTTTAGAGGAACTCAAAAAAACGGATTCGATTTTTATTCGGCTCACTTTTTTATACGCAACCGTGGAAAAATGAAACAACTTGCCATTGGCGATTATCAAGCTCAATTTGGCCAAGGTTTAACGCTTTGGTCGGGTTTGGCTTTTGGAAAAGGTGCCGATATTTTACTGATAAAAAGAAATGCTACCGGACTTTTACCTTACAGTTCTGTTGATGAAAATCGATTTTTAAGAGGGGCGGGCTCTTCGTGGCAATTTAATAATATTGAACTTACAGCATTCTATTCTTCTAAAAAAATAGATGCCAATGTGCAGGAACCCGATACCAGTTTTGCGGTTGACCAAGATGTAACAACCATTACCTCTTTTCAGCAAAGCGGATTTCACAGAACACCCGGAGAAATAGCCGATAAAAATTCGGTTCAACGAATCGATGCGGGAGGGCATTTCGCTTATAAAAGAAGAAATTTGAATGTAGGTACTACAATCATCCACTCTGCCTTTAACTCAAATTACAAACCCAACCTATCTTACTACAACCAATTTAACTTAGATACCAATTACCTTACAAACCTTGGCGTAGACTATAATTACGTTTATCGTAATATTAATTTATTTGGTGAAACATCGCATAGCCTCAATGCCGGATTTGCCAGTATTAACGGAGCTATTATGATGTTAGATCCGAAACTCACTTTTTCTATTTTACACAGAAATTTTCAAAGAAACTACCGTACATTATTAAGCAACGCCATCGCAGAAAATACACTTCCTTACAATGAACAAGGGTTATATCTAGGTATCAAATCAAACCCTCTTAAATATTTTTCTATAACCGCTTATTTCGATACGTATAAATTTACTTGGTTAAAGTATCAGGTAAATTCGCCCTCTGAAGGAAATGAATATTTAGTACAATTAAACTATACCCCAAGCAAAAAATTGGATATGTATGTGAGAGTACGTGAACGCAGCAAATTCAGGAACACACAAACTCCTGAAAACACTATTTTATACCCTGTAGAACAAAATCAAATAAATTATCGGTACGATATTTCTTACAAAGTAACCGATGCCGTTAAACTTAAAAGTCGTATAGAACTGCTTCAATACAAACTGGGCGAAAATGAGAAAAATGAAAAAGGGTTTATGTTGTACCAAGATGTGATTTATCAAAGTCTTAAAAGTCCATTTACCTTCACTTTCCGATATACTTTATTTGAAACCGATTCTTACGATTCTCGCATTTATGCTTACGAAAACGATGTGTTGTATGCTTTTTCTATTCCGGCCTATTATTACCGTGGTAGCCGTAGCTACTTAATTATTAAATACAGTGGTATTCGAAATGTTGATTTCTGGTTTCGAATAGCGCAAACTTTTTATAACAACCAAACGGAAATTGGCAGCGGATTGGATTTAATAAATGGAAATACAAAAACCGAAATAAAGGCACAAATTCGTATAAGTTTTTAAAATTATTTTGCAGTAATTTTAAATTCTGTTCTTCTGTTATTGGCTCTTCCTACCTCGGTATCATTTGTATCAACAGGTTTTTCATCACCGTAACCTTTGTAACTAAGTCGTGTTTTTTCAATACCCTTTTCTATTAAATAATGGTACACCGCTTTTGCCCTATTATCAGAGAGAATAAGATTTGATTGTTTGTTCCCTACATTATCGGTATGGCCGCTAATTTCTATTTTAACGCTTGGGTTTTTATTTAGGAAAGTAAATAATTTTTCCAGTTCAGCTTTCGATTTTTCTTCTAAATTAAATTTTGCGGTTTCAAAAAAGATATTCTTCAGCACCACTGCTTCCCCTTCTTTAATGGGTTTCATAGGCACATCTTTTTCGTATGGTTTAAAATTTTCGGGTGTAGTAAGTACAACATTTTCTGAAAAAAACAAATATCCGTCTTTGCTTGCATTGATTGCATATTCTTTGCTGGAAGGCAATGCTACCAGATAAAAACCTGTTCCTGAATTTGAAAAGGTTTCGGCTACTTGTTTTCCGGTAGATAAATCAATAAGTTCAAAGCGAGCATCTAAAGGCTTTTGAGTTTCAGCATCGTAAACCAACCCTCTTAGGTAGGTTACCGGAGTGGGAGCAAATTCAAGAGGCAAGTCGAAAGCATACAAATCTAATTCTCCGTAACCGCCTTCTCGGTCGGAAGCAAAATAGGCTAATTTTCCATCGGCTGAAACAAGCAAGCTATTTTCATCGCCCGAGGTATTGATAGGATAACCGAGGTTTACCGGATTAGTCCATTCTCCCTGTTCATTCATTCGGCTAACGAAAATATCTAAACCACCCATTCCAATATGCCCATCAGAAGAAAAATAGAGCGTTTTTCCATCGGGGTGTATAAAAACCGATTCCTCTCTACCCGGAGTATTAATTTTGTTACTGAGTAGTTTTGGTTCCGACCACTTGCCGTTATCCTGAAGAACTGCGACATAAATATTTTGGTCGGTAACTCCTGAGCGAGTTTTTAAACCTCTTACAAAATAAAGCGTTCGTCCGTCTCCGGCATAACTGGGCTGGCTCTCCCAGTTAGAGGTATTGATGGGAACTCCTAAATTAATAGGCACAATCCATGAGTTACCCACCATGGTTGTATAAAATAAATCGCAGCTACCCTGTCCTTTTCTTTTAGGTCCATACTCTCCATAAAATTCGCAGGCTGTAAATATAAGCGATTGGCCATCTACTGAAAGTGTGGGAGCTCCTTCATTATATTGAGTGTTAATTGGCAAACCTATATTTTTAGCATTACTCCATTTGCCATTATTTTTATAGGTAACATAAAATTCTTCGTTAAAGCCCGAAGGGGTAGATTTATCGTTTAACCTGCGGGTAAAAAGAAGCATTTCATCATCGGCTGTTATGCATGGAAAATATTCGGGCAATGAACTATTTATTTCAGGGCCTAAATTTCGGGGATTATAATTTACAGGATTTTGTATAGCCTTTTGGGCAAAATCGCAATTGGCTATTTGTTTTTGAGCATCGCTTTGTAAATTTTGACCTTTTGAAGGGTAAGACAGGTATTTTTTAAAATACTCTTTTGCCTCAACATATTCGCTTCTGAGCATAGCTAGCTGCCCCAACGTATAATAGGCTACCGGGAAAAAATCGGGGTGTAAAGAAATGGCCTTTTTATAGTATTCTTCTGCCAGTTTATTTTCTCGCATCATTGCATAGATATCGCCTAAATAAATAAGAGGTTCTATAAAACGAGGATCTTTTTCAATAGCCAGTTTTAAATTTATTATGGCTAACTCATTATTCATGTTTTGAAAGGCCAGTTCAGCTTCCTGGTAATGTTTTATGGCTTTTTTGTTGGTTGACGAATAGTTTTGTGCACTTGCACACGAAACTAAAAAAAGGATAGGGAAAATATAGATTCCGATTATTTTCATGCTTAAGGTATTTTTAAATATTTGTGGGTTTGCAAGGAAATGTTCCACTCGGGGTGTTTCATTACATAATCAATGATTAGAGGAATTGTTTTATTTCTGCTGCTCCACTCGGGTTGTAGAAATAATTTACAATCTCTATTTACTTTCTTTGCATTGAGTTCGGCCCAGTCAAAATCGTTTTTATTGTATATAATTACTTTCAATTCGTTGGCTTTATTGTATGATGAGGAGATTGGATGCATATTTTTTTTAGGAGATAAACAAATCCAGTGCCAATTGCCGGTTATTTCAAAAGCTCCCGAAGTTTCGAGATGAAGAGAGTAATGGTGTTCGGAAAAGAAACGGGTAAGAAAATTAAGATTGTATCCGGCAGGCTCCCCGCCTGTAACTACTATTGTTTTTGTTGGATACAACTGAACATTGCCCAATACGGAACTTATTTCGGCAAGGGGGTGTATTGCAGCATTCCAGCTTTCTTTCACATCGCACCAATGGCAGCCTACATCACAACCTCCCACTCGAATAAAATACGCAGCCTTACCGGTGTAAAAACCCTCACCCTGAATGGAGTAAAACTCCTCCATAATCGGAAGAATTTTACCGCTGTTTAAGAGAGATTGATTGGTTTCGTTTAAAAATATTTTTTGATTACTCACTCTACAAAAATAAAGAAAGGCATAAGAAGAAAATTCATGCCTTTCTTGTTTACTTAAAAATTAAATCGCTAAAACTTTAATAACTTTCTATTTATAATTCCAAGGTTATTTTTAATCGTTATAAAATAGATGCCAGCATTTGTATTTTCAAGGTTTATTGTGGTATTAATCGTATTCCCCTGTGGCTGTATTTTACTTTTATAAATGATTTTTCCGTTTACATCGGTAAGCAAAATTTCTGTTTCGGAAGGTACACGGTACATTACCAAATTAACTAAACCATTGGTGGGATTTGGAAAAAGCTGCATTATCATTTCTGGTTCCTGATTATTTAAACTTACCGGATCGGTAATAGAAATGGCATCGAGTGCCATATCGCTATTAAAATTCGTGCCTGAAATTCCTCTGAAACGTATGTTGATAGTTTTACCAATGTATGCTGATAGAGGTACCACTGCTGTATTCCATGTGTTTCCTTTATCACCGGTAAAAACAGGAATTACATCATTGTTCCAAACTCCATCGGAATAAATATCAATATGTAATTCGCCCATATCCGAGCCCCACATGTGATAAGCAAAACTCATTTCCGGTGCAATTAAATTGCTTGCAATTTCTATACAAGGTGAAATTAATTCGGCCGGTTTATTAAAGCAAGAAGATGCTTCAATGTAAACATATTTTCCATCGAGTGTTCCGGGCAAATAATCTGTTGCCGGGCCGGTATTCGTTGTAGGAGTTGGGCCACTGTTGGTTCTCCAGTCTACACTATCGGTTAAGTTATTAAATTCGTTCAGCCACCCGTTACTCATAGCACAATTTTCGGCACCGCAATTAGAAGTTGTGGCACATAAAGAAAAGGTTTCAAAGTCTTCTAAAAAGGGAAGTGGCAGTACCGGCTGAGAAACCACATTTTTGTACCATGAGGTAGTATCGTTTGTGGGAACTTGGTTGTTCGGGTGTTCTATCCATGCCTTAAATTCGTAATTACCCGGAGATGAAAGCGTAGCTCCCTGAACAAAATTATACACTACCGATGTATTGGCATTTATTGGCCCTACATACGTTTCGGCAATAGGGCTTCCTCCATTTACAGAATATTTTACGGTAATGTTTGAAGCGGGTGTTAAACCTGCATTTTTGATGGTAACACTTACGGGAAAAGGGTTAGCAATAGGTTGACAGTTTAATATAGTAGTATTGTTTGGTGCTAAATGATTCAGCATAACAATATCATCGGGAATAACACAATTATATGGAACTGCCTGATAGGGTTGAGCTATTGCTCTTCGGCCCACACAATTATTTGCACCTAAGGCGTGCACGCTAAACCAACCCGGATTAAATGTATTTATATTTTTTACTACACAGGTAGTAGTGGTAGAGTACCCCACAGAATCCATGTATTTATTTCCAAGAATGCTAACAACGTAGCCTGTTGCACCGGAAACTGCTCCGTAGCTTACCTGCATAGAATCTATACACACCCAATCTACCGTAATATTAACAGGCACCCCAATTATTGAAAAGTTCGCATCGGAAACATCGCTTTTTCCTCCTCGCGAAACACGCACAAGAGCTTGCCCGGTAACTACCATGGGCGGGTTCCAGTCGTAATAGCGTTGTGAAGCGGCTATTCCGGAGGCTATGGTATTCCAAGTATTTCCATTATCGGTAGAATACTCTAATGTAAATGTGCCGGAATTTCCAAAGGCGTCCCAACGAATGGTTTCCTGAGTACTAGGAACAATAGATTCTCCTCCGCTAGGGTATGTTAGCACCAAATCATCGGATACAAATTCATACACCACGTAGTATTCTTGAGGACCTTGAGGCACTTGAGTGCCATTAATGGTAACCGTATAATTTCCGGCCATAGGATTTGCGATGGTAACCTGCTCTACATTATTGAGTGTGTCAACGCCCTGCACAGCCGGTGTGTTTAAATTAACGGGATTGGGTGTTGGATCTAACACCCAGGGTTGTACAATCTGAGAAGAGGGGGTGGTTAAGGTAAAATCTAAATTATTTACTAGTGTTTTAGAAACTCCAACGGTTGCCTTAAAATCGTGCCAGTAAACCATTACTCTTAATTCCGAAACGCCATTAGGAACCGTAATAACATGTGTTTTATTACCTCCCTGCGAAATCATATCGCTGAGGTATTGATTATTTTTAATAATAGAATAAGCTCTTCGGGCATTTATTCTTCCCCATCCGTGTTTGTAGTCTGGGCCTGGATTTCCAAGGTCATCTCCGGTATTTAGAACACATGCTTTTATTAATGCAGAAGAAGGATTATTTCCGTTGTTTAACTCTTTATATGCCTGATAAAGTTGCCCCAGAGTTCCTGCAATACCCGGGCAAGCCATAGACGTGCCTGTAAAATTAGCATAATTATGAGGGTCTATGGTAGAAAGTACGTTGGTGCCTACGGCACAAATATCCGGCTTTATTCTGCCATCGTGTGCAGGGCCTCTGCTGCTGGAATTGGCTAATACATCTTGATAGGTTACATTTCCTGTGGCTATAACATTTTTGGCTTGCTTGTGCCCTCCGGTTATATTTCCCCATCCGGCACCCGCTCCATATCCAAAATCTGATGTGCCTGCATTTCCGGCCGAAAATACATGCATTAAATCGGGCATATCGTTTATATGAATATCCATTAACTGAGCTAAGCTGGTATAACCGGCATTGTTTCCGTTACTGTATGAAGTAGAAGTAATGCGAATTTCGTATTTGTTATAATGCGAGTAAATACTGTCGAATGCCTGATATAAAGTAGAAAACATTCCGGAAACTCCGTACACGCCTAATTCTGCACCAAACGCCATTCCTCTTCCCAATGGGTTTCTGTTTCCTGCACTCATAATTGTTCCGGCACAATGGTCGCCATGGTTTCCGTTGTTAAAACCAATAAACTGGTTTATTAATCTACCTTGATAATCTATGTGAGGCCCAATGACTCCATCATCGTTCAGTGCTATTTTTACTCCGGTACCATCATATTTTAATCCACCAAAGTAATCGGTTGCTATCATGTTAGAACGGTGGTCTGATCGGCCTACTAAGTTATCTGGCTGTGGGTTTGAATCGAAAGGCTCTAAAAAATAGAGATATGGTAAAGAAGCGAATTTTTCTATTTCAGATATTTTTATTATGATGCGGTGTGCCCCTTGGCGAACAATAGAATGCTGTACTTCGGCTCCTTCGTTTTTAAGCCATTGTCTTACCTGAGTATACGAAATATTAGGATGTTGCATAGCCACCAATTCTATTTTTTGATTGGTTTTTAAAGTCCAACTCGGATATTGTTTCTTTGCAAGAGAAACATCTAGTTTATTGTTTTTTTCTATGGTAAAAACAGATCGTATATTCTCTTCGTTTAATAGAGTAATATCGAATGCAGCAGGAATGGCTGCCATAAAAACATGGTTTGGAACGTAATTATAAAGCAATATTCCATGTGCTGCAAAATATTTTTTCTCTTCGTTGGTGGGAATAGATTTAAACTGAACAAATCGGTAATAATATCCGTTTACGAGTTCATCGTTACTCCACCGCACATCAGATAAGTTATTTTCGAGTGGCGTAAAAACTCCCGATTGAAGGTGTATGGAATAACTTTGAGAAAACGCATGAAGGTTTACAAAAAGAGAAATTGAAAAGATTATTTTTTTAATCATTGTTCTGCGGAATTTAATTCCGAGAAAATTAAGATTATTTATCCAACAACAGCCTTTTAATATTTTGTACTATTAAAATCCTATTTCCAAACTGAGGGGACTTTTTATTTTTGATTTTTAAATTCGGAAGTTCCTCGATCTAACCAGTCTATAAATTTGTCTATATCCGGGTCGTAAGCAGCAGGTTCAACGAGGGCGTTTTCATTATGGTCTATAATAACATAGTAAGGCTGCGAGTTGGTTCCGTATTTGGAGGCCTGAAAATGACTCCATTTATTCCCTACGGTTTTTAGTTTCTTTTTCTTTCCACCTATTTCTACTTCAATCTGCTGGTCTTTTGGAAGTTCAATTTTTTCATCTACATAAAGAGAAACCAACACTACATTTTCCCTCAGGCGTTTAAGTACGCGGTTATCGGACCAAACTTGTTCTTCCATTTTACGACAATTAACACATGCCCACCCTGTAAAATCAATCATTACCGGTTTGCCCACTTTTTTGGCATAAGCTAATCCTTCATTGTAATCATGAAAACAGTTTAATCCATGGGGGCAGGTTTCGGGGTGAGCTCCTTCGGGTACTTCTGCACCTCCGGCCGAAGAAACCACCTGAACATTATTGCCAAACCCGTTGGGTGATTCGCTATAGAAAGAAGGGGGCGGAAAACCACTAATCAGTTTTAATGGAGCTCCCCACATTCCAGGAATTAAGTAGATGGTAAAAATTAGGGTAAGTGTGGCTAACAAACTCCTACCCACCGAAAGTTTATCGTTTTGGGAATCGTGTGGTAAACGAAACAAACCAAATAAATACATGGCTAAAGCTCCAAATACGCCTATCCAAATAGCAATAAATAATTCTCGTTTCAGTAAACCTGCCTGCACTACCAAATCGGCATTGGATAAAAATTTAAAGGCAAACGCCAACTCCACAAACCCTAGAAAAACTTTAACGGTTACCAGCCAACCACCCGATTTAGGAAGTGTATTGAGCCAGCCCGGAAAAGCAGCAAATAAACCAAAAGGAAGAGCAAGTGCCAAGGAAAAGCCAAACATTCCGATGATGGGTCCTGAACCCCCGATAGACGCAGCTTGCACTAAAAGAGGGCCTACCACCGGGCCTGTACAGGAAAAAGAAACCAAGGCGAGTGTAAACGCCATGAAGAAAATACCTATCATACCCCCTTTTTCGGAGGCTTTATCTACTTTATTAATCCAAGAAGAAGGTAATACAATTTCAAAAGCTCCTAAAAAAGAGATTCCAAAAATAAGCAGTAACACAAAAAAGAATAGGTTAAACCAAACGTTGGTAGAAAGAGCGTTTAATGCATCGTATCCAAAAATGGCGGTTACTACGGTACCTAGTATTACATAAATGATAACGATGCTTAGTGCATACCAAAGTCCGTTGCGTATGCCTTCGCTTTTTGTTTTACTTTGTTTTGTAAAATAGCTTACCGTCATCGGAATCATAGGAAAAACGCAGGGTGTAAACAGTACCAGTAAACCACCTAGAAAACAAAAAATAAAAAGTTCGTACCATTTCATTTTGTTGCTATCGAAAGTGTCTGCCGCTGAAACGCTGGTTAATTGAGTATCGTCTAAATCTATTTCCGTTTCGTAGGTATCGGGGGGTAAACATTTTTCATCATCACAGAGCATAAAATCAACCAGGGCTGTAAGTTTAGAAGGTTTTCCTACAATTTTCACTTTTTGTACGAAGCTAACTTTATCGGCATAAAAATTTAGAGTAAGCATAAAGTTGGGGTCGTACTCGCTTTTCATGTCGCCTAATTCTTTGGGTTCCCCAATCAATTCAACATTTTGTAAATTTTCAAATGTTACTTTGGTTGGAAAGGGTCCATCTTCAGAAGGTAATTTTTGAGAATAGATATGCCAGCCTTTATCGAGTGTAACGGTAATCGTTATATCGGCCTCGGTATCTGATATTTTATTAATTGTAACTGCCCATTTGCTGGGGTCTAGCAGTTGTGTTTGTACCGGATTAATAGGAATTATCGGGTTGTTTTCTAACGTTTCTATTTCTGTAACAGGGACTGATTTATCGCTTAGTTTTCCTTTTACTTTATATTCAAAATCTACCACATCGGGAGGGAGGCATTGTTTATCGTTACAAACCATAAACTCAAGATTACCTTTTAGTATAAAATCTTTATCCGATTTAATTTTTATTTTCTGTTTAAAGGTGGCCTGGTTAGCGAAATAGCTTAGTTCCATATTGTCGAAAACCGGCTCTTTTTCAGTGATGGGTTTTCCTTCTAATACTTTTCCTATTCTTTGGTAATCGTCACTTTTCTTAAAACTGAAAGAGGTGGGAACCGGGCCTTCATCTGTAGATAATACCTGAGAATACAAGTGCCAACCCTTATCAATCTTGGCTGTAATAACTAACTCCGCTTCATCGTTTGGAAGGTAGTTTATTGAATACGACCATTTTACGGGTTCTAATATTTCTGCAAAAGCCGGGAAAACAGCGGTAAATAGCAGCAATAATAAAGTTAATGCAAGGTTCCTCATAGTATTTAAAAATCTTTTTTTTTCGGAAAGCGTAAAACTAAACAAAAATAACGGTTTGAAAGGGTATTTACACTCAAATTATTGGATTTCTATACTACTTCTAAAACAGCACTTCTTCATTTTCTTTAAGTTGAAATTTTTTTCTGAAAATATATACCGCAAAATAAAAAAAAGGAGTATCAAAAAGTGCAATCAATACTTTGAATAAAAATCCGTTTAGAAATAACATAAAAAAGTTATCCCATGCAATGGCCTTAAATAAACAAAGTAATAGTAACACCGAAGCTGTATCTACTAGCTGAGATAAGATGGTAGAAAAATTATTTCTTAACCACAGATGCTTGCCTTTTGTAAGTTTTTTCCAAAAATGGAAAAGACGTATATCTACAAATTGTGCCAATAAATAGGCGGCCATAGAGGCTCCAACCGCCACTCCTGTTAATCCGAACACTCTGCTAAATAGGATATTGCTTACAGGAGACCATTCTGTGGCTGATGCTGCATTGGCAAAGTACACTACCAGCATTACAAAAATGGTAGCTACCAATCCTGCTTTTACTACTTGATTGGCTCTTTCTTTACCATATATTTCGGATATTATATCTGTTACCAAAAAAGTAATTGGATAGGGCAAAATGCCTACCGATAGTTCAAAGCGATACCACCCGAAGGGATTCCAATAAAAGAATTTTTGAAAAATAAGATTGCACGAAACCAATGAAGCAATAAATATAGCTGCCAAAACAAGGTAAACAAAAGAGGCCGAATTTTTATATTTTTCACTCATAAAAAAAGCAATGAATGGATTTCATTGCTTTTCAAAATTGGATTTTATTTTTTAATCTTTCAATAATAATTTACTTTGTGTACTCTGTGTATAGGCACACACACTCCCTGCTTTAAGATTACATTTTTTTCTGTTACGGCCCAAATGGTAGTTTCCACCTGCTTTAGTCCCTCGCTATCTTCAAAAATAATTTTAACTTTTCTTCGGTGTCCGTTTCCAAGTGTTAATCCGGTAAAAAGTGTTTGCAATCTTTCTTTCCGGGCTGCTTCATCGTTTATTACTTCTTTTGAAGGAAATTTACATTGTGGTATTTGCTCTTTTTCTACCAAGCAAACTACCGGCTGAGGGGAACTACTATTAGATAACATACTTTGGGATTTTTTTAGCAACTTATAGGTTGTACGAAACCTTTGTTTTTGAGTTACATAAACTCTGGTTATTTTTTTAAAACAACCCTTAATATTTTTTTTGTTTGGTCGGTAACCTTAACCTTTTCTGAAATCCGATAGCCTATAAGCCACACTATTTCTCCTTCCGATTCCATAACATATACACTGCGTTTTTCGTTCAGTGGTGTTTTATAATCTACTAAAAAATCGCTTACCTTTTTTTTCCCTTTCATGCCAAGTGGCACAAAACAATCGCCAGCATTCCATTTTCTAATTGTAAGAGGGAAAGATATTTTTGCTGCATCTATTTCCGCCATATGGGAATCTCTTGAAATATTGAGAGGCTTCTTATGTACAGAAAATTGAAGAGGTAGCGGACTACTTATATATTGGGGAATATGACTAATTTTTTTCTCTACTTTTTTTTCTGATTGTTTTCTTTCTGTTAATATCAAGCTGTTCCTATCCTTAAGCAATTCGTGTGTAGGTGAGAAAAATATTTTACCCGATTGCGATGACAACGCTTCATTTACATCGTTAATGGTTGAAGAAGAAAAATGATATTTACTTAGCAAGTGAAATAGTACGAGTTGGGATGATTGAGTTTTTTTTATTGAGGGTATATCGATTTTTAATGCGTTGTTTTTTTGAATACAACATATTTTTAATTTCCGGTTAATATGTTTTTCAATAAATGCATCAGCTTGCTGCATTAGGTTTATTTCTCTCAACACCACTTCTTCAAAAGCGGGATTTAGTTCTTTCAATTGCGGAATAATTTGTAAACGAATTTTGTTTCGGGTATATTTTAATGATGCATTGCTACTATCCGTTCGGTACGGAATTTTATTTTTTTTAGCGTATTCTTCTATTTCATTACGAAAGGAAAACAAAAGAGGGCGTACAACCTTTTTATTCTTCACTGGCATGCCCGATAAACCTTTTATTCCACTTCCTCTAACTAAATTTATTAAAAAGGTTTCTATGTTATCGTTGGCATTGTGGGCAACGGCAACCGCATCAAATAATTTCTTTTTTGATAAATCGTTAAACCATGCATAGCGTATTTCTCGAGCAGCTTCTTGAATGCCGCATTTGTGTTTCTGAGAATAGTTATTGGCATCCGCTTGTTTCACAAACAGTACAATATTCCACTGTTTACAAATGTTGGCTACAAACTTCTCGTCATCGTCCGATTCGCTTTTTCTCAGTTTAAAATTGCAATGAGCAGCCGACACATTATACCCTAACTCTTTGAGTACATGCAATAGCACCATGGAGTCTATTCCACCACTTAATGCAACCAAAATGTTGCTCTTTTTTTCAAAAAGGTTATTTCGCGAAATATATTTTTCGGTTTCTTTTAACATACTAGTTCTGCATTCAGTGTATTCAACAATGCCTCGGCTTTAAGCAGGCACTCGTTGTATTCATCTTCGGCATTACACATATCGGTAATAGCACTCCCTACCATAACAGAAAGATATTGGTTTGCGGCATTATACTGAATACTGCGTATCACTACATTCACATCGAAATTACCGTTTGGCAAAATGCAACCCACGGAGCCGGAATACAAGCCTCTGTTTATGTCTTCATATTGTTCTATTAATTGCATAGCTCGTATTTTAGGAGCTCCGGTCATAGAACCCATAGGAAAAGTGGCTTTTAAAATATCGTCAAAATTGGTATTTTCTTTTAGTTCGCAACTTATAGTAGAAATCATTTGATGTAGCGCTTCAAATGTATAAATTCCAAAAAGTTCTTCAACATTTACACTTGCTTTTTTAGCTAAACGAGATAAGTCGTTTCGAACCAAATCTACAATCATAGCGTTTTCTGATTGTTCTTTAAGATTATGCAGAAGTGAATTTTTTAGTAGCAAGTCTTCTTCTAAATTTTCTCCTCTTTTTATTGTGCCCTTTATGGGTTGAGAGATTAGTTTACTGTTTTCTTTTTTTAAAAATCGTTCCGGACTAGCACACATTAAATACGAATCGTTGCATTTTACAAAGCAAGAAAAAGGAGCTTTTGTTTTTTGATACAATTTGCAAAAAACCTCCATGGGATTTATTACCACCTCTTCGGCAAAAAACTCTATACAATAATTTATTTCGTAAATATCGCCACGTTTTATGTGCTGTTTCAGTGCGTTTACCTTTTCAATGTATTGCTTTTTAGTTGTTCGGGCTTTTAACTTAACTAGCTTATTTGTTTTTCCTGTAAAATCCAAAGGATTAAACTTTTCGCTTGTTTCGGGCTGTATAAACAACTGATTTGGGAAACCAATGAAGTCTTTGCGGGAAGTGAATAATTCTTCAAAATTATTTTTTAGATTATACCCTAAAATAGGGAACAAAATTTTATTTTCTACTTGATACTTTTTTGTTGAAGAATTAGAATAATATATGTTTGGAAAATAAATTCCGCAATTAAATTCCGAAGATAGCCAAACAGCGTATTTCCAGCTATTTATATCGTTATTTTTTTTTGCAAATTTCACTTTTTTACCTACCTTTGGCTGGGTGTTTTTTTCTATATAAAAACAATTTTAATTCAAAAGTATGAAAAAGATTTTCGGCACTTTTTTGGCACTGCTCACATCGTGCATTTTATATTCGCAAAATGTAGCCATAAACGCTACCGGTGCTACCGCAAACGCTAGTGCCATGCTCGATGTTACATCAACCACAAGCGGAGTATTAATTCCCCGAATGACACAAGCACAAAGAAACGCCATTGGGACTCCTGCCACGAGTTTATTAATTTATCAAACCGATGGAACAAGTGGTTATTACTACTACAATGGATCTATCTGGGTTCCCTTGTTTTCTAATAATACAGGTTGGAGCATAACCGGAAATACAGGAACGAATCCTGCTACAAATTTTTTAGGAACAACCGATAATCAGGCATTGGTATTAAGAACAAACAATACAGAAAGAATGCGGGTTTTGGGCACGGGAAGAATTGGTGTTAATACATTAACTATTGAGGGAACGATTGATGCTCGTGATAATTTTGCCTCAAGTATAGGCAATTATGCTACAAGTCTGCAAATTAATACAAACGCTACCGGCACGGGATTTTTGGCTACAGGTCAAAACTCTATATTGAACGGCTTAGTAGCAGGAAGTGGAGGTTCTGTAACAGGCGTAACAAATGGTCTTTATGTTTATTATACCACACCAGGAGTTGGACAAGCAGAAGTGCTTCAAGACGGCTTTGGTGCACAGTGGTTGGTTGGATATTGGTCTGGCACTCAATATCGTAAAATAATAGGCAATGGGACTGTTTCCACTATAATAAAAGACTTAAATAATGAATATGTTGTATTAAATTGTATAGAAACTCCCGAAAATTTATTCCAAGATTTTGGTATAGGTAAATTGGAAAACGGAAAAACATTTATTAAAATTGACCCCATTCTATCAAAGAATATAATAGTAAATGAAGAACACCCTCTGAAAGTTTTTATTCAGTTAGAAGGAGATTGTAATGGGGTATATGTGAAAAATAAAACATCAGAAGGATTTGAAGTTATTGAACTTAATGGGGGAACTTCTAATATTAGTTTTTCTTATTCATTAGTTGCAACTAGAGGAAATGAGGAATACTATGGGCAAGATGGGACAAAAAGAATCGCAAAATATAATACAAGATTTGATAAGGCACCTAGCAGAATTGAAAATATAGTTGAATCAACAAGGAAGAAATAAATTTTATTAATTCCTGTTTAAAATAATGAAACGAGATAAACATAGCAAGAGGAGTATTTATGTAGTCATGTTTATGATTATTTTATCCTCAAACTGCTTATACTCCCAATCTCGCCTTGTACTAAACAACGACCCATGGATTGTAATGAACAACAATGCCTACATTGTGCTTGGAAACAGCAATGCAAATGCAATAACTTTGGCAGGCTCCGGAGGAAGAATTGTTTCGGAAGCCGAAAACAACAAAATAAGATGGAACATAGGAACTTCTACCGGAACCTATACGCTACCCTTTGCCGATAACCTGGCGGAAGGCGGAACAAAAATTCCTTTAAGCCTTACCATAGGCACTTCGGGTACAGGTGCTGGATACATAGATTTTTCTACCTATGACGGAGCCACATGGAACAATGCCTTGTATATGCCCAGTATGGTTACTCACATGGGGCAATACTTATCTCCCAACGCACCCAACAACTCTCAGAAAGCTATTGACCGCTTTTGGCTTTTAAATGCACAAGGGTACGTTACCAAACCTGCCCCAGGTTCTATGGTTTTTACATACATAGATAATGAACATACTGCCGGAGGAAACAGCATTACTGAATCTGTTTTAGGTGCTCAACGCTTTAATAATGGCACCAATCAGTGGGGCGATATGCTGCCCATTGGTCTTGTAAACACTTTTTCCAACACGGTTACAACTCCGGCCATTTCTGCCGCCAACTTTTTTGCTGCATGGACTCTTTCCGATTCGAACGACCCACTTCCTATTTCCTTGCTATCTTTCAATGCAAATTGTGAAAACAGCAATATTGTGTTGAAGTGGACTACTGCTTCGGAACAAAATAACCATTATTTTACGGTGATGAAATCTTTTGATGGTTATACTTTTGCTCCCATTGGAACGGTGCTTGGAAATGGAAATTCCAACACAATTAGAAATTATTTATTTGTAGATAAGGCCTATCAGGAAAAAGCATATTACCGGCTCTCTCAAACCGATTTTGACGGAAAAACAACATCGTATGATTTAGTGTTGGTCTCTTGCGAAGAATACCTGCCACTCGATATTATTTCGGTTAATTATAATTCTAATCAGCAGGTTTTTGCCTATCTGCAAATTCCGACTAACGGCAATTACACCATTAATATGTACGATTTAAAAGGCTCTCTTCTTTTCGAGAAAACACTTTATTTACAAAAGGGTGTGCTTCCTCTGCCATTAGATATTTCTAAAATTTCAGACGGAGTATATTTTTTTAGTGTACAAAACGACTTCCAAAAGCTTTCAAAAAAGTTTTTTCTAAACAGATAACTATTTTCTGATTATTTTTTGAGTGTAGCTAAACCCTTCTTCATCGCAGGAAAAAAGGCTCACAAAAAACATTCCGGCAGGTATTTTTTCTTCTGAAACACGGTATACATTTAATCCTTTTGCTGCCTGTACCTTTTCTGTATATACAGCCTTTCCTAACAAATCGGTTAACTTAATTTCCAATGTCGTTTCTGCATCGGAATAAACATCAATGTTTATCTGTCCTGATGTTGGATTCGGATAAATATTCTTAACACTCAGTTTCTTGTTATTCCCCATTTGGATTGAAATAATTTCAGAATACTCCACTTTACCATTTAAATCAACCTGTTTCAGGCGATAGTAATTAATACCTTCCGCAGGAGCTTCGTCATTAAACACGTAGGTAAAATGAATATTTTTACTGTTCATTGCTTTCATTCTGCCAAGCGAAACAAAGTTTTCTGCATCGGTCGAACGCTGAATTTCAAAATAATTAAATTCCTTTTCGCTAACTGTTACCCACTCCAACATATTTTTACTTCCCATATTTACTCCTATAAAACTGAGCATTTCAACGGACAGAGGTACACAACTAAGGGTAGCCCCCCCCCGAAAGAGACCATGTTAAATTAAATGGGGTGGTATTGGCTGTAAAATTATCAATCAGTAAAATATAAACCTGTCCGGCCGTTGCTTGTATGCCGGGAACCCATCCATTTAACGTATTACCTATGCCATCGGTGTATGCCGGAACAGGAGGGGCAAATTGCGGCACAGAATGTACAGAATGCCCAATACCTGTATCGTAAGAGCCTGTTTGGCCAAAAGTAGCACCACCGGAGGCAAAAGAACAACGAATGGGAGGAACTGCGGGCGGACAAATGGTTCCTGAATTAGACCCGGGAGGATATGGCCCCCAAATGGCAAAATCATAATCAATTCCGGAATTGGGGGCAATGGTTAAACCCAAATTACCAGTGGTTGCAGGGGAAAATAAATACCAAGAAGATTGGTGTTCTAGAGATAAGCAACCTTGGTTGCCTGCGTTGAGCTCTTGTGTGCAGCCATATCCGGAGGCATTGCCCGTAAAAGGAGAACTATTGCACACCGTAGTTCCCTGAGTACAATCTGTATTTGTAACACACGAGCCTGCAGGTGCTGATATCGTTAAGTTAGAATATGGATTACAATTGGGTGCAGGCCACGAATCTAAGATAAGATAATAGGTATGATTTGCTTTGGCACAAAACGAGATGGTTTTATCTCCGGAACTACCCGTTGCATTTCCGACACAACAAACAGCTGTTCCACCGGGTGTACAAACTCCTAATAAGGGACAACCATCATACAGCATTAAACCAGTATAGGTGCCTGAAGATGTTAGATTAATGGTAACGGTTCCCGAAGTAAGCGGAGTAAAAATCCATACCCTGTCTTCGCCACCAAGGTATAATGAACTTCCGCATACCGTAGTATTACTAGTTGTTAAATCATTTACCGCTCCGCAAGTAGTGCCTGCACCGGAGGCATATGGCAGAGCAACTACATTGGTAACTCCTGTGCCTAAATTACAAGGAGGAGCAACTGAAGAAGATTGTAGAGATATATTGTCAATGGCTCCCGGAAATTGTGTTCCAACCGATCCGTCATTTATCCACGAAAAAACCAAACGAATTGTAGTTCCGGGGGTTGCACAAAAAGTTTGACTTACCAAAGTCCAATTACTTCCAACCAAGTTATAATCTCCTCCTATTTGTCCGCTTCCCACTTGAGTACCTGCAACGGGTGTTACTCCGGTAGAAACATTATACACCCTTATGTAATCATACGAAGATTCTCCCTGCCCCTTGTAGTAAAAAGAAAAAGATAAATAAGGTTCTCCGGCAGGAATGGTTATATCTCTATAAAAATGAACTACTGATGTATTGCCTATGTTGTAGTTATAGGTGTTTCCTGTTGCATGGTCGGATACATAAGCACAATTAGTTCCTGCAAATGGGGTTGCCGGATTTCCGGGTGTTTTGCTCCACCACTTATTAGTTTGTGCTCCGTTTACCTCTGTCCAACCATTTGCAGCAAAAGAAGTGCCTGCTTCAAACCCACCTTGTGTAGCAGGATTAATGAGTACCGTAGCAAAAACATGATTTATTGTTACTGAAATAAAAAGAAAGTATATAAAAACCTTTCTCATGTTGTGCATTATTCGAATTTGCAATAGTTATTGATTTCCCAATGGTTTTGAACTACTTTTTCATATACAGGCAAAGGAACAGAGTTCGCTATAAGATTTTTTAAGTCATTCGTGGTACAGGTGTTCGGATTAAAACTAATTCGAAAAACAAATTGTGCCTCGCAAAATTTACTATCTGTTACACAAGTATTCTGATTTAGTGCATTTTTTACTAGCGTTTGTTGTGAAGAATTAATACCTGGTATTCCAAAATAAACCACCTTGGTATTTAATTGCTGATTTAAGTCTTTTTTCTGCAGTACCTGTGCATGAGCACCAAAAAGAGTACACATTCCAAGCAAAAACATTAGTAATATTTTTTCGACACAAATCATATTTTATGCTATTAATCAGCAACTTAACAGCATAAAGGTAACAATTATTTTACAAAAAATCTAACTAAAAGATTTTTTATTCTATCACCATCATTCGGTAGTATTTAGGCAATCCCGATTGGACAAGCTCTAAGTGGTAAATACCGGGAGTTAAAAAAGAAATATCCAGTAATTCATTTTTATAAAGAACCTTATTGTAGATATATACTATTTCTCCATTTATATTGAATATTTTTAGTGCGGATGCGTCTTGTTTTATTGCAATATGATTTGTAGCAGGATTCGGATATACTACTTGGATATTGCTTTTGTTTTTAATATTTTTTATTCCATCTCCACTTCCTTTATTTGTAGTATCTACCGGAACACCTTGTGTACTGTCTATTTGCCATACAAAAACATCTTCGTTTCCGGAATAAGTTGTTTGGAAAACACCTGGAGTTACTGGGAAATTATTGCTGTAAGTATAACCACACATGGTTACCCGGTAATTCGTATCGGCACTTATTCCCATTAAAATTTCCGAAGAAGTACCTCCTCTGTAAGAGGAAAAAACGGGGATTCCTGTAGTATCGAATGCCGCATAAAAAACATCAGTTCCTCCGGCTTTTGTATTCTGAAAAGCATTTCCTACAATCGGAAAATCAGAACTTGCGGTTTCTCCTCCAATCAGAATAAATTGGTCAAGGGTTACCGTTAAAGCTCTTGCCACATCAGTGCTATCGCCACCAAAAAAAGTACTCCATTCAGGTAATCCGCTCGGTAAAAATTTAACGAGAATAATATCTCTCGATGCTTTTTTTACCGGCTGAAAAGGCGTTCCAATCATTGGAAAATCGGTTCCTTGTGAAAATCCGGCAACATATATATTCCCGAATGTATCGGCAGCAATACCGTTAATATCTTCATTGGCAGTACCTCCCAATAATGTAGCCCACAAGCGGTTTCCGAGAGAATCAAACTTCAGCACATATACATCGGAATTACCATTGTTATTAGACTGATATGCCCCCGGGCTAACCGGAAAATTAGTGCTATACGTTTCTCCTCCCACAATCACATTTTCATTTGCATCGAAGTTTACGGCATGAGCATCATCGGTGGCAGAGCCCCCGTAATAGGTGGTCCACAATACATTTCCCGAAGAATCGAAAACAGAAATAAAAATATCTAATGCTCCTGCATGTGTTGCCTGAAAGGCTCCCGGAGTAGTTTGAATATCTTGGCTGGAAGTAAATCCTGCAATCACTATTCTATCCGTTTTACTTACTCCCATTCCTACTGTAAATTCACCACCTGAACCTCCAAAATAGCGTGCCCATTTAAAGGTTCCATCATTTTTTAATTTTAAAATGTAGGTATCAAAAACACCAGAAAATGTTCCGTTGCTAACAAATAAATTATTGCTATAAGAGTATCCGGAAATAAAGGGATTACCCTTTGAATCTACTTTTATCTGATAGCCAAAATCGTAGGCACTACCACCGTAATAGGTTGCCCACTCTCTTTGTCCGGTGGCATTGAGTTTAAATACAAAGGCATCGTAATCGCCTGCCGAATTTCCTTGAAAAGCACCCGGACTAACCGGAAAATTGAGCGATTGGGTATAGCCCGTTACATAGGCATTGCCAAAATTATCCATTGCCACATCTTCTGCCTGATCGCTGTCTGGGGTACCTATAAATGTTGCCCAAGGGTCAATAATCAAGGGTAATTGCGGATTGTATTTATGAACACGAAAGGTTAAAATATTTTCTTCGAGTACATAATCTGCCTCTAATTCTTTTCGTGATTTTTTTCTTTTCGTAATTCCATCTTGGTAAGAAATCGGTAATGTTTCTTTTATCTCCATTAAGGATGTTTTTATTTGAAGAGTATTATTTTTTAATTTTATGTTATTTGCTCCTTCTATTAAAAATTGTATTTTATTTACCTCTGCTCCTGGTTTTACCAAAATATCATATTTAATATTTCCTGTTTCGGAGAAATAAAAAATAATATCTATGCCATTCCAAATATTAGTGTATTTAATGACTTTGTAAGATGATGTAGCAAACTCATTGCTTTGTTTTATGAAATGTAAATTTTCTTCCGATGGTAATAATAACTCTGTTTTTCCATTTAAATTGGTCTTATGAAATACAAAATCCAAACGCTCTGACTGGGTAATATGTTTTCTTTTGATTTGGGGAGTTAATTCTGAATCTGCAACAGAGTCGTTTTGATAAAAAACGTAACTAAATCTATCTTTTAAAAAATACACTTTCCCATTGGAAATAGAAGCAAAGGCCAGCACTTCTGTGGCAGGCTCAAGATTTGTATTTAGCACAAAACCTGTATTCTTTACAAAACCATTTTCGGAAAATAGAATGAATGGAATAAGCAGAAATACGAATAGAATTTTTTTATACATTTTTCGATTTAATGAAACAAATGTACTGAATATTAAAGAAATTTTCGGACCATCTTTTCTATGGCATCTATCCACAAAGGGCTATCATTTAAACTTTCTACGAGCTGAAATGAAGTTCCGCCATGTTGTATAAATATCTCTTTGTATTCTACTCCAATTTCAATATTCGTTTCTAAACAATCGGCTGTAAATGCAGGACTAAAAACAAGCATTTTTTTGATACCCTGTTTGGCTTTTTCCGCAATCAGTTGGTCTGCATAAGGCTCTATCCAAGGATCTTTACCTAATCTAGATTGAAATGCAACGGAGTATTTCTCTTTTGGAATATTAAGGTAAAAAGCTATAAGTCTTGCGGTTTCGTAGCAAGTGGCTTTATAGCAAAATGCATTATTTTCGTTTACTTCAATATCACAATTGTGTTCGGAACATGGTTTTCCGTCTTCGTAGTTTTTATTTAAATGCCTTAGGGGTAAACCATGAAAACTAAATAAAATATGTTCGAATTCTTCTAGAAGGTATTTTTTTCCTTGTTCTGCAAAAGCTTTAATAAATGTTTCGTTGTGGTAGTATTGTGCAACAAAATGTAAGGAAGGAATAACCCACCATTTGCCTATTTCTTCCATTATTTTCTGAAAAGCTGTTCCGGTGGTAGAAGAGGCATACTGTGGAAACATCGGAAATACAATTATTTTAGCGTACCCTTCCTTTTTCATTTTTTGTAGCACCGATGAAATAGAAGGATGTTGATATCGCATAGCCAACTCTACTACCACGTTTTGATTTAGAAACCTTTGTTGTAAAAGTTCTTTTACTCTTAGGCTGTAATAGAGAAGCGGGGATCCATTGCTTGTCCAAAGTTGCTTGTATATTCTTGCCGATTTCGGAGAACGGAACGGAACAATGATCCCGTTAACCAACAACTTTCTTGGCAACCAGGCGATGTCAATTACACGAGGGTCGTTCAGAAATTCTGAAAGATATTTCCGCACATCCGATACTGAAGGGCTATCTGGTGTGCCTAAATTTACCAGTAGTATGGCTGTTTTTTCATTCATACTACATATGCAATGCACGTTTAGAGGTAGCATCTAAAGCCGCCTCTTTAAGTGCTTCGGTAAAGGTTGGGTGCGGATGGCACATGCGTGCAATGTCTTCGGCACTTGCTTTGTATTCCATTGCCACAACGGCTTCCATTATTAAATCGGCTGCACGGGGGCCAATAATATGCACCCCTAATACTTCATCGGTGGTAGAATCGGACAATATTTTTGCAAAACCATCAATATCCATACTGGCTCTGGCTCTGCCTAAAGCACGGAAGGGAAAATTCCCTACGTTGTACGAAATATTTTTTTCTTTTAGTTGTTCTTCGGAATATCCTACAGCCGATACTTCGGGCCAAGTGTAAACCACTCCGGGTATTAAATGATAATGGATATGCGGTTTTTGTCCGGCAATGGTTTCGGCTACAAAAACACCTTCTTCTTCGGCTTTATGGGCCAGCATAGGGCCTTTTACTACATCGCCAATTGCGTAGATTGTTGCCACGTTGGTTTGTAAATGTTCGTTGGTTTCTATTATTCCTTTTTCAGAAATTTTTACTCCTGCTTTTTCCAATTGCAATCCTTCTGTAAACGGTTTTCTTCCAACGCAAACCAAACAGTAGTCGCCAGCTAGTTGTAATTCTTTTCCATTTTTATCTTCGGCTTTCAGCACTACCTCTTTACTTGTATTTTTTACTTCTTTTACCTTACATTGCATAAAAAATTCCATGCCTTGTTTTTTCAGTACTCGCTGAAGTTCTTTTCCTAATGCTTTATCCATGGCTGGAATGAGTGAGTCTGCATATTCTACCACACTTACTTTGGCTCCTAAACGCATGTACACCGAGCCTAACTCCAACCCTATTACACCACCGCCAATTACCACTAAATGTTTAGGTATTTCGTTTAGACTAAGGGCTTCGGTAGAAGTGATTATTCTTTTTTTATCTATTTCTATGCCGGGCAATGTAGAAGGTTTAGAACCGGTGGCAATCACGATGTTCTTTCCTTCTATTTTAGTTGTTTCTTTTTCGGTTTTAACAGAAACGATATTGGAAGAATCAAAACTTCCGATACCATTATAAACGTCTATTTTATTTTTTTTCATTAAAAAATCAATACCCGCACAGGTTTGAGAAACAACGGTATTTTTTCGTTTAATCATTTGTGCAAGGTTGGGTTTTAGTTCCGAAAGTTCAATGCCGTGTTCTGCAAAATGATGTTTGGCGTTATAAAAATGTTCGGACGAATCGAGCAGCGTTTTAGAAGGTATGCAACCCACATTTAAACAAGTTCCTCCCAGCGTTTTATATTTTTCTATAAGGGCTGTTTTTAATCCGAGTTGTGCACAACGTATAGCACACACGTAGCCTCCTGGGCCAGAACCAATAATTACTACATCATAAATGGTCATATCTATTTAGGTTTTAAAAATAAAGCTAACAACTAAGGCAATCTCTTTGTTTTAATATTTTTTTTGAAAAGGCCCAAAACAATAACAATACAGAGAGAGAAGCCGCTATGCGACCAATAAAATCTCCGTGCATGGAATAGAATGTATTTTTATTGTTCAGGTTAATTGTATTTTTTATTACGGTGGGAGTCCACCAGGGGGTTTCATCAAATACATCTCCTATTTGATTGATAAAAGCCGATGTTCCTGTGTTAGCACAACGAGCAATGCTTCTTCGATTTTCTATGGCTCTGAGACGGGCAAAAGCAAGGTGTTGTTTATATCCGGGGGTATCCTCCCACCACCCATCGTTGGTAATTATAAAAATCACATTGGCTCCTTTTTGTATGTACTCTGTGCAAAATTCTCCGTAAATCGATTCGTAACAAATAACGGGAGCAATCTTTGCTGCATTAGGCAAATTCATTTCTGTTTCTCCTGCCTTTTCGGTAAAAACAGAACGTATGGGTTGTGTTCCCAAACTGCCAACTGTACCTCCAAGGTCTATGGCAAATTTTTCTAATGGTTTTAATAACCATGGAAAAGGCAGTTTTTCTACGCCAAGCACTAATTTCGATTTATGATAAATTTGTATTTTAGGGCTTGCGTCTATTTGTATGGCGGTATTAAAAGCATCGTACCAGCCGCTATTATCACTAAAAGGTTTTGCTGTGGCAGGAATTTCTTCTCCGTTTTTATATTCTTTAAATGATGACATTCCTGCCACTAAACGCACCTTCGGGTAACGTGTTACAAAATCTTTCAGCATTAAAATCAAATCGATACTATCTAATTCTTCTTCCCAGTATCCATTAGGCAAAGCGGTTTCGGGTAATACCACAAAACGAACTGCGGAGTCCATTTTTTCTTCAGCTAATTGTAACATTTTTTGTACCTGTTCACGATCTTCCATTCCTCCAAACTTATCGTTGTAAGGGTCTATGTTGGGTTGTACAATTAAAACATGGATAGAATTTTCTTCTTCTACATAATTTTTTCTAATTAAAGTGGAAACAAGCAAAGGAAGAACAAGAAGGGCAAGTATTACTCCACCTTGTGCAATACTGATTTTTAGTTTGTTTATACGATTTTTAACCATCGTAAACAATAAAATATTTACAATCAAAATCCACAAGGAACCACCCAACACTCCGGTATATTCGTACCATTGAATAAGGTATGTTTCATTGGCAAAAAAGTTTCCCAGAGTAAGCCATGTCCAAGATAATTCCCAATTTAAATGCAACCATTCAAAACCTAGCCAAAAAATAACGAAACAGATATATCCTACTTTTTCGCCTAAGTATTTTTTGGAAAAATAAAAAAACTGAAATACCGAAGCCATAAAAAGAGAGTTGAATAAAACCGCCATTAACATACCTCCTAACGAAGCATAATAAATCCACCAGGTAGAAATAAAGTTGAAAATTAAAAAGCTAAAAAAAGAGTACAATAACAGTTTGTAGGATTTTTGCTCGCTACGCACTACTTCGTATTCGAGCAAAAGAAGAGGCACAAAACCAAAAAAAACAAGCCCATAGAAACCCCCTGAAGCCGGAAATGAAATACCCAACATTACTCCGCTTAACACAGAATAAATAAAAAACTTGTACTTGACGAGAGTAGGCATGTGGCCAAAAGTACGAAATGTATAATAACTCCTTCGGTTGTTTTATAATCAATGCAAGGAAAATCATTATTCTAAAAACTCGTACTCCAATACTACCTGATAACCCAATATTCCTTTACCCATTTTATAGCGAATTGCGGTAGCCCCTGCAAGCAAATGGTAATCGCTGTTTTCAAAAATTCTTATTTCAGGATACTCTTCGTAAGCATTATTTTCAAGTATTATGGTATGTTTATTCGCATTAAATGTTCCTACGGTTTCTAGCTGTTTAGAACGAATAAAGTATACTTCGTTTTTCATTTCGGTGTGTATTAAAAAATTAATCCAAAGTAATAATGCCGTCATTCCAGGACCAATAGCCAATATGTTAAACAATACCATTTCATAAATATTGAAATTCAAAAAACGTTTGTACCACCTAAAAGGAAAAAGCATAAAAACAACCGAAAAAAACGCTATTACTTTAGAGATAAAAAAAATAGAAACTAAAGTATAATGCCCTACATAAGCAATAGAAATCAATGCTCCAAAAAACACAACTACCATTATAACATACTTAACAGAAATGCGTTCCGTATAAGTGGCAGAAGGCAAACGAGACTTCGGTTTGATTGGATTGTTTTCAGAAGGAGTACAATTCATACAGCTAATTTACATAAGCATACGTTTCTTATACGTATTTTTGCTCTTAAAATTATAATTCCGTAATGATAACGCAAGAACAATTAAAAGATTTAAAGGGAAGAATAGAATCTCTGAGGAGGTATCTTTGACATTGACCGAAAAAGAATTGAAGCCGAAGAAGAAGAAATAAAAACGCAGGCTCCTAACTTTTGGGATAATACCACAGAAGCCGAAAAAATAATGAAAAAACTTCGGGCTTTAAAAAGTTGGGTAAATGAGTATGATTCCCTTGTGAGACAATATGAAGATCTTCTTGTGCTACAAGACTTTCTTAAAGAAGGCGAAACGACTGAGCAGGAAATTGAAACCGAATTCCTTAAAACCTGCACCCACCTAGAAAATCTTGAGTTTAAAAACATGCTCAGCGAAGACGAAGACCCTCTAAACGCTGTAGTACAAATTACCGCAGGAGCAGGAGGAACAGAAAGTTGCGACTGGGCTTCCATGCTACACCGCATGTACCTTATGTGGGCTCAAAAAAATAATTTTAAAACCGAATTGCTCGATTTACAAAACGGAGAGGTAGCAGGAATAAAATCTGTAACCTTTGAAGTAAACGGAGAGTTTGCCTTCGGTTATCTGAAAGGAGAAAATGGAGTACACCGTCTGGTACGCATTTCTCCTTTCGATTCGAATGCAAAACGCCACACCTCTTTTGCCTCGGTTTATGTTTATCCTTTAGTAGACGATAGCATCGAAATAACAGTGAACCCTGCCGATTTAGAATGGGATACATTTCGTTCCAGCGGAGCCGGAGGACAAAATGTAAACAAAGTAGAAACAGGAGTACGGGTTCGGCATTTACCCAGCGGTATCGTAGTAGAAAACACCGAATCGCGTTCGCAACACGCCAATCGAGACAAGGCTATGCAGTTATTAAAATCAAGGCTATACGAAATAGAAATGCGTAAAAAACTAGAAAAACGTGCCGAAATAGAAGGAAACAAAAAGAAAATAGAATGGGGTTCTCAAATACGAAACTACGTAATGCACCCTTATAAATTAGTAAAAGATGTTAGAACCAACACAGAAACCTCTAATGTAGATGCCGTAATGAACGGAGAAATAGACCCCTTTCTGAAAGCCTTTTTAATGCTCTACGGAGAAGGAAATAAACCCAAAAACGCCCTATAATGATAACTATTTACCACAACCCCCGATGTAGCAAGAGCAGAGAAGCTATTAAATTTCTCGATGAAAAAAAGGTGCCCTACAAAATAGTAGAATACCTAAAACAAACTCCCGATAAAAATGCATTGAAAACACTGCTTAATAAACTCCATTGCAAGCCCATAGACGTAGTCCGAAAAAACGAAGAACTTTTTAAAACTCATTTCAAGAATAAAAACTTTACTGATGAAGAATGGATTGATATTATTGTGCAACACCCCATTTTATTAGAAAGACCTATTGTTGAAAAAAATTATAAAGCCCTTATCGCTCGCCCTACCGAAAAAATAGTAGAATTGCTCTAATCAAACAAAACTTGTTAACTCTTAAAAAATAAAAATATGGAATACCGAATTGAGAAAGACACCATGGGCGAAGTAAAAGTGCCTGCCAACAAATACTGGGGAGCCCAAACCGAACGCTCCAGAAATAATTTTAAAATTGGGCCGGAAGCATCAATGCCCACAGAAATAATACATGCCTTTGCCTATCTTAAAAAAGCTGCTGCACATGCCAATTGCGAACTAGGCGTATTAAGTGCCGAAAAACGCGACCTGATATCAACCGTGTGCGAAGAAATTTTAGAAGGAAAACTGAACGATCAGTTTCCCCTTGTTATTTGGCAAACCGGCTCAGGAACGCAAAGTAATATGAATGCAAACGAAGTAATTGCCTATCGTGCCCATGTACTTTCGGGGGGAAAATTAACGGACGAAAAAAAAATATTACACCCCAATGACGATGTAAACAAATCTCAATCATCAAACGACACCTACCCTACCGCCATGCACATTGCTGCGTACAAGCAAGTAAATGACATTACCATTCAGGGGCTTCAAAAACTACGTAACACGCTGCATCAAAAAGCCATAGAATACTCCTCCATTATAAAAACCGGGCGAACTCATTTTATGGATGCAACTCCACTTTCGCTGGGGCAAGAATTTTCGGGCTATGTACAACAAATAGATAACAGCATTCGCTGCCTCCATAACGCTCTGAACGCTGTTAAAGAACTAGCATTGGGAGGAACAGCCGTTGGCACAGGCCTAAATACTCCCAAAGGATACGATGTATTGGTAGCCCAAAAAATAGCCGAGTTTACCGGATTGCCCTTTGTTTCTGCTCCCAACAAATTCGAGGCTTTGGCCGCTCACGATGCCATGGTAGAACTTTCCGGAGCCCTTAAAAGAACAGCTGTTGCTCTTATGAAGATTGCAAACGATATTCGCATGCTTAGCTCAGGCCCTCGTTGCGGAATTGGAGAAATTGTTATCCCCGATAACGAACCAGGGTCATCTATAATGCCCGGAAAAGTAAATCCTACACAGCCCGAAGCATTAACCATGGTATGTGCACAAGCCATTGGAAACGATGTGGCGGTTTCCGTAGGTGGAAGCATGGGCCATTTTGAACTTAATGTTTTTAAACCTCTTATTGCGGCCAATGTGCTACAATCGGCACGATTAATAGGTGATGCCTGCGTTTCTTTTAATGATAAGTGTGCCCTTGGTATTGAACCCAATCACGATGTAATAAAAAAACATTTGGAAAATTCTTTAATGTTAGTTACTGCGTTAAACCCTCACATTGGCTACGAAAATGCTGCTAAAATTGCCAAAACGGCTCACAAACAAAATAAAACACTCAGAGAAGTTTCTATTGAATTAGGACTACTTACCAACGAGCAATTCGACCAATGGGTTGACCCTAGTAAAATGATAGGCTCTTTAGAAAAATAATTTTTTTTATACTTCTAAAAAAGGCGAGGAAACAGCTCGCCTTTTTTAGTTCTTACAGAAAGCGTATGTTTGCTCGTAAAATAAAATGTTACACTCCATGCTAAAGATTGGAATTATAAAAGAAGGCAAAAACCCTCCCGATGAACGTGTTCCCCTCACTCCCACACAATGTAAAAAAATAATGCACCTATTTCCTCAAATAAAAATTTGTGTACAAGAAAGTGCGGTTCGCAGATTCAACAATGAAGAATATATTTCTGAAGGAATAGAAGTAAAACCAAACCTCTCCGATTGCGATATTCTGTTGGGAGTAAAAGAAGTTCCCATAGAAATGTTAATAGAAAATAAAACCTATTTTTTCTTTTCGCACACCATAAAAAAACAACCGTACAACAAAAAATTATTGCAGGCCATCTTAAAAAAAAACATAACTCTGGTAGACTGGGAAACGCTAAAAAATAAAAACGGAATACGCTTAATTGGTTTCGGCTTCTATGCTGGAATAGTTGGCTGTTATAACGCTATGTACGCATGGGGAATGAAACACAAAACCTTTACACTAAAAAGAGCTTATTTATGTAACGACCGGCAGGAACTCATTAAAGAACTTAACCACATCAAACTTCCTCCCATAAAAATTGCCTTAACCGGTAGTGGCCGTGTAGCAAAGGGAGCCATAGAAATACTCGATGCCATGAAAATAAAAAAAGTTTCGCCCTCCGACTTTTTAACTCAAACGTATAGCGAGCCGGTGTTTACCCAATTAGATGTAAAGGAATATGTAAAACGCAGCGATGAAACAAACTGGAAGGAAACTGATTTTTTTAAAAATCCGGAAGGATACGAATCTAACTTTATGCCCTATGCAAAGGTAGCCGACCTCTATTTGGCCTGCCACTTTTGGGATAATAAAGCCCCTATTCTTTTTACCAAGGAAGATGCCCGCTCAGAAAACTTTCATATAAAAGTAATTGCCGATATAAGTTGCGATGTAAAGGGTCCTATTGCATCTACCATTCGTGCCTCAACCATTCAGCAACCTTTGTATGGCTACAATCCAATTGTCGAAAAAGAGGTAAACTACGATGATTCTGCGGCTATTACTGTAATGGCAGTAGATAACCTTCCCTGCGAATTACCCAAAGATGCCTCGTATGGTTTTGGAGAAGAAATTATACAAAATGTTTTGCCTCATTTGCTAAACAGCGATGCGGAAGATATTATTAAAAACGCCACCATAGCTAAAAATGGCCTGTTAACAGCCAATTTTAGCTACCTTACCGACTACGTTAGTGAGTAAAAATTTATTTTTTGTACTCTTCCGGCACCTCTCCGGTTAATGTTTTTAAAAACACCACGATGTCGGAAATTTCATTTTCTGTAAGTTCTTTGTTTAACTGTGCTTTTGCCATAATTTTTACGGCATCTTCCAGTTTTTCAACACTTCCATCATGAAAATAAGGATATGTTTTTTCTACATTCCGCAATGAGGGTGTTTTGAAAACATATTTATCAGATTCATTCTTCGTTACATTAAACTTCCCTTCATCTATCTTTTTACTTCCGGTTAGTTCCCAGTAATTTCCAAACAATCCAAATTTCTGAAACATCTGCCCGCCCAATACATTTCCTGAATGACAAGAAGCACAACCTACCGATAAAAAAGTTTCTAATCCTCTTTTTTCTTGTTCATTCAAAGCCTTCTCCTCTCCATTTAAATACACATCAAATGTTGAAGGAAAAATTAACTTGCGTTCAAATGCACCAATTGCATTTTGTAAGTTGGAGTATGTAATTGGGCTAGTTTCATTAGGATACGCTTTTGCAAAAAGGGTTTTATATTCTTCTATTTTAGAAAGCCTTTCGATAACTGCTTCTTCATTTGGCATAGCCATTTCTACTGGGTTTAATATAGGTCCTCCTGCCTGTTCTTCTACATCTTTTGCCCTGCCATCCCAAAACTGAGCAATATGAAGTGCTGCACTAAGTACCGTTGGCGAATTTCTGCCTCCTAAGGTTCCATCGTTTCCGGGTGAAAAAGATAAATTATCGACCCCATATGTTGAGAGATTATGACAACTATTACAACTGATGGTATTGTCTTTGGAAAGTCGCTTATCAAAAAACAACACTTTTCCTAAATACACTTTTTCTTCTGTCATAGTATTTTCAGGATTCTCTGCTATAAGGGGCAACTCACCAAAAAAAGTTTTTGCCTTTTGCCACAATTCGCTCGGCTCTTCTTTTTTTTCTTCAACCTCTACTTGTTTTTCTGCTTCGTTTTTGCACGAAATAATAAACAGAGACACGAATAATGCTCCGACAATGAATAATTTTCTTTTCATTTTTTATTTTTTTGCGAAGGTAATACTTCCTCTTTTTACAATGCTTACACTAAACAAAATTTATTATTCTTTTTGGCATTGTAAAGCTGAATAAATACTCCGAAAATATCGAACTAAAGAAGAAATTATTTTTCTTTCCGGCTAATTCAATAGGAACATGACCTTGTACTCTAACCCAAAGTGTTTTTATATAAAAATTAATATTCGGTATTTGCTTACTAAAATTGACGCTAAAAGCGTATTTTCGCCCAAAGCAATAAACATGTCGAAGGCGGAAAAAGAAATGTCGTTTTTAGAGCATCTGGAAGTGCTTCGTTGGCATTTGGTTCGTTCGGCCATTGCCATATTATTGTTAGCTGTATTAGCTTTTGTTTTTAAAAATATTATTTTCGACTCTATTTTACTTGGCCCTAAAAACGCTGATTTTTGGACCTATCGTATGTTCTGCAAATTATCTTATTTCCTAAATTTTGGCGATGCTCTTTGTATTGGAAAAGATTTGCAGTTTGAATTAATAAACACCGATATGTCCGGTCAATTTACCACACACATTTCTACTTCTATTATTGCAGGAATTGTTTTTGCCTTTCCCTATATTTTGTTTGAATTCTGGACATTTATTAAACCTGCCTTAACCAACAAAGAATCAACCTATGCTAAAGGAACTGTATTTTGGGGTTCTCTGCTTTTCGGCATGGGAACATTATTTGGTTATTTCCTCATTGCCCCCCTTTCTGTTCAGTTTTTAGGAAACTATCAGGTAAGTGATTTGGTAAGCAACCGCATTAACTTGTCTTCGTACATCTCTACGGTAACCTTAGTAACTCTCTCATGTGCTTTTGTGTTTGAATTACCTTTATTGGTGTTTTTTCTTTCTAAACTGGGTTTGCTTACTCCTCAGTTTATGCGCAAATTTCGAAAACATGCAGTGGTAGTGGTTTTAATTGTAGCGGCTATTATTACCCCACCCGATGTAACCAGCCAAATTTTAGTTTCCCTACCACTTTTGGTATTATACGAAATAAGTATTTTTATTTCTGCATCGGTAAATAAAAAAAACAATTAGAAAATGAGTAACAAGGTAAACGAATTTAATGATTATCGTAAAAAAATGAACGATAAAATTTTAGCAGAAAACAACTTGGTGTTAAAACGCATTTTTAATATAGATACCAATGCGTACTCAGATGGTGCATTGCCATCAAAAACAAAAGAAATGCTTGGCCTCATAGCCTCTATGGTACTGCGATGTGATGATTGTATTCGATACCACTTAGAAAAATGCTACCTGCAAAATATTTCTAAAACCGAACTCTTTGAGATTTTTGCCATTGCGAATTTAGTAGGCGGTACCATTGTAATTCCCCATACCCGAAGAGCCCTAGAATTTTGGGAAGAATTAGAAAAATCTAATTCTTAAAAAAATATTACCTTGGCTTTTTACCAACCATGAAGCAATACCGTTTACTACTTATCCTTTTTGCATTCTTTACCTTTCGCTTTGGCCAAGCCCAAATGACTGTTGTGAGCGGAAAAGTAATAGACAAAGAAACCAAAGAACCAATGCCCTTTGCCAATATTCAGTTTAAGGGCACCAAAACAGGAACCACCACTGATATTAATGGCAACTATAAAATTGAAACTTATTATGCCTCCGATAGTCTTGTGGCCTCCTTTATTGGGTACACCCCTCAAGCAAAAAAAATTAAAAAAGAAATAAAACAAATAGTCAACTTCGAACTTTCTACTTCTTCTATCATTATGGAAGAGTTTGTGGTAAAGTACAAAGGAAACCCTGCCGAAGATTTGTTGGAAAAAATTATTGATTATAAAAAAGTAAATAACCGCGAAAAATACAGCTACTACAAATACAATGTGTACAACAAAGTTGAATTTGATTTAAACAATATTGATGAAGAATTCAAAAATAAAAAAGTTTTTAAACCCATTCAGTTTATTTTCGACAACATTGACACTACTGCCGGAAAGCCTTATTTACCTATGTTTATAACCGAATCGCTTTCGGAATATTTTTACAGACAAAACCCAAAAACACAACGAGAATTTATTAAAGCCTCTAAAGTTTCCGGGATAAATAACGAAAGCGTTTCGCAATTTTTGGGCGATATGTACCAAAACGTAAATATTTACGAAAACAACATATTGGTTTTCGGAAAAACCTTTGTAAGCCCCATTTCTAACTCGGGTTTACGCTTTTACAAATACTACTTAACCGATAGCACATTTATAGATAACCAATGGTGCTATAAATTAGAATTTAAACCCCGACATCGCCAAGAACCCGTTTTTGACGGCCATATGTGGATACACGATACTACATACGCCATCAAATCAATTAAAATGAATATTGCCGAAAAAACCAACATTAATTTCGTGAACGATTTTTCTGTTGAACAAGAATACGAAATGGTAGACGGCAAATACTGGATGCTCAGCAAAGATAAGCTAGTTGTAGATTTTGTAATTAGCAACAAAACCATGGGGCTATACGGACGCAAAACCACCATGTATAAAAATATACGCGTAAACGACACCATACCCGAAAAAATATTTTCTGGAGTAGATGATATTATTGTAGAGCAAAATTCCAATCAATACAACAACGAATTCTGGGACGAAAACCGTTTCGAAAAACTGAGCGAACAGGAAAAAGAAATTTATCACATGATTGATACGCTGAAAGAGGTTCCGGCAGTTAAAACCGTTATCGATTTAGTTTCTATGATTCTTTCGGGTTACAAAGAATATGGTTATGTAGAATTAGGGCAATATTTTACCTTTTTAAGCTACAACCAAATTGAAGGAACCCGCTTTAAGTTTGGAGGCAGAACCAGTAACCAATTTGCCAAATGGCTGGAATTTTCAGGCTATGCCGCCTATGGAGTAGAAGACGAAGAAATGAAATACGGAGGAGGGTTTCGTATGCGGATTTCTAAGGAACCCCGACAAATAATAGGCTTTAATTACAAAAAAGATTTAGAGCAACTGGGGCAAAGCCAAAACGCATTTCAGGCCGATAACTTTTTGGCTTCCTTCTTAAGGCGTTCTCCTAATATTAAACTAACCATGATTGAAAAATATTATGCTTATTACGACAGGGACTGGTTTCAGGGATTCAACAATCAATTTATTTATTCTAACCGAAAACTGAGTGCAAGAGGAAAATTGCACTATTACAAAAACAGTAACGCAGAACCCGTTGAAGTAAGCCACCTGCAGGTTTCTGAATTTTCATATTACCTACGTTTTGCCTACAAAGAAAAATACGTAACCGGTGAGTTTTCTAGAGTTAGTATGGGAACTAAATTTCCTATATTGGAAGCACAATACACCAGAGGAATCAAAAACTTTTTAAGTGGCCAATATAATTACGACAAAATTGAAGCCTCCGTAAAAGACCGCATTCGCTTCGGAACCAAAGGCTATACCGACTGGAAACTGCTGGGTGGAAAAATTTTCGGTTCTCTTCCCTACCCTCTTTTAGAATTGCACCAAGGAAACGAAACCTATTTTTACGATGTGCAAGCCTTTAACCTGATGAATTACTTCGAATTTGCCAGTGACCAATACGCATCACTCATGCTAACCCACCACTTCGATGGATATTTTTTAAATAAAATGCCTCTCTTCAGAAAGTTGAAGTGGCGCGAAGTTGCTAGCGGAAAAGCCGTAATCGGCTCGCTTGATGTAAACAAACATTCGCAAGAATTAACACTCCCTGCAAATATGTTTCAACTTTCCGAACCCTATATAGAGGTGGCTGCCGGAGTAGAAAACATATTCCGTATTTTTAGAGTAGATTTGCTTTGGAGATTAACCCACCACGATCATCCCGATATTGCAAAATATGGTATTCGTGGCACTTTTGAAATAAAATTCTAACCGCTATATATGCGTTTAAGAGCTGAAAATATTGTAAAAAAATACAAAAAAAGAACGGTTGTAAAGGGCGTTTCAGTTGAAGTAAATCAAGGAGAAATTGTAGGCTTACTTGGCCCTAATGGTGCAGGAAAAACCACTTCTTTTTATATGATTACAGGACTGATAAAACCAAACTCCGGACATATTTTTCTCGATGATTTAGACATTACTGATATGCCTATGTACAAAAGAGCACAAAACGGCATAGGTTATCTTGCACAAGAGGCTTCAGTGTTTCGGAAACTCAGTGTAGAAGAGAATATAAAAGCGGTATTGGAAATGAGTAAAAAAAGTAAAGAAGAACAAGCTCAACGCTTAGTAGAATTACTGAACGAATTTGGTTTGCAACATATTCGGAAAAACAGAGGCGATTTGCTTTCGGGTGGCGAAAGACGCAGAACAGAAATTGCCAGAGCTCTTGCTGCCGACCCAAAATTTATTTTACTCGATGAGCCTTTTGCCGGTGTAGACCCGATTGCCGTTGAAGACATCCAGCAAATTGTATACGGATTAAAAAACAAAAACATAGGTATATTAATTACAGACCACAACGTGCACGAAACCCTTACCATTACCGACCGTGCCTATCTGCTTTTTGAAGGCAGCATTCTTAAAGCAGGAACTTCCGAGGAACTAGCCGCTGACGAACAAGTACGAAAAGTATATTTGGGAAAAAACTTTGAATTAAGAAAATAGTCTAATGTTTTTCCTTTTTTACTAATCAAACCGAATGGCTTTTACAGGAGATATTTTAGTTACCACATACGATGGCAATATTAACATAAGTAAGCACACCACGAAAGTACCAAGGTTTAACGCCATAATTGTCCACACACTCATTTCAATAGGCACATGCGATAAGTAGTAGGACTCCTGAGGTAAGGTAATCAGTTTAAAATATTTTTGAAGAAGTGATAACCCTATACCAAATACATTACCCCACATTAAACCCAGGCCTATTAAATAAGCGGCATTATACATAAAAATTTTTCGAATGCTCTTGTTGCTGGTTCCTAAAGCTTTTAAGATTCCTATCATATTAGTTCGTTCTAAAATTAAAATAAGCAGAGCCGATATTATGTTAATTCCTGCTACTAATACCATAAGAACAATAATTACAATTACATTTAAATCTTGTAACTCCAACCAGTTAAAAACATCTTGATTTTTTTCTGCAATGGTAACCGAATTTAAATTGTATGGAATGTAATTATAAATTATTTCGTCCATTTTATCCAAGTCATCGTACTTATCCAATAAAATCTCGAAGCCACTTATTTGTTCTTCGCTCCAGTCGTTTAATTTCTGAACATGATGAATGTCGGCAAGTACATACAATTCATCGGCCTGAGCCAATCCAGTTTCGTAAATACCACAAATGGCAAACTTTCTTACACGTGGTGGTTGCTGAATAAAATACATAGCAAGTTCATCGCCCACTTTTAAATGAAGCTTTTTTGCTATTACTTTAGATACCACCATCTCATTGCATTTTCCTGTATCGGTAACAGTAAAGTTTCGGCCTTCAATCATTTTATTTTTAAAAAAATTCCAGTCAAAATCTTTATCTATACCCTTTAGAATTACGCCATGCATTTCATTGTTAGTTTTAATAATGCCAGCTTTTGTGGCAAATACCTGAATGTGCCTTACTCCTTTAATTTTATGAATGGTATGATAAAAATCTTGCTCTTTGCTAATAGGTAAATTTTCAAAAGAATTTCCCGAGTCAAAATTTTGCACTACGATATGCGAACCGAAACCAATTACCTTATTTCGTATTTCTTGTTGGAATCCCTGAACAATACTTACAGATAAAATCATTACCGAAATACCTAATGCAATAGCTAAAATAGATATACGGATAATGGGTTTTGAAAAACGACTCACTCCCTTTTCTCCTTTAATAATTCTTTTTGCAATAAAAAATTCGGTATTCACGTATCTTTGGAGTGTTATTTGCAAACAAAAGTAATTATTTTAACCGTGTTATGAAAAAGCTAAACCTTTGTATTCTTCTCTCATTTCTTCTTTCTTCGCTTTATTCTAATGCTCAGGTAATCACAGGAGCCGAGAATACCGCTGAATATATTTCGCTCATAGAAAATAAAAACATTGCCTTGGTGGTGAATCAAACTTCTGTCATTAAAAATATACACCTGCTAGATACGCTGCGTTCATTGAATATGAAAGTGGTAAAAATATTTACTCCCGAACACGGATTCAGAGGAACCTCTGATGCGGGTGAGTCTGTGCCTTCACACATCGACAAGCAAACCGGAATCGAAGTGATTTCACTTTACGGAAAAAACAAAAAACCCAGTGCCGAGCAACTTAAAAATGTAGAGATTCTTTTGTTCGATATCCAAGATGTGGGGGTTCGTTTTTACACCTACATTTCTACATTGCACTACGTTATGGAAGCTGCCGCAGAAAACAACAAACAAGTAATTGTGTTAGACAGGCCTAATCCAAATGGCCACTACATTGATGGCCCGGTACTCGATATAAAATTTAAATCATTTGTTGGGATGCACCCTGTGCCTATTGTGCATGGACTAACCATTGGAGAATACGCCCACATGATAAATGGCGAAGCCTGGCTTGCCGGAAAAAAGAAATGTTCGCTTACGGTTATTCCATGCCAAAACTATTCACACACTACTCTCTACACCCTACCCATACCCCCTTCTCCGAACTTGCCAAATCAAGAAGCCATTTATTTGTACCCCTCTCTTTGTTTGTTTGAAGGAACTGTAATAAGTGTGGGAAGAGGCACCGATTTTCCATTTCAACAATTCGGACATCCTACCATAAAAGGCTCCTCACATTCCTTTACTCCGGAAAGCAGAGAAGGAGCCAAAGACCCTCTGCTTAAGGGGCAGGTTTGCTATGGATACAATGTAAAAAGAGCAGGCACACCTAAGGTTGGTTTTACCCTCCGCTGGTTGCTAATGGCATATTTACTATACCCAAACCACGATACTTTTTTTAATTCATTCTTTGATAAACTGGCCGGAACATCGCAAATACGTTTGGCTATTCTAGAAGGAAAAGCCGAAGATGAAATAAAAAAAGAATGGAAACCTGCTATTGATAAATACAAATTGGTTCGAAAAAAATACCTTCTTTATGAAGATTTTGAGTAGGTTTTCGTTATATTCGCACAACTATAAATTTATTTTTTGTGAAAAAAATTTACCTTATTTCTTCCGTCCTCTTCCTATTTTTTTTGCTTGAAGAATCTATCTCTTTTGCACAATGTGTAAAATTAAATTGCCCACCCAACATTACCATACCGGCCTTGCCCGGAACTTGCGAAGCTCCCATTTCTTATACTCCACCGGTAGGCACAGACACTTGTATTTTCTTTTATACCGATACTTTTAATTTTACAGGCAGTGTTCAAACATTTATTGTGCCCCAAGGAGTAGACACAATTACCGCAAAAGTATATGGGGCACAAGGAGGAGCAAACTGGATAAACAATACGAATTATGGTGGCTTTGTGCAAGCCGATATCCCCGTTACTCCGGGAAATACACTTTACCTCTACGTAGGCGAAAAACCAACCGGACTAACCGGAGGCTGGAATGGAGGTGGAAACGGAGAAACCGGAGGAAAAGGAGGTGGGGGTGCATCAGACATTAGAAAAGGAGGAACTTCATTAAACGATAGGGTTATTGTAGCAGGAGGTGCAGGAGGTGCAGGATACTGGTCTGGGTTGCATGTAGTGGGGGGTTATGGAGGCGGATTAAGTGGAGGACCCGGTTACAGAGATAATCCGGGCACCCCCGGAGGAGACCCCGGCTCACAAGTATCTAGCGGAAACGGAACCTGTATTAGTCTTAATAACCCTGTATGTGCAGGAGGGTTTGGCTACGGAGGAGCACCTTCTTCGTGCGGATGCGAAGGATATGGCGGTGGAGGCGGTTGGTGGGGTGGAGCCGGAAGTGGCAACTGCAGAGGAGGAGGTGGTGGTAGCGGCTATGTTTTACCCGGCTTACAAAACGTAACCATGAGCAATGGTGTTCAAATTGGACATGGAAAAATAATTTTATTATACAAAGGAAACCCCACTGTTACTACCTCTTTAGTATCTGGTTTAGGAACAGGGGCCAACTTTCCGGTGGGTACTACTACCGAAACGTATAAAGCCGTTAGTCAAAATGGCGATTCCATTTTTTGCTCATTTACAATTACTGTAACAGACAACGAGAAGCCAACTTTTACAATCTGCCCTAACGATACAACGGTATGCGAAGGATCATTTAATTTTAATTTTCCGGCAGCAAATGATAACTGCCCCGGAGCCACTGTATCACAAATTTCAGGGCCAAGCTCTGGAACTTCATTAACAGCAGGCACTTATACTATTAAGTTGAAAGCCTCAGACCTTGCAAATAATTCCGATACCTGCGAATACAATGTTACCGTAGAAGTTTGTGCAGGAGCTATTACTCATCAAAATGAAAATTTCAGCATAAAAGTATATCCCAATCCAATGCAGCAAAATTTAAACATCGAAACAAAAGGTATTGAGGGTAGTTTCTCCATTACTTTTATAAATTCTATCGGTGCTGTTGTAAAACAAATTACAACCAATCAATCTTCTCTTCAAATAGAAAAAGACCAAATGCCCTCAGGCTTATATCATTTTACAATAAAACAAAAAACCACCACATTGCTGAGTGGCAAAATAGTAGTAGAATAAAATAAAACCAAGACAAAAAAAGAGGGCTGAAATTTCAGCCCTCTTTTTTGTCTTTTCCCCTTTTTGCTATCAAAACCCTATATTTGTGAGTTCATTAAAGACGCCAACAAATGGAGGAAGTAAAAGCATATCAGCCCAAAAATAAAATACGAGTAGTTACAGCCGCATCATTGTTCGATGGGCACGATGCCGCCATTAACATTATGCGAAGAATTATTCAATCTACCGGAGCCGAAGTAATTCATTTAGGACACGACCGAAGCGTAGAAGAAGTGGTAAACTGTGCCATTCAGGAAGATGCTCATGCTATTGCACTAACTAGTTACCAGGGAGGCCATATTGAATATTTTAAATACATGTACGACTTACTGAAAGAAAAAAAGGCTTCGCATATAAAAATTTTTGGAGGTGGTGGTGGCACCATTTTGCCCGATGAAATAAAAGAATTAGAAACATATGGTATTTGCAGAATTTACCATCCCGATGATGGGCGAGTATTAGGTTTGCAGGGAATGATAAATGATATGCTGCAAAAATGCGATTTCCCTATTGGAAACTCATTAACCAATGAAACAGAGCAAGTAATTAAAAACTCCAATGCTAATGCTATTGCTCGCCTTATCTCTGCGGCCGAAAATTTTCCTTCAGAAACCCTGAACGAATTAGATAAAATAAAAAAAGCTGCTTCCAACACAAGCATTCCTGTACTTGGTATTACAGGCACAGGTGGTGCAGGAAAATCATCATTAGTGGATGAATTCGTAAGAAGATTTTTACTGGATTTCGAAAACAAAAAGATAGCCATCGTATCGGTTGACCCCTCTAAAAGAAAAACAGGAGGTGCTCTGCTTGGCGATAGAATTCGCATGAACTCCATAAACAATCCACGGGTTTATATGCGTTCGCTAGCTACTCGCCAAGCCAATATGGCCGTTTCTAAACACATTGGTGAAGCCGTTGAAATCCTAAAAGCCGCCAGCTTCGATTTAATTATTTTGGAAACTTCCGGAATTGGCCAAAGCGATACCGAAATAATGGATTACTGCGATGTAGCTTTATACGTAATGACTCCCGAATTCGGAGCTGCCACTCAGTTAGAAAAAATTGACATGCTCGATTTTGCAGATGTAATTGCCATCAATAAATTCGATAAAAAAGGGGCTCAAGATGCACTACGCGATGTAAAAAAACAATACAAACGCAATCATAAAATTTTTGATACTAATGACGAGTTACTTCCCGTTTTCGGAACCATTGCCTCGCAGTTCAATGATCCGGGAATGAACAGACTTTATAAAGCCGTTATAAATACTATTGTTCAAAAAACAAAAACAGACTTAGCTTCATCCATTTCGGCCTCAAACGAATCTTCCGAAAAAATATTCATCATTCCTCCGGCACGCACCCGTTACCTCTCAGAAATTGCCGAAAATAACAGAAAATACGATGAATGGGTTGCCAAACAAACCGAAATAGCCGACCAACTCTATGCTCTTAAAATGGTTACAGAAAGCACTTTAACCGGCTCTGAAAACGAACTTGTAAAAAACACTTTACAATCGGAATTTAACAAACTAAAAAAACATTTACATCCACTGAATTGGGAAATGATTGAAAATTGGCCAGAAAAAATTAAACTGTACAAAGACAAATATTATGTTTTTAAGGTTCGGAATAAAGAATTAAAAATAGAAACACATTCCGAGTCTCTCTCACATACACAAATTCCAAAAGTATCCACTCCGCGTACCAAAGCATGGGGCGAAATACTACGATGGAGTTTACAAGAAAATGTTCCGGGTGAATTCCCCTACACAGCCGGAATCTATCCATTCAAAAGAGAAGGAGAAGACCCTACCCGCATGTTTGCCGGTGAAGGCGGGCCGGAAAGAACCAACAAGCGTTTTCATTATGTGAGTAAGGGAATGCCTGCAAAACGCCTTTCTACCGCATTTGATAGTGTAACCCTTTACGGAAACGACCCCGATTTCAGACCTGATATTTACGGAAAAATCGGAAATTCCGGTGTTAGTATTTGCTGCCTCGATGACGCAAAAAAACTTTACAGCGGTTTCGATTTATGCAACCCTAAAACATCGGTATCTATGACTATTAACGGACCTGCACCCATGATGCTGGCCTTTTTTATGAATGCGGCTATTGATCAAAATTGTGAAAAATATATTAGAGCTAACGGTTTAGAAGCTGATGTTGAAAAGCGACTAAAAGAAAAATATAAAAACAATAATAGCCCCAAATACAACGCAGAACAACCCGAAGGTAATGGTGGGTTAGGCCTACTCCTACTTGGCATAACCGGAGACGAAGTACTTCCCCCGGAAGTGTACGAAAAAATTAAATCCGACACTATTTCTCAGGTTCGGGGCACTATTCAGGCCGATATATTAAAAGAAGATCAGGCTCAAAACACCTGCATATTTTCTACCGAATTTGCACTTCGTATGATGGGTGATGTACAAGAATATTTTATTCAGAACAATGTCAGAAACTTCTACTCAGTATCCATCAGCGGTTACCATATTGCTGAGGCGGGAGCCAATCCTATAACACAACTAGCCTTTACACTTGCCAATGGATTTACGTATGTAGAATATTACCTAAGCAGAGGAATGAATATTAACGACTTCGGCCCTAACCTTTCTTTCTTCTTCAGCAATGGTATCGATCCTGAATATGCCGTAATTGGAAGAGTAGCCAGAAGAATATGGGCTAAAGCCATGTGCGAAAAATATGGAGCCGATGCTCGCTCACAAATGCTAAAATACCACATTCAAACATCTGGCCGTTCGCTTCATGCACAAGAAATAGACTTTAACGACATACGTACCACCCTACAAGCCCTCTATGCCATTTACGACAACTGCAACTCACTTCATACCAATGCCTACGATGAAGCCATTACTACTCCCACCGAAGAAAGCGTTCGGAGAGCCATGGCTATTCAACTTATTATAAATCGAGAACTAGGTTTGGCTAAAAATGAAAATCCGCTGCAGGGCTCCTTTATTATTGAAGAGCTTACCGATCTTGTAGAAGCCGCTGTATTAGCCGAATTCGACAGAATTACTGAAAGAGGGGGTGTGTTGGGAGCAATGGAAACCATGTATCAACGAAGCCGCATTCAAGAAGAAAGCCTCTATTACGAAACATTAAAGCATACCGGAGAATACCCTATTATAGGAGTAAATACTTTTTTAAGTTCCAAAGGCTCTCCCACAATTATTCCTGCCGAAGTAATACGTGCCACAGAAGAAGAAAAACAACAACAAATAAATACCATTGTTTCCCTACATAAACAATATACAGAAGAAAGCAAGAAACAACTTCTGCTGTTACAGCAAGCGGCCATTCTAAATAAAAATATTTTTAACCAGTTAATGACTGCAGCTAAATATTGCTCGTTAGGGCAAATTACCAAAGCTCTCTTTGAAGTAGGCGGACAGTACAGGAGAAATATGTAATCCTCTAAAAAACTGAAAAAACACTTTACATATCTCTTACTGCTTGTTTGTGGCTTTTATTCTCTTTTCGGAAAAGAGAACACGCAAGCCAATAATTCAAACGGAAACAATATAAACGCCCTCCTCTCTACCTGGCTAAATAAATCTCTTCCGGATACCGTTCGCCTCAATGCCATTAACACCATTGCAAAAGACATCTACCTTCGCAGAATGCCTGACAGTGCACTTTATTATGCCGAATTACAGTTTGATTTTGCTTCCGAAAAAAAACTTAAAAAATATATGGCCTCCGCTTTATCTGCCAAAGCCTATATACACTACCTAAAAAGTAGTTATGCATCTTCCTTAAAATTATACATCGAAAGTTTAAAACGATACGAAGAAATTGCAGATAAAAACGGAATAGCCGATGTTCAAATTGGGATTGGAAACATATACGTACAACAACATAATACAAAAAAAGCCATGGAGTATTACTCTAAAAACTTAAAGTATTATGTGGATAACAATGATAAAAATGGCATTGCCCGTATGTATAATAACTTAGGAAGAGTTTATAGCGAAGAACACGATTATGACAAAGCCATTGAATATTATAACCAGTGCTTATCTATTAGAAATGAACTAAACGATAAAAGTGGCGCAGCCCGCGCATTGGGAAATATCGCTTACACCCACAATTTTAAAAATGAATTTGAAAAGGCCGTAGAATTTTTTCTACGCTGTATAGAAATTTTTGAAGAGTTGGGCGACAAAGAAGGTTTAGCAAATGCCTATAGCGGCATAGCTCACGCTTATCTTCGCCTGGAGAAATTTAAAGAATCAATAACCTTTGCAAGTAAATCCTTACAAATTGCAAAGGAACACGAAATAATATACGAAGAAGTAAACGCCTCCAGAACTCTTTATCAAGCCTATAAAAAACAAGGAAAAATAAAAGAGGCCATGAAAATGTTAGAATTATCTACCCGACTAAAAGAACAACAATTAGAAAAAAACAACTTAGACGAACTATTGAAACTTCAGTTTAAATACGATTTCGAGAAAAAAACACATGCCGACAGCATAAAGACTTCCGAAGCTATTAAAGTTACAGAGGCCCGTTTGCAAACACAAAGAGAACAATTGGCAAAAGAAAGAACCCAACGTATTATGCTATACGGAAGCATTCTTTTTTTATTAGTATTTGCCGGTTTTATTTACAATCGTTTTAAAATAAGCCAGCAACAACAAAACACCATTCAACTTCAAAAAAACCATTTAGAATCACAACACAAAATTGTAGAGCAAAAAAACAGAGAAATAACCGACTCTATTAATTATGCAAAACGCATTCAAACGGCCATTCTTCCCCCACAAAAAACAGTATTAGAATATCTGAAAAATTCTTTTATCCTTTATCTGCCTAAAGATATTGTTGCAGGAGATTTTTATTGGATAGAACCCACGCAAAACTCTATTCTATTTGCTGTTGCCGACTGTACCGGACATGGAGTGCCCGGAGCCATGGTAAGTGTTATCTGCCACAACGCGCTAAACCGAGCTGTAAGAGAATATAGACTAACCAAACCTGGCAGAATACTCGATAAAACAAGAGAAATTATCATTCAGGAGTTTGAAAAAAGTGATGACGAAGTAAAAGACGGTATGGACATTGCTTTGTGTGCAATCTCTAACAACGAACTTTTATATGCCGGGGCAAACAACCCTCTTTGGATTATCAGAAATAATGAGCTTATCGAAATTTGTGCCGACAAACAGCCCATCGGAAAATTCGACAAACTCCAACCTTATCATACCCATGTAGTACAACTTCAAAAAGACGATACCCTTTACATTTTCTCCGATGGCTTTGCCGACCAATTTGGTGGGAAAAAAGGCAAAAAATTTAAAACTCCTAAACTCAGGGAACTGTTGCTTTCCGTTCAAGACAAGTCTATCCCTCAGCAGAAAGAAATTTTAATTCAAACTCTCGAAAACTGGAAAGGGAATATTGAACAGGTTGACGACATCTGTGTAATTGGAATAAAAATCTAATTATCAAATAATTACACAAACAATTCTCCTTAAATACTTTTTTTTTAATCCAAATTTATATCCTTTCAAAAAAACAATTACTTTTAAGCCTTAAAAATATTGTTATTTTTGCCACTTAAAGTAAAAACCATTCCAATGAGTAAAACAACCCGATATTTTTCTATGGCATGCATCTGCTGTGCTATTCTATTTGCCCCTGCATGCGGAGGATCCGATGATGAAATTCCAACCGACACCCCTGTTGATACCACAACAGAAGTAAAACCCGAGGTAGAAAAATTTTATCAAATTCCCTCTCCCGATGAAATGTTTGCGTTTATAAAACAAGGAGGCTTTAAATACAACAAATCCTTAATAAACCCTACCGAAGAATTAAACAAGTACGTTTCTCCAAAAAGTCAGGCTTTAAATTTTGGCATTTACACAGGAGATTTAGCATACACCGCAGCATTCGAAGAATACCAAAGCACCATTAAATACTTTGGAGCTGTACGTAAACTAGCCGATCAGTTAGGTATTGCCTCTGCTTTTGATGAATCGATGGTTGCCCGTATTCAAAACAACCTAAGCAGTTCCGACTCCTTGGTTTCTATAACCGGTGATTCTTATTTCACAATTGTTGATTATTTAGAACAAAATGGACGAGGCAAAACTCTAGCCTTAATGGCTGCTGGAGGATGGTTAGAAAGCATGTACATAGTAGTAAATTCTATTAATAAGTTTGATGCCAGTAGTCCTGCCATAGAACGCTTAGCAGATCAAAAGCTAACTTTAGATAATCTTATTGAGTACATGAACAAATATACTTCGGACAATTCTGTAGCCTCCACCATTGAAGACTTTAGTGGTATTAAAAATGCTTTCGACCAGTTAAAACAAGCAGAGGGAACATCTACTTCCGAAAAAAAAGAAAACAAATTGGTATTTGGTTCTAGTGAACCATCAACCACTATTACTGCCGAGCAATATGAAGCAATAAAAAAAGCCATTACCGAACTACGTAATAAAATTACATCTAACCAATTAAGCTAAAAATTCTTACAATGAAAATAGCCGTTAAAATAATTATTGTGTGCATGCTCTTTATCGTTCCATTTACCGGAAATGCACAGAACTATTGCATGAATTACCATAAAAAATTCTGTAAAACAAAAAAAGACGATGTGTTTACCTACAATGGGCAATCAAGAAGTGCCTTATTTGAGGGTGGACAAACCTCTGAATTGCGAATTGTTACCTACAAAGGGCAAGATTACAGGGTAACTATCTGTGCCGACAAGGTACTTGGCGATGTAAAAGTGAGAATTCTAGAAACCAAAAAAGTACCCGTAGAAAAAAAGCGTCAGGAAAAAGTAGTGGAAGATGTTTACGACAGCGATGGAAATCCCACTGGTGAAACCAAAGAAGTGGTGAATACCATTACAGAAACAACCTACGAAGAAAAGGTAGAAGTTCTCTATGATAACTCTAAAGATAATAATGCCATGGAAGTAGAATTTAGCATGGTAGCCTCAAAAAAATTAGTTTTAGAACTTACTCCAAGTGCAGGAGCTGGAGAAATGGGATGCATAGGCGTATTAATCCAGCACATGCCTACCCCTAAAAAAGGATTTTAAAAAAATATCTATTTATATAAAAACGCCCTGATGGAAAACATCGGGGCGTTTTAATTTAAAGAATATGCTTCAAATACACGATACGCTTAAATCAATATTGAATTCGCCTGCTAATATTGTAATAACCACTCATCAGTCGCCCGATGGAGATGCCATTGGCTCTTCGCTTGGTTTAATGCACTTTCTTTTACAAATGAAACACAAAGTAAATGTAATAGTACCGGATGCTTACCCTCCGTTTTTACAATGGATGCCTGGAAATAATACCATTATCAATTTTTCAGACCAACCTAATATTGCACAAAAATACATTTCCGAAAGTACCATTATTTTTTGTCTGGATTTTAATGCCCTGAGCCGAATTAAACAACTTGGAGATTTTATACAAAAATCTAGTTCTTCCAAAATATTAATAGATCACCATAGACAACCCGAAAACTTTGCAGCCTACTCTTACGTTGATATAAATGCCTGTTCTACCTCACAACTAATATATGAATTTATCGCATCGATGGAAAAAATTGATTTGATAAACAAACACATTGCAACTTGTTTGTATGCCGGAATATTAACCGACACCGGTTCTTTCAGATTTCCATCTACTACAGCCGATACTCTCCGAATAGCCGCCCACTTAATAGAATGTGGTGCCGAAAATGCTCTTATTTATGATTCTATTTATGATAATTATTCCGAAAATCGTTTACGGTTGTTAGGGTATACCTTACAACACAAAATGGAAGTATATAAAGAATCGGGAGCAGCTCTTATTTGTCTTTCTAATAACGAACTTAACCAATTCGCCTTTACGAAAGGCGATACCGAAGGAATTGTAAACTACCCTCTCAGCATAGAAGGCATAAAACTTTCTGTGTTGGTATTAGAAAAAGACGGAGTAATAAAATTATCGCTCCGATCGAAGGGAAAGTTCTCGGTAAACGATATGGCCCGAAAACATTTTACCGGAGGAGGACATACAAATGCCGCGGGAGCTATCTCTACTTTATCTTACAATGAAACCATACAACTTCTAAAGAACTTGTTTAAACAATACGCAGAAGAAATACTAAAATGAAAATTTCTGTCTACATACTTCTTTTATTTATACTGGCAGCCTGCTCAAATGCACACGAAAAAGAAAGCCAAAACGAAGAAAACAATTTAAAAGAGCCTTTAATAAAACTTAATAAAGAAATTTCTGAAACCGAATCCGAGCAAATTGATAAATACATAAAACGCAGAAATTGGAATATGCAAGAAACCGGAACCGGCCTGAGATACATGATATATCAAAACGGAAATGGAGTGCAAGCAAAAGTAGGAAACATTGCTCAAATTAATTTTGAAATAAGTCTATTAAACGGCTCTACAGTATACAGCAGTAACAACAAACCCGAAGCATTTACCGTTGGGCACGACAATGTAGAAAGCGGATTACACGAAGTACTTACCTATTTAAGAGTAGGGGATAAAGCCAAAGTAATAATCCCTATACATCTTGCATTCGGATTAGCCGGTGATATGAATAAAATTCCTCCTCGCTCAACCCTTGTTTACGATTTAGAACTCGTTTCATTAAAATGAAAAAAACATACATTCTTTTCCTTAGTACACTTCTAATTCTGTTTGCCTGCATAAACAATAAATACAAGGATTTTACCCAAACCCCTACAGGTTTATATTACCGCCTACTTGTAATGGGCGAAGGAAATAAACCCCAAAAAGGAGAAATAATAACAGCCCTCATTACTATATTCAGCAGAAATAAAGATACTGTTTTTTACTCCCAAAAACCAATTACCTTTTTATACCAAGCCAAACCCTATGCCGATGAGTTTATTTCCATGCTAAGCGAAGGAGATAGTGCCGAATTTATACTTAACAGCGAAAAATTTAGAAATAATTCTACCGGAATAGATTTAAAAATACCTATAGACAATGAAGAACTGCTCCTACAGATTTCCATTAAAAAAATTAGAACCACAGACGCCTACGAATACGAAAAAATTTGGGAGCAAGAAGATCCTGAAATGAAAGAAAGAGAACTGCTAAATCTTTTTCTCAAAGAAAATAATATCGATGGAAGTCAATATTTTAAATCCGGGATATATGTTCTACCTGTAAGCAATGCTACAGAAACTGATTCTGTTGTTGTAGGAAGCATTGTTTCTATTCATATCAAAGGGGCTTTTCTTAACGGGAAAATTTTCGACTCTACTTATGCCCGAAATCAACCATTAGAAATCGTTTACGGAAAACCCCTGCAAATTATAAAAGGACTCGAAATAGCCTTAAAAGGAATGAAAAAAGGCGAAAAATCAAAAATTATCATACCTTCGCAGTTGGCATTTGGCAGCGTTGGTTCTCCGGAAATAATTCCTCCTTATACCACACTTATTTACGATTTAGAAATAGTAAACATTAAAAACTAAAAACCAATTTATGAGAAAACAAATCTTACTTGCTCTTATCCCTACCACTATCCTGCTTATAACCTCATGCGGAGAAAAAACACCCTACCCTGGTTTTACAAAAACCGAAAACGGGTTATACTTTAAAATTCATGAAACAAAACCTGACGCCCGTAAAGTAAAAGAAGGAGACATCATAACACTAAATCTTGTATATAAAAATTCTGATGACTCCATCGTCTTCAACACCTCTGAAAGAGGTGGCGGTATGCAACTAAAAGTTGACAAACCCCTCTACAAAGGCGATATTGCAGAAGGCTTTTTAATGCTATCCTTAGGAGATAGTGCTACCTTTATTACCAGTGCCGATTCCTTTTTTAAAAAAGTAGTGATGGCAGAATTGCCTCCATTTATTAAACCCGCCACAAACCTTACATTCGAACTAAGACTTACCGATATTAGCACCATTGAAGAATTACAAGCGAAAGCACAACAAGAAGCTGAAAAAATGGCTGTCGTAGAAAATGAAAATATCAAAAACTACATTACTGAAAATAAAATTAGCACTCCACCCACACAAAGTGGCCTTTACTATATTGAACTACAAAAAGGAAAAGGAGCAAAAGCAGAACCCGGCAAATCGGTAAAAGTACACTACACCGGAACCATACTGGATGGCACCAAATTTGATTCTTCTGTAGACCGCAATGAACCCTTTGAATTTATTCTTGGGCAAGGAGGAGTGATTAGAGGTTGGGAGGAAGGAATAGGATATATGCAAGCCGGAGGAAAAGCCAAACTCATTATCCCTTCGTTTTTAGCTTACGGAGAACAACAACGCGGACCGGTCATCAAACCGTTCTCCACGTTGGTATTCGAGGTAGAACTACTAGAAGTAAAATAAACGATATATGAAGAAAAAAATAATTTTATCTCTGCTTGCTTTGAGTACTATATCAACTACCATGGCACAGAAAAAAAACAATAATAAAAACAACACCCAAGTGGAAAAAGAATTCACAACCGAAAGCGGCCTAAAATATAAAATCATTCAGAATGGAACCGGACAAAGAGCAAAAGCTGGAGATAATGTACTTGTTCATTACACCGGAAAACTAACAAACGATACCATTTTCGACAGTTCGGTAAAGCGAGGTCAACCCTTTAAATTTAAATTAGGTGCAGGACAAGTTATAAAAGGGTGGGACGAGGGCATTGCACTTTTGAATGTTGGAGATAAAGCCGTTCTTACTATCCCTTCAGAACTTGGCTACGGAGAAAGAGGTGCAGGAACAATTCCTCCAAATGCCACTCTTATTTTTGAAGTGGAACTCATCAGTATTATTGAACCACCAAAACCCTTTGAGGTAAAAGGAAAAGACACCTTATCTACCCATTCCGGGCTAAAATACATTATGGTAAATACAAATGAACAAGGCTCTAAGGCCGAAAAAGGAAAAACCGTTAGTGTACATTATACCGGCTACTTCGAAGATGGAAAAATATTTGATTCTTCCGTTGAACGTGGCGAACCTATTGCTTTCTCTTTGGGTGTAGGCAGAGTAATCCCTGGTTGGGACGAAGGAATTTCCTTGCTCAAAGTAGGAGAAAAAGCTAGACTTATCATACCTTACCAATTAGCCTACGGAGAACAAGGTTATCCAGGAGCCATTCCTCCAAAAGCTACTTTAATCTTTGATGTTGAATTGGTAAAAGTTCACTAACTGATAAAAACAAAAGTTAAAATAAAAAGCCAACATAATTTGATGGCTTTTTATTTTTCATACAATTAAAATTTCTTGCCGCTAATTCAAAAAACCCCACCATAATCCAACCCTCAAAGCCCTTCCTGAATTTGGATAATAGGGAACTGACATAAAATTATATCCATTCATGCCGGCATTAGCGTGTTCATACTTTATAAAACATTTTACCCTCTTTATTTTTACATTCATAAACAAATCTATGTAGGGATAATTACCAACTTCCATTTCATTTTGCAAATAAAACATGCCAGTAGCAGGCATATATCCATATCCGTAGTATTTTGAATAATAAAACACATCTGCTCCAACCTGCAATAATAAAGCCGACTTAAATAATTTGCTACTATAAAACAAACTGGTTACGCTAACCACATTTGGAATAGGCACAATATTCTTCTCACTGATAGACTGATAGTATATATGTGGGAACAAATTCAATCTCCACCACTTTAATTTTCCCGAAATACCCACTTTAAAAGAATACAAATCATACAAATATTGCTTAGGGTAACCATACGCATCAATATAAAAAATATTTCTCATCGAAATTCCCTGCACATACGTATTAAGCGAAAACCGATTTAACAAATACCCTAAACAACCCGAATAAAAATTTCTCTTGCTAAAATCATTGTACTCCCAATCAAAATGATTAGAATAATATCTCTTCAAAAAAAAAGGAGCCTCCTCGTTTCTAATTTCTACGTTAAAATACCCCTTACCCATCTTATTCCTAATCTCCATATTAGATTTTACTTCAAAATCACCTTTGTTATACCCATCAATAACAGTTTTAGCATTTGCATCAAAAACAAAATAATCCCGATGTGTACTCCATGTTACTCCGGTATAAATATTATTAAAATTTGTATCAGTAATCCAATTTTGGTTGTGTCTCCAAAATTCATATCCTCCCATAAATACAATATTATTCCCCCCTCCAAGATAAATATTAGTTTTTAGATTATTATTCAACGGATTTACAGAAATAATATCATTAGTCTTTATAGAATCAATAAATACAGCATCATAATAACCACTATTCGGGTATAAATCCTCATACCTCCTTATGCTCTTATTGTAAGTAAATTCATGGGCAAACTTTAATCGATATAATGAGGCCGATGCAGAATCAGAACGGATTCTAAAAACACCTAACTGCTGTATCACTTTCAAATTTCTTCTAATACCAGTAGTTTTTGCCTTATTTAAATCAACGTCTAATCTTGTTTCTAGCAACTCTCTATTTTCAAAAACATCACCATAGAAATCATCTAAATACCTAATACCACCATTTTCAGAAGATTTTAAATTATCCTCGCCAATAATTAATCCAGAAGCATATCTCTTATTTTTAGTCGTATAATGAGTGGAAATAAAAAATCCTGTAACATCTGTTTTTTGTCCGGCATAAAATCCGGTAGAATTTATTTTATTAAAACCAAAAGCAATATTAAAAAGAGGTAAAAAATTTTGGCTATGAAAAATATTCAAAGTCTGCTCCGCCTTGTACCCATTTGTATACTGAATAGAAGTAAATGGCCTATTCACCGAATAAAAATCACATCGCTTAAATGTATAAACATCAAAAGCAGACAAAAAAGAAGATTGTATAAGATTTCCTGTAAAAAAATTAAAATTATAAGCAGGCGAACCAATATTACCTAAACTTATAAAAGGAAACTCATTATTAAAAAATTTATATCTCTGAAAATTATCTAACGAGAAAAGAAACGTATCACTCTCCCACCTCTCCTCATCCAAATCTAATAATATCCCCTCTTCAGATATCATTTTCACCAAAAGAGAGTCACCTTTTATAATGGTATCATAAACCACTTGCGATGAAAGACTGAGCGTGTTTATCAGCAAAACAAGAAAAAAAGAAAAAGACAAAATTCTATTTTTCACTACCTTAAAATTAAAAAGTTGAATACAATGATAAATAAAAAAGCCCTAACTATTTCTAGTTAGGGCTAAAACTGGCAACGACATACTCTTCCAGGTGTTACCCTAGTACCATCTGCGCTGATGGGCTTAACTTCTCTGTTCGGAATGGAAAGAGGTGATCCCCACCGCTATAGTCACCATAAGTCTTAAATATTTTAAAAGACATCAAAAGAAAGAAAAACCAAGAAAAAAAATTTCAGGAAACACAAGAAAGGCAATCGGGTAATTAGTACAGCTCAGCTTTGACATTACTGTCTTTACACTTGCTGCCTATCAACGTCATAGTCTCTGACGACCCTTAAGGGAAAACTCATCTTGAGGTGGGCTTCGCACTTAGATGCTTTCAGCGCTTATCCCATCCGTACATAGCTACCCAGCGGTGCAACTGGCGTTACAACTGGTACACCAGAGGTACGTCCGACCCGGTCCTCTCGTACTAAGGTCAGCTCCTCTCAATTTTCCTGCGCCCACAACAGATAGGGACCGAACTGTCTCACGACGTTCTGAACCCAGCTCGCGTGCCACTTTAATCGGCGAACAGCCGAACCCTTGGGACCTTCTTCAGCCCCAGGATGTGACGAGCCGACATCGAGGTGCCAAACCTCCCCGTCGATGTGAGCTCTTGGGGGAGATCAGCCTGTTATCCCCGGAGTACCTTTTATCCTTTGAGCGATGGCCCTTCCATGCGGAACCACCGGATCACTATATCCTAGTTTCCTATCTGCTCGACTTGTCGGTCTTACAGTTAAGCACCCTTATGCTATTGCACTCTACGTACGGTTACCAAGCGTACTGAGGGTACCTTTGAAAGCCTCCGATACTTTTTTGGAGGCGACCACCCCAGTCAAACTACCCACCACACAGTGTCCTTATTTCCAAGTTAGGCTTCAGGCAATTAAAGGGTGGTATTTCAAGGACGACTCCACGATACCTAGCGATACCGCTTCAAAGTCTCCCACCTATCCTACACATCAATTACCCAAAGCCAGTGTGAAGCTATAGTAAAGGTTCACGGGGTCTTTCCGTCCCGTTGCGGGTAGCCGGCATCTTCACCGGCAATACAATTTCACCGAGCTCACGGTTGAGACAGTGCCCAGATCGTTACACCATTCGTGCAGGTCGGAACTTACCCGACAAGGAATTTCGCTACCTTAGGACCGTTATAGTTACGGCCGCCGTTTACTGGGGCTTCAATTCAATGCTTCTCCTTGCGGATGACATCTCCTTTTAACCTTCCAGCACCGGGCAGGTGTCAGGCCATATACATCATCTTTCGATTTGGCATAGCCATGTGTTTTTGATAAACAGTCGCCTGGGCCTATTCTCTGCGGCCCCGTTTGCACGGGGCGTCCCTTATTCCGAAGTTACGGGACCAATTTGCCGAGTTCCTTAACCGTGAATCACTCGAGCACCTTAGGATATTCTCCTCAGCCACCTGTGTCGGTTTACGGTACGGGCGGCATACATCTGAAGCTTAGGGGTTTTTCTTGGAAGTTTGATTAGGAACATTATCCACTTAGCCGAAGCTTTGCGGTACTATCGAGTTTCAGCATCATTGGTGGATTTACCTGCCAACGATCTACCTAAGCTCTTCAACGTACTATTCCGTCAGTACGCAGTTCTTTCACTACTCCGTCACCCCATCGCAATGTATGTCGGTATAGGAATATTAACCTATTGTCCATCGACTACCCCGTTTGGGTTTGCCTTAGGTCCCGACTAACCCTGATCCGATTAGCGTTGATCAGGAAACCTTGGCTTTGCGGTGAGCAGGTTTCTCGCCTGCTTTATCGTTACTTATCCCTACATTTTCTTTTCTAGCCGCTCCAGCATACCTTACGATACACCTTCAGTGCAGACTAGAATGCTCCCCTACCCCTTCTGCATTACTGCAGAAAGCTACAGCTTCGGCAATACACTTTATGCCCGATTATTATCCACGCCCAATCGCTCGACTAGTGAGCTGTTACGCACTCTTTAAATGAATGGCTGCTTCCAAGCCAACATCCTAGCTGTCAAAGCAATCGGACCACGTTTAACCAACTTAGCGTATATTTAGGGGCCTTAGCTGATAGTCTGGGTTCTTTCCCTTTCGGACACGGACCTTAGCACCCATGCCCTCACTCCCGAGTATATGTCATAGCATTCGGAGTTCGTCAGGGTTTGGTAGGCGGTGAAGCCCCCTAGCCCAATCGGTAGCTCTACCTCTATGACACTAAACCTCGAGGCTGCACCTAAATGCATTTCGGGGAGTACGAGCTATCTCCCAGTTTGATTAGCCTTTCACCCCTACCCTCAGCTCATCCAAAAACTTTTCAACGTTAACTGGTTCGGTCCTCCACTCCGTGTTACCGGAGCTTCAACCTGGCCAAGGGTAGATCACAAGGTTTCGCGTCTGCCCCCACTGACTATGTGCCCTATTCAGACTCGCTTTCGCTTCGGCTCCGGACCTAAAGTCCTTAACCTTGCCAGTGAGGAGCAACTCGTAGGGTCATTATGCAAAAGGCACGCAGTTACCCCGAAGGGCTCCTACAGTTTGTAAGCGTATGGTTTCAGGTTCTATTTCACTCCCCTGTTTGGGGTACTTTTCACCTTTCCTTCACAGTACTAGTTCGCTATCGGTCTCTCAGGAGTATTTAGCCTTACCGGATGGTTCCGGCAGATTCAGACAGGATTTCACATGTCCCGCCTTACTCAGGATACTGCTAGGTAGTATTAATATTTCACGTACAGGGCTATCACCTTCTATGGCTTACCTTTCCAGGTAATTCTGTTATAAAAATACATTCCACGTTGCAGTCCTACAACCCCCTAAAGGCCTAGACCATTAGGGTTTGGGCTATTCCCCGTTCGCTCGCCGCTACTAAGGGAATCACTATTGTTTTCTTTTCCACCGGGTACTTAGATGTTTCAGTTCTCCGGGTTTGCGCAATGCATCATACCTTCAGTATGATAGGTTGCCCCATTCGGAAATCCACGGGTTGAAGGTTATTTGCACCTAACCGTGGCTTATCGCAGCTTATCACGTCCTTCATCGCCTCTGAGAGCCAAGGCATCCGCCATACGCTCTTATTTACTTTCTTAAATGTTACAAAAAATTTTGTTTCTACAGGTTTTTCTTTCAAGATGTCAAAGAACGTTTAATACACAGCATGTGTGTAATAATTAAAGTGGAGAATATCGGATTCGAACCGATGACCCCTAGCTTGCAAAGCTAGTGCTCTAGCCAGCTGAGCTAATCCCCCTTATGCAAGAGTAGTCCCGCGCGGATTTGAACCGCGGACCTCTACATTATCAGTGTAGCGCTCTAACCAACTGAGCTACGGGACTGTATAATAAGCACAATCATAGCTCTGTGAAGAGGCTCATACACTGAGCTTGCTTTGGGAAATAAATAATGGAGAGAAGTGGCAAGTATCCAAAAGTATTGAGAAATACTCTAGAAAGGAGGTGTTCCAGCCGCACCTTCCGGTACGGCTACCTTGTTACGACTTAGCCCCAGTTACCAGTTTTACCCTAGGCCGCTCCTTACGGTGACGGACTTCAGGCACCCCTAGCTTCCATGGCTTGACGGGCGGTGTGTACAAGGCCCGGGAACGTATTCACCGGATCATGGCTGATATCCGATTACTAGCGATTCCAGCTTCATGAGGTCGAGTTGCAGACCTCAATCCGAACTGAGACCGGCTTTAAGGATTAGCTCCTTGTTACCAAGTGGCTGCCCTTTGTACCGGCCATTGTAGCACGTGTGTAGCCCAGGACGTAAGGGCCGTGATGACTTGACGTCATCCCCACCTTCCTCACCGCTTGCGCGGGCAGTTCCATTAGAGTCCCCGGCCGAACCGCTGGCAACTAATGGTAGGGGTTGCGCTCGTTATGGCACTTAAGCCGACACCTCACGGCACGAGCTGACGACAGCCATGCAGCACCTCGTAATTTGTCCGAAGAAGGGCTGATTTCTCAGCCTGTCAAACTACGTTCTAGCCCTGGTAAGGTTCCTCGCGTACCATCGAATTAAACCACATGCTCCACCGCTTGTGCGGGCCCCCGTCAATTCCTTTGAGTTTCACCCTTGCGAGCGTACTCCCCAGGTGGATCACTTAACGCTTTTGCTTGGGCACTGGACAGTATATCGCCAACACCGAGTGATCATCGTTTACAGCGTGGACTACCAGGGTATCTAATCCTGTTTGCTCCCCACGCTTTCGTCCCTGAGCGTCAGTAATAGTTTAGTGAGCTGCCTTCGCAATAGGTGTTCTGTGCGATATCTATGCATTTCACCGCTACACCGCACATTCCGCCCACTTCAACTATACTCAAGAACAGCAGTATCAAAGGCAGTTCCACAGTTAAGCTGTGGGCTTTCACCTCTGACTTGCAATTCCGCCTACGGACCCTTTAAACCCAATAAATCCGGATAACGCTTGCACCCTCCGTATTACCGCGGCTGCTGGCACGGAGTTAGCCGGTGCTTATTCCTACGATACCTTCAGCCCCGCTCACGAGCGGGGGTTTATTCTCGTAGAAAAGCAGTTTACAACCCATAGGGCCTTCATCCTGCACGCGGCATGGCTGGTTCAGACTTGCGTCCATTGACCAATATTCCTCACTGCTGCCTCCCGTAGGAGTCTGGTCCGTGTCTCAGTACCAGTGTGGGGGATAACCCTCTCAGGTCCCCTACTGATCGTAGCCTTGGTGAGCCGTTACCTCACCAACAAGCTAATCAGTCGCATGTCCATCTCTAACCACCGGAGTTTTAATTATTAAAAGATGCCTTTCAATAATATTATGGGGTATTAATCCGAATTTCTTCGGGCTATCCCCCGGTTAGAGGTAGGTTACATACGTGTTACGCACCCGTGCGCCACTCGCCACCCAAGTATTGCTACTCTGTGCTGCCGTTCGACTTGCATGTGTTAGGCCTGCCGCTAGCGTTCATCCTGAGCCAGGATCAAACTCTCCATTGTATAAAAGAAATTTAATTATTTAAGTTTCTCAATAGCACGGACAATTGAATGACCGCAGGATACTTACCTTTATTTTGCTTCTTCTCCAATATTTTCAAAGAACGTTTCTTATGTTGAATCTAAGAAATCATTTTTTTAATGGGCTGCAAAAGTAGACTTTTTTTTAATAAAAAACTTTTTTTAATAAAAAACTTTGTGCCTATTTTATTTGCCCCCCTACATTTTATGAACGTAATTATTTTTTTGAGGGCTGCAAATGTAACAATGTTTTAATATGATTTAATTTTCTTGTAAAATATTTTTTGCCTTTTGATTTATTTTACTGCAAATCAGGTGATTTGTTTTTAATAAAGAGGGAATACTCTTTTTAAGATTTAAGATTTAGGGAGTTGTTAAGGCTACAGGAATAATTTTTCCGTTTATGAAAGAGTGTGCATTTATTGCAAAGTCTCTGATAAATGTGGCCATTTCGTTAGCTTTTATTAAAGGCTTATAATTAGGAAAAGCCAACGAAAGCATTTCTGTTTGAACAGCCCCTAGTGCCAATGCATTACAGCTAATATTTTCATCTTTCAGCTCTTCTGCCAAACACTCTGTAAACACGGCTAATGCAGCTTTACTTGCACAGTAGTAAGATAATCCAGTGAATTTAGAAGAGCCTTGGAAGCCGCCCATACTTGAAATGTTTACGATGTGAGACTTTTTTTTCGATTTTCTCATTTTTGGCAATAATGATTTTATTAGGAATGTAGCTGCAAAAAAATTTGTATAAAATATGCTTAATGCTTCGCTATAACTAGTTTTTTCGAATGGCTTATTAATAAGTAGGCCTGCATTATTAATTAAAATATCAATTTGTTTTATATTATTTTTATCGAGTACTCTGAGGATATTTTCATGTTTTTTTATTTCAGACACATTATGTTTTATTGAAATTAGATTTTTTGTTCTATTTAGATTTTTTGTTTGTATATTGCTTCTAGAAATCGCAATTACCCTATAATCTAATTCAAGAAATTGCTTTGTTAATTCTAGTCCGATACCTTTTGATGCTCCGGTTATTAATACGGTATTTTTATTCTTCATAAATGTTTGATTAAATCAATACACGGAAACAAAATACACGAAATTATCTTGTAATTTCGCTAATGTTAATTAAAATAAGGTGAGAAAAATTATTATTTTCTTGATGTTAATGAGTTTTGTTTCTTATGGATTTTCTCAATATGTAGAAGAAAACACTAAAGAAAAACCGAAAAAAGAATATAAGTCTTCATTTTGGGAAAAAACATTTGTGGGCGGCAATTTTGGTTTAATGTTTGGAAATGTAACATTGATTGATTTATCGCCAAATGTAGGTTATAATATTACTGAAACCTTTTCCGCTGGTTTGGGTGTTACTTACATGTATTTTAGTAATCGGTATTACAACTACAGCACCAATATTTTCGGAGGAAGGGTATTTGCCAGACAAAAAATTTTAAACAGTTTTTTGCTACATGCGGAGTATGAAATATTAAACATGGATTTATATAACAATTTAGATCGGAGGGTTGAACGAGTAAATTATCCAAGACTTTTAATTGGAGGGGGCATTAGACAAAACATAGGGGACCGTTCTTACTTTATGTTGCTGATATTATTTAACGTACTAGACGATACGAATTACATTAACAAGTACTCTTTTCAGATGCCTAACCCGGATATAAGAATGGGTATAGCTATAGGATTTTAAAAATTTACTTTTTATGAAACACTTTCTGCTTCTTATCTTTTTTATTTATTCAGTTTATTACGGATTTAGCATTCATTCTGATTTATGCCCTAAAAACAATTATTCTTTATTTTTTGAAGATGCATATAAGGAGTATCCTAATATTCCCAAAGGATTACTAGAGGCAGTTTCATATACCCAAACCCGTTTTGTTCATTTTACCGGAAGCCAGCCCACTGGTTGTGCAGATATGCCAAAAGCATATACTTTAATGGGACTAACTGTAGATGGAAAAAACTATTTTCGGAATAATTTAACTTATATTTCTTCGCTTTCTGGTATCTCTGAGAAATTGATATTAGAAAATCCGAAAATATCTGTGTTGGCGTTTGCCAAAGCTTTTTCGATTCTAAAAAGTAAACTAAAAAATGATGGGTTAGAAAGCAACTTTGAAATTTTAAAGCAATTATCGGAGCTTCCTATGGGCGATTTACATAAAAATTTTGCAATGGACTCTTATCTTTACGCTATTTACTGGTTTTTAACCAATCCTATCTGCGCTAAAGAGTATGGATTTCCAGAATATTCGCTAGATTATAAAAAGATTTTTGGTGAAAATTTTACTCTTTTTCAGTCAGAGAAAATAATGATTACAGAAGATAATATCACGAACGAAAAAGGAGAAAAGTACAAAGTTTCAAAAGACAAAATTTCTCCTGATTATCCATCGGCCATTTGGGACCCTGCTCCAAGTTGCAACTACAGTTCACGAAACGGTGTAGCCATTTCAGCCATTACTATTCATACCATTCAGGGGAGCTATGCAGGAGCCATTAGTTGGGCAAAAAACTGCAACTCTAACGTTTCGTACCACTACGTAATAAGGTCTATTGACGGACAAATTACACAAATGGTTTTAGAATCAAATAAAGCATGGCATGTGGGTTCTGAAAACCCATACACTATTGGTTACGAACATGAAGGGTATGTGAATCAGCCCGGTTGGTACACGAATGCGATGTATAATGCATCGGCTGATTTAACAAAACACATCTGCAACAAAAATTATGGAATAAATCCGCTGAGGACCTTTCAGGGACCAGCCACTTCAGGACTGAATCTACTTGGAAGTTGTATTCGAATAAAAGGACATCAGCACTACCCAAATCAAAATCACACAGACCCTGGTATATATTGGGATTGGGAAAAATATTACCAGTTGATTAATAACAATCCGAGCGTAACCAATTACACTAATAACTCCGGCTCTTTTTACGATAGTGGAGGATCCAACGGAAACTATAGCAACGATGAACGAAAGTTATATTTGATACAACCTAACGGTGTTAACTCGGTTACTCTTTCGTTTAGTCAGTTTAACTTGGAAACCAACTGGGATTATTTGAGAATTTACGATGGCAATAGCCTTTCTGCTCCTCTAATTGGTAAATACACAGGAACGAACTCTCCGGGTATAGTCACTTCAACTGGAAATTCATTGCTGGTAGAATTCAGATCCGACTGTGCTACTACAGCTTCGGGGTGGGCTGCTACCTGGACAAGTAATTTTAATCAACAACAAGATAGTGTTCCTCCCACTACCAGCATAAACACCATTCCAAATTGGGTTACACAAGATTTTAATGTTGCTTTTACGGACCAAGATAATATAGGAGGAAGTGGACTCGAAAAAAGCTACTATCAGATACTGGAATTTAACGGGATAGAATGGAGAGCCAACGAAACCCACGGTTTTTTTAGTGACAATTTTGATTTAAACATACACCCCGACTGGAGCATCGCTTCAGGCAATTGGAGTATTCAAAACAGCCACTTAATGCAGAGCGATGAAGGAAACGGAAATACAAATATTTTTGCCTCCTTAAATCAAATGCTTTCGAACCGCTATTTATATCATTGGGTGGGAAAAATTGAAGGAGTTGGAACAAATCGGAGAGCCGGATTTCACTTTTTTTGCGATAATGCATCGCTTACCAATCGTGGTAATTCCTACTTCGTTTGGTTTAGAGTAGACGATAATAAACTCCAATTTTATAAAGTGGTAAATGATGTTTTTTCTATGGTGCTTGACGTTCCCTACATCTTTACTCCAAACCAGTGGTACGATTTTAAAGTAATTTTTGACCGGATATCAGGAAAGATCTCCATGTACATCAATAATACGCTTAGTGCCAACTGGACAGATCCTAACCCTCACACTACAGGAAACCAAATTTCATTTAGAAGTGGAAACTGCAAGTACAGCGTAAACGATTTAAAGGTATATCGTTCCAGATATCCTAATGTTGTGGTAACTGTTGGATCTGGAAACACGAATGATTTACGATATCAAAACCCTAATCCAAGCACTCCTGCCGGTCGTATTAAATCTATTGTTGCCGACAGTGCAGGTAACTTATCGAATATTGCTTTTGTTGATGTAAATGTAGATTGGACATCTCCTTCTATTGTTGTTGTTAATGATGGTATAGGAAACGATATAGACACTACTTATGTAACCAACGAACTTTCGGCAAACTGGGCTACTTCATTTGATACACATTCCGGAATAAGCAGCTACTATTACTCTGTAGGAACAAGCCCCGGAGATAGTAATGTTGTGGCATGGAAATATAACTGGAACTTTACCAGCACAACAGATACCGGCTTAACACTGAACTATAATCAAACCTATTACTACAATGTAAAATCTGTTAATGGGGCCGGTTTAATTTCTGTATTAAACAGTAGCAATGGTCAAACCGTTATACAACCTACTCTTCCACCAATGGCTAATTTCTCTACCTCTACAGTACAAGTTTGCGAAGGAGATCCGATAATTTTCTATAACAACTCTTTATATGCCACCAATTATCTGTGGAACTTTCAGGGAGGGAACCCTCTAACCAGTACCGCTACAAACCCGAGTGTTCTCTACACTCAAAGCGGCAACTATGTTGTTGAATTAATTGCTTATGGCCCCGGAGGAAACGATACCCTTTTGCAAACCCTCTCTGTTAATGTAATTCATGCTCCGCTAGTTTCTTTTAATGCTATTGATACCTCCCTCTACTTGCCATCGGCTATTGCCGTTTTTAATAACACAACACAAAATGCAAGTTCATGGTACTGGGACTTTGGAGACGGTTATACTTCTACGGATAAAAATCCATGGCACCAATACACTCAAGCAGGACTGTATACAGTGCAATTAACCGCATACAATGGAGTTTGCCCCAATAAAGATTTGTTGAAAACAGATTATATTAATGTAAACTATCCACTATCTGCCGAATCGATTGATACCGAAGATTATTTGCACGTATTTCCTAATCCATTTATAAATGAAGTGTTTTTAACCCTAAACTCTTCGACAGAAAGTACTATCGAAATCTTTTTGAAAGACGTTACCGGTAAAATTCTTTGGATTAGCTCATATCACTGTGTAGCTGGCACAAACCACATCTCGATGCAAGAGAACTTTGAAAATATTTCGAAAGGCATTTACTTGTTAGATGTAAAAAATAAAGTTGGAAAAATTTATCGTTTTAAACTTATAAAAACCGAATAGAAAAATTAGTTTTTTATGTTGCTGTTCACAAGACAACGATTATTTCTCCAACTACCAAACCATTGTTCGTATGGCAAAATTTCACCGTTGCAATCAAGCGAATTTAATTTTTGGTCGCGGTAAATAATTTTCATCTTTCCCTCTAGAATATCAGAAATAACAACATTTTTTAGCTCATTGCAATTATATTCTTTTCCTATCTCTATGCCTTTTTTGTTATTAAAAAAATCCATTGCCAATGATACACTATCAGGAATATAGCCTTCTTCTAACTTTCTTTTTTTATAACCGATGTAATTTCCTTTTTCGTGTGCTTTGCCCAATTTCCATGCTTTTTTTGCTCCTATACCGTGTGTAAGAACTGCCATCCAATAGGCGTGTCGGAAGGCATCTAGCTGACCTCCATTTTCTAGTGTATCGAGCAGATTTTGTTTTTTAATTTCTTGTGTAATTTGTAATGAATGCTTGGTTCCTTTATACGCCTTCTTAGCAACAAATGGATGAGAAATAACCCAACATTTTTCGGGGCGACTTAATTTGAAAAAAGATTTAAAATTTTGTGCAAAAAGGGAATTAGAAAAACTTAGAATAGCAAGAAAGAGAATTCTCATTTTTTCTTTTTTGTTTCTTTCTTTAATTTCTCTCCGTCTAATTTTTCAAGATATTTTACGCCTCCAAACAATCGCATTTGGTTAATTAACCACGCTTGTCTAGAATAGATATAGGAAGATGGTCTTGATGCATTAAATTTAACAGGATTTGGAATACAAACCACTATAAGTGCCGCTTCGTGTTTAGAAAGTTTTTTTGCGCTTTTTTTAAAGTGATGCCTTGCTGCGGCTTCGGCCCCATAGATTCCTTTTCCCATTTCGGCAACATTTAAATACATCTCTAGAATGCGTTTTTTATTCCAAATTAATTCTATAAGCAATGTAAAGTACACCTCGAATCCTTTTCGAATCCACGAGCGACCGGGCCATAAAAAAACATTTTTTGCAACCTGCTGAGAGATGGTGCTTGCCCCTCTTTTTCGTTTGCTTTTTTTATTGTGTTCTTGTGCTTTCTCTATGGCCCCAAAATCTAAACCGTAATGGCGAACAAAATTTTGGTCTTCGGCACAAATTACTCCCAGCTGTAAATAAGGTGAAATTTCATTTAAATTTTTCCATTCTTTTTCTATTCCGTAGCCCTCGTTTGCCCATTTACTAATCATTAAATACGTAACAGGAGGGTTAATAAAACGATATAATATAACCCAAACAACGCTTGCCACAACAAAACATATTGCAATCTTGAAAATAACCTTTGCCGCTTTTCTTAAAAACTCTTTCATAAAAAATATACGCAAATGTATATCTTGTTTTTGTAGATTTTTTGTGGTTTATACAAAAAAAGGCCCTGTATCACTTACGGAGGCTTCTCTTAACGTATTTGTTTAAAAATTTAATGGATCAGGAGTTTTATAGCAGGGGTATTTCCGTTTGTTTTAAAGTAGTAAATACCGGTAGGGTAATTTTGTAAATCTATTGTTTGAATACCCATTTCCATCTTAGAAGAAATTACTTGTTGGCCAGTATTATTATAAAGGAACCACTCTGTATTTTGCATATCTGCTAAATTACATTCTATTACCATTTTCTTATCAGAAGCAAAAACATTCCATCCTTTGCGTTCCGTATCTTTAACTGAGGTACCGCCCATAGTTAAAGTGGTTGTACCTGCTTGCTGAGCCATTGCCAAAGAGGTGGATGTGTTTCCGTTTGGCATGCTTAATACAAAAATTTTATAGGGCACATTCTGTTGAATCGGATCTCCACCAACATCTTTTTGGTTTGAAGCAGGATTGAAAAGAAAGTTGCTACCGTTGGGTGTATGAGCAATATAATTCGGAAAACTAATATTTTTTGCTGTGTTTATGGAAAAGGTTCCGGCTTGTGCCGCTTTTACAATCATAACACGGTATTCTGAAATAGTAGATTCATTGGCTGCCTTCGTAAAACTAATTTGCAAATCACTCGCACTACCTATATCGGCTACATCTGAAGCATTTACATTAATGGCTATATCGGCAGCAACATTCCCTGGGTCGCCTGCGTTAATAGTAAGACCGACACAATCTTGATATGCATAATCTTTTACAGTGAAACTATTATACTGTGCAGCAACATCTAGTCTTACCCAACCATAGTATGTTTTTCCGCTAACATTCAGTTTTAGCCCGGCATAATGATTTGTTTTTGCACCCCAGGAGCCAACAGAGCCGACAAACGAGGAATTGCTAAATATAAATGAGTAGAATGAACCCATCGCATTGGTTCCATTAGCAAAAACTTCCAGTTGATTAATGGGTGTATTTAACGGTAGAGCTTTTACAAAATTACTATAGTATCCTTGCGATATCATCACTTCATTATTGTTTAGTGCCTGCACTTTAATATTGTTAAGAAGAATATTGTAACTAGAGGTTCCGCCATAGTAAGTGGTAAAGGTTCCACCAAATTGTGATTTTGAAATCGTAAACTGAAAATCTGGTGTGCCATCATTATTCAAATCTAAATCGTAGAACTGACCGTTATTTGAAAAAGTAACATCATTGACATCTGTATAAACGATATCTGCACTGGCTGAGTTTGATGTTAATATGGCTCCGGCCAATGCAGAATAGGCTTTAAGATGGTTTGATAATTTTTTATTCATAGAAGTTACTTTTAAAATTTTCCGCTATCAAATTTATCTAAAAAATTTAAACTCTATAAAAAATGCAAGAAAGGATTATTCGTTTAAAAACACCTTTGTTGCCTGCACATTTGTGCCTCTTACCTTAATGCAATAAATACCATTGCTTAGTTGGGGGGAATTATTACTGTTTAAACCCTGCTGCAACTGTATGGTTTCTACTATCTGCCCTTGTATATTGATAATATCTGCATACTTACCATTAAATTCATAGCCGGAATTATCTATAAAAATTGTTTTGCCGGAAGAATAAATATGTAATTCCAAATGTTCCGTTTCATCTGTTCCTTGGGGAATAGTAAGTGTAACGGTATTTTGTTGTGAACTTAACTGATATGCGGTAGCATTTATTCCGTCTGGAACACTAAGAACAAAAACCTTGTATGCTATATTTTGTACAATCGGGTCTCCATCGGTATCGGTAAAATTACTTGCTAAATTTGCTTGGAAATTACTTCCATTGGGTGTATGTACCATGTATGAAACTGGTAAAACATTTTTTGCATCGTTTATTCCAAATGTTCCTGCCTGCGAAGCCTTCACTATCATTAAGCGATACGATGATACTTTTGTTTCATCGGTCGCTTTGGTAAACGATACCTGCATGTCGCTGGCATCTCCGTTGTTGGCTACATCTATCCCGTTTACGTTAATAGCAATATCAGCGTTAATATTTCCTTGATCACCCGCTTTAATAGGTATATTGGGGGCATCTTGGAACGCATAATCTTTAACGGTGAAGTTATCGTACAAATTAGCAACATCTAATCTTACCCAACCATAATAGGTGTTTCCGCTCACTTTTAATTTTAAGCCAATGTACTTATTTTGAGTATTATTCCATGGGCCGTTACTTGTGGCTGAATTGCTGTTAGACCAATAATTAGAATAATAGTACGATAAAAAATAACCTAAGTTATTTTGATTTGCATTCCAATTGGCAGCTTGATTTATTGGGGTATTTTGGTTTAATACATCTATGTATAATCCACCTGAAACTACAGCTTCGTTTGTATTTAAGGGCTGCAAAGCTACCGCATTGTATTTTACTCCAACTATGTAAAAACTGTATGATGAATAGTAATAAGAACTGATTATGTTATTGATTTTTGTAATATCTAACTTAAAATCGGGAGTGCCGTCATTATTCAAATCTAAATCGTAGAACTGCCCGTTGTTTGAAAAAGTAACATCATTAATATCTGTGTAAACAATATCTGCCTTGGTGGTTGTGGCTGCAATAGCAGAACCTGCCAGAATAGAATATTTTTTTAGTTTTGATTGTAAAGAGTTGCTCATCTCACGGTTTATAATGGTTTGCCCAAGTTAACTATTATTTTTGTTTCGATATAATTTTTTTTCAACTACTTCGGCCATTTTCTTTGTATCAGCTTTTATTTTTAAAAAAGTTTTTATTTTCATCGCTTCAACTTCTGAATTTTCTATTATTTCAGCATATTTTAAGTGCAGCATTTCCACATTGGAGTTGGAAGATTCCCACATAGCTATACGTTTTAAATTTTCTTTGTACGCCATTTGTAATCCGGATCTAAACTCACCTTCTTTTATTTTTCCTTCTCTAACAAGCATTTTATGCTGAGAAGATAATATTTCATTTAGGTTTCTGTGAATAAAAATTACTTTATACTTGAATCTTGAAGGAAGATGAACCAGTAAATGCGAAATAATTTTTACTACTTTTCCGTTGGCTAAAGGGAGCCATGCTTTATCTCGCGCAAGGCGTTTAACGGCTTCGTGTTCTAAATACCCTTTCGGATTGTTTTCATCGGCCTGTCTTTCATTATCGGTAAATATTTCGAGTTCGGTTTGTTGTAACATCTGCATAAGCATACTTGTTCCCGATCTCGGAAGGCCTGATACAATAATTATTTCACCTTCATAAAATTTTTCCTTTTCTTCCTTATGTTTTTCAATTAAATGCTGTGTGTCTAAACTATTTTGCAGCAATAAAAATGCTTCGTTACTGCCGGTATCCACTCTATCTTTTACTTCTTGAATTCTAACCAAAGCTTCGGAATCTTTAAGATGATTGGAATAAATTTCGATTAAGTAGTTTCTTGCTTTTGCCAGATTGGGTAAAAACTTCAGTGCCACTTCAAATGCTCTTGCTGCATGTTCAAATTCGTTCAAATGAAAAAGAGCTAGCCCCAAATGATAATGAGCCATAGGAAATTCGAAAAATAAACCAATGGCGTTGAGAGCGGCTTCTGCAGCCTCTTCGTATCGTTTTTGTTCTATATAAACACCCGCTAACCCATTGTGTGCCGGAGCCACATCGGGGTCAGTTTGAAGTATTTGTGAAAATATTTTTTCGGCTATTTTCCACTTCTTTAGTTGTAAAAAACCATTTCCAACTTCCTGGAGTAAATGGGTAGAAAAACCAGTTTTCTTTTGCATCTCTTTAAAAAGTTTTATCGCGTCTTTTGGTTGGTTTTTCCTCAGTAGGAGCTGGCCCTCTATAAGTTTTAAGGCCATTGATTCTTTTCCATCGGGGAGGTGAGCTTGATTAATTACTTCTTCTGCTTTTTGGTTTTCGTAGAGTTGGTAATAGCATCGAGCAAGACGGGTGGCAATTCGTATCTCCTTATTTTTTTCGAATAATTTTTCTAATATTTCCACCGCTTTTTTATAACGGCCCGAACCCATGTAAACACGTGCAAGATTTACATTTTGTTCAAAAAGGGTTCGTTCTACTGCTTTTTCGGCATTTTCATCGGGTTGTTCGATATATCCTAATTCTACCAATTGTTTAAGGGCTTCCTGTGCCGATTGAGGATCTTGTTTTAAACCATCGGGGTGCATACCCGAAGCTCCTTGAACCAAATCCCAACTGGGGATACGTTTTATAGGAATATATTCTTGAAAAATTTGTTGAATTACTTTTCCATCCATATCTTCTCCTACCGGCAAATTAAAAAGATGGAGTACGGTGGGAGCTATATCTAGTAAATTAATTCCATAAACCCTCTCATCTTTTTTAATACCGGGGCCTTTTACACAAAAAACACCATAGGGACGATGTTCGTATGCGGGAGCTGCAGGGGCCTTTGGAAGAAGTAGCGGTCGGTTATGGTCAGAATGAAAACCGTGGTCGGAAAGAAGAATAACCGTACAATCATTTCCCGCCAATTTTAATAGCCGTTCCAACATCATATCGTGGAATTTATACGCACTGTTTACCACCTCTTTGTAAACAGAAAACAAATCGTTTGGAATACCGGGCAACTGAGGTGGATGAAATTTCATACACAAGTGCGAAAAATGGTCTATGGCATCGAAATATACAGCCATAAAATCCCACTCGGAATTTTCCATAGACCATGTGGCAGCATTATGTATAGTAGCTGTATCGGCTAAAATTTTCATTATTCCTTCCCATCGTTTATCTTCTTCCTGATTAATTTTATCGAGATTGGGAATAAAAGGCATTAAATGCGCTTCGGTAAGTTCGGCCGGATGTAGTCGTAATTCTCTAAAAACAGAAATAAGTTCTTTGGGATGTACTGTTCCGGGAAGCATAGGCCAAAATTCATTTATGGGCTTAGAAGCTCGCTGGTAAAAATTAGAAACACAAATACCGTTAATAGGTTCGGCCGGGTGGCTTGGCCACCACCCTACTACATTGGTTTTAAAATTTTGTTGAGACAGGATATTCCAAATGGCTTTTGTTTTTCGAGAGGTAACTGAAACCGGTCTTACTCCAATGGTGTTGGTATCGGGTTCGGTAAACCCTAATATTCCGTGTTTATCGGCATATTTTCCGGTAGCAATAGAAGTCCAAAGCATGGGCGAAAAAACTGGTTCCAGCGTAGTAATATTTGCCATTACACCCTGTTCTACCATGCTTTTTAAAGCAGGCATTTCTCCGGCTTCCATAAGAGGAGTTATCACCTTCCAGTCGGCCGCATCCCAACCAACAAGCAGTACTTTATTCTTTTTTTTCATTTGCCGAAGGGTTATTAAAGGTATGTGCTATCCCCTCCTGCTTTTTCTTTTCTCTCCATGCCTTTAACCCAACTGCTCCTAAAGCAAGCAAACTCAATGATCCCTCAATAGGAACTTCAATTTCATTTCCAGATTTGTCTATTATTTTTTTCCGGGTACTATTCACAAAAAAGTCTTAAAAAAAAGGGCGATATCGCCCTTTTAAATTAATATACAATAAATTTATTTCAGGCTTATTTTTTCCGTTTTACTAAACTCGGAAGAAACCAATCTTAACGAATACAAACCCTTTTGAATGTGGGAGAAATCTAACTCTATCGTTTTTGTGTTCTTAAGAATTACCTTGTTGTAAACTTCCTTTCCGGTAACATCAAATAATTGAATCTGTAGGGTGTTATTTGTACTTTCGGTAAAAGATATATTAACAATGTCATTACTTGGATTGGGATAAACAGAGACTAGTCGCTCTTTGTTGTTCTCTGTTATTCCTGTACAAATAATTACATCAATTTCTACGCTATCTGTATTGCTACAATTATTAGTATCTGTTATAGAATAATAAATGGTATGGGCACCCAAACCTGCCGTAGCAGGGTCAAATACACCATTTATATTATCTATAATGCCCGTACCGGACCATGTACCTCCGGGAGTAATTGCATCAAGAGTATCGGAAGGTGAAGTGGTGCAATATGATGAGGGTGCAATAATTCCTGCATTGGGCAATGGATTTACTGTAACATTAATTGTATCTGATCCTTTGCATCCGGTATTTTCTGTTACAACTACAGAATAGGTTCCTGTGGCATTAACGATTAAAACCTGATTATTTCCTGAAGGGCTCCAGGTGTATGTAGTGAATCCCGGACCGGCATCTAATAATAATTCTCCACAAACGGTTGTATCATTACCTAAATTAACAACAGGTAAAGCTAAAAAGGTGTTGCCTTGTGTAGCAATTGGTTCAATTGCTGAATGTTTTCTCACTCTAATCCAATCTAAATATCCGGTATAAGATGGGCTATAAGATGTAAATCCCACATAAAAAGAACTCCCTGTATATGTGTTTAGTGCGGTTACTGCATTATCACAATTACTTGTTGTTACATTACAATAGGAATCAACTGTTATAATGTTTGTATTAATCGAAGTAACTACCTTGTATTTATAAAACAAATTTTGATTATTCGAAGCCGGAACAGCCGGATAACCCGTACTAAAAAAAGTGTTTCCTCCTATGATGTCATTATCGTAAGTGGTGCTTAGATTGGCTCCGTTTGCTCTAAAAGAATACCTTTGGTGTGTTCCTGTATATCCTAATACAAGCCCCGTAGAAACCCCTCCGTTTGCATGATTTTCCTCAACTACTACCTTTTGGTTAAATACTTTTGTGCTTCTGATATATTCCCAGTTACTATTTCCGCTAAAAGTTAAAATTCCGGAGTTAATGCTATACGTTGGATTTCCTTGCACTTGCCACTTAGACAAGTTTAAATTGGGTAAAGAAAAATCATCAAAAAACATAAACGTACTATCTCCATTAGAAAATGCGGTTGCATTCGGATTTCCATAATATAACAAAAGAGTATCTATGCTATTGGCATTAATTAATGGAACCCTAACCCATATTTGGGTTGTTGGTGTATTGATACCACTTTCAATCCAATAATAAATGGTATCGGAACAATTAGAAGTAAAACGAATATCATCTCCATTTGCCTTCATTTTTCCTGCCCCAATGGGAGCCTGAGTATTGTAGGTTAATAAAATCTGATAATCGGTTAAAGTAACCGGGTTTGCCGAATTGTCAATAATAATAGCATCGGCATACTGCCATGGGAAAGGCATTTTGCACGGCATACAAGTTTGAGAAAATACATTATTCATAAAAACCGATAGGAAAAAAGGTAATGCAATGCGAGAAGATAATGATTTTGCTTTCATAACTTTCTATTTTAGAATTTTATTTTAACTGCACTCAAGGTATTAGACATTAATGTAGCAATGGTCATAGGCCCTACTCCTCCCGGAACGGGAGAGATATAGGAGCATTTGGGTGCTACTTCATCGTACTTTACATCGCCTACCAAACGGAAACCCGATTTTTTTGAAGCATCTTCGATTCGATGAATTCCCACATCTATTACCACCGCTCCCTCTTTAACATGCTTAGCAGTAATAAATTCAGGTTTACCAATAGCTACCATCAGAATATCGGCATTTTTAGTATACTCTTCTAAGTTTTTAGTACGGCTGTGAGTAATTGTTACCGTGCAATTTCCCGGATTAGAATTACGTGCCATTAATATGCTTATGGGAGAACCTACGATATGGCTTCTCCCCACAACTACACAATGTTTGCCTGTAGTGTCGATATTGCTTCTTCTGAGCATTTCTACCATTCCGGCAGGTGTGGCAGGTAAAAAACAGGGTAGGTTTAACACCATTCTGCCTAAGTTTTCCGGATGAAAACCGTCTACATCTTTTTTAGGAGATATCGCCAAGGTAATTTTTTGTTCATTAATGTGCGAGGGCAAAGGTAGTTGCACAATGTACCCGTCTATTTCCGGATTATTGTTTATTTCTTTTACTTTTTCAAGCAATTCGTTTTCTGTTATTGTTTCCGGCAGTTTAATTAAAGAAGAACCAAAACCCACCTCGGCACAAGCCTTTACTTTTGCATTTACATAAGTTTCACTTGCCGGATTATTTCCTACAAGCACAGCAGCCAAATGAGGCACTTTGTTACCTTCTTTTTTTAGAATCTCTACTTCTTTTTTTAGTTCGTTTCTAATTTCTTCGGCCATAGCCTTACCGTCTATCACTTTCATACTGGTTTTGTTTATTTTTTCTAAAGTACCCAAAACTAATCAATTTAGTTTGAATTTGTATTCTGCAACCATTCGCTTACTTTTACGTTATAAAACTGGCACATTTATTGATTTAAAATTATAAAATCGCCAAAAAATGAAAACTAAATGGTTGTTAATTAGCTTGCCCGTTGCAATAGTTGCAATTGGCACAAGTGCCTTTAAACAGCAAAACCGCCTAGATTTTGCACAAACACCGCAAAACGATGAGGTAAATAAACTAAGAACTATTAACTATGCTGCATTTAAGCCAGGAGAAGTATTGGAATACCGTCTTCACTACGGTGTAGTAGATGCCGGAACAGCTCGTTTAGAAGTAAAAAACAGCACCTTAAATGTTTCCGGAAGAGAAGTATTACATGTGGTAGGCACCGGACAAAGCAGGGGGGCTTTTGATTGGTTTTATAAGGTTAGAGACCGCTACGAAACCTATATGGACGCAAAAGGTGTTTTTCCTTGGTTGTTTGTTAGACGTGTAAACGAAGGCGGATATAAAATTAATCAGGATTACAAATTTTTTCAGGCACAAAACAAGGTTGATAACGGAAAAGGCAATACATTCGAAGTTCCTGAAGGTGTTCAGGATATGTTATCGGCATTTTATTACGCACGTACTATTGATTTTAGTAGTGCCAAGGTGGGCGACATTTATACCATACCCGCCTTTGTAGATGATGAAGTGTTTCCTCTAAAAATAAAGTATGGTGGAATTGAAAAAATAAAAGTGGGTAAAGAATATTTTGAATGTATGAAGTTTCACCCCGTAGTACAACAAGGCCGTATCTTCTCTAAAGAAGATGACTTAACCGCATGGATTACTAATGATAAAAACAAAATTCCGGTATTGGCTCAGGCTAAAGTATTGGTTGGTTCCATTAAAATGGAAATTACAAAATACGAAGGTGTTGCTAACCCTATGGCTATTGTTTCTAAAAAATAATTTCTTACATATTAACCATTAAAGAAGCAGGGAGATAAAATTTTATCTCCCTGCTTCTTTTGAAAATGTACATTGTAATTTGCACTTTTAAGAATCCTTTGTTAATAGTTTTCTATTGTTTTATTCAATCTTTTTAAAGCAAATTCTATCTTGCCAAAAAAAATAGTTTGGCTGTAAAAAATTCTTATAAGCGTTTTATTATTTACATTGTAGCGAGTATTGTTGTAGTAACAGTTTACTTTTTAAGCAACTTCTTTAAAAATAAAAATGCAGCAAACGAAATAAGCCCTCCTGATAGTTTGTTTACTGAACCCCTAATGGAATATGGAATAGAAACCGATTCGTTTGCTGTTTACAAGGCTGTTGTTTCTCCTAACGAATTTTTATCGCATATACTTACCCGATACAATGTTCCTTATGCGAATATAGATAAACTAACCAAAACCTCGGAGAACGTATTTGATGTTCGTAAAATTGCTTCCGGTAAAAAATATACCGTTTTCTGTACGCGAGATTCATTACAGCGTGCAATATGTTTTATTTACGAACCCAATGAGGTAGATTATGTGGTTTTTGATATGCGAGATTCTCTTCACGTTTATAAAAACAGCAAACCGGTTGAAAAAACGATTAAAACAAGCTATGGTAAAATTACATCTTCTCTTTACGAGGCATTAGCAAATACCCCACAAGGGAATATGCTGGCAGCTGAATTAGCCAATATTTACGCATGGACCATTGATTTTTATCGACTGCAAAAAAACGATTGGTTTAAAATAATTTTTGAGGAAAATACTGTTGAAGGAAAATCTGTTGGTATCAATAAAATACTTGCTTGCGAATTTTATCATTATGGAAAAACATTCTATGCATTTAATTTTTCATTCGAAAATAGTAATGAATATTATAACGAAAAGGGCGAAAGTTTACGTAAAGCCTTCTTAAAATCGCCCTTAAAATTTAGTAGAATTACTTCCGGATTTAGTATGAATCGTTTTCATCCGGTACAAAAAAGAAATAAACCTCATTTAGGAACCGACTATGGAGCTCCGCAAGGCACACCCATTTTAGCTACCGGAGACGGCATTGTGCAAGAAGCTGCCTTTAAACAATACAATGGCAATTATGTAAAAATTAAACACAATTCGGCATATTCAACCCAATACCTGCACATGAGTAAAATTGCAAATGGCATAAAACAAGGAATTGCTGTTAAACAAGGAGATGTAATAGGCTTTGTTGGCAGCACAGGCCTAGCATCTGGGCCACACGTATGTTACCGATTTTGGAAAAACGGAAAACAAGTGAACCACTTAAAAGAAGATTTTCCAAACACAAAACCGATTCCTGAGAAATATAAAAATGCTTTTATGCTGCTAAAGGATTCACTGATGCCTAAACTCGATTCTATTTACACCGATATGCCAATATAAACACGTTTATTTTTGATAAACTTCTTTATTTGTAAATTTGAGCAAATAATAAATTCTTTATTTATGAAAAATGTTTTACTATCCGTATTTTATTTTATGTTTCTGTTTACCCAAGCACAGCAAAATAACTTTCCGGAAAAATGCGGCACCATGCACTTATTAGAAATGCACCAAAACAACCATCCGCAACTACAAGTAAAAATGCAAGAATCTGAAAAAAATATTCAGCATTGGATTAAAAATAATAAAGGCAGCAATAAAAGTGTTATTACCATTCCTGTTGTGGTACATGTGGTATATGTGAACAACAACCAAAACATAAGCGATGAACAAATTCAATCGCAAATTGATGTACTTAATGCCGATTACCGAAGACTCAATACCGATAAAGTAAACACCCGCCCTGTATTCGACACAATTGCTGCCGACATAGAAATAGAATTTTGTTTGGCTGCTACCGATACAAACGGAAATTTTACCACCGGTATTATTAGAAAACAATCGCCCGGAGAATTTTTCGGATTATTTACTCCGCTTGATGCCGTAAAATCATCAAACGGAGGCATAGGCAGCGACCCTTGGCCAACCGACCAATATCTGAATATTTGGGTTTGTCCGCTTATTCCGGGATTATTGGGGTACGCCCAATTTCCGGGAGATAACCCCGCTACCGATGGCGTGGTAATTACCACTAACGCCTTTGGCACAATAGGTACTGTTCAGCCCCCATCCACCAAAGGCCGCACTGCCACCCACGAAATTGGCCACTGGCTTGGTTTACGCCATATATGGGGAGATGGTCCATGCGATTCTACAGATTACGTAGATGATACCCCAAATGCAGATGCCTCCTCTTCGGGTTGCGATTTAAACAAAAACACCTGCGTAAATGATAGTACCTTTTGGGGAAACTTTAATCCACCAGATATGGTAGAAAATTTTATGGATTATTCAGAAGATGCTTGCATGAATGCTTTTACAAAAGGGCAAAAAAATCGTATGTGGGCTGTCATTAACACACTTCGCCCTACTCTGCTTACTACAATGAATAACAAAAATTGTTACACTGTAGGTATCCATTCCAATATACTCCCCTCTAACGAAATTCAAATATTCCCAATACCTGCCGAAAACAATTTTACAATTACATTGAATGAAGAATTTATTCAATCGCTTACCGTTTATAATTTGTTAGGCGAAGTTATTTTCTCTAAAAATCTAAATTCATCATCTGCCGTTATTGATACTCAACATTGGAAAAATGGAATTTATACCATAAATGTAAAAAGTGAAAACAATAATTTTATTCGAAAAATAGCGGTAACCAGACACTAATTGGAATTTAGAACTCAAATATTACCCAAAGAATTAAAGCATAAAATAAATTATCAAAAACCTTGTGTTTCTATTGGCTCGTGTTTTGCAACCAATATGGGCGAAAAACTGCTTGCTTCAAAATTTAATATTCTTATAAATCCTTTTGGCATCATTTATAACCCTGTATCTATTGCAAATACTATTATTCGCTCTACTCAGTGCCAATATTACAACGAACAGGAGTTAATCTATTTTAATCATAAATTTATTAGCTTAGATCATCATGGAGAATATTCTTCAGCAGATAAAAGCGATTGTTTAGAAAAAATTAATTCTGCTATTTTAAAAACCAATACTGCATTAAAAAATGCATCGCATCTTTTTATAACTCTTGGAACAGCTTGGATTTATAAGCATCTTCAACAAAACAAAGTGGCAGCTAACTGTCATAAGATTCCTCAAAAAGAATTCGAAAAAACAATGCTCTCTTCAGAAGAAATTATAGGTGAATTACAGAAAGCTATTTATGAATGCAGAAAAATAAACAACTCTATCAATATTGTTTTTACTCTCAGTCCGGTGAGGCATCTTAATGATGGCTTTGTAGAAAATCAACTCAGCAAGTCTATTCTTCATTTTGCTATTCAGCAAATAATTAGAGAGGCAGACGATTGCCATTACTTTCCTGCATACGAAATAATGATGGACGATTTGCGAGATTACCGCTTCTATAAAGAAGATATGCTACACCCAAATGAAACCGCAATACAATATATTTGGGAAAAATTTTGTCAGGCCTCTATAGAAAAAAAATCACTAGCCTTACTTCCTAAAATTGAAGAAATAAGAAAAGCATTACAACATCTGCCTTTTTCCCAACATAGTGAAGAGTATAAAAAATTTGCACTTACCTCCTTGCAAAAAATTGAACTTGTAAAAAAAGATTTTCCCGAAATTTGTTTTGAACGTGAAACCACTTTTTTTGAGGAAAAGATAAAAGGCTAAATACTTCTAAGCCATTCGTTTATTACTTGCTTGTATTGTTCGCTATCTTTGAATTTTACGCCTTTGTAATGCTCTCCGTATTTTAATACATCGGCCAAATTAAACTCGACCTGAGGCATAGAAAAGTAATGCCCCTTTTCTTTATGGAATGCAGCTAAATATTCTTGTTCTGTTTGGCCCGGTGTAGGTACCAGCACCGCCTTATTTTCTGTACACGCTAAATCCATTAATGTAGAATACCCTGAACGGCATACCACTATTTTAGATGAATTTAAAATCTCTAAAAAGGGCTGAACGGAGAGGTGCGAATAAAAAATAACGTGATTTCCATTCTGTACTTCGAGAGGTTTATTCTCTATTCCCCGAACAATAACACATTTTAACTGGGGGAAATTATTTAGTTGGTTAAGCACTATTGATTCAAAAATGGTTCGCTGAGGTTCTGGTCCAGAAATAATGGCACATACATCGTATTTTAGCACCTTTTCTTGATTTTGTAATTCTGCAAAACGAGAGAGTATGCCAATGTATTTTACATTTGTTACCTGTTTTGAAAAATACGATAGTGTGCCCGAAAGATTAATTGTGTCAGGGTCGTCAGGCACCCATACTTCGTTGTATTTTTTTATAAAAAAAGAATTTATGCTATTTATAATTCCTGAAGCAAAAGGTGCTTGAATATTTAGTTGATGGGTAATAAAAACCGAGGGCACTTTATTGTTCCACATGCCATAACAACTATCAGAAATAACTGCCTCCACATTATGTTTTTTCAAAAAATCTTTTAGCCACTTATGTTCCTGATAAATGGCTTTTATAATTTTAGGGATCTGTCCTATTATGGAAAACATCATGTTTCCATTATGTGGATATTTTACGTTATACGAAGGGGTAATGTGCAAAGGCAACTCTGGAAATTCAGTTCTGAGTAATTCTGCTGCTTTACCCGAAGAAGCAAGGTAGATGTTACAGTTTTGCCGGATGAGATAACGAATAATTGGAATACAGCGCGAAGCGTGACCTATGCCCCAATTGAGCGATGCAACTAAGATAATTTTACTCTTTAGCAATTGACTCGGCTTATCATTGCGAATTTAATACTTGTTTCCCTAGTTTAAGTAATCGTCATTTTTATAATCAACTAAAACTTTATTTCTTCCTCATTTGCATCAAAGAAAGAATACTTAAGCATTCCGTAAGATGCAGAAGAAACAATATTTATTTTGCACTTATATTTTTTTTGCCATTTCCAGCGTATGGAAAAAATACCCTTTCTGAGATAAGCCTCAATAAAAGGGTGAACATGCAATGCTACTTTTTTAAGATTTAACTGCGATGTAATGTAACGCAAATGATTTTCTATTTCATTTTCTAACAGTATAGAGGCTTGAGACTGTCCTGTTCCATCACAAGAAGGGCATTTCTCTGTGGTATTTACTTCCATTTCCGGTCTCACACGCTGACGTGTAATTTGTATAAGACCAAATTTGCTGGGAGGAAGAATGGAGTGCTTTGCCCTGTCGCTCTTCATTACTTCTTTCATTCTCTGAAAAAGTTGTTCGCGATGTGCCTCTTCTTTCATATCAATAAAATCAACCACAATAATCCCACCCATATCTCTAAGGCGAAGTTGACGGGCAATTTCCTCAGCCGCTTCCATGTTTACCTCAAAAGCATTTTGCTCTTGCCCGGCTCCCGATTTTGAACGGTATCCACTATTTACATCTATTACGTGCAATGCCTCGGTATGCTCTATAATTAAATAAGCTCCGGTTTTTAGTGTAACTGTTTTTCCGAAAAGGGCTTTGATTTGCTTCTCCACTCCATATTGGTCGAATACAGGTGTTTTTCCTTTATATATTTTAGCTATATTTTCTTTATCGGGGGCAATATTTTTTAAATATTTTTTTACTTCGTTGTAGATGGCTTCATCGTTAACTACAATACTATTAAACTTAGGACTTAATAAATCGCGTAGAATTGCTGAAGCTCTATTTAATTCGCCTAAGACTTTAAATGGAGGCTTGTTGCCCGGAATGTTCTTTACCATTTCTTTCCACTTAGAAAGAATATCACTCAAATCAGATTCCAACTCCGCTAAACTTTTGTTTTCGGCCACTGTGCGAATGATAACTCCAAAACCTTTTGGTTTTATTCCCTGAAGCAATTTAATTAATCGGTCTCTTTCTTCGCCCGATTTTATTTTCTGTGAAACAGAAACCCTTGAAGCAAATGGCACTAACACTATGTATCTTCCGGGAATAGAAATTTCTGAGGTAAGCCTTGGCCCTTTGGAAGAAATAGGCTCTTTGGCTATTTGCACCAATATTTGTTGCCCAGAAGAAACAATTTGATTTATTTTCCCGTTTTTCTCAATATCGGCTTCCAACTGAAAGTTGGTAAGATTTGATGTTGGGGTTTGTGAGGAGATGGTATTCTTCAGAAACTTAGCTAAAGAATTATACTGAGGACCCAAATCCAAATAGTGTAAAAAAGCATCTTTTTCATAACCCACATCAACAAAAACTGCATTCAATCCTGGCATTACTTTTTTTACTTTACCCAAGTATATATCGCCAACTGTGTAGTTGTTATTGGTTCTTTCTCGGTGTAACTCTACTAGTTGCTTATCGTGCAACAAGCCGATTACAACTTCAGATGCTGAAGAATCTATGATGAGATCTACGCTCATACATACGCCTTTCTTTTAAAAAATAGGATAAATAACAACGACACGAAAAACGAGTGGTTTCCATGTGTTGATGAATCTTTAAAGAACAATGCTATTTGTTCTTTTTCTTATGTCTGTTTTTTCTAAGACGTTTTTTACGCTTGTGCGTAGCCATTTTATGTCTTTTTCTTTTCTTTCCGCAAGGCATATTTTTTAGTTTTAATGTTTATGTTCGGTTAATTCCGTTATATAATTTTCAATTTGTTCTTTTATCGTTTCGTCAGAAACAAATGCTCTGTAATTCTTTAATGCCCTTATAGTAGCAGAAGTATCGGCTAAACTTAAATAAGCATCGGCCATATAAATATATGCTTCTGCATAGGTGCTATCAATTTGCAAAATAGTTTTAAAGCGTTCTAATGCTTTTTCGTATTGGGCAGATTGAATAGCAAAGTAACCCAAATTAAAAAGAGCATTTATGTTTTTAGGGTCTTTATCAAGAACCTGTTGTAACATTAACACTCCTTCCATAGGGGCTTTACCAAGGTAAGAGGCTCCTTCAATAAAACATACTCCTATGCTTGTTTTTGCACTTAGGTTTGCAGAATCCATTTCAAGAATTTTTTGGTAGCAATAAATTGCTTTATCCAAGGTATATTCTTTATTTTCATTCACAAATCGAAAGGCAGCAAAATAAGCATCACCCGCTTTAAACCAGGATTTTTCGTTGTTGCGAATGGAGGCCGATTGTTCAAAATAGTAGGCTACAATAGTAGGCCAATTGAAAGCTTTCCATACGTTTGCCAACGAATCATTTAACAAGGAACGGAGCGAATCGTTTTTTTCACGTGCTATACTTTCTTTTAAATGATCTATAACGCGTTTATTATTTTCACTCAGTTGAGTAAATGCATCGTTATAAATTTTTTCGAAAGAGAATATCTTTTCGCTCACACCCTCTTTGGTTACAAGAGGATGATTTGCTTTTCGAGGTAACAATACTATAAGAACGACAAGTACTAAGGCCGCCAAAACAGCCAATAGCTGAGGCTTAGTAAGCTTCAGCATTTTTTATTATTTAACGGGCACATTCCTTTTAACCCTATCCATAAAAGTTTTAGCAGGCTTAAACGCAGGAATATAGTGTGCCGGAATAATAATGGTTGTATTTTTAGAAATATTTCTGCCGGTTTTTTGGGCTCTTTTTTTAACGATAAAACTACCAAACCCTCTCAAGTACACATTATTGCCTTTTTCGAGCGATTGGCGAACCACTTTCATAAATTCTTCCACAGTGGCCTGAGCTGCAATCTTTTCAATACCGGTTCTTTCAGAAATTTCGTTTACAATGTCTGCCTTAGTCATTTTGTTTTCCTCCTTTTTAAATTTATGGTTTTAACTGTTTATATTTCAATAAATTAATTTATAAAGGCTGCAAATATATGATTTTAAACTACAACTAGTCAAGCATTTGAAAGGATTTTCTGCTGATTTTTGCCGAATGCGTAAATATTATGGATTTCTCTGCTAAAATCATCGATTGGTATAAAGTGCATAAAAGAGATTTGCCGTGGCGAAACACTAACAATCCTTATTTGGTTTGGCTTTCCGAAATTATTCTTCAACAAACTCGCGTAAATCAGGGATTAAACTATTATTTGACATTTAAAAAGGAGTTTCCTTCTCTTCAAAAGTTTGCAATGGCTAAAGAAGATAAGATATTAAAGTGTTGGGAGGGCTTAGGCTATTATTCAAGAGCAAGAAACATGCACCATACGGCTAAACATATTGTAAAACATTGTAAAGGCCGGTTTCCAGAAAAATATAATGAATTAATAAGATTAAAAGGAATAGGTCCGTACACTGCAGCTGCTATAGCCTCCTTTTGTTTTAATGAGCCTTTTGCTGTTGTAGATGGCAATGTGATACGTGTATTGTCTCGCTATTTAGGCATAAACCAATCGTTCTATTCGGCAACAGGGAAAAAAGAATTTGAAAAAGTTGCTGCTCTTTTGCTGAATAAATCAAATCCCGCCATACACAATCAGGCTATTATGGAATTTGGAGCTTTACAATGTATACCGCAAAATCCAAGCTGTCATCAATGTATTTTAAACGAAACTTGTTACGCCCTAAAGAACAATAAGGTGAAAGAGCTTCCTCTAAGAAAAGAAAAAAAAGAGAGTAAAACAAAGTATTTTAACTACATCATTATACATAATAAGAACAAGGTATTTATACACCAAAGAACCGGAAAAGGGATATGGGAAAACCTTTATGAGTTTCCACTTATTGAGGAAAACAAGAAATGGACATCTGAAATGCAACTATTAGGTAAAATAAAGCAACGTTTTAAAACCGACACAGTTTCCCTTTTAAACCACCCGATTGAAATAACGCATATCTTATCTCACCAACGAATAAAAATTAAATTCTATCATGTGCAATTATCCGACTATTCTTTTATGAAAAAAAACTACGAATTGGTTAACACTAATATGTTAAAAGAGTATGCTCTGCCAATTGTAATAAGAAAATACATAAACTCTATTTCAATTTTCGGGGAAAAGAAAATTATTTAATTTTAAAATTGGTTTTAAAGGTTATATTTGTGTAAAAAAAAGAGCATGGCTACCTTAAATAAAGTAATGTTAATTGGCAATTTAGGAAAAGACCCCGAAGTTCGTTATTTAGAAGGGGGAACAGCTATTGCAAAATTCCCCTTGGCCACAAAAGAAGTTTTTACCGATAAAAACGGGCAAAAAAATGAACATACCGACTGGCACCACATTGTAATGTGGAAAAATTTAGCAGAACGTGCAGAAAAAGTGTTGAAAAAAGGAAAACAAATTTATGTTGAAGGAAAAATAAGAAGCCGCTCATGGGAAGACAAAGAGGGCAATACACGATATATTACCGAAATTATAGCCGATAATTTTATTATGCTCGGCAAAAAAGAAGATGCTGAGACAGAATCTCAAAGTGATTCTTAAATATAGTTGAACCAAATTATACAAAGTTGGACGATCCCTTACCGAGTTTCTTTATAAATAGTACCCCTTTACAAATTACATTTTTACAACCCACCCTTGCATGGTATGTTGTATGTGTGGTCATGTTGATGCTTTTAGCCGTTTCAGCCATGATTTCTGCATCAGAGGTTGCATTTTTTTCCATTACACCTACACAAAAAAATTTCTTTTCGGAAAGCAAAAGTAAAATTCACAAAACCATTCTTAAACTAATAGAAAAACCCAAAACTCTTTTAGCTACTATTTTAATAGCCAATAATTTTGTAAATGTTGCCATTATTATCCTTTCTACCATTGTAATAAACGGAATTGCCGATTTTAGCCATCATACAACACTTCATTTCATTATTCAAGTATTTGCCGTTACCTCTCTGCTCTTACTATTCGGAGAAATTATTCCTAAAATATATGCTACTAAAGACAACCAAAAAGTTGTAGAACTGCTTGCTTACCCCCTTCAATACTTCATTATTTTGTTTTATCCCTTTAGTTTTATTTTGGTAAAATCTACAAATATTATAGACAAACGCATAAAAAGAAAAGGACATAATATATCGGTAGATGAGCTATCACATGCTTTAGAACTAAACCCCGAAATTGCCTCATCAGAAGACGAGCACAAAATTTTACAGGGTATCGTAAAATTTGGCGATACCAATGTACGGCAAGTGATGAAATACAGAACCGATGTATCAGCGATAGAATACCATTCTACTTTCGATAAAGTGCTATCGTGCATTCTCGATTGCGGATATTCGAGGCTACCCGTTTTTTCGGAAAATTTAGACACCATTAAAGGTATTCTATATATAAAAGATATTCTTCCTTTTTTAGATGAAAATAATCATTTTGATTGGCAAAGGCTCATTCGACACGCTTTTTTTGTACCCGAAAATAAAAAGTTAGACGACTTGCTGAAAGATTTTCAAAGTCGTAAAATGCACATGGCTATTGTTGTAGACGAATACGGAGGCACTTCGGGCATTGTTACACTAGAAGATGTGCTGGAAGAAATTGTAGGAGATATTAGCGATGAATTTGATGACGAAGATATTTCTTACTCAAAACTAGATGAGAACACCTTTATTTTTGAAGGCAAAATAACCCTAAACGATTTTTACAGAATTTTTGAAATAGAAGAACACCGGAATCTTTTCGAAGAAAGAAAAGGAGAATCAGATACCTTGGCCGGACTTATTATAGAACTGGCCGGAAAAATTCCGCACAAAAACGAAAAAATAAAACTAAACGGATATACCTTTATCATCGAAGCATCCGATAGAAGAAAAGTAAAAAGAATTAAAGTTTCTAAAATAAATGAAAATTAAAAGTCCTTATTTTATTCCGTTTTTTTGTATAACAGCCGTTGTTCTTTCGTGCGGAGAAAATACCCATTACATTCCAAAACCCAAGGGGTATTTCAGAATAGAACTACCCGAAAAAAACTACCAAACATACCATTCAGGTTGCCCGTTTATATTTCAATATCCTACATATGCCACTCCAGTAGAAAGAAACAATGCAGAATACCCCTGTTGGATAAATCTAGAATTTTTAAAATGCAACGCCACCCTGCATTTAAGCTATAAAAACATCCAAAACGATTTGGAAAAATGTACCGAGGATTCGCGAACGCTAGCTTATAAACACACCTATAAAGCCACCGACATTATAGAACAAACCATTTCCGAACCGGAACAAAAAAAATTCGGAATCCTTTACACCATTAAGGGAAATGTTGCTTCTTCGCTTCAATTTCATATAACCGACAGCACTCAACATTTTCTAAGGGGTTCTCTTTATTTTAATACCGTTCCAAATGCCGATAGCATTACTCCTGTTTTGCAATTTATAGAAGAGGATATTTACCATTTTATAGAAACATTTAACTGGAAATAATTTCATGATTCAATATAACCCTCGTACTTGGTTCAGACATATTTTTTTATTTCACAAAAGCGATACCCTTCGCATACTATGGCCCGAAATCATCATTATCGGGTTTTATACGTGGGGGCTTACCTATTTAGCCTTGCACTTTTTCAGTCCGCCTACTATTGCCTACTTTAAAAATGCTGTTTCTATTCACTCTTTACTTGGGTTTGTTATTGGTTTATTATTGGTTTTTAGAACCAACACAGCATACGAACGCTGGTGGGAAGGAAGAAAACTTTGGGGACAATTAGTAAACAGCAGTCGGAATTTAGCCCTTAAATTTGATGCTCTTTTGCCTTTAAAATCGTCTCACCGAAAAAAAATTTTACTGCTCATTACCACTTATCCGTTCGTACTAAAAGAACACTTAAGAGATAAAAACACTTCGGCTGAAAGGTTATCACTTTCAGGCTCCGAAAAAGATTTTTACAATTCCTGCCAACACAAACCCAATGCGGTTGCCGATATCTTTTACAAAGAAGTAAAACAACTTTACACCGAAAAAATAATATCGGGCGAAGAGTTTTTAATTTTAGACAAGCAATTGGAATCGCTTACCGACATTACCGGAGCATGCGAAAGGATTAAAAATACACCTATTCCATTTTCGTACAACTTATTTATTAAAAAGTTTATTTTCTTTTACGTAATAACTCTCCCTATAGGTCTTATTCCCGACTTTCATTACTGGAACATTCCCATTTCTATTTTTGTTTTTTATGTGTTGGTTAGTTTAGAATTATTAGCCGAAGAAATAGAAGACCCCTTTGGAAACGACAATAATGACCTGCCTACCGATGAGCTTGTCGGCAAGATACATAAAAATACTATTGAGATTTTTTCAGAAAAAATGGGAGAAAAAATTACCCCGCTTTAGAGCAAAAACGATTTAAGCAATAAACATTGGCGGCTAATAATACAAAGGCTCCTAACTGATGTAAAACACCTAAACTTATTGGCACAGCATACAAAAGAGTAAATACCCCCAATAAAAACTGGATTACAACAAGTATCACTAATGCGATTATTCCTCTTCTCTGAGCAACTGAAGTGTTTAATCGTTTTGCAGCATACCAAATATAAATAATTAGCCCAAACACAATATAGGCTAAATACCTATGGATAAATTGTATGCCTGCTATTCCCTCTGTAAAATTCAAATACAATGGGCTTAATGCAGTTACTGCTTCAGGCACCCATTGATTACCCATTTTTGGCCAGGTATTAAAAACCATTCCTCCATCGGTACCTGCCACAAAGGCTCCGTACATTATTTGAAGCATAAGCAAGGGGAATAAAACCCACAACAAACGATTTATTTTAAAAAAGAAAGGCTCCGGATAACCCGAAAACCTCACGCTTAAAGCAATCCAAAACGTATAAGAGAAAGTTAAAAATGCGGCTATTAAATGCAAAGCCAGCCGGTAATGACTTACATCGGGGTCGTTTACTAGTCCGCTTTTTACCATATACCAACCAATAAAACCCTGTGCAGCACCCATCAGTAACAATATAAAAAGTTGAAAAAACAGTTTCCTCGATAACTTTCTAGTAATCCAAAAAAACAGAAAGGGAATAATAAATAACAAGCCCATAAAACGACCTGTTAGGCGATGTATATATTCCCACCAAAAAATCGATTTAAACTCTTCAACCGAAAAATTAAAATTTACATGCTTGTACTCGGGATATTGTTTATACTGCTCAAACAAATGATTCCATTCTGCCTCGTTACCCGGAGGAACAGAACCAAACAACGACCAGTTTACCATAGACAAACCCGAATGAGTTAATCGCGTTGCTCCCCCTAGAAATACCATCAAAAAAATAAGAAAGCAGCCCGATAGAAGCCAATAGTATATTATTTTATTACTGTTTTTCACCGTTATAATTTTTGTCAAAAGTAAACGGATAAAGTGTAAAAACACTTTGTACAACAAACAAATTGATTCTACGTTTGTTTATAAAGCCGTTAAAGCAAAAAAGATGAAAAGCACACTTCTTCTGCTCTTAATCCCTTTTCTCTTAAGTGCCCAACCCGAAAAAAATGCAGGCTTGCTTGAGATGGGAATGCGGAATACTTACAGCACGTTTAGTGCCGCAGGATATCCGGGCATGGGAATTGGCGGACAAATGCGTTTGCGAATATTGGAGCGATTAAACACGGAATGGTTTGCCGACTGGATTACAACCGATATTGCCAAACTAGGCCGAAGAACAGATGCACACATTGGATGGTCGGTGCTTTTTTATCCCATACAAAAGAAAAAAATAGAACCCTATTTGATAGCCGGACACTGCTTCGATTATACAAAGGTTCGTATTAATAACACCGGTATCATAGATCAATCTGACCGTTTTATGAATCGCTGGAGTTCAGCTGCACAAATGGGTATCGGCTCGCATTGGCACATTTCACAGGTATTTAATTTTTCTTTATCCTCTCAGTACATGGTTCATTTAGGAAGCGATGTACATACCCATATTCACGATAACAGACTGCACATTGAAGAACATAAAGAAGAAGGATTCTCGCTGGAAGGGCATTTGCTTTTTACTCTTTCTCTAAATATAAAACTTGCTAACTTATGGTAAAGTCAAAGGCTCTTTTATTATTGATTTTTTGCTTTCGTTCTTTGCCTTTTTTTGCACAAAGCGATGTGTTTATTGAAAAAGGACTATTACGTTTTCAGGGTACTCTTTCGGCCGGCAAAATGCTTCAACAAAACGTAAAAAATGTTTTGCTGCATGGTGATATGGAATATTACACCGACCAAAAAATTTCCATTCGTTCCGATGTGTACTACTTTGTGAATTCGCCCGGCAATAACAAGCCTCTAAAGCAAAATCATTCGCTTTTTGTGGGAAGTAATTTTCATTTGTTCTCTCAAGGCTCTTTCGATGCTTACATAGGTATTCAGCCCGGAGTTGCCCTTTCTCAATCGGCCGTTCCCAAAGAATCGTCTCCCGTGTTTAGTACCTATCCGAGTACATTCAATCCTTTATTTTCCGGCATTGTTGGCTTTAATTATTATGGCCCCCAATATTTTCATCTTTTTATTCAGGCCCGCTACATTTCGGGCAATCATCTTTCCGATGTTGCTCCAATACCTTTAGAGGAACTAAGGGTTTCTTTCGGACTTGGGTTTAATTTGAATGTATTGAATTTGAAAAACTAAATTTTCTCTAAAGAAAATTCATAAGATTCCATAATCAGGTTGGCAAGTAATTTTTTGCATGCCTCTTCCACTTTCAATTTTGCTTCTTTTTCGCTAGAAGCCTCTATTTCCAATGTAATGTGTTTGCCTACCCGCACATTGCTCACCTCTTTCAATCCAAGATTTTGCAGACCTTGTGTAACTGCTTTTCCTTGCGGATCTAAAAGGGCTTTATGAGGCATTATATTAATAGATGCAATAAATTTCATGAGTGTAATTTTTTTTGTTTAGTAAGTAGATTTGAAATTACCGACAAAATAACATAGAAAATAATTATAAATGTTAGTGGCACAAAAAAATACCCATACATCCATGCAAACAAGAAATAAATGAATAAGCTACCCATTAGAAAAGTATACTTAATGCTATTTTCTTTCCAACCAAAAGTTTTAAATTTTAAAGAAAATAAACGAATATTACTCACTAACAAAAAAGAAAGTAATATTACCAAAATCAACAACAGATAGATGTTTCCAAAAACTTCGGTAATAAGTGTTTGAAAAGGTGTGATAAAAAGTAAGTTGGTTAAATCTTGTAAGGAAATCGTTTTTAAATCTACAAATGGATTGATTTTAATATCGTAGATAAGAGCAAGCGGGAATGACAATACAAGCAATGCATTTGCCGGAGTAGGCAATCCAATAAAACAATCTTCCTGCCTTGTGTCGGTATTAAATTTTGCCAAGCGTATAGCTGAAAAAATAGTAACCAAAAAACCAGCACTTTCTACAGCAAGGTTAACCATACTCCTTTTCTCTATAGGTTTAAACATATCGTTTAGCGAGATGCTGATGAACATAAAAAAAATAACACCGGGCAATACTCCGAAAGATACCATATCGGCAAGCGAGTCTAACTCTTTGCCAATAGAAGATTTTGCATTTAGTAAACGGGCAACAAATCCATCAAAAAAATCGAACAAAAGAGAAGCCGAAAACAAAATACCCACCTGCATAAACTGTCCCCGCATGGCAAAGAGAATAGCCATACAACCACAAAATAAATTTAAAACAGTAATAAAATTAGGGATATTGTTTTTTATCTTCACGCCACGAAAATATTAATTTCAAAGCAATTAATCAGAAAAAAACAAGTTTACTTCTCGCAGTTTTTTTTAAAAATGTGTAATTTTATTGCTTCGATTATGAAAAAAATATTTGCTGCATTCCTTTTTATTTCTATAATCTCCTTTTCGAATAGCCTTTATTCGCAAACGGTTAGAAAGTACAGCAATGAGTTTTTAGCTATTGGAGTAGGGGCAAGAGCCTTGGGAATGAGCAACGCCCATATTGTTTCGGCTAACGATGTTACCTCAGGATATTGGAACCCTGCCGGCCTAAACGGTATTGAAAATAACGCACAAGTAAGTTTAATGCATGCCGAGTATTTTGCCGGCATTGCAAAATACGATTATGGAGCCTTTGCCAAACGTATCGATACAAGTAGTGTGTTAGGCATCTCCCTGATCCGCTTTGGGGTTGACAATATTCCGAACACTATTGATTTAGTGGACCCTAGCGGGAATATTAATTACGATCGTATTAAATCGTTTTCTATTGCCGACTATGCTTTTATTACATCGTATGCCCGCAAGCTGCCTATTCCGGGCTTACGCGTTGGAGGCAGTGTAAAAATTATATACCGCAATGTGGGCGAGTTTGCTCACGCCTGGGGTTTTGGCTTAGATGCGGGAGCTCAATACCATTACAAAAAATGGAATTTTGCATTAATGGCTCGTGATGTTACCTCTACCTTTAACGCATGGACATATACACTGAGCGATAGGGTACTAGAAGTTTTTACCGCTACAGGAAACGAAATTCCCAGCAATTCACTGGAAATTACATTGCCTCGCTTTATACTGGGCGTTTCCAAAAATTTTAAACTAAACGAAAAAATTAATCTTTTGGCCGAAACCAATACTCATCTTACCCTTGATGGCAGAAGAAACACTCTCATTAAGAGTAATCCCTTAAGCATGGACCCTTTAGCAGGTTTAGAATTGGGCTACAGAAACATTATTTTTTTTAGAGCCGGAGTAGGAAATTTTCAGTTTGTAACAGATTTAGATAATTTTAAAAATCTTTCGTACCAGCCCAATCTTGGCTTAGGTATTAAAATAAAAAACATGGTTAGCATAGATTATGCTTTAACCGATATTGGCGATCGCTCCGTTGCACTCTATTCCAATATTTTTTCGCTACGAATAGATTTAAACCACTTGCAAAAAAATGCAACACGTTTTGAATAAAATATGGCTGCTGTTTTTACCCTTTATCGGTTTTGCACAAACCTCCAATAATTGGATTAACTATTCTCAAAAATATTTTAAAATAAAAATTACACAAGAAGGTATTTACCGCTTAGACTCTGCCACCCTTTCTAATGCAGGAGTTCCACTCAACTCAATAGACGCAAGAAACTTACAACTTTTTGGAAGAGGAAATGAAATACCTCTTTACATAGAAGGTGAAAATGACGGAGTATTTAATGCCTCCGATTTTTTAGAATTCTACGCCATGCAAAATGATGGTTGGCTTGACCATGTGTTGTACAACGGTAGCATCAATAATCCAAACCCTTACTACAGCCTTTATACCGACACGGCCTCTTACTTTCTTACATGGAATAATTCTATTAACAACAAAAGAGTAGGGTTAGAAACGGATGTAAATTTCAATAGCTACACACCCTCTTCCTTTTTTTGGAAAGAAAGTACCTTATGGTTCAACTATGTATATTATCCTGGAAAAATAAGTACAGGTGGTTCTACCGATGTAGATTTTATTGATACTGAAGGCTGGATGAATAATGCCTTTAACAAAGGCGATATGCAAAACTTTAATGTACCCACCCCAAATGCGTACTCTGCGGGACCTAACGCCAAGGCAAAAATAGTAGTTACCGGACAAAGTAATTTTAACGATTTACTTTTAGACCACCACCTGCAAATACACTATGGGCCCGGACTTACTACCGCATACGACACCACTTACGAAGGATACCTTAAACTATATCTTCCTTTTTCCATTCCGGCAAACCAACTAGGCTCCTCCACATTAATAAGAGCTCAAAGTATTCCCGACTTACCCTCGCCCAATTATGTAGACAGAAGTGCAGTATCTTTTGTAAAAATTGAATATCCACACACCTCTTCTCTAAGTAATGCTTCGGTTTACAAATTTTGGGTAGACGATGACTTACAAGGAAAAACCCGCCTCGATATTTCAAATTTTAATTCCGTTGGCAATCCCATTCTGTATGATTTAACCAACCACAAACGAATAACTGTAGTTCCGTCAGGCCCCATTTTTCAAACGCTTATTCCAAATAACACAAACCTAAAAGAATGTTTTATAACATCACCCGCTGCGGTTACAAACCTTTCTTCCCTTACTCCTGTTAATGGTAACGGATTTTTTACCGATTATGCCGCACAAAATATAGATTCGGCCTTCATCATCATTACACACCCTTTGCTTAACAGCGAAGCCCAATCCTACGCAACCTACCGAAGCATTTCGGGGCATAACACTATCGTAGTAAACATTGAAGAATTGTACGACCAATACGCTTACGGCATTTCTAAACATCCACTTTCCATTAGCTATTTTATTAAACACATCATCAATTCATGGAATGCACCTCAAAACCTGCTTTTAATCGGAAAATCTACTAAACACAATATCTTCCGCAAAGACCCTATCGGTTATAATTTATGCTATGTGCCTTCCTTTGGTTATCCGGCTTCCGATACACGACTTGCCTCTTTTCTAAACCCCACATGGAACCCCATAGTGGCCACAGGCCGAATTAGTGCTCAAACAGGAAATGATGTAATGGTGTATTTAAATAAAGTAATAGAACACGAATCGAACACAACAGCCGAATGGATGAAGCAGATTTTACATTTTGCCGGTGGTACAAACCAATCCGAAGTAAACCTCTTTGAAGGCGTTTACCTAAACAGCTACAAAACCATTTTGGAAGATACCAGCTTTGGAGGCAATGTAAAAACTTTTAAAAAATTTACTACTGCTCCCGTACAAACCAATTTAGCCGATTCTATTAAACAGTTTATTTCTAACGGAGTTTCCATTATGACCTTTTTTGGACATGCCTCTTCATCGGGCGGATTCGACCAAAGTGTTGATAATCCTGCTAGTTGGAATAACAAGGGGAAATACCCGTTTTTACTCGGTAATTCTTGTTATGCCGGAGATATTCATAATTATCAATCGAGCGTTAGCGAGCAATTTACCCTTATTGCCGAAAGAGGAGTAATAGGATTTATGGCTTCAGTTGACTTGGGTTTTGCTTCGCTGCTTCATGCTTATTCTAACGAATTTTTTAGACAATTGGGGCAGGTAAACTACGGAAAACATGTTGGACTTTTTATGAATAATTCGATAGAAAACTTGTACAGTTTAGGCAGTTTCAATGATTTTTATAAATCGGTGGCTCTGGAAATGACATTACACGGAGACCCCTCCATACGTATCAATCCTCACCCACAGCCCGATTACATGCTGCATGCCGATAACGTATTTTTCTCGCCCGAAGACATTACCTCTGAAACCGACTCTTTCGAAATAAAAATTATTGTTACCAATTTAGGAAAAGCCATTAACGCCCCATTCGATATGGAAGTAAGAAGAACTTTTCCGGATATCGCTAAATCAGATACCGTTTACACTAAGATTAAAAATGCCACTCATTACAAAGACACCATTATTTTTAAAATGCCCGTAGACATTGTGAGCGGGATAGGGTTAAACCAATTCGAAATAAAAGTAGATGCTTCCAGCAGTATTGCTGAATTAAACGAATTTAACAACGATTTACTGCTTTCTAAAACCATTCGTTCGGGCGATGTATGGCCTATCTATCCTTATCAATATGCCATAGTGCCCCAACAAGGAATAAAGCTGGTGGCCTCTACTGGATTTGCTTTTGAAAAACCACGCAACTATATTTTTGAGTTAGATACCACCGATTTGTTTAATTCGCCACTAAAACAAACGCATACCGTTTATTCGGCCGGAGGGGTATTAGAATGGAAACCCTCCCTGCTAAACAATATGCCTGACACAATGGTGTATTTTTGGAGAGTAAGTAAAGACTCTGTCGATGCCACCGGATACAACTGGAGAGAAAGTTCTTTTCAGTACATTTCCGGAAAAAGAGGCTGGAGCCAAGACCATTTTTTTCAGTTTAAAAACGATTCCTATTTATTTTTAAAACACAATCGGAATACCCGAAAATTTGAATTTACAAACAACGAAAAAAAACTTTTCTGTCAAAACATTGGCAATCCTCCTCCTTCTCAATTAGGGCAAATTCATTACAATATCGACACAGACTTACAAGATTATCAGGTGTGCGGCCTTACCCCTTCCATGCACATTGCGGTAGTAGACTCCCTTTCTCTTGTAAGCTGGGGCACTTATGGGTGCGAGCTAGGTAGTGGAGGATGTGGAAACTGCAACATGGTAAATGCAAACCACCAATTTAGTAATGTAAACAATGGTTGCAACTGCCGTTCTAGGGTAGAGAAATACTTTATTTTTAGAACCAATGACCAAACCCAGCTGATTGCCATGCGCGATATGCTTAATAACTCCATTCCAAACGGCAATTACATTCTTGCCTATTCTGCCATTAATCCCTTATTTTCTGTTTGGGATAGCTTCGACCCCAGCATTAAACAAGCCTTTATTAATTTGGGGTCCGATTCTCTGATAAATACCCCTAACGATAGTTTACCCTATATTTTTATGACTAAGAAGGGCTATCCCTCTACAACTATAGAAACTCTTGGAGAAAATAAATTTTCTACCATTACACAAAGTCTTGTAATGCAAAGTAGTTCTAAATATGGTTTCATTACTTCAGAAATCATTGGTCCTGCCTTTAGTTGGGATTCTCTGTTTTGGAAAGTTCAATCTCTGGAAAATTCTACAACCAAAGACAGCACCTTTATAAGCATAGTTGGAATAAACTGGAGCGGACAACAAACCACCCTTTACTCTAATTTGCCCGAAGATTCAGCAAAAATCCGCTTAACCGAAACCATAGATGCTACTCTTTTTCCATATCTTAAACTGCTAGCACAAAAATCGGACGATTCGCTCTACACAGCTCCTCAGCTAGATTTTTGGAGAGTTACTTACGAGCCTGTTCCGGAAGCGGCACTAGCACCTAATATCTATTTTTCTATTCATAACGATACTTTGCAAGAAGGAGACCCGCTTAAATTTTCGGTAGCCGTTAAAAACGTGAGTGAATTTGATATGGATAGTTTGCTGATTGCTTATAAAATTTACGACCGTTTTAAAAATACACACCCCGTTAGCTACCCGAAACAAGCTCCGCTTAAAGCCGACAGTGTAATGATTTCTACTATGCAATTTAACACCATAGGATTTCCGGCTTTAAATAATATTTATGTGGAAGTAAATCCGAACAACGACCAGCCCGAACAATACCATTTCAATAATATTGGGCAATATCCATTTTATGTAAAACGAGATAAGCAAAATCCCCTATTAAACATAACCTTTGACGGAGTACATATTTTAGACGGAGACATTGTTTCTCCCACTCCGGAAATTATCATTTCACTCACCGATGAAAATAAATTTTTAGCCTTAAACGACACAGCCGATTATTCTATTTACGTTATTAACCCCAAAGGACAACAAGAACGCATCTGGTTTAAAAATTATTCGGGAGCCGATGTGCTGCATTTCCAACCCGCCTCACTGCCCAAAAACTCAGCACGTATTACCTACCACCCCACTTTTATTACCGATGGAGTATATCAATTAAGGGTGCAAGCTACCGACAGAAGTAAAAATGCGGCCGGCAAAATTGATTATATCATTAGTTTCGAAGTAATCAATAAATCTACCATTACACACATTTTAAATTACCCAAATCCTTTTACCACTTCTACCCGCTTTGTTTTTACACTTACCGGCTCTAAAATACCCGATGTTTTTAATATTCAGATTATGACTATTACCGGAACCGTAGTGAAAGAAATTTCAAAAGATGAGTTAGGCCCCATTCGCATTGGGCGAAATATTACTGAATACGTATGGGACGGAACCGACCAGTTTGGAGACCGCCTTGCTAACGGCCTATACCTATACCGCGTTTTTACGAAAATAGAAAATAATTCCATTGAGCATAAAAGCAACGAAGCCGATGCCTATTTCCATAAAGGATATGGCAAAATGTACCTTTTCAGATAATCGCATGAAAGCAGATTTTGAAAACAGTAAGGCCCTTATTTACAAACTCGAGGACGATATAATAAAAGTTCAAATTAAAGACTCTGCATCGATTGAAGAAGAAGATCTTTTAGAAATGAAAGTTTTTAATAAAAAATTAGCCGAAGGCAAAAATTATTATTTGCTTTTTATTGCCGGGAAAGATGCTCATATCTCAAAGGAAGCAAGAGAGAAATCAACCGAAAAAGAAATTTCAGAAAATAAATTAGCTCAGGCCTTTGTGGTACAATCTTTAGCACACAAAATCATTGTCAACTTTTTTATTAATATTCAAAAACCCTCTATGCCCACTAAAATGTTCACTGACGAAAAAGAAGCCATAAACTGGCTCAAATCACTTAAGAGAAAATCGAAACATGAGTAATAAAGAGCTCTCCGAACTTCTAAATCTTTTTGCGAAACTAATAGAACTACACAACCTAAATCCTTTTAAAGCAAAAGCATTTGCAAATGCTGCTTTTAAAATCAATAAATATCCAAAGGAAATTCTTTCGCTTCCTGAAAACGAAATTTTAAACATAGAAGGCATAGGAAAGGGTATTTTAGAAGCCATCCAAGAAATTAAATTACACCATACTTTTTCCGAACTTCAGCACCTGGTAAATATTACTCCTCCTGGATTATTTGAAATTCTAAAAATAAAAGGATTAGGCCCAAAAAAAGTAGGTGTGATTTGGAAAGAATTAGGGGTAGAAAGTATTGGAGAACTGGTTTACGCCTGCAATGAAAACCGACTTATTACACTGAAAGGATTCGGAGAAAAATCTCAAAACGAAATTTTAGAAAAAATTAAATTTCTTCTCTCCGTACAAAGAAAATATCTCTTTGCGTCAATTAAGAAAATAGCCGAAGAATTTGTTACCCATCTTAAAACAAAACACCAAATCCAACTTGTATCCAGCGTAGGTGAACTACGAAGAATGTGCAATGTAATAGAAAAAGCAGAATTTCTTATAGGTACTGAAAAATTCAATGAATTTAAAAATGAAGAACCTCCCTTTGATATTGATTTTAAATTACATTTTTGCAAACCTGAAGAATTTGAATACCATCTGCTTAAACTCACCGCACATCCCAAACACCTCGCTCATATAAACACCAAGCATTGCGAATTACTAAGTGAAAAAGAAATATATGCCAAAAACAGATTGGAATACATGATACCACCCATGCGCGAAGGTGAAACCGAATTTGAATGGCAAAAAAAATACTTTGTCTCAGAAATTGTAGAAACCCAACACCTGAAAGGAATACTCCATAACCATACTACTTACAGCGATGGCATACATACCATAAAAGAAATGGCAAACCGTTGCAAAGAGTTAGGTTACCATTATATTGGCATCAGCGACCACTCTCAAACAGCGGTATATGCTAACGGATTGAAACCTGACGCCATATTAAAACAATTAAAAGAAATAGAAGAATTAAACAACCAACTTTCTCCATTTAAAATTTTTAAAGGAATAGAAAGCGACATATTACCCAACGGCCAGTTAGATTATCCCACCGAAATACTTTCATTATTCGATTTTATAATAGCCTCTGTTCACTCCGCACTAAAAATGGACGAAACAAAAGCAACCGAACGCCTCATAAAAGCCATAGAAAATCCATTTACGACCATTCTCGGGCATCCCAGTGGCCGACTGCTTTTATCAAGAGAAGGATATCCGCTGCATTACAAAAAAATAATAGAGGCCTGTGCTGCAAACCATGTGATCATTGAACTAAACGCAAATCCTTACCGATTGGATATTGATTGGAAATGGATTTATTACGCTATGGAAAAAGAGGTATTAATATCTATTAATCCGGATGCTCATCATATTGGTGGATTGGAAGATGTGCAATACGGAATTTATTCGGCTCAAAAAGGAGGACTTACCAAAAAATTCACCTTCAATACAAAAAGTGCCAAAGAAGTAGAACTATTCTTTTTGCAAAAAAAAGCAAAAACATTATCCGATAAAATTTAAGTAAATTCAGTATCTTTACGGGATCAATAACAAGATTTCATGCCCATTATAAACTCTTTTATTTCCTGGCTGATGAAAAAAAGAATTCATCAGATTGAACTGTTTATGAAGTATCCTCATGAAGTGCAGCAAGAAGTATTTCAGAAATTAATTACAACTGCATCAAATACCGAATGGGGAAACAAGTATAAATACCACGAAATTAAAAACTACGCACACTTCTCTTCACGTGTTCCGCTTCAGGATTATGAAGATATAAAACAATATGTGGTTCGGCTAAAACAAGGTGAAAAAAATTTACTTTGGCCGGGAGAAGTAAAATGGTTTGCCAAATCATCGGGAACCACAAACGATAAAAGCAAGTTTATTCCCGTAACCCGCGAAGCATTAGAAGAATGCCAGTTTAAAGCAGGAAAAGACATGCTATCCATTTATTGCTTCAACAATCCTTCTACAAAAATCTTTCAGGGAAAATCGTTAGCCATAGGTGGCAGCCGACAAATAAACCAATTCAACAGAGAGTCTTATTATGGCGATTTATCAGCCATCATCATAAAAAACTTACCTTTTTGGGCCGATATGCTTAGTACCCCGGAACAATCCATCGCCTTAATGGAAAACTGGGAAGAAAAAATAGAAAAAATAGCCGCTTCCACAAGCAACGAAAATGTAACCAGCATTACAGGTGTACCCTCTTGGGCTTTAGTGATTCTTAACAAGGTACTTGAAATAAAAGGCAAAAACGATATTTCAGAAATATGGCCAAACCTCGAAGTGTTTTTTCACGGAGGAGTTTCTTTCACGCCCTACTTGGAACAATTTAAAAACATCATTTCTTCGCCCTACATGAGTTTTTTGGAAACCTATAACGCCTCTGAGGGCTTTTTTGGAATACAAGATACCATTCAATCCAAAGAACTTTTACTAATGCTAGACTACGGGATTTTCTACGAATTTATTCCTGTTAGCGAATACACAACAGAAAATCCAAAAGTAATTTCATTACAGGAGGTAGAAAAGAATGTAAACTATGCCATGCTCATTTCAACTAACGGAGGCCTATGGAGATATAAAATTGGAGACACCGTACAATTTACTTCCTTAAATCCCTACCGAATTACCATATCAGGAAGAACTAAACATTTTTTAAATGCCTTTGGCGAAGAAGTAATGATTGATAATGCAGAAAAAGCCCTCCTTGCAGCTTGTCAAAAAACAAAAGCCGTGATTACCGATTATACGGTGGCTCCTATATTTTTAAAAAATAAAGAAGCGGGGGCTCATGAATGGCTCATAGAATTTAAAGAAAACCCAAATGACATTCATTTCTTTATTGAAGTGCTTGATAATAGCCTTAAAGCTATTAATTCCGACTACGAAGCGAAACGATATGGCAACTATATTTTACAAAAACCAATTGTAAGAATGTTACCCAATGGCACGTTTTATGAATGGATGAAACAAAGAGGAAAATTAGGAGGGCAAAATAAAGTGCCTAAGCTTTCTAATGACCGAAAATACATAGATTCCATTCAAACTTTTATGAAAATAAACTCATGAGATTTTTTAGTTTTCTTGTTACCACTCTGCTCACTCTGCCCCTTTCTGCACAACCAGTATCCATACAAGAAATTCCTGTGCAAACAGAAAGCTTTACTACCGACCACCTTGGCAACCTATACACCATTGAAAAAAACCACATTGTAAAATACAATAAAAACGGAGAGAAACTCTACTTCTTTAGTACAAATAAATACGGGAATGTAACCGGTCTTGATGTTTCGAACCCGTACAAAATACTCGTTTTCTTTAGTGATTTTTCTACTCTTCTTTTTTTAGATAATACCTTATCTTTAAATGGGGAACCCATCAATATGCAACAACAGGGAATGGAAATGACAGCTCTTGCTGCCTCTTCATATCAAAATGGCATTTGGCTTTACGATGCACTACAGTTTCGCCTAATACGTTTAAATGAAAACCTTTCGGTAACCGTAAACACTCCAAATCTTGTACAAACTACAGGTATTAATCTGCAACCTACCTTTATGCAAGAGTATAACAATCTTTTATTTGTAAACAATCCTGAATCCGGAATTCTTGTATTTGATATTTTTGGAGCATACATTAAAACCATTCCCATTTTGCAAATTAAAAAATTTCAACCCATAGAAAATGAAATACTTTACGTAAAAGAAAACCGATTCTATCGCTATCACTTAAAAACACTCGATATTATTTCAGAGCCTCTTGAAAAAAACAGTATTGATTGCCGATTAGAAAAGCAACGAAAGTATTTGCTCACTACCCAAAGTGTTCTATTATTCAATACCTCAGATAATCCCTAAATTAAGATTACTTACCAAAAATATTTACTCTTTCTTGTATAAGCAAACATAATTTGTAATTTAGACGACCTAAACAAAAAGACTATGCACATTGCAATTGCCGGAAATATTGGCTCAGGAAAAACTACCCTCGCCACTCTTTTATCAAAACATTACCAGTGGGAAGCCCACTTTGAAGATGCAGACGAAAACCCCTATTTAAATGATTTTTATAACGATATGCAGCGATGGTCGTTTAATCTTCAGGTATTCTTTTTAAATGCACGTTTCGGAAAAATTCAAGAGTTCAGAGAAAAAGGAAAAAATGCCATTCAAGACCGTACTATTTACGAAGATGCATACATTTTTGCTCCTAACCTACATGCTATGGGTTTAATGACTACCCGCGATTTTGAAACTTATTTTTCATTATTCAAATTATTAGAATCTTCTATTCCTCCTCCCGATTTGTTAATTTATCTGAGAGCTTCCATTCCAACCCTTGTAGAACAAATTCAAAAAAGAGGAAGAGATTACGAAGAAAGTATAAGAATAGATTATTTAAAAAGACTGCACGAAAGATACGAAGCATGGATATCTACATACGACCGAGGAAAACTGCTTATTATTGATATTGATGAAAATAAATTTCCTGAAAAAAAAGAAGATTTAGGAAAGATTATTGAAAAAATAGATGCTGAAATACACGGCTTATTTTAATTTCAACCTACGTATAATTACTTATCATTTTGTATTTTATCAACAATGTAATGTTTGCATTATTCTTTTAATAAAACAACCGTTCTGCTTGTTTTATTAAAAGTATTCATATTTTTGTCGCAAAATTTTAGTCTAACCAAAACAAAAACTATGAAGAAGTTACTACTTATTGTTACAGCCTTTGGAATGGGTTTATCTACATTTGCCCAAATTTCCACTAGGACTAACGAAGATGTAAATGTACCCCTAAGTGCAAGACCACAAGCGGGCGACATGGCATTAACGTTTGGAATCGATCTTAAATCTCCAGCCGACTCTGCCGCTGGGCTTAAGATATTTAACTTACTTGGCAGAGGTGATTTATTAACTTTCAAGTATTTCCTTTCTGACAACTTAGCTGTAAGAGGCGGTTTAAGACTTTATCAAACTGTAGATAAAATGTCGGGAACTACCTTAGACTCTACCACATTTAACTCTGGTTGGAGCACAGGCGGCACTACTCAACCATGGGGAGCTGCTTACGAGTACAAAAACAGCGAGAGAGAGTACATCATTGTTCCGGGTATCGAGTACCACTTTGGCACATCGAACATTTTTGATGTATATGCAGGAAGTGATTTATACTTAGGTTTCGGAAAAGATGTAATGCATGAGAAAGCGGAGTTTACAAACGGTGATTTATTTGACCATACCGCTACTACCAAAAATAAAATTATTGGTTTAGGTGGTATCATTGGTTTTAACATTTTCGTTGCTCAACTTCCAATTTCTATTGGTTTAGAATATGGATGGAATGCCAAATGGAAACTTGGAAACAAAACCAAGCATAACGAAGAATACTACTTAAATCTTCCTCCAGGAAGCACGCCTTCATCAGTTAGTTGGGATGTTGAATACTACACAACAGATAATGACCCTACTTCTTCTTTTGGTGTAGGTGGTAATGCCACAGTAAATAACGGACAGTATAAAGAGTTGAAAAGAAAAATGTTTAACATGGACACTAACAACAATGTTAGAGTTTGCCTAAACATTTATTTCGGAACTAAAAACAATGGTGGAAGTTCTGCTCAATTAAACTAATTTAACCTAAAACTGTACGGTAATGAAGAAACATATTTTAAAACTAACCATCTTAGGGGCAGTTGTTCTGTTCATTTCTTCATGTACTATGTATAAGAAAAGTGTACCAGTAGCACCTATCAATGTGCAGGTTCTTTTCCAAATGCAAGATCTTGAGTACATCGGAGAAGTTACGGGAACGGCAACCCAATCATACGTGATGGGCATGCCCTATGGTGGCAGAAGATACACTGCGGGTGCAGCTGTATCTCAAACCGGATTTGCTTTACCTATTGGTAATAACAGAGGCTACAACAATGCGTTGTATGATGCATTGAGCTCAAAACCTGATGCAGATTTTCTTTTGCCTATTTCGTTTGAAACTAAAACGGATCAAATGTTTTTAGGCAAACAAGAAACCATTACTTTGAGAGCAAAAGCCTTTAAAGTAAAAACGAAATAAATTTTTATTTTTCAACAAAAAACCCTCGCTGCTATGCGGGGGTTTTTTATTTGTAATTTTATGCATCTTAAATTTTTTGTATGAAAAACATATTCCTACTTTTTGCTATTGTTCTTCTTATTTTTTCGGGATGTAAAAAAGATAAAACCAAAGACGTAATGGTTTTTATTGACCCCGCTGCCATTCATATTTACACAGCAGTAGATAAAATCATTTCATTTGGAATAAAAGCAGAGTCGGAATTTCCGCTCGTAAATTTTAAAATACATTATAAAGAGCCCGGGGCTAGTCAGGTCTTTTTAAAAGATACCCTTATCTCTCCCGCTGTAAAAAAATTCAATTACACCTTCGAATTTAAAATACCCGAGTCTTGGGCAGGAAAAAGTATTATTTTAATATTTAATGCCTACGACCAAGAAGGCAATGTTGGAACATCTGCCAGAACCGTTATAGTTGACCCCATAGAAAATACACCTATTCTTTTAACAGAAACTGCCGGGCACTATTTTTACTCTACTCACTCTGGCGAATTAGACGCTTTTGATATTGAAACAGGAACTCCCCAGCTCATTCTTACGGCTATTCCAGGTTTACGCGATATACAAGATTTTGATACTATACCCACCGACTCTATATTAGCTCGTTCATGGAACTCTGGCTCATCTACTCAATTTGTTCGGTTTAACGGATTTGATTATGCCAATGCTACCAATATTTCTACGGTTGATGCTTTTAATTCAGGAACCAAACTTCAAATTGTAAATAATATTCAACTCAACGACATAATAATTGCTAAAACCAGTTCTGGGAATTATGGAGTTATAAAAATTACAAATATTTTTGATTTACCTGGCGTAGCAAATGATAGATATGAATTCAATATGAAGAAGAATACGCAATAATTTTACACTACCCTTTCTAATTGTAATTGACTATTTAAATCTGAAATATAATTTAGGACTTCATTAATAGATTCAATCTTATTGTTGTATATCAAATACAGTTTATTATTTTTTTCTTTCATTTGGCAGGTATCGCTGCGTTGAATAAGTTGCAATATTTTGCTAAACTTTTCGGATTGATAATACCCCGAATGAGCATCGGAAATGAAATATCCGAGCAATTTACTTTGTTTTAACACAATTTTTTCAAAACCTATATTTTCAGCCATCCACCTAAGCCTTATGGTATCCAAAAGTTCTTTAGTAGCATTTGGGAGTGGCCCAAAGCGGTCGCACAATTTTGCAGCAAATGTTTGAAGTTCTTCTTCGGTTTTTAATGAATCTAATTCGGTATATAAATTTAATCTTTCGGTGATGTTGGATACGTATTGATCTGGAATTAAAATTTCTAAATCACATTCAATGGCACAATCCGAAACGTAGTTGGTTTGTTTTAATTCTTCGGCATACAACTCCTTAAATTCATTTTCTTTTAATTCTTTTATAGCCTCCTGAATAATTTTTTGATACATATCGAAGCCAATTTCAGAAATAAAGCCACTTTGCTCGGCTCCTAAAATATTTCCGGCTCCACGAATGTCTAAATCTCTCATAGAAATTTGAAATCCGCTTCCTAAATCGGAAAATTGCTCTATGGCCTGCAGGCGTTTTCGGGCTTCATTGGTTAAAACGGAAAGTGGAGGAGCCAATAAAAAACAAAAAGCTTTTTTGTTTGAACGCCCTACCCTTCCCCTCATCTGGTGCAAATCGCTCAATCCGAACATGTGTGCTTCGTTTATGATAATGGTATTTGCATTGGGTATATCTAAGCCAGATTCAATAATTGTTGTGCTAACCAATACATCGAATTCTCCGTTTACAAAAGCTAGCATTTTTTCTTCTAACTCATCTCCATTCATTTGTCCATGTGCATATAAAATACGAGCATCGGGGCACAAGCGTTGTAACATTCCAGTAATTTCTATAATATTTTGAATTCGGTTATTGATAAAAAACACTTGTCCTCCTCGAGAAATTTCATAGGCTATGGCATCTCTGATTATTTCTTCGTTAAACCCGTGCACTTCGGTTTGTATAGGTTGCCGATTGGGTGGAGGAGTATTGATTACGGATAAATCTCTTGCATTCATTAATGAGAACTGGAGTGTGCGAGGAATGGGAGTTGCTGTTAAAGTAAGGGTATCTACATTTACCTTTAGTGTTTTAATTTTATCTTTTGCTCCAACACCAAATTTTTGTTCTTCATCAATAATTAATAAACCCAAGTCTTTAAATTTCACATCGTTTCCGAGCAGCCTATGCGTTCCAATTAAAATATCTATTTTTCCTTCGGCCACTTTTTTTAGCGTTTCTTTTTGCTGTTTTGTGCTTTTGAAACGGTTTAAATAATCAATCGCACATGGAAAATCTGAAAGGCGATCGGTAAATGTTTTAAAATGTTGAAGAGCTAAAATAGTGGTAGGCACAAGAATAGCCACTTGTTTACTGTCGCATACTGCCTTAAACGCAGAGCGAACAGCTATTTCTGTTTTTCCAAAACCCACATCACCGCAAACAAGCCTATCCATAGGATATTCGGCTTCCATATCTTTTTTTACATCAAGGGTGGCCTTGTGTTGGTCGGGAGTATCTTCATAAATAAAAGAGGCTTCCAACTCTTTCATTAAATAATTATCGGGCGAAAAGAAGAATCCTTTCGTGGCTTTCCGTTTGGCGTAGAGAGAAATTAAATCAAAAGCAATTTCCTTTACTTTCTTTTTGGTTTTTTGTTTTACCTTATCCCAACTGCCAGAACCTAACTTATCAAGGGTGGGCTCACTTCCATCTTTTCCAACATATTTTGAAATTTTATGAAGTGAATGAATACTTACATATAGAATATCGCCATTCTTATAAAGAATACGAATGCTTTCTTGTTGTTTCCCATTAAAATCAATTTTTTCTAATCCTGAAAACTTGCCCACTCCATGGTCTATATGAGTTATAAAATCTCCCGGACTAAGGTTATTCAGTTCTTTCAGTGTAATTATTTTTGAAACACCAGCAGTACTTTTTAAATTGAATTTATGAAAACGATTGAATATTTGATGATCGGTGTAAAATGCTGTTTTGATATCGCAAAAAACGAAACCCTCTCTTAAATTTAGTTCTAGGGCATGAAGTTGAACAGACTGATCAGTACTTTCAAATATAGCGTTTAATCTCTCGTATTGTTTAATGTTTGGGGTAAGTAATAAATTATAAATTCCATTCTCTGAATTTATTTTCAAATTTTCTGCCAGCAATTCGAAATTTTTATTGAAAACGGGTTGAGTAGCGATATGAAAATTGATTTCTAATGAATCTTTGAAAAAATTCCTAGTGCCCATTTCAATTGTTTTTTTTGAAATCAATTGTTCTAAAAATTCGTTTTTATTGGTAAACAATTCGTTTGGCATTAAGTGCCGAACGGTATTGTTTTTTACTTCTTCGTATAATTTGCATACCTTCTCAAATTCTGTATGTATTGTATCGGCAGACAGTTCTGCATCTTTTATCCATACAAAGGCATTAGTAGAAATAAATTCCAGGAATAATTGCCTATTTTCTTCAGAAAATTTTTGTTGAATATTGGGTAGTATGTAGGCTTCTTCTAGTTTGCTTATACTAAGTTGGTCGAGTGGATTAAAGGTGCGTATAGACTCCACTTCATCACCAAAAAACTCAATTCTGTAGGGTGCATCATTAGAAAATGAAAAAATATCTACAATACCTCCTCGTATAGAAAATTGACCTGGCTCTATTACGAAATCGGTTCGTTCAAAACTGTACTCATTTAATATTTCGGTAATAAATGAAATATTTATTTTTTCGTTTACGCTAATTTTTAGAGTGTTTTGTTGTATGGTTTTTCGTGTAACTACTTTTTCGGAAAGAGCCTTTGGGTATGTAACTACTAGTGTATTTCTATGGTGTTGCAACGTATTCAGCACTTCGGCTCTTTGTAATACGTTCGCATTCTCTGTTTCCTCTGTTTGGTATGGCCTTTTAAAAGATGAGGGAAAGAAAACGACAGAATGTTCCGGAAGTAATTGTTGTAAATCGTTGAAAAAATAGGCTGCTTCTTCTTTATCATTTAGAATAAAAATATGCTCGCCTTTTAAAAGGGTATAAGCAACTGAAGCAATAAGTGTATCAGACGATCCCGTTAATCCTTTTGCAAATATCTTTGCAGAATGCTTATCTTGCAAGGTACTTAGCAGAGCTTTAAAAGCACTCAACTCTTTTACTTTTTGAAATATTTCCTGCAAACTCATAAAATAGAAATTCCCCCATTTTTTAATAAAGGGGGTGTGAAGGCCAAAATTATACAGTTTTTAGATAGAACTCCACGGAGTCCTTGTTATTATTTTTTTCTCACAATCATCAGGCCATCGCGAATAGGAAGTAATACATTTTCTACTCTATTGTCGTTTTGTATTTTCATATTAAAATCAACCAATGCATTTGTTTCTGTATCTAACTTTTCGTAATCTAATAGCACTTTTCCACTCCACAACACGTTGTCTGCAATAATAAATCCACCCACACTCAGTTTATCGAACACCAAATCATAATAAGCAGAGTAATTTTCTTTATCAGCATCAATAAAAACTAAATCGAAAGTAATAGGAAGAGCCGGAATAATTTCTAAGGCATTGCCAATGTGTAAAACTATTTTTTCTTCCATTCCTGCTTCCTGAAAGTACTTTTTTATAAATTCTTCCAATTCATCATTTAATTCAATAGTGTGTAAAATTCCTTTATCGGCAAGGCCCTCGGCCATGCAGATAGCCGAATATCCGGTAAAGGTTCCTATCTCTAAAATATGTTTTGGTTTTATCATGTGGCTAAACATACTAAGCACTCTGCCTTGTATATGGCCGGACAACATTCGGGGCATTAACATTTTTGCCCATGTTTCACGATTCAGTTTTTTTAATACTTCGTTTTCTTCCGAGGTATGCCGCTCGACATATTCTTCTAACTGGGGGTCTAAAAAATTCATATCAGTGATAAATAAGTGTACTTATTTTTTTTTCGTTAAAAACCATTTGTGCGCATTCATAAATTTGACCGGGAGTAATGGAATTTATTTTTGCAAAAAGTTCTTGGTATGTAATTACTTTATCAAAATACATTAAGCTTTTTCCATTAGCCAGCATGGTAGATATATGGTTATCGTTTGCCAATGAAATTTGCCCGCACAATTGGTCTTTTGCTTGTGTTAACATTGTTTTGCTTAGTGTATTGTTTTTAAAAAACTGCAATTCTTTTTTTACCAATGAAATAGTTTTTTGTAAATATTTATTATCTACACCAAAATAAACTGTAAAAATACCCGCATCACAGTACGCTGAATATTGGGCTTCGATGGCATAGGTATAACCATATTTTTCTCTTATATTCATGTTTAAGCGATTATTCATAGCAGGGCCGCCAAGAATATTCGTAAGCAAAATAAATGGCAAACGATGATTGCTTTTTATATCATATGCATGATTTCCTATGATACAATGAGATTGGTGAGTGTCTTTAAAAATTTCTTTTTGAAAAGGCTTGTATGCCACCAACTTTTTTTGAGAGCTACCGGCTGCTTTACCGATTAACGTATCAGCAGAAAATTTTTGTTCTATTATTTCTTTTATATATCTTGTATCAATATGGCCTAATATACTCACTACGGCATTAGATGTATTGTAATGTTTTTTGTAAAATGAAATAATTTGTTTTCTATTTATTTTATCAAGACTTTTTACATTTCCCAAAATGGAGTGTGCCAAGGAATGACCGGAAAAAAGCAGTTCCTCAAAATCATCATAAATTTGCTCGTAAGGGTTATCGTTATAAGATTGAATTTCATCTTTTACAACCTCTTTTTCTTTTAAAATTTGAGCCTCAGGGAAAGAGGCAAACTGAAAAATTTCGGATATTAAATCTAATGCCCTTTCAAAATATTTTTTATTTACCGATGCGTGAATAACCGTTTTCTCTTTGGTTGTATACGCATTTAACTCTCCTCCTACGGAATCAATTCTGTTTAAAATGTAACGAGCCTGATGTTTGTTAGTTCCCTTAAAAATTAAATGCTCAATAAGATGCGCCATACCATAAATACTCTTGTTCTCATTTCTGCTCCCCACATTAATAATTAGGCCTATGTGAATATTCTCGGTATTTGTTTTTTTTTCAATTACCGCTTTTAAACCATTTTTAAACCTTATTATTTCAATTTCCTTTTTTTGCATAGTGCCCAAAATTAAAGAACTACAAAGAACTATACCGTTTGTTTGTTAATAAATACGTTCATAAGTGATATTACTTTAATCCCTAGTGCTAATCAGTCTTTTATAAATTGCGTAAAATTTGCTGAATAATCTATTATGTTTCGTTTCCTTTTTTTGCACTCCTTGCTTTCTCTATTCCTGTTTTTCCATATATCGGTAAGCTTTTCGCAAAGTTTAAGTAAATCGGAAGAAAAGAAAACAATTGAAAATGCAGAGTATTACTTCGGAGAAGAGTATTACGGCAAGGCCCTTGAGCTTTTTCAAAAATTGGAAAAACATAATCCAACAGATGTTTACTACAAACTTATGGTAGGTATTTGCATGCTTTACAATTCGGATTTGCGTGTAGAGGCTCTCGAAAAAATGAAGGAGGTAAAAAAATTAAACCCCGATTATAACGAAATAAACTATTATCTCGGAAGAGCCTACATGGTAAATAGGGAATTAGAGAAAGCCATCTCTTACTTCAACAAATACAAAAGAGAAGATATAGGAAAAGAAGACTTAGACAATGCCAACCGCATGATCGATTACTGCAACAATGCTAAAAAATTAATGGCCGACAGTTTAAAAGAAATTACATTTACACCTATAGGAACACCTATAAACACAAAGTGGAGTGAATATGTACCACTTATTTCACCCGATGAATCTATACTTATTTTTACCTATCGGGGAGAAAGAAGCAAAGGGGGGCTGATGGATAAATCCGGAAAACCAGATGTAGCAGGCGATTATTACGAAGATGTATTTATCAGTACAAAAAAGAACGGAACATGGAATGAGCCAGAAAACATTGGCGACAACATTAACACCATTGGGCACGATGCAGCTATTGCACTTTCTATTGACGGGCAAAAATTACTCATTTACAAGAGCACCAAAAAAGATAAGGGAGATATTTACATGAGTAATTTAGAGGGAGACACTTGGTCGAAACCAAAGCCTCTAGATGGCGATATTAATACCACCTTTTGGGAGGGAAGTGCCAGTATTAGCATGGACGAAAAAACAATTTATTTCGCAAGCGACCGGCCCGGAGGATTTGGAAAACGCGATTTATATACAGCCACCAAACTACCGAACAATAAATGGGGAAATGTAAAAAATATGGGGCCAACCATCAATACCCCGTTTAATGAAGATGCACCTTTCATTCACCCCGATAACCAAACGCTTTACTTTAGTTCTGAAGGCCATAACAGTATGGGTGGTTACGATATTTTTTATGTAATTAACGAAAAAAGCAGTTGGGGAAAACCAACAAACGTAGGGTATCCGGTAAATACCATTGATGACGACCGCTACTACGTGCTCTCGGCCGATGGTAAAACGGGATATTATTCTTCCGCCAGAAAAGGTGGAATTGGCGGGCACGATATTTACACCGTAACCCCCGGACATTTTGGGAAAAAACCCATTTTGGCCTTGGTGTTAGGAACCGTTACTGCCAATAACAAAGTGGTAGATGCCGATATAACCGTTACCAACGAAACTAAAAACGAAGAAATGGGCCAGTTTAAATCAAACTCGGCCACCGGAAAATACATGCTTGCCCTTACCCCCGGAAATAAATACAAAATAGCCATTGAAGTAGAAGGATACGAAACAAAAGTAGAATACTTAAATATTGAATCGTTAGATACCTACGTACAAGTAGAGCATGATTTATCCGTATTTTCTAAAGACTTTAAAGATAAACTGGAAGTAAAACAAGATACTACATTGCAACAAAGAGTTGATCAGCAAATTTCTAAATACAGAGAGTTAGCAGACGAAAAAAACAAGGACAATATCATCAACAATGCCATTAACTTAAACGAAGTAATTACAGGTAAATCCGGAGCAGACTCGCTTACCGATAAAGAAAAATATATTAAAGATCAATTAACCGATTTAGAAAATAAAAATATTATTGATAAATCGAAGACCCAAGATGCGTTTGCCCAGGCTAGCGATAAAGAAATAGGAGGTGTAAGTTTTAAAGTAGAAATTGGAGCCGTAACAAACCCCAATGATTTTAAATTGGCACACTTAGAAAAATACGGAAAAATTAGCAGCAAAACATACCCTGACGGAATAACCCGCTATTCATTCGGGCCATTTAAAACCCTTGCCGAAGCCGAAAGTTTTAGATTGATGCTCATTGAAAAAGAAAAAGAAGCAAGCGATGCATTTGTAACCGTATTTGTACTAGGCGAAAGAAAAACATTGCCGGAGTACCAACAAAATCCCTGTGCGGAAAGACAAGAATTTGTTGATTTTTCTGAGTTAATAGGGAAAGATTTAAACGATATAAAGTGGTATAATCTACTACTACAAAAAGGCGGAGGACTTTGTGCCGAAGGTCTTGTATTTGAAGTTCAAATTGCGGCTTATCGTTTTCCTAAAAATTACAAATACGATCACCTTATTTCATTCGGGGCACCCGTAATACGAGAATACCCGGACGGAATTACCCGTTTTACACAAGGAAAGTTTGTAACCCTAAACGAAGCAGAAGAGTTACGTCAAAAAATTATTACTGCCGGGCAAAAAGATGCATGGGTTACTCCTTTCTACAATGGAAACCGTATGCTTATGGAAGAATTAATAAAGGTAAATTTCTACGGGCGTAGAATTAATTAATCGGGCTGTTTTAATTTGCCGGCAAATTCCATGTTCTTATAATGTTCGTACCGAGCCAGCACTTCCAATACAAACGCATAGGGTTGTCTTCCTCTGCAAACACCGTATTGTACCACATTATCTTTGTAGTATTTTGTTTCCGATTTATGAAGTAAAAAATAATCTACATGGTTTTCCCATACATCGCTTTTTTTTCCATACTTACTTGCCAATCGTTGTGCATCTTGCACATGCCCTAAACCCACATTGTACGATGCCAGCACAAATTTTATTCTCTCGCTTGAATCGGCAACACTTTCCTTTAAAATTTGGTCCATTTTAGTAAGCAATTTTACACCGGCAGCAATTTGCTGCTCAATACCCGACTCTTCATTTATTCCATATTTTTCGGCCGTAGCCGGCATAAGTTGCATCACACCTTTTGCTCCCGCCCACGATTCAGCCTTCGGATTAAATTTTGACTCTTGGTAGATTAATGATGCAAGCAACTTCCAATCCCATTGTATTTTGTCTGCATACTTTTTTATGGTTTCATCGAATGGAGAAATCAGGCCGCCTTCTTCCAATAAAAAATCTTCTCTTGCATTTAATGTCCTTTTTTGCTTTGTTCCAAAATATTTCTTTTCTATTGATTTGAATTCTTTTCCTTTCTTATATTCAATTAACCATGCATTTAAAGTATCTAACAGTACAGGAGAGTTCCTTCGAACGGCCCATGCAATTTTAGTAGGAGGACTGATAAAGGTACTAATATCTATATCCGGAAATAAAAAAAGATTGGCTAAAGCAATATTGAAATCAGTAACGGTAAATGAAATTTCACCCAAGGCTACTTTTTCTATCAACTCCTCTGTACTTACATTTCCTGGTGTTTCAATTATTTTTATCGGATTATTTTTATCGGTTGAAATACTTCTTAATTGTGAGTAATATGAAGAATTTTTTCGCACATATACTTCCTTGCCATAAAGTTGTTCTTTTTCTTTGATAAGTTCCTTCTCCCAATCTTTGCGTTTCCTTTTTTTCCAATTCTCCGGTTTTCTTTGCACTAACACTTGTCGTGTGTACAACAAAACTTCCGAAAATTCTACTTCTCTTTCTCTACTTCGGGTAACGGTTAGGTTGCCGGCCGCAATATCTCCAAGTCCTTTATTCAACCAAACAAACACACTATCCAAGTTGGTTACAACCACAACTTCTATTGTTAAATTATGTTTTCTTGCAAATCGTTTTAATACATCGTATTCAAATCCCATGGGCTCGCCTCTGTATACAAAATAGTTTGTTGAGCTATAATCTAATAACACTTTTATTTTTTGAGATGTTTTCATCTCATAAAAATCATGTTTAATGGGAGTTTGCGTATCAGACGAAACCGTGCGGCACGAAAAAATAACAGAACACAGAACACCCCATACAAACAATAGGAAGAGATGCTGAAATAATATGAGAGCAAACTTGTTCAAAATACTACGTTATAAATGTACATTTCTTACGTCAAATTAAGAAATTTGTTTAATTAATGAAATGCTATATTAAATACCTTGCATTATTTGCTCTATTTACCCTAGAAATGGGAACGTTTGCCAATAGGCTGAAAAAAGCCCATCGCGACCTCTCGGTTTACAATTACTTTGCCGCCAAACACCGGTTCGAAAAACTTATGAAAAGAAAACCTGTGCCTGCTGCATTTGGGTTAAGCACTATTTTTTACCGAAACGACAATCCTTTTCATCAGCTCGATTCGGCCTATTTATACATTCTCAAGAGCCGGTCTAACTACGGTTTGTTAAAAAACAAACAAAAAGAAAAATTAAAAGTGTTTGGAATAGATTCTGCCAAAATTGATAGTTTATTTTTTCTTATTTGTAAAAAAAAATACAACCAGGTGGCCGATTCGGCCAATATAGATTTTTATAATCAGTTTATACAGCTATTTACCAAATCCCCTCAATGGGCCGAAGCCATAAATAACAGAAACATTTTGGCTTTTCAACAAGCAAAAAAAATAAATACTTCCGATGCAATATGCCGCTTTACGGAAAACTACCCCGATGCACCACAAGTAGAAGAAGCACTTCTTCTTTACGATAAATTATTATTTGCCGAAGAAACCCGAACAGGTACATTAGACGAGTACATTCGCTTTGCCGAAAATCATCCCTTCAATTCAAATAAAATAATTGCCGAAGAAAAGATTTTTATCCTTAGCACAAAAGATGGGAAACTAAACTCGTATGAAGATTTTATTTCAAAATTCCCTTTCAATCCGAATGTAAATACAGCCTGGAGAAATATCTATACCTTATATACAAAAGAATTTAGCAAAGAAAAAATTATTGATTTCAGAAAAAAATATCCCTCTTACCCTTTTATGAACGAATTAGAAGAAGATTTGAAACTATCTGAAATATTCTTTCTTCCCGTACCTTTTCACAATAAGTGGGGTTACATTAACAATGAAGGCGACACATTAATAAAACCAAAATACCAATGGGCTTCTTCTTTTTCTGAAGGATTTGCCGTGGTGCAACTAAATAATAAAAAAGGATTTATTAATAAAAGAGGTGAATATGTAATTGCACCGGTTTTTGATGATGCCGAAAACTTTTATAAAGAGTACGCCATTATTGCTAGAGACAGTTTATATGGGCTTATTGATAAAACAGGGAAAATAATTATTCCTATTGAATATTCTTATCTAGACGAATTCTCCGACAGCCTTTTCTTAGCTGAAAAAGAAGGACAATTTGGGTACCTTGATACCAAAGGAAATACCGCTATTCCTTTTATTTACAATGCCGCAGGCGATTTTAAAAATAACTTTGCTTATGTAAAAATTGCCGACAAAATGGGCATCATCAATCGCAAAGGCATCAATGTTTTACGTTGCGAATACGATTGGATTGAAAATTTTACCAATGGATTGGCCCGCGTAAAAAAAGAGAACAAGTTTGGCATACTCAATACAAAAGCCGATACCATTCTTTCTATCCACTACGATTATATTGGCCCTTTTAAAAACCACTTAGCCATTGTTGCTGTTAATGACAAATACGGATATGTAAACACTAACGGGAAGATTTGTATTCCGCTCGAATTTTCATTTGATGCCGGAACTAAAGAATGGGCCGATTTTACTAACGGGTATGCCGTATTTAAACAAAAAAACAAATTCGGACTAATAGATAGCACGGGCAAAAAAGTGCTGGAAGCAAAATACGATGCTGTAGGAACTATTGGGAAAAACCTGTGGGTTCCTATTTTGCAAAAAGATAAGTGGGGCTACATTAGTCTTTCGAAAAAACCTGCCCCTACCGGAAAATTTGATTATACTTCTTCTTTTAACCATTATTCGGTGGCCATTGTAAAACAAAAAGAACTGTATTACTTAATAAACGATAAAGCAGAATGGCTCACTCCACAAGGTTTCGATAAAATTGTATTTTGGGAGGACTTTATACAGGTACAACTAAAAGGCAAATGGGGTTTATATACTCTAAATGCCGAAGAATTAATTCCGATTGAATATGAAAAAATAGAACGTATAAACCCCTCTGTTGTCTTGGCACAAAAAGAAGATTCTCTTTTTTATATTAACTTACAAAACAAAAAAATTATTCACACTAGTGAACGATAAAGAATATTTACGCACCTTCTCGCAAGAATTAAGCGAAAAATTAAAATTGCCCCTACCGGGGCATGAGGCACACCTAAAGATGTCGCCCACTAATAGAAAACCTGTTTCTCAAATACAACCCAATCAACATACCAAAATAGGCTCCGTACTTATTTTACTTTTTTATGAAAATAATAACTGGCATACGGTACTTATAAAACGTGCTTTGTACAACGGAGTTCACAGCGGACAAATAAGTTTTCCGGGAGGTAAAAAAGAAGTATCTGATATTACACTGCAACAAACCGCATTGCGTGAAACGGAAGAAGAAATTGGAGTGCCGAAAAACAATATAGAAATAATTGGGAATATAACGGAATTATATATTCCCCCCAGTCGTTTTATTGTTTATCCTTTTATTGGTATTTCGTATAGCCATTTAACTTTTTTACCCGATAAAAAAGAGGTAGATAAAATCATTACGGTTTCGTTAAATGAATTATTTTCTCCTAAAAGTTTAAGCATAAAACAAATTACGTTAAGTAACGGAGCTAGTATTGATTCTCCATGCTTTGTAATGAATAATGAAATAATTTGGGGAGCTACCGCAATGATGCTAAGCGAGCTTAAAGAAATTTTGAGGTATTAAGAGTTTCTTTTATTCGGAATCTATTGCTTCAACAGCAACAATTTCGGGAACTACTTTTTTTATGGCATCTTCTATTCCCGATTTAATCGTCATATGACTCATTGAACAGGTTTTACATGCCCCGTATAATTTAACCTTTGCCACATTTCCAGTTATTTCTACAAAACGAATATCACCTCCATCGGCCACAAAAAAAGGCCGAAGCTGAGCAATGGCTTCTTTAATTTTTTTTATTTTATCTTTTTTATCTTTCATTTAAGCGTAAGCGAATATACTAAACAAATACGTATCAGATTAGTTCTTTTTGCTTTTGCGTACATACTTTCACTACGTTTTTTGCCAGGTTAGAGAAAGCTATCGCTTGAGGAGTAGTTTGCTGTAAAACGGCAGGTCGTCCGGCATCGCCTGCTTCACGGATACTTTGCACCAGAGGAATTTCTCCCAATAAGGGGATTTGCATGGTTTCGGCCAAATTTTTCAACCCGTCTTTTCCAAAAATGTAATACTTGTTATTGGGCAGTTCAGCCGGAGTAAAGTAGGCCATGTTTTCTACAAAGCCAAGAATAGGCACATTGATTTCGTTTAATCTAAACATTCCCACTGCTTTTCTTGCATCAATAAGAGCTACTTCCTGCGGAGTGCTTACCACCACTACTCCAGTAAGTGGAACAGTTTGTACCAAAGATAAATGAATATCACCTGTACCCGGGGGTAAATCAATAAGCATATAATCTAACTCTCCCCAGTTTACATCGCGAAATAATTGCACTAAGGCTTTTGCCGCCATTGGACCACGCCAAACAATGGCCTGATCCGTATCGGCAAAAAAACCAATAGATAAGACTTTTACATTGTGATTCACAACAGGCTCTATCCATTGTTTTCCGTCTATTTCAATAACAGTAGGTTTTTCTGAATATACATCGAACATTAATGGAATAGAAGGTCCGTAAATATCGGCATCTACCAAACCCACTTTATATCCCTGTTCAGCTAACGCTACGGCCAAATTTGAGGTAACGGTAGATTTTCCAACGCCTCCTTTTCCGGAAGCAATGGCTATAATATTTTTAACTCCGGGCAATAATTTACGTAATTCGGGCGAGCGTTCGCTGTCTTTTGCCAACGCTTCTACGGAAATAGTTGCTTGCACCCCTTCTCCAAAAAATCGGTATAAATGGTGCAGGCAAGCTTCTTCCATACGTTTACGATTATGCAATGCAGGATTGCTGATTTGTACCTTGAAAGAAAGGTGCGGCCCTTTTACCTCTATTTCGCTAACAAGGTTTAAGGCTACAATATCTTTTTTTAAATCGGGTTCTATTACAAAACTTAATGCTTGTAATACGTTTTCTTTGTTTATTTCCATTGCTTTTGTTGTATAAAACAAATTTAAACTTATTTGTGTTCAGTAAAAATGGTAAAATAATAGTATTGATTACTCTTCCAACAACCATTCAATTTCTTGTTCCCAGTTTGAACGAATATTTAATGTTCCGGTATAAACGATTACTTTTTCGGGCTGAATATTTTTTATATACTTTCCGGTATCCCATTTCCCGTTTTGATTTGCATCTTCTATGACTCTCAACTTATATTTTCCCGGAATAATTTGTGCGTAGTTAAATGCAGATGTTTGGATAAATACTTCTTGTTTTTGCACCTCCTCTTTTTCGTTTAGCAACTGAAAAATGTATGATTGATTTTTATTGCTTTTTATTTTTAACTGCAAACTTCCGTAAAACTTTTTTTCGTGCGTTTTAAATTTTATCGTTAGCGAGTCGTTTTTGTAAGCGTACACATCGGCAAAAAAGGAGGGTAAAAAGTGTAAAGAATAATTTTTATTTTCTTCCCAATTGGCTTCTAGTACCAGTTTTCGAAAACCATCAAAATTTAATTTAAACGGAATAGGAGTAGAATCGCAGTATAATTTTAATAAAGAATCGTTCAATGTTTCTATTGGCCTGCTGAATGTTACTTTTATGTTTTCTCCCAGATTCAAATTTGCATTTTGCAGGTTATAAGAAAGACTTGTTTTTTCTTTTGATGTTTTTTCGAAGTTTGAAACACGAATGGCAACGGTATCGATTATTGAATCGGAATCGGTAATTACAAATCTTAATTTCTCGGTTAGGGGTTTATTTTTCAACCAATAGATAATGGTATCGGAGCTTGGATAATTTTCTTTCATTAAATCATTTGCATCTAACGATTTTACTTCTATTTTTTCTGAAGGCTTATTCAGAAATATCCCAAACTTTCCGGATTGTAGTTCTGATGATTTTTTTACAAATTGTTTTTCGCTGTCTTCTTTAAAGCTGAGTAAGGTAATGTGAGTATCGGGTGCAATGGGGTTCGTGTTATACGCAATGATTTCATCGGGTAAATCGAAAAGATAATTTCGGTTATTGTCTTTTATTGCGAAAATTTTGTAACGATCCATTTTTAGATTTGTAAACAGAAAATTTCCTTCTTTATTGGTTTTAGCTATATAATTAGGCAAAAGGGTAAGAGGTGCCGAATCATTGTGTGAGGTGTACAACATAACCATAAAGTCTTCTTCGGGCTGGAATGTAAAACTGTTTAATACCTTTCCCGAAATTTTTGATGTATCAATGGTGTTTCCGGTAGAAAAAACATAGTTGAAATTTTCTGCAGCATTCCCTTCTGTAATATCAACAATAGATTTTCCGAAGTGATATACGTAGGTAGTATTTTCTTGCAGAGTATCTTTAATTATAATACGCAGTGTTTTGCCTTTAACAGTAACTTCGGGCAAAATTTTAGAAAAAGGGGAAATTATAAGTTGGGTACTTAATTCTTTCAGATTGATGTATTCTGTAAAACGAATTTCAATTTCTTTTTCGTTAAAAGAAGTAGAATTGTTTTTAGGGCTGCAAACCGAATCTCGGGGTGGGGTTTCGTCTCTAGGTCCTCCTGTGGGAGAAGAAACTTGTGCACATGAAAAAAAAATGCCCAGCACAACTAAATATGGTATTCTCTTTTTCATATAAAAGTTTCGATGAGGGAAGCTATTTGTTGCAGGTAAAATGAATCGGTTGTATCAAAATCATTCTCTTTGTCACTATCTATATCCATTACCATTATCACTTGTTTCTCTTTGTTAAAAATAGGCAGCACAATTTCCGATTTAGAAAAAGAACTGCAAGCAATGTGTCCCGGAAATTTTTCTACATCGGGCACTACTATTATTTCTTGTTTTTGCCAACAAGTACCGCACACCCCTTTTCCAAAAGGTATTCTGGTACAGGCAAGCGTACCCTGAAAAGGGCCCAACACTAGTTCGTTGCCCTTCACAAAATAAAAACCAACCCAAAAAAAATGGAAGGTGTATTTCAATGCAGAGGTTATGTTAGCAAGATTTGCAATACAATCTGTTTCCGTTTCTACCAACGATTTTAGTTGTGGTAAAAAGGATTTGTATTTCTCTTCTTTCGAAAATGTTTGGGGTATGTAAAAAGATTCGGTCATTTTTTCATTTGCAAAAATACATATTATGCACAGGCAATTGCTGCAATACTTATTTTAACTCCGTTCACTTTTTGCAAGCAAGCGGCACAAGCCTCTAAGGTGGCTCCGGTGGTTATCACATCATCTACCAACAAAATGTGTTTATTTTTAATTTTTTCCGGATTCGGTATAAAAAAAGCCTTTTCCACATTATTTAACCTTTCTACCCTGCTTTTTTGGGTTTGAGTTTGAGTATATATTGTTCTTTCAATAACTGAAAAATCGGTTGAAACACAAGTTGCCTTTGCTATGCCTTTTGCAAACATTTCACTTTGGTTATACCCTCTTTGTTTCTTCTTTTGGCTGTGTAAAGGTACGGCCGTAATTAAATTTAAATTGGCAAAACGTGTGCTGGTTTTTAGTTCATTTCCGGCCAATATTCCCATGTCTATTCCTATTTCAAAATTACCTTTGTATTTCAGCTGATGTAGTATGCTTTGTACCCGGTTTCCTTTATTAAAATAAAAAAGTGCCATGGCAGCTTCAATAGGCACCCTGCCCCAAAATATTTTCTCTATGGCATTGTCTTTTTCTTCTGCAAAACGGGTATATGGCAGTTTTAAGTAACATCGGCTGCAAATACGCTTTTCGTTTGTACTTAAATTTTTGTTGCAGGCAATACAAATATTTGGATAAATTAAATCTATTAAATACTGAATCATAAAATAAAAGTAAAAAAAGGAAAGGTATTACATTAAAAATCGTTCTAACTTTGTTGCAAATAAAAAATATGTCGGAAAATACACCTCCTCAAAAAAAGAACAACAGCACCGTTCTGATTATCCTTTGTATCTTGTTATTAATTATATGCCTTGCCGAAGGATGGATTCTTTTAAACCAAAAGAAGCAAATAGAATATATAACCATTGAAAAAACAGATATAGAAACCGAGCGAAACAGCATAAAACAAGAATTAAATTCTATGCTGGAGCAATATGAAACGCTAAAAACAGATAATAAGGAAATGCAGGCTCAGGTAGAAGAGCAAAAAGCGAAAATAGAACAACTTTTAAAAGAAGCCGAAAAACACAAGGGAGATGCTTGGGTGATACATAAACTTAGAAAAGAAACCGAAACCCTACGCACCATTATGAAGGGTTTTGTTCGCACTATTGATTCGTTAAACATATTAAACCAAACCTTAACAGAAGAAAAAGCACAGGTAACCACACAATTAAAACAACAACAAACAAAAAATGAGGAACTTGCTAAATCGAACGAGGATTTAAGCAGCAAAGTTACTGTGGCTTCTCTGCTAAAAGCCACAGGGATGAGGGCTTTTGGGGTTAGAGTAAAAGGCGATAACATAGGAAAAGAACTTGATAAAGCCAAACGTATTGACAAAATTCGCTGCTGTTTTAAACTGGCCGAGAACAAAATTACTCCCTCAGGCAAAAAGTGGATTTACCTCAGAGTCCTTGCTCCCGATGGAAAAGTATTGGCCGATAAAAGTGATGAGTCGAATATGTTTGAATTTAACGGTGTTAAAGGTTTGTTCAGTTCTAAAAAACAAATAGATTATCAAAATCAGGAAATGGAACTTTGTTTAGATTGGGCAGCCCCCGATGATAAATACGAATTTTCGGCAGGAGAATATATTATTGAAATTTATGCTGATGCTACCGATATAGGCCGCACAAAACTTACTTTAAAATAAATGACTTTATCTCTGCTTGGTTGAGATACGGCAAAGTCCGATATTATTTTTGTAGTGCAACGCAAACAAATTCGCTAATCACTTCCACTAAAGAATCTAACAGACGAATGTCGTTTAATGGTTTTTACTAACTCATTTAATCATTGTAATATTTCCTTTTTTATTCAGCACCTCTGCATTTAAAAAAGTAACCTTAAGGGTGTAGGCATATACCCCTGAGTTTTGAAGTTTGCCTTTGTAGGTTCCATCCCAACCTATTTTTATATCGTTAGTATAAAATACTTGTTCGCCCCAACGGTTGTAAATAGCCAGTTCTATTTCTTTAACATTCTTGCCTCCTAAAATTCTGAGCACATCGTTTAACCCATCGCCATTTGGCGAAAAGGCAGTGGGCAAGGCCAACTCCCCTAGCGGTATTTCTGCAATAGTATCATTTGGTTTGGGTGGCTTGGGCGGTGGAATATATTTATCGAGTTTCCAAATATACATATCTTTTTTTCCGTTGGTGGTTAGGGTATGCCCGTCAAAGTCGGCCGTAAATTCGAAGTATCCCACAACATAAGTATTTCCATAAATATCGGTACACACATCGTTTGAATGATCATCGTTAGAGGTAGGGCAACCTCCCTTTTTTGCCCAAAGCCATTGGCCACTGCTATCCATTTGTGCCACGTAGGCTTCGGTATTTGTATCTATTGGCACTTCTATAGACTGAAACCTTGTGGTATCGCTAATTTCACCGGTAGTAAAAATATTAAATTCCTTATCCACATGCATTTGATAGGCTTTGTCTTTCCCTGCACTGCGTGCTCTAGTAGCCCAAATCCAACTACCGTTATTATTTAATTTAGCTACAAAAATATCGCGTTTGCTTTTGTGTTTTAAGCTATCGGAACCAAAATCGGCAGGGTTCAGGTATTCTCCGCTTATATATATATTGTTATCATTATCTGTGGCTATTCCATTTCCACGGTCGTCTTTATTGCTACCAGCCCTTTTGGCCCATTTAAAATTTCCGTCTGTATCTAATTTTACCACAAACACATCGTGTTCTCCGCTACTTGTTAGCTGAAAAGAGCCGTAAGTACCTGTACCCTTAAAGCCTCCGGAAACAAACACATTTCCGTTTTTATCAACCGCTAAACGGTTATCACGTTCATTATCTACCCCGTCAAATTGTTTTGCCCATAAAAAATTACCGGAAGGATCTAGCTTTGCCACATAAGCTACACTGAGCGAATCGCTAAGCCATTTCGGATTATTTAGAGTAATTCCTCCAAAAACGGCCGTAGTGTTAGACCACCACCCTGTAACATAAATATTTCCGCTTGGATCTAAAGATACATCGTAGCAATGGTCATCTCCTTCGGCTATCCATCGGTTAAACTCAAAACTCCACCACCAACCACCGGAAACGTTGCAACCAAAGGTTTTGGCAAATTGCCAATCGCCATTGCTGTTTAGTTTCACTAAAAAAGAGTTATCGTATCCATCTCCCCCAACCGTAAAACTGCCAAAAGTAGCGGTGGTCCAAAAAGTGCCGGTAGCATATACGTTTCCAGCTTTATCAACATGCATTCCCATGATTCTGTCATCGTAGTAACTACCACCTGTTCTTACCCAAATCCAGTTTCCGGCCGAGTCCATTTTACCAATAAAAATTTCTTTGTCGGTAGGGCTACCGCTTGTGCTTGTGTAAGTTGTTCCATTTATTGTTATAGAACCGTTATAGTATCCTCCCACATACACATAGCCGAGCGAATCGGTGCCTACATTGGTAAACTTATCGGAATTGATTCCTCCAAAACTTTTTACCCATATGGTATTTTGGGAAAGCAGCAAAGGGACTGTTAAAGCACAAATTGAAATAAACAGAAGAAATTTTTTCATTAATCTTTGTATTCTGAACTTTGAAAAGCCTTGTTTTCTTCGCGAAACAAAACTTTGTTATCCTTTTGGCAGACGTAATTTAAAAAAAGAGGTTGCTTAATTTCTTGACCTTAAATTAAGTTTGTTTTAATAATGCAATCTGGGCCCAATTACTTCCCTAAACAAGCCTTCACTTTTCGTTGGTGTTCGGCCTGTTGGTCTTTTGATACAATATTTGCAGAAAGAATTTTTTTACACTCTCCGTTTACCAAAGCACTCATTTCTTTTTGTACTGCTTTTATTTCCTCGTCTGTTTCGGCCTCCATCATTTTATTGTTAAGAGCCTCCTGCTTTTTTACACATTCGCAAAAAGGAGGACCTGTTTCTTCGGGCTCTTTAGTTTTTTGGGCTTCTATTAGTTCCTGCATTTCTTTGTCTTCGGTTTCCAACGCACTTTCTTCTGTGGTAATTTCTAAAGAATCATTGTTATTTGTGTTCTCGTTTTCAGAGCCATCGTTGTTGCCTGAACATGCCACAAACAAAGCAAGACTGAAAGAAATAAAAATGTGTTTCATATTAGAAATATTCATATTATTTAAAAACCAAATTTTTTGTGAAGCCAATTTTTTAAAATGGCATTAAACTCTGTAGGCCTTTCCATCATGGGAGCGTGAGCACATTTATCAATCCAAAATAATTCGCTGTCGGGTAGCATACGATGAAAGTCTTCAGCAACTTCGGGTGGGGTAATTTTATCGTCTTTTCCCCATATTAAACAGGTGGGGACCGTTATTTTAGAAATTTCGTTTGCAAGATTATGTCTAATGGCCGATTTGGCAATAGCCAACACGCGTATCAACTTGTTTCTGTCTTTTATTATTTCATGAACCTCTTCCAGCAATTCATCGGTAACCATTGCCGGGTCATAAAAGGTTACGGCCACTTTTTTTCTAAGGTATTCTTTATCTTCCCTACGAGGAAAGGAGCCTCCAAAAGCATTTTCGTATAGCCCGGAACTTCCAGTAAGAATCAGGGAATGAATACGGTTGGGCTTATTCAGATAATAAACCATTGCTACGTGCCCTCCCAACGAATTTCCAAGCAGAATTACATCGGTATAATTCTTATACTCCATAAAACGCTCTATGTATTTAGAAAGTGTTTTTACTCCTGTTTCTAGTAATGGCAGAGAATAAAGGGGCATTATAGGTACCACAATTCTATACTTTTCCGAAAAATCATTTATTAAATCCGAAAAATTACTCAAGGCTCCAAACAAACCATGAAGAACAACTAGGGTGCGACCTTCGCCTATTTCTAAATATTCAAACTCTCCTTCTTTTTTAATATAATCCTTGTAGTTCATACACTTCTACATTTTGCCCAAATGTAAACAAATTTGCATAACATTATAAAACATGCCATTCACCTATTGAAAAATAAGAAGTTATATTATAAACACCTATCCTGTTCATCCGTGCTTTTTACTTTTTTTTAAAAGGAAATTATAATACCCTTTCACATTCAAATTTTTTATTGTAATGAAACTATTGTATGCCCTTGCCGTTCAAAAGTTATTAACAAAGTGGTAAAAAGTGGTAAAAAGTGGTAAAAATTCGATTATTTTTACGCCATTAAAAACAAATTGCCTGATTACAAACTCCTTGGAATGTCAAACTTTATAGGTGAATTCGATTGCAAACTAGACCCGAAAGGCCGATTAATGATGCCTTCCGGATTACGAAAGCAGCTAGAGCCGGCAGCACAAGAGAAGTTTGTAATAAACCGAGGGTTTGAAAAATGCTTGGTACTCTACCCTAAAAACGAATGGGACGGAATAAGTGCTGAGGTAAACAAGCTAAACCAATTTGTTAGAAAAAACAGAGAATTTATTCGGTATTTCTACCGGGGTGCCACTGAACTTTTGTTAGACAACACCGGTCGTTTGCTTCTTCCTAAGCGACTTGCCGAATATGCAGACATAAATAAAGAAATTGTATTATTCGCCTACTCGAATCGAATAGAAGTTTGGGATAAAAAGACTTACGAAAACCTACTTACCGATGAGCCCGATGACTTTGCCCGATTAGCCGAAGAGGTAATGGGAGGCAGCAATAAACAACATGATGCAGATGTATCATAAAGCCGTTCTTTTAAAAGAAGCCGTAGAAGCACTCGAAGTAAAACCAGATGGAATTTATGTTGATGCCACATTTGGCGGAGGAGGACACTCAACCGAAATCCTAAAAAGATTGGAAGACGGAAAACTCTTTGCCTTCGACCAAGATGAAGATGCTCTTCAAAATCTGCCGAACGATGAACGATTTACGTTCATTCCGCAGAATTTCAGGTTTATGAAGAATTTTTTAAAGGCCGCAAGAGCCGTTCCGGTAAACGGTATTTTGGCCGATTTAGGGGTTTCATCGCATCAGTTTGACGTAGCCGAAAGAGGATTCTCTACAAGGTACAACGGGCCGCTTGATATGCGAATGAACAGAAAGCAACACAAAACAGCTGCCGACATTATAAACTCATACGAAGCGAATGAACTAACAAGAATATTTAAACAATATGCCGATATAAACAACGCAAAAAAACTTGCCGAAACCATTGTAAATGCTAGAACAAACAAAAACATAAATACCATTGAAGAATTGAAAAATACCATAAAACATATCGTTCCAAAAAGTATTGAAAACAAATACCTCGCTCAAGTTTTTCAAGTTTTGCGTATAGAGGTAAATGACGAACTCGAAGCCTTGCGCAACCTGCTAGCCCAAAGTTTAGATATCCTTACCCCCAATGGACGCTTGGTAATATTAACATACCATTCTGCCGAAGACAGAATGGTGAAAAACTATATGCGTGCAGGCAATTTTGAAGGCGAAATACAAAAAGATTTTTTCGGAAATCCGCTTTCACCTTTTCGACTCATCAATAAAAAACCTATGGTTCCGAATAAGGAAGAAATTGAAAACAACCACCGTGCTCGCAGTGCAAAAATGCGTATTGCAGAAAAAAAATAATGGCAGAAAAAGAAATAAATAACAACGAATCTAAAAAAGAAGAAAAAAAATCTTCGGTAACCCGTTCCTTATCAGGAATATTTACCGGAAATTTTTTAACTAAAAAAAATGTATTAAATCAACTGCCTTTTGTCTTTTTCCTTTCAGCTATTGGCATAGCGTACATTGCCAACGGATATTATGCCGAAAAAACGGTAATTGAACTAAACAAAGTAACCAACGATATTAAAGAACTGCGGTCGGAATATATTACGTTAAAGTCGGAACTAAACTTCCGAAGTAAACAATCGCAAGTAGCAAAAGCGGTACAACCTTTTGGAATTAAAGAATCGGTAATTCCTCCGGTTAAAATTGTAATATCAAAATCGGATAAAAAATAAAATGACCGAAAAGAAAAAAGACATATTGTGGCGTATTTATTTAGTGTACATCTCAATCCTTCTGTTTGCCGTTGCGATTATTTACAAAGTAGCCTCCATTCAGTTTTCCGAGGGAGAATACTGGAAAGAAAAATCGAATACACTTACCATATCGCAAAGAGATATTGAAGCCGTAAGAGGAAACATATATGCCGAAGATGGTAGCTTGTTGGCCACTTCTGTACCCATTTATGAAATACGAATGGATGTAAATTCCGATGCCATTACCGATGAAATTTTTAATGAAAACATCTCTTCATTAGCGGAACATTTAAGCGATCTTTTTAAAGATAAAACCCCTATTCAGTATAAGAGCGAATTAATAAGAGCCAGAACAAAAGGCGAACGCTACCACCTTATTAAGCGAAATGTAAAATATACCGAACTTAAAAAACTTAAAACTTTTCCTCTTTTCAACAAGGGAAAATATAAGGGTGGTTTTATCTACGTTCAGCAAAACAGAAGAGTAAAACCATTTAATCTGCTTGCCGAAAGAACCATTGGATACGACCGGCCAGGAATACAGGCAGTAGGGTTAGAAGGTGCCTATTTAAAACATCTGCGAGGGCAAAATGGAAAAAAATTAATGCAACGCATTACCGGAAACATGTGGATGCCCCTCAACGATGAAAACGAAATTGAACCGCACGATGGAAGCGATATTATTACCACCATCGACATTAATATACAAGATGTAGCAGAGCATGCTCTACTTACACAACTTCAATTACACGAAGCCGACCACGGTTGTGTGGTTCTAATGGAGGTACAAACAGGAAATATAAAAGCCATTGCAAATCTTAAAAGATTGCCAAACGGAGAGTACTACGAAGGATACAATTACGCCATTGGCGAAAGCACCGAACCAGGCTCTACTTTTAAACTGGCTTCGCTTATTTGTGCTTTAGATGACGGATATATTGACTTAGAGGACATCGTTGACACTGAAAATGGTAAAACCAAATATTACGACCGGATAATGCAAGATTCACACGAAGGTGGTTACGGAAAAATAAGCATTCAAAAATCATTTGAAGTATCATCAAATGTAGCTATTTCCAAAATCATCACTCAGGCGTATGCCAAAAATCCAAAAAAATTTACCGATAAACTTTCTTTTATGGGGCTTTCTAAAAAACTAAACTTAGAAATCTCGGGCGAGGGGGTCTCCCGCATCAAAACCCCCGAAGATAAAGACTGGTACGGAACTACACTGCCATGGATGTCTATAGGATATGAACTAAAATTAACTCCACTTCAAATACTTACTTTTTATAATGCCGTAGCCAACAACGGAAAAATGGTAAAACCAAAATTCGTGAAACGAATTATGAACAAGGGAAAATTAGTAGAAGAAATTAAAACCGAAATAATCAATCCAAAAATATGTGCCGAAACAACCATACAAAAAGCAAAACAAATGCTGGAAGGTGTGGTAGAAAACGGAACTGCAAAAAATTTAAAAAATGATATTTATAAAATTGCCGGAAAAACAGGTACTGCTCAAATTGCAAACGATAAATACGGATACAAATACCAGTCAAAAGTTAGTTATCAGGCCTCGTTGGTAGGTTATTTCCCTGCCGATAAACCTAAATATTCTTGCATAGTGGTGGTAAATGCCCCCTCCCGAAACGTGTATTACGGAAACTTAGTAGCCGGGCCAATTTTTAAAGAAGTGGCCGATAAAATTTATGCCCGCAGCATTGAAATTCACAAAGAGCTGGATAAAAACGTATATGCCTCCACACAAAAAATACCCGTTTCAAAAGATGGTTATGCTGATGACCTGAAACAAGTATATGCCGAACTGAACATTTCTACTCCACCCATAAATCATCAATGGGTTTATACAAACGCAAAAGAAAAAATGGTAGATGTTAAAGCAAAAAAAATTACCCCTTCATTAGTTCCCGATGTGTGTGGAATGGGTTTAAAAGATGCTTTATTTCTACTGGAAAACATTGGGCTTAGGGTAACTTTTAATGGCACAGGAGTTATTAAAAATCAGTCGGTGCCAGCAGGAAGCCGATTTAACAAAAATGATAGTATTCTATTAGAATTAAGTTGATATGCAGGAATTAAAAGACCTTTTATATAAAACAAGAATTGAAGAAATCATTGGGAGTACCCATCTTTCTATTAAAAATATTTCTTTCGATTCCAGAACCGTTAATACCGAGACTCTATTTGTTGCCGTGAAAGGCGAACAAACAGACGGGCATCAATTCATTTCTTCGGCTATAGAAAAAGGCGCAGTAGCTGTTTTATGCGAAGCACTGCCCGATTTCTTAGAAAACAACACTACCTATATCCGCGTAAAAAACAGCAGTGAAGCACTTGGAATAATTGCCTCCAACTTTTATCAAAATCCTTCTGAAAAATTAAAATTAATCGGTATTACCGGAACCAATGGGAAAACGACTACAGCCACTTTACTATACCATCTGTTTACCGAATTAGGTTATCGTTGCGGCCTCCTCTCTACCGTTATAAACAAAATTGCCGACAAAGAAATTAAAGCAACGCACACCACACCCGATGCCATTACGCTCAACTACTTACTCAATGAAATGGTATTACAAAATTGTACCCATTGCTTTATGGAAGTTAGTTCACATGCCGTTGTACAAAGCCGTATCTCCGGATTAAATTATAGTGGTGGAATTTTTACAAACATTACCCACGATCATCTCGACTATCACAAAACATTTGAAGATTACATTCATGCAAAAAAAGGATTTTTTGATTTACTAAAAGAAAATGCCTTCGCTCTAGTAAATAAAGACGATAAAAACAGCATGATTATGTTGCAAAATACCAAAGCAAAAAAATACACCTTTTCGTTAAAATCAATGGCCGACTTTAATGCCAAAATAATTGAAAATCAATTTAACGGAATGCTTCTGAATATTAATGGAAACGAAGTGTGGACAAAGTTAATCGGAGGGTTTAATGCATATAACCTCTTAGGAATATACGCAGCAGCCATTCTGTTAAATACAGAAAAATTAGAGGCTTTAACAGCTATTAGTAAGCTCGATGCCGTAGAAGGTAGGTTCCAGCACATTAAAACCGACAATGGTATTTCTGCCATTGTTGATTATGCCCATACACCGGACGCTCTAAAAAATGTTTTAAATACCATTAAAGAAATAAGAACCGGAAACGAAAGTGTAATAACCATTGTAGGTTGCGGTGGAAACAGAGACAAAGAGAAAAGACCTCTTATGGCAAAAATTGCCTGCGAACTCAGCAACAAGGTAATTTTAACTTCAGACAATCCTAGAAAGGAAAACCCTGAAGATATTATAAATGAAATGAAAAAAGGAGTGGAACCCATACATTTTAAAAAAACGCTTTCCATTACCGACCGCAGAGAAGCCATCAAAACAGCCTGCTTATTAGCTCTACCGGGCGATATTATTCTTGTGGCAGGAAAAGGGCATGAGAAATACCAAGAAATAAACGGAGAAAAAATGCCTTTCGATGATTTAGAAATTCTTAAAAACAACCTGAAAATAATGGAAAAATAATGCTGTACTACCTATTCGAATACCTGAATCAATTAGATATACCCGGAGCCGGAGTGTTTAGATATATCTCTTTCAGAGCTGCTTCGGCTCTTATTCTTTCGCTCATAATATCCATGATTTTCGGAAAAAGAATAATCCGAATGCTACATAAAAAACAAGTAGGGGAATCGATTCGAGACCTTGGATTAGAAGGGCAACTAGAAAAAAAAGGCACCCCTACCATGGGGGGGTTAATTATTCTTGCTGCCATTATCATTCCATCCTTGCTGTTTGCTAAACTAAACAATATCTACATTATATTAATGATTGTATCTACCATAATGCTTGGCCTAATAGGCTTTGTAGATGATTATATCAAAGTGTTCAAAAAAAACAAAGACGGATTAGCCGGAAAATTTAAAGTAGCAGGCCAATTTTCGGTTGGTTTATTTGCTGCCATTACACTGTATTTTCATCCCGATGTGGTGGTAAAAAAGAAGATGTATAGCGAAACGGCTCCGGCACACGTTACCATTGAAATAGAAAATGATGTAGAAAAAAAGAAAGTTGAACACTACAACTGGGAAGAAATAAAATCTACTGTTACCACTATTCCTTTTTTCAAAAACAATGAATTTGATTACTCGAAATTACTTTCATTTATAGGAGAAAAGGCAGTAAGCTATTCGTGGTTGATTTTTATTCCTATTGTAATTTTTATAGTAACGGCTGTATCTAATGGAGCAAATATTACTGATGGTATCGATGGATTAGCAACAGGCACTTCGGCTATTATTGGAGCGGTTTTGGCTGTTTTTGCCTACGTTTCGGGTAATACCGTTTTTGCAGACTACCTAAATATAATGTACATTCCCAACACCGGAGAGCTGGTAATTTTTATTTCGGCTTTTGTGGGAGCTTGTGTAGGATTTCTTTGGTACAATTCTTATCCGGCACAAGTGTTTATGGGCGATACCGGAAGTTTAGCATTAGGTGGAATTATTGCTGTTTTCTCTTTAGCTGTTCGAAAAGAACTGCTGATACCTGTTTTCTGCGGAATTTTTTTAATCGAAAACCTTTCGGTAATGATGCAGGTAAGTTACTTTAAATATACTAAAAGAAAATATGGAGAAGGCCGAAGAATTTTTAAAATGTCGCCTCTGCATCATCATTTTCAAAAATTAGGATACCACGAAGCAAAAATTGTTTCACGCTTTTGGATTGTGGGGATTATGCTGGCTATTCTTTCTATTGTAACCTTAAAACTTCGATAAAAGAAAAATGAAAAAGATTGTTATACTCGGTGCCGGAGAAAGTGGAGTGGGAGCTGCATTGCTTGCTAAAAAGCATGGGTATAATCCTTTTGTTTCCGACAAAAACAAAATAAAAGATAAGTATAAAAACATACTGATAGAAAATAATATTGCCTTTGAAGAAGAAAAACATACCGAAGAAAAAATTATTACTGCCACAGAATGTATTAAAAGTCCGGGAATACCCGATAAGTCGGATATAATAAAAACCCTTATTAAAAAACAAATACCCATCATTTCAGAAATTGAATTTGCAGGGCGTTTTACCCAGGCAAAAAAAATATGTATTACCGGCAGCAACGGAAAAACTACCACCACACTTCTTACCTATCATATGTTAAAAAAGGCCGGTTTCAATGTACTTCTTGCAGGGAATGTAGGAAAAAGTATGGCCGCTGCCATTGCCGAAAAAGATTACGATTACATTGTAATTGAATTAAGCAGTTTTCAGCTCGATGGCATGTTCCGGTTTAAGGCCGATGTAGCCATTCTGCTAAATATTACACCCGACCATTTAGACCGCTACAATTACGAATTTCAAAATTACATCGACTCCAAATTCAACATCATCAATAATCAAAACTCTTCCGATGCATTCATCTATTGCCTAGATGATAAAGTAATACAAAATGAATTAAAAAAAAGAAAGCTGCCAAGCCAACTGTTTCCATTTTCTATACTGCAAAAAGTAGATTCAGGAGGCTATTTAAATAATCAACATCTAATTATTAACCTAAACAACCAACCCATCAACATGTCTATTCATGAATTAGCACTGCAAGGCAAACACAACATCTACAACTCGCTTGCGGCAAGTATTGCCGCACGTTTTCTCGATGTCAGCAAGGAAATCATCAGAGAAAGTTTATCTGATTTCCAAAACATTGAACACCGTTTGGAATTTGTTGCCAACATCCATGGCATTGAATTTATTAACGATTCGAAAGCCACTAATGTAAACTCTACTTGGTATGCATTAGAAAGCTCCACCAAACCGGTAATTTGGATAGCCGGAGGAGTAGATAAAGGGAATGACTATTCCTCGTTAGCCCCACTGATAAAGCAAAAAGTAAAAGGTATTGTTTGCCTCGGAAAAGACAACTCCAAAATTCATACGGCATTTGATGAAATGATACCCCAAATTGTCGATGTAAATTCAGCTACCGATGCTGTTCAACATGCCTATAAAATGGCCAAAGCAGGTTATGTTGTTTTACTTTCGCCCGCTTGTGCCAGTTTCGATTTGTTCGAAAATTACGAAGACAGAGGACATCAATTTAAACAAGCAGTTAAAAATTTATAGCTTTTAAAATTTGGGATTCTGAAAAATCATGAACAAATGAAACAGATTACAGAACATAGTAACCTAATTTTTTATATTGCCTCTTCAGCCGATTCGTTTAAAATAAATGAGCCGATAATTATCATTACACACGCATCGGACTTGCATCTAAACTTACTCGAGAAAAATAGTTCTGAAATTAAATTAATAGTAGATATTGGAGGAAATTTGAATAAGATAAT
>CAJPFH010000013.1 GCA_905339165.1 Flavobacteriales bacterium
GCAATCAGGATGACGGCCACCACGATCACAATAAGAATAGGAACCTTCGAATCTTTATTACTCATTATATTTTCACCACGCTAATTAGGGTATTATATAGTTTTAAATGTTTTGGTTTATATCTCTTATAATTATATTTGGGTCAGGTTTTTTTAAGGATTTTCTATCAAAGACGATTTTTTCTTCAAACTCAATCCTAGTTATCCTGTGGTATGGTATATATGCATCTTCCACAATTCCCTGGAGAACCAGAAATGACTTTTCAATACTCTTTATCATGCTACCGTTTACTACTTTTATATCTCCGGGAGCACCCCTGTGGATATAATAAATTTTGCATTTTGAAAGATCGAATCTCCATTTTATCTCGTTAAATATATCCCTCGGATGTTTCGATCTGAACATAAATAAAATCTCAATAGAATCTCTTTACATGATATTATGACAGGCGGTAAGATAAGGGTAAGTTTTGGAAGTAAATGATGATAAAATTATTTACGTCATGATGGATTATCCATACGAAAGGATGAATAATAATAACATCATAATGAGGATAATCTTGACTAAAGCTTATATATCACGAATAACCATTGAGAATTGGAGAACTGAATGCGAATAGGTGTTTACATCTGCCATTGCGGGACAAATATAGCTGGAACTATAGATGTTGAAGAGGTCAGGAAACATGCCTCGATGCTAAAGGATGTGGTTGTAGCCCGTGACATACAATTTGCATGCGGGGATTCGGGGCAGGAACAGGTAAAAAAGGATATCCTTGAAGAAAAACTTGACCGGATAGTTATGGCTGCATGCTCCCCACGCCTACATGAGGTCACATTCAGGCGCGTGCTTGAACAATCCGGTCTCAATAAGCACTTTCTTGAAATGGTAAATATCAGGGAGCAGGGCTCCTGGGTTCATACAAACAAGAACGGGTTGGCAACGCAGAAGGTAAAGGAATTAGTGGCTATGGGGGTTGCAAGAGTAGCGCTTCTTTCCCCACTTGAAAAGAGGACAGTTCCTGCAAATAAGGATGTCCTTGTGATAGGCGCAGGAGTGGCAGGTATCGAGGCTGCATTGACCCTTGCAAATATGGGGGTCAAAGTCCACCTCGTTGAGAGAGAACCAACAATCGGAGGGAAAATGGCCCTTATGAATGAGGTTTTTCCCAATAATGATTGTTCCCTGTGCGTTCTTGCTCCTAAGATGTCTGATGTCCAGAACAATCCAAATATCACGCTCTACACAAATTCTGAAATAACAGGAGTTAGAGGAAGGGCAGGAAATTACCTGATAACAGGTGTGACAAAACCGCGGTATGTTGACCCCAGGAAATGCAAAGGCTGCATCGATATCTGCGCAAAAGTCTGCCCGATTGATGTTCCC
>CAJPFH010000014.1 GCA_905339165.1 Flavobacteriales bacterium
AAAAATGTAAAAGAATTGTTTTTACAAATAGCGAATCTTCCTATGTCCGAACAAAAACAAAAACTATCCGAAGCATTCGACCAATGGAAAGGCAGCAACGAGCAGGTAGACGATGTGTGTGTGATTGGTGTGAGAGTATAAAGAATCTTTTTATCATTTATATCTTTTCCTTATTCGCATTTTGATAGTAAGCTACACTAAATTTAATATCCGTATAGGTATATTCTTCTCCTAATTTTTCCATTATCTCACTTAGTTTGGTACTGTTTATTGTTTTGCAAACAGTAATAATATTTTTCCACTTTTCTTCATCTACAAAATTGTCTATAGCTAGCATACCTAAGGAAACATAATAAGCTAAATGATTTTCTATTGTAAACACGGTGAGTTTGCGATGTAGGGCAATTTGTTCAATATTTAGACCTGATTGATAAAGCTCAAAACTTATTTTTTTTGTATCGGTTTTTTCTTTCTTTTCTTTAGCTTCTTTCTGGCTTTTACTATTACATTGGATAGTTGATAGATCATCAATCGTTTTTATTTTTTCCTTGTTTTCGTTTACCGAATTGATCATCTCTTTAGTTAAAATTTCATTGCCACTAGCAGATTGTGCCATCGCTTCAGCTTTCTTTATTTGTTGAATTTGCTTATAAATAATGGCATCCATTTCAATTAGCTCTTTTATTGTTTTGGTCGTCTTTCGCTCGTCTTTTAATATTTCTATCTTAGTTAGTATTTTTTTTGATAAATTGTTCAGCAAGGGTAAAAAATGCAAAGCGGCAGCATTTATCCTTTCTTTCCACTTTATATTATTTTCTTGAGGGGGGGCATTAAATAAAGAATTTAGCTGAACCTGAAATTTGTCGGCTGTTTTTTTTATGTCTTCAAATTCGCTAATTATTTCCTTTATCCATTCTGTGGTTTGTTGTTTTTCGTTTTTTTTCTTTTCTGAGGCCAATTCGGAAGTGAACAAATTCAGCTTTAAGAGAGATTCTGTAAAATTGAAACATTGTAGAACGTATGATTTTAAAAATATTTTTGATTCTTCCTTAAGTTGTGAATGTAAGAAAGGCAGTTCTGGTTTTGCTTTTGAAAATGTTTCAATTTCTTTATTGATGTACAAGCTATTAAAATTAATTTCAGAGGTAAGCACCAACCCATGTAAAGAGGTTAATCGAGACAGTGCTACATAAATTTGTCCCGGAGCAAATGCCTTTCCCACATCAATAATGGCCTTTTCAAAGGTAAGTCCTTGACTTTTGTGAATAGTTATAGCCCAAGCAAGTTTAATGGGATATTGTTTAAACGAACCAATAACGTGTTCTTCAATTTCGTTTGTAATTTCATTTACGGTAAACCGGACGTTTTCCCATTCGTATTTTTCTACTGAAATAATTTTTCCTTTATCAAGTTGTACTAATATTTTGTCTTTATGAAGAGTATGTATTTTACCTATCTTTCCATTATAAAAGAGTTGATTTCCGCTAGGGTCGTTTTTAATAAAAATAATTTGGGCACCTATTTTAAGTTCTAAATTATTTTCAACCGGAAAATTGTGTTCGCTAAAATCGCCTGTTATTTCGGCCGGGTAGAAGTAGGAGGGGGTGTCTAGTTTTTCTAGTTCTTGTTTATTTAAGTTTTCTGCTTTGTAATTATGAGTGGTAAGTTGTATGTAGGTATCTTCTTTTGCAGGGGTAAAATCTGGTTTGTAATAGCGATTCAGCAGTGCAATATCTTTTTCGTTTATGCTGTTGTTTCTTAGGTTGTTTAGAACTTGAATAAATACATTGTCGGATTGTCGGTACACTTTATCTAATTCTATGTATATGGGTTTATTTTCCCGTAAAACCCAAGCATCGAAAAAGAAGGCACTAGGGTAGTAATTTTTTAAAATATCCCATTCGGCTTCTTTTACCACGGGGGGCAATTGTAGCAGATCGCCAATAAATAGAATCTGAATTCCTCCAAAAGCTAGTTGATTTTTTTTTCGCACGCTTTTAAGCACGGTGTCAATAGCATCAAGTAAATCGGCTCGCAACATACTTACTTCGTCTATAATAAGCAATTCAATTTCCTGTATTAGTTTTCTTTTACTTTTATTTAGCTGGAGTTGTTTTAAGAGAGTGTGTGGTGTATTTATTTTATATGATTCGTTGAGTATATTGGGTAGGTTTTTTTCGGGAATAAATGCTCCAAACGGAAGTTGAAACAAAGAGTGCAGTGTTACACCACCGGCATTAATAGCGGCAATACCTGTGGGAGCAGCGATTACGGTGTTTTTAAAAGTATTTTTAATTATGTGTTTCAGAAAAGTGGTTTTTCCGGTTCCGGCTTTTCCTGTTAAAAAAATATGTTTTCCGGTATTGTTTACAAACTTTGCAGCAAGTTCGGCAGGGCTATTTTCTGTATTGTTCAACATATTTTATTTTCCAATACAAAAGCGACTGAATATGGTACCCAAAATATCTTTATCAATGTCTATGGCCCCGGTAATTTCTCCTAAATGACGTAATGCATCACGTATATCTAAGGCCAATAATTCGGAAGAAATATTGTTGTTTAATCCTTGCTGTACATTATGTATTGATTGTAAAGATTTTTGAAGAGCCTCGTAGTGCCTTGTGTTAGAAACAATGCTTTGCTCACTTTGTAAAACATTGGTGTTAATGAGCGAAAGAAGTTTTTCTTTTAACAGAGATAGATTTTTACCTGTTTTGGCCGATATAAAAAGCGGAGAAAGTGTATCGGAATACAATAGAGTAGTTTGTTCTCCTGTACCTTCATCTATTTTGTTTCCAATAGTTAACAGAGGAGTGTTGGCATCGGAAAGTTTGTTTTTTATTTCAGATACATCATGTTCTACTTCAGAAGCGGTATCTTTTATGGTATCGAATAGATAAAGCACCACAGAGGCTTGTTTAATTTTTTCGTAGGTTTTTTCTATGCCTATTTTTTCTATACGGTCATTCGAATGGCGAATGCCTGCGGTATCTATAAACCTGAAATGAATTCCTCCGAGAGTAATTTCTTCTTCAATAGTATCGCGGGTAGTGCCCGGTATTTCTGAAACAATAGCCCTGTTTTCATTTAGCAAGGCATTCAGCAAAGTAGATTTTCCAACATTGGGTTTGCCGATAATAGCTACCGGTACCCCCAACTTAAAAACATTGCCCAAGGAAAATGATTCAGCCAGCGATTGTATTTTATTTTTTAATTGTTCAATTAAATTTTTTAGTTCTTCGCGATTGGCAAACTCTACATCTTCTTCCGAGAAATCTAATTCCAATTCAATCAATGCAGCAAATTGTATTAATTGTTCTCTAAGTAGATTAATTTCGTTTGAAAAACCTCCACGCATTTGTTGCATGGCCATTTTATGCGAAACCTCCGAGTCGGAAGCAATTAAATCGGCAACGGCTTCGGCCTGCGATAAATCTAACTTTTTATTTAAAAAAGCACGCAACGTAAATTCTCCCGCTTTAGCCATGCGAGCTCCGTTGTGCACTAGTAATTGTATAATTTGCTGCTGAATATATAAGGAGCCATGGCAACTGATTTCAATCATATCTTCACCGGTGTAAGAGTGCGGATTCTTAAAAATTGAAATTAAGACTTCATCGAGGAGGGTATTATCCGAATAAATTTCTCCAAAATGAAGAGTATGAGTTTTAACCTCTTTTGCCGTAAATCTTTTTAAATTTTTTTTTCTGAATATTTTCTCAATAATGGTGTGGGCCTTATTCCCTGATAGGCGAATGATAGCAATGGCTCCGGTACCCTGTGCGGTAGCCGGGGCACATATTGTATCTTGGTAATGATTTAATTGTGGCATAATTTCTGCAACAAAAGTAGTAACAAAAAGCACTACTTACCTAAATCTTAAAACGATGCGTTATTCTTCCTTTCTATCATCATGCCTTATTATTTGCTTATTTCATTCTTGCAAATCTTCTTTAAACATTTCGGTGCTTAGGCCCGCAAGTGTCGATATTCCTAAAAATGTTAAAAAGATGGTAGTGTTAAACAATACCTTGTTGCGAAACAAAACCAGCAAAGCTGTGGTAGAAGGTATTTTAACCGGAGAACAATTATATGGCGACAAAAACGCTTCCTTGGCTTGTGTAAACGCTTTGGTACGCGGAATTAACAACAGTAAAATGTATTCGGCTTCCTATCGTGGTGAAAAAGAAGTGTTGAATTTCGACAATAGCGTTAATTGGGAAGCGGTAAAGGAAATTTGCGATAAAGAAAATGCCGAGATTTTAGTATCCCTCGATTTTTTTGATACCAATTCCGGTTTAGGAGCCAAAGTATTGGGAGGCGTTAATCAGGTAGCAGGTACAGCTCATTTTTCTATTTATTTTCCGATTGAGCAACTTTTAATAAGTGATTTTGTAGTAACCGACTATAAGGCTACGGGAGCGGCATCACCTAGTTTGCATCCTTTAGCGGTTATAAACGATGCGGTGGTTAAAAGCGAATTGTTGGTGGCAGTGGGAGAAACAGTGGGGGCCAAAGCCTCATCGGAAATTGTGCCTACCTGGATTTGGGTAAACAGAATGTTTTATATTGGAGGAGGAAGGGAATTGCGTTTTACTAAACACCTTATTAGAAATGGAAACTGGGATATGGCCGAACAAAAACTCATTGAACTTACAGGTTCTATTAAAGACCGAAAAGTAAGGAAAGCGAATTATAATTTGGCCATGGTAAAAGAGGCTCAGGGCGATTTGGAATCAGCCATTAAATATGCCGAAATAGCTGCCTTTACATTTAATGATAAACATGCAGCCGCATACCTGCCTATATTAAAAATGAGGCAGAATGACGAAGCTCGTTTGGCCTATCAGTTACAGCCCGAAAATAAATAATCAAGTATTTTATTTATTCAAAAAAGTGGTTATACTTTCTTTTTCACTTTCCGTTTTTAAAATGAATGTTTTTACTAATTCATTTTTGTAGGTCAAAAATAGGCCAACATTTACAATGTTAAATTTTAACTTATCGATTCTTTTTTCTGAATCAATGTAGAAACTAATTTTTTTATTGAACATTTCTTCTTTTATCGTACTATTTGATGAAATTACTATAATATTTTTATTAAATCTGTTTATCAACGTACCAATATTATTTATAGAATTAGATATACACCCCTTACAATTAAAAGCAGAAAACATAATTATTAAGGTACTGTCTGAGTTTAGTTTGATATTATGTTGTGTTGATAAATAGTTACTTAATACGGCAAAATCTTTTTTCTCATCTAAAATTATTTTTTTTGCACAAACTTCAGAGGTAGGCATCATTGGTAACAAGCATGTAAATAGAATTAAAAGGGAAGTTTTCATTTATACACAATTTTGAAAGCTGAATATGTAACGGAATTTGGTTTATTCTCTCTATTTAGTAGATATATTTTGTCGTCTTTAGTAAAGCAGTGATAGTATAAATATTTTTTTTGGTCAAATATAAATTCATTTAGAAAGTTTAAATTTTCATCAAATACAATTAGTGAAAATGGTTTATCTTCAAATTCGTTTAAATAACCGTCTTCATTATAAAAATTAATTCTGTGTATATAAATTCTAAAATATAAATTATAAAACTTGTTGTACAATATCTTGTCATATCTTGGTTCTTCAATAATGTATCTTTTTAAAAAGGCAAAATTCCCCACACTATCATTTGGATAGATTTTAGGATCTGAATGATAACGGCTAGTAATATTTTTTTTCGATATTTTATTTTCTTCATTGAGTTTAAGTAATTTCCCTACACTACGAAACCCATACACTAAATCCTTTGTGTGTGTGTTCAATGCCGAATAAATATAATAGTCCCTATAATTCATTTTTCCGTTAAATTCTTCAGGCCATTGGGCAGTTAATTTTGTTTCGAAAGGTTTTTGTATAGAAATTGCCATATCGGGTTTTGTTCTATAGTAGAGTTCTCTCTCAGAGTCTGTTCTGACAGAGATATCTGTACGTATAGCTTGAACATATATATTGTTGCCAACTTTTCTGATAGGACAAAATGAAGCACTGAATGTGAAATTATCATTAAAATCAAAATTTGACAAGGAATAAAAAACACTCTTTAAGCTACCACTTTTTAAGTTTAAAAGATAAAGTTCATTTGTAGACTCTGGTATAAGAAATATAGAGTCGTAGGAATGAAAATAAAAATTATACTTTTTGTCATACAAACTATCATTCCAAAGAGTAAAACTGCGATTTGATATAGTATTTTGGTTATTCACGTTATAAATTAAAAAGGATGGTGTTTTTTTTCTTAGAATAATAAGTTCCTGATTATTACTTGATTCTTGAACTTGCCTTATATCAGAAACATCTAAAGAATCAATAATAAAATTTGAATTTTCAGATATATTCACGCTTTTTTTTGAGCAAAAAAGCAAAGAAAAAAGTATTATTAAGTTGGTAAGTTTTAACATTCAACAGTTGAATTATAAAGGCACAAATAGAATATACCATTTGCGCCTTGAATTACTAATTATCTACACTCACAATTTGCATCATCGGTAACATCTACAGCAAATTTAACATCATTTAATGTATAATTTGTTGGCGAGGCACTTGAATCTATCGCAATATAAAAAATATCAGGACTCATAGCACTAGTCTCTTTAACCAAATGAACTCTTCCTAGTTGAAGTAAGAGTAATTCTTCTTCTTGTTTATAGAAGTTTGGAAATTGAGCACTCCAATTTTCTTCATTGCTGAAAAACAGTGATACTGTGTCACTTAGAATAGCCAAATCTAGGTTATAAAGAATACTTGTATTGCAAGGCTTTACTTTAGAGCAGTTGTCTTTTGGTGTGTTGCATGACCACTCACCTTCAAAAACGTCTAAATTGTAATTAAAATCAACACATAAATCTTTTTGTTGATTTTTATTAGTTGAAGCTATCATTTTTTGATTTGTATCGGTTGATAATTTCTCTTTTGAACAAGCATATGCAAATAGAGGTATTATTATTGTGTAGAAACATATATTTTTTAAAGATTTCATGTTTTTTAGTTTTAAAGTATATACTTATAATTTTTTTGTTATAATATTTAAAAGTATAAGTCAAGGAGGGTGTTTAGAATTAAAAACAATGAATACCTGAGGTAAAGAAAAAATTTTATGAACTAAAAAGTAGGACGATAGATTCTGATAGTGTGATTTTACGAGTTCGTGTATGTATGTATGTATGTATGTAACATCTCGCTATCTCTTGAGAGAACGAAGATAATATAAATATTTTAGATGTCAAAATATTTTCTTAATTAAATGTTGTATGTAATTTCGATAAAATGCATTAGTTATAGTTTTTAGTTAGTTTTGAATAGTTGGATTCTAACTTATATAAAAAACGAATAATTGATTAAGTAGCTTTAAATTACATGCACTTATTATTAATAAACTTTTGTTTTCTTTCAGTATTTTTACTTTGTAGTAAATTTCTTGCTTCACAATCTTTAAGCGGTATAGTGTTCGATGAAAACAATCAACCTCTTTCATCGGTAAATGTGTACATTAAATACACCGCCACTGGAACCAGTACTAACTCAAAAGGTGAATATTTTTTTACATTGCCGCACACAGGCACTTATGAATTTATTTTTTCGAGCATAGGATACCAAAATAAAATAATAGAAATTACTGTTCGTAAAAACGAAAATATTATTAAAAATATTTGGCTGCAACCTGCGGTAGTAAATCTGAACGAGCTAACCGTAAGTGCCAAAAAACGAGACCCTGCTTATGATATTATTAAAAAATGCATCGATGAAAAGGATAAGTATTTAAATCAATACCGCAATTCGGTTTCCGAAGTTTACATCAGAGCTACAGAAGAAGGCGACCTTTCGGATAAACAGAAAGTCAAACTAGAGCAACAAAAGTTAAAGCAAGCCGAAAAAAACAAAAAGAAAAACAATGCCGATTCGCTGTGGGTGGCCGATACGCTGCATACATTGGAAAACATACAGACGGATAAAAAAATGAACATCACCGAATCTAAGCTAGTGCGATATTGGCAAGAGCCCAACTCAATGAAAGAAATTAAAACCGCCTATAAAAAAACAGGCAGTAGTTATGGTTTGTTCTTCTTAACTACCACCGATGGAGATTTTAATTTTTACCATAATATATTAAACATTGAAAGATTGAGCGAAACACCATTTATTTCACCTCTTAGTCGTTTAACTTTTCTTACCTATAAGTTTTCCTTAGAGGAAACCATAAAACAAAATGAAAAAATAATTTATAAAATAAAAGTATGGCCATGGAAAACAGGCGATGCCACATTAAAAGGTTTTCTGTGGATAGAAGATAACTCATGGGCAATAGATAGTTTGGAACTTACTATGGAAAAAGGCACTTTACTGATTTACGACCAATTTACAATTCGTCAAAAATATAACTTGTTTAACGATAGCATCAGAGCATTAACTAAACAAGAGTTTATTTATTTTTCTAAAGACGGGAAAAACGAGTATAACGGAAAAACTATTGTGGTTTATTCTAACTATAAGTTTAATCGGGAGTTTCCCAAACGCTTTTTTGGAAATGAGTTAGGGGTTACAGAAAAAGATGCCTTTAAACGCGATTCTGTATTTTGGAACAACGAGCGACCTGTTCCTCTTACACGTGAGGAGCAAATTTATATAGCCAAACAAGATAGTATTTACGAAAAAGTCAATTCCAAAGAATATCAGGATTCGGTTGATGCACGCTTTAACAAAGTTACATGGGGTAAAGTGTTATACTGGGGGCAGGGCTATCGTAAACGTTCAGAAAAAAAAGAAATTTGGTTTGGTTCCGTAGGAGAGTATGTGGAGCCTTTTCAAATTGGCGGGTTTCGTTTTGGTCCTTACATATCCTATTTTAAAAAGTGGAAAAGCGAAAAATATATAAATACAAATGCCTCTCTTAATTATGGTTTCAGAAATGAAGATTTTAAAGGGGGATTATCTACCACCTTCAGATATAATCCGTACAAGTTATCGGAAATACGCACATGGCAGGGGCATTTGTTTGACGTAATAAACCCATACGATGCTTTCTTAAACTTAATAAAAAGAGCTAATTATTTCGAAAAAACATATCTCGGCTTAGGTCATAAAACCGAATTACTGAATGGTTTATATTTTGATATTTCGGGCGAATACACCTTTAGAAGACCCATCTCGGGCTATAAGTTCGGAACAGTAATGGATGAAGTATTTACTAATAATGTTCCGGTTGATTTTATCGCATTTAACAGTTTTATCACTACCGCCTCACTTTCTTATACCATAAACCAAAAATACATTCGCGAACCTTTTCGAAAAGTGGTGCTTGGCAGCAAGTGGCCCACCTTTTCTGTTGTTCACAGAAAGGGCATAAGTGGTATTTTTTCCAGTGCGGTAAATTTCGATTATTTAGAAGTGTTAATGAACCAGTCTTTTAAAGTAGGAACCTTGGGTACATCGAATTACCGTCTAAGCAGCGGAAAGTTTTTGAATACTAGGCAACTTAGTTTTATTGATTTTAAATATCACCGGGCTGGCGACCCATTTTTGTACTCAAACCCTATGCATTCCTACCAACTCCTCGAATCTACCATGTCTACCATAGATATTTATTACGAATTACATTATATACACCATTTTAACGGAGCATTTATAAATAATATTCCCCTTATCAAAAAAACAAGAATACAAACCGTAATGGGAGGAGGGCTTTTGTACATGACCGACCGGAAATACCAGTATGCCGAAGTATATGCCGGTGTAGAAAGAGCTTTTCGTATTGCCCGCAGGCGTTTCCGATTTGGAATATATGGTGTGGCAGCCGAAGCCAATCAGGCTAAACCGAAATACGGAATTAAGTTTTCGTTAGAAGAATTTAATCATCGCGAAAACAGGTGGAGGTTTTAATATTTAAAGTTCACCCTTTAGCATCATCAGTTTTATCTTTAAAACGGCTGTTACTGTAAGGCTGTCTAAAATAGAACCCTTTAACACCAGTTGGTATAATTCTTCGAATGGAACTTTTTTAATCTGTAAAACTTCCGATTCTTCGGGTTGTGGGGCAACAAATTCTAATTTTCTGGCAAGGTATAAAATGGCTCGTTCATCACTTGCCGAGTTGCTTAAATACATTTCCTGAATTTTTGTGTATTCCTTAGCTATAATTCCTGTTTCTTCCAGTAATTCGCGTTGAGCACTTTCTAATGCCGGAACCATTCTATTTCCCCCACCTTCAGGAATTTCCCAACTGTATTGCTTAATAGGGAAGCGGTATTGCCCTACAATCCATGTATTATAGTACTCATCGAGGGGGAGTATACCTATGGCTAAATTTTTAAAATGAATAGTACCGTATATACCTTCATTTCCTTTAGAGTTTAACACTTTGTGTTCATCTACCTTAATCCATGGGTTTTGATAAATTTCTTTGGTGTTTAATATCTTCCAAGGGTTGGTTTCCATATTTCTTTTTTAGGTAGGATTCGTATATTTTAAATAAAAAACCCCGAAAATTTTCGGGGTTTTTTATTTAGAGGTTATTAAAAACTATAAATAGGTTTGAAGATTATTTACTCTAGACATTCTGCGTAATCTGCGAAGTCCTCTTTCTTTAATTTGGCGTATTCTTTCTCTGGTTAATCCAAAATTATTGCCAATTTCTTCTAAGGTCATTTCGTTTTTTCCGCCCAATCCAAAGAATAATCGAATTACCTCAGCTTCTATTCCTTTAAGGTGCTTTAGCGATCTTTCTAAATCATTTGCAAGAGATTCTTTATAGAGCTCATCAGATGGCGTAGGGGTGTCACTGTTTTCAAGAACGTGTACCAATGAATTATTATCTTCATCGTTTGCCAAAGGGGCATCTAGCGAAACTTGTTTTTTCGACATCATCATTGAAAGCTCTACCTTCTCCGGGTCCATTTCAATAAGAACAGAAAGCTCGTCAGCAGTAGGTTCTCTTTCAAATTTTTGCTCAAAATCAATGGTTGCTTTATTTATTTTTTGAATTTCACCCAAACGGTTGTGTGGAAGCCTGATGGTTCTGGAATTATCTGCTGCAGCTTTTAGAATAGATTGACGAATCCACCACACCGCATAAGAGATAAATTTAAATCCTTTAGTTGGGTCGTATCTACGGGCAGCTTCGATTAGACCTAAATTCCCTTCATTAATCAAGTCTTCTAATGTTAAACCAGTATTTTGGTATTGTTTGGCTACACTAATAACGAAACGTAAGTTGGCCCTAACAAGTCGGTCTAATGCATAATCATCGCCTTTTTGTATGCGGTGGGCTAATTCTACTTCTTCCTCGGGGGTAATCATGCCTTCTTTAGAAACCTCTTGAAGGTATTTTTCTAAAGAGCGACTTTCCCTTTTGGTAATTTGTTGCGTAATTTTTAATTGTCTCATTTTATGTTGATTGGTTTGTTGTTACAAAATTTGTTTTAAATATCGGGCGGCTAATATATAACAGTTTTTTTAACTTGCAATGAATATTTAGACGGTTCTTCAACGAGAAAGGTTGAATTATGTTATACATTTAACAAAATTTATCATAAAAAGTTTAATCACCCTCATACAGCAAAGTACCCGCAACAATTAGGCCTTATTTTTTTCGTGAAATAATAATTCTATTTCCTTCGGTGGTAACTCCCCATTGTTTATCAAAAACTTGACGAATATAGCGAGTATAAAGTTTTATTCGAACCGTTGGTTTTTTACTGTCTTCTTGTTTTTTGGGCTCTCCGGTAAACTCGTAGGTATGTATATTCGGGTGTTCTTGCATGTAAGATAGCACAATAAGCACAATGGTTGACATTACTTTATACACTTCTCCCTTATTGGTTTCGGAATATTCTTCGCCCTCAAATTCATCGTTGGTTACTCCAAAAACAATGGTAGCACTAAGAATATCGTTTTGTTTGCGACCAAAACGTACCTCGTAAAATATTCCGGTATCTGTGGTAAAAGTAAACACACTCCCGCTTTTTATGGGAGGAAATACAATCCTATATGGTTTTACTAAGCCAGACATTCCTGTTTGGGAAAAAACATACAAATATGCAAACATTAAATCCATTAATCAAGCAGAACTTTTTTTATTACTCTTTTTATGTTTTTCTTGTACTTTAGCTCTTTGAATTAGCTAGAATGAAAATTGGAAAATGGATTGGTGGTGGCTTAGGTTGGGCGTTTGGCGGGCCTATTGGGGCTTTAGTTGGTTTTGCTTTAGGCAGTGTGTTAGATGGAGGAGGGACAGAAAGTAAAACACAGGCTAAAGAACGAAGAAGAGAGGTACAAACCGAACCGGGCGATTTTGGAGCCAGCTTAGTGGTGTTGGCATCGTGCGTAATGAAAAGTGATGGTAAGGTACTACAGTCGGAACTTTCGTATGTGCGTTCTTTTTTGCTGAAACAATTTGGTGCCGAAAAAGCAAAGGAATACTTGCTTGTACTACGAGAGGTGCTTAAAAGAGAAGTTCCTATACGAGAGGTATGTTTTCAAATAAAGCAATACATGAACCTTAGCTCTCGTTTGCAATTGCTTCATTTTCTGTTTGGTATTGCGGCTGCCGATGGTGCAATATCCGAGAAAGAGTATAGGGTATTGTTTTCCATTTCGGGTTATTTGGGGGTTTCGCAGCAAGATTATCTTTCCATAAAAAGTATGTTTGTGCAAAGCAGCACAAGCGATTATCAGATTTTAGAAATTACCAAAGACGTAAACGATGAGGAGGTTAAAAAGGCTTACCGTAAAATGGCGATGAAGTACCATCCTGACAAAGTGGCACATTTGGGAGAAGAGGTGCAAAAGGCTGCAAATGAAAAATTTCAGAAAGTACAAAAAGCCTTCGAAAACATTAAAAAGAGTAGAGGAATAGCGTAAACAGTGCGTTATATTTAGCTTAAATAGATTTAAACAGAAGCAGCCACTCAAAAAATGGTATTCATATTGATTGGGAAGCGAGTTAAACGAATACCACATGCATTCTGTTCCCCTTAAGCAAAATAATAAACCCATTCACTTATTTTTTTTTACTTCGGTATGGCCGGTATTGCTGCTTTTAATACCCATGTTTTTATTAAAAATTATTGAAAATTATTATAACCTGTCTTTTTCTCAGTATGGAATATTTCCCAGAAAAATAAGCGGGTTATCGGGTATTTTATTTTCGCCCTTTATACATGGAAACTGGGCTCATCTTATAAATAATGCAATTCCCTTATTTATTATGGGCGTTGCCATGTTTTATTTTTACAAAGAAATAGCTTGGAAAACATTTTTTTGGATATGGATAATGCAAGGGATTTGGACTTGGCTGGCGGCCAGGGAATCTTTTCATGTTGGAGCAAGCGGGATTTTATATGGATTGTTCGGCTTTTTGCTTTTAAGTGGAATTATTAGGATGAATAAGGCCTTATTGATTATTTCCTTGCTGGTTGTTTTAGAATATGGCAGCATGGTTTGGGGAGTGTTTCCAATTAAATACGAAATAAGTTGGGAATCGCATTTATGGGGTTTGGCAGCAGGTGTGGCGCTGGCGTTTGTTTTTAAGAAACAAGGAATGCAAAGAGAAGTTTATAAGTGGGAAGAAGATGAAGAAGAGGTTGAAAATGCTATGAGTGAAATAAAAGTGAATTACGAATTTATAGAGAAAAATAAAAATGATGAAGCGAACTAATCCTTTTTTGAGGTATAAAATGTTATCAATTTATTTTTATCTACCTTATGACTTGCATTATAAGGAAACTCATCAAGTACAACAATATCCGAAGGAATCATATAGTAGGGTAATTTTTTTTTCAAAAAATCAGTTAGTTCATTAATTGCGTTGTCTACATTCTGATTGAGTATTACAAAAGAAATTATTTTTTTTACCTCTGCATTTCGTTTGAGAGGAATGGTTACAGCATCATTAATAAGGTAGTGGGTTGAGATAACGTGGTTTATTTCGTTTATTTCAATTCTAAAACCGTGTAACTTTACTTGGTCATCATTTCTGCCTAAGAAAAAAAATAAACCTTCTGTTTGATAAGATAAATCACCTGTTTTAAAACTTTGGTGTTTATTATGTGTAAAAAACTTGAGATTGTTGAGGGATTCATTTTTAAAGTACCCTGCCGACACATGGGGGCCGTTTATAATAAGCTCACCTTCTTTTTCATCTGCAGAATTAAAATCTATAAACAGTTCCGCATTCGGTCTACAATAACCTATGGGTAATGTAGTGTATTTCTCAATTACATCATCGGTAATTTCTATAAAAGTGGTTACAATGGTGGCTTCGGTTGGCCCGTATGCATTGTAAATAGAACATTCGGGAAACAATGCTTTAAGTTTTTTACAAGTGATATTCGGAAGTTCCTCTCCCATAAACAGGAATTTCTTTAGCGATGGTATTTGGTCTTTCACAAAAGAAACATTTCGCAGAAAAATAAAAATAAAAGAGGGGGTGGATGTCCAAACCGTACAACGGTACTTTGTTAATCGGTTTATAAAATCTTCCTGATTTTTTGCTACATCATGAGAAGTTAAAACCAAACTTCCTCCAACAGAAAAAGCGTTTATCACATCGCATAAAGAAACGTCAAACGAAAAAGGGGCTTGGTTTAGGAATACATCGTTTTGATGAAAGCCAAAGTCTGAGGTAGCCCAATTTACAAAAGAAATAATATTGTTTCGGGTTATTTGAACCCCCTTAGGTTCTCCAGTAGACCCGGAAGTAAACATTATGTATTGTAAAAGTTCGTTTTTAATGTGATAAATATTGTTTTCGAATTGGGGAGAGGCATTTTCTTTAACTATTAGTTCGCTATTAATAGATATTGGAATAGAAAAGGGTAATGGGAGTTGAGTGCAGTTAATAGCCATTTGAGACCCCGTTTGTTCTATAATTTTTTCAATTCTTTGCGGTGGGTATATAACGTCTATCGGAACGTAGGTAATACCAGAAGAGAAACAAGCAAGAATAGAAACGGGAAAAAAGTGTTCTTTATGTCCATAAATAAGAATAGGGTGACCTTTAGGAATACCTATTTTATTAAATAATTCGGATAACTGTTCTACTTTGTTTTTTAATTCATCCCAGTTTAAATCTACATCGCTGGCAGAAATGGCCAATTTATGGGGCCAATTTTCTAACTCGGTAAATTCATTGCAAAAAAAGTTAAATTTCATTTATTCATTTTTAAAAAAGGGTGCATAGCCACTAAAGATATAAAGAGAAAATGCGGCCAAATGAAACATTATAAATAGGCTTAAATATTTTACAATAGAAGAGTTCATATTTCCAAAAACAATATCGCGATTGTATTTTTTGCAATAATAAATGTACGTATTATATACTACCGAGTAAATAGCAAAAAGAACACCGCTAAGTATAAAGTTTAATGAAAAGCCGTTCCAACACCCCATGAGGGCAAAAGTTAAAAAAAGAGACATATTTTGACGAAATAGGGGCATTTTTTTTAACCTTTTTTTTCTGGTAAAAAATAAGTACAGAGGTGAAAAAAAATTATCTTTTAGCCAAGTTCCAAGACTGATATGAAAACGATTCCAAAAATCTTGTGGGTTTTGAGCTAAATAGGGTTTATTGAAGTTTAATGGCAAGTGAATACCCATCATTTTCCCTACTCCTAACGCCATAAAAGAGTATCCTGCAAAATCAAAGAAAAGGTAAAAATAGTATGCATACATTGTATTTAACGTATTTAGAGAATAGAAGGAAGCGGTTTCAGAATCATTCAGCCAATATCTGCTAACCAGTTCGGCAAGGATAAACTTAAATGCAATTCCTTTAACTAAATAATTCCATGCGGAAATAAAATTTTCGGGAACTAAATTTCTAAACCCGAGTTCTTCTGATTTTTTAAAATTACTGTAACGGTCTATTGGACCAATAAGGAGAGAGGGGGTAAACGCTAAAAAATTAAAATACGAAAACAGATTAGGCATATTTTCGTTGTTCGATTTTTCCATGTAAAGTCCTACCGTTTTAAAAGAAGCATAAGATAAACCCGCAAACGAAATAATATCATTTAAACGAAAAGGGTAATAGTGTACCCGTATATCGGATTTTACAAGAACGAGTGGTAAAAGCAAAAGTAGTATGCCCCACAACTTAATATTAAACCTAAAAACCGATAAATTTAAAAAGGTAACAATGTATGAAAAAAGTACAAGTAGAAGAAAGTGTGTGGGCTTAGGAAATACAAGCACCAGAAAAAGAGCATTTAGGAAAAAGAGCACTTGTTTATAGAACTTATTTGGAACAAAAAATTTAGAAAAATGGAGCAGCAATATGAAGATACCCATTAAAATAAAAAACTCGTATGTGGTAAAAGGAAGCACTGCTTAAAATTGCTGATAAATAAATTGCACCGATGATTTAGTTTGGTTATTAGGGTGTATGTTTAAAGGATTGTACAACCAATACAACAGAAACGCAATGGTTGTATACAACAAGAGGTTTAAAACGAAACGAATTAAAATATTATTTTTCATAAAGTAGTTTATAATAGGTTGCAATTTCCTTGTTTACTGTTAGCCATCCAAAGGAAGATAAGTGCATAATGTCGCTTAACATTGCTTTATCGTATAAAGCAGGGCTGCTTGTATATAAATTTAAGCAAGGCATAGCTTTTCCTGTTTCCGGCTTTGTAATTTCGTTTACTACTTGTTGTATAATGGGATCTAATTCTTCTGCATTTTTATAGTACAGGGGGTTGATGGGTTGGATGATAAAGTATGCATTTATATTTTGTTCCCGCACATACTTTACAAGCATTTCAAAGTCTTTCCATTCGGTATTAAATTTTCTGTTAACCGCACTAACGCGGCCTTTTTTGTTTTTTATGTAGGAAGTATAATATGCGTTATTGATACCCATTTTATTATTATTAGCCTTATTATTTACCTCTTTTCTCGCCTCTTCAAGGAGGGTATTCCATTTTATATTCTGCACACGGTTTAATGAATAATTGGAATATTTAATTTTTACAGATGCAGATTGATTGCTGATATTACTAAGTAAACGATGTTTTTTTGAAAGTAAGAAATTAGAGATGTTGCAGAGAGGATAATAAATGCCCTTATGGATAAAAGATTTTTGAGATTGGTGTTTAAGAAATATTGTTTTAAGTTCTAAAGAAGGGTTATTAAAATCTGGAAAAAGTTGTGAAATTCTGGAACCTACGTAGGTAGAATAAATATTTTTTTGGGTAGAAATTTTGTAAAAAAAAATGGGAGAGTTATAGTTTAAGAGAACCTCGGAAGAGGTTCCTTTACTAAAAGTAGATTCAAACCATCCCGGAGAAATAATAAACACAATATTTTTTTCTTTTAGTTTGGTTTCATTAGCCATAAGTTGGCAAAGTATTGACAAGCTTTGATTGCCCGCAGCACCATATGAAAACACATTGGCATTAAAGTTTTTATTTAAAAAAAAATGCGGAACTTCCGGTTCACTAGAGGTTAATTCCGATGAGCCTATGATAAAAATAGATTTTTGTCCATTATCAGGTGTATTTAAAAACGAGTTCTCTAAAAGAGGGTTTGATTTAAATGTGGGAATAAAACTAGGGGATAGAAAGAGGGTATCTTTGGGAGCAGAGCTAAAAAGTAAATGATTTAAACCATTAGAGTGGTATAAAAAAAAAGTAACAATGAAAGATAGAATAGCAGGAAAGATACATGTTAGAAGAAAATTCTTCATTCTTATGGTTCAACTTTTTTTATGGTTTCAACAATATTTTCAATAGTATCAAAGTTTTCTTCTACAATAAGATGTTGAGGTATTTTTTTTCCAATATATTCTTCAATGGCTACAATCAACTCTACGGTTGAGATGGAATCCAGTAGCTTAGATTTAATAATAGATTCATTGTCATCTACCTCTCTAAAGGAAAGATTCTTAATTTCATTTTTCAAAAAATCCTTTATTTCCATTTTTAGGTATTCTCAATTATGCTATGCGAAAGTATAAATTATATACCCAATTTTAAAATGCTTATTTGTAAAACCATGCCTGATATATGGCACAATTTCCGGTAGCATCTTCTGCTTCAAGGGTAAAAAAGTTTTTTCCTTGTACGGTTTTTTCATCAAAGTAGTAAATTACTTTGCCCGTTTTGGGTTGGTACTCCATTAATATCCATTTCCCGTTCAGGTATCCCTTATAACTTTTAAGTCCGGATAGATTATCTTTTACAGTTAGTTGAATACCGGAGGCTTTGGCCATATTTTTTCCAGAGAGAATATTTATAGGTTCTATTACAGGAGGCACTGTATCTATGCGAATAAAAAAGGTTCCAAAGCATTTAGAAGAAGCTGCAATATAATCGCCATGCCATGCTCCTCCTATTGACTGCCATTTTTCTTTAGAGTCCATGCGAACGATAATGGCTTTTTCCTTTAACGAGGGAGAAAGGGTTGAGTTTTTAATACTAATGTTAATAGGAGTATGCAGAGGAGTATAGTCGTTGTGAATGGCATATGCCGCACCAACTGCCCCCCATACTTTATCCTTTTTGTAGTATTCAAATTTTAAATCATTGTATAATGCATTAGCCGGAAAACTTACTAATATTTCATCTTGCATAAAAGTGTGAGGCTCGTTGCATTTTAGATAACGAGAGGGTTTTGCCGCAATTTTTTCTTCTATCTTACCCTTATATTCCGGATTTCCTACTAGTTCAAAAGTTAATGAAGAGGTATTTCCATTCAAATCTTTGGCAATACATTTGATTTTATAGAAGGATGATGTTTTAGCCTCAACAGCCCCTTTTTCGTTGTAATGAGTATAGATGTTTAAAGGGTTACATTCCTCAATAAAGCACTTTTGAATGTGTTGCCCTTTTTCCGTGTAATACGTATAATCAATGTGAGAATTGATAGCTCTGGTTTCATCAAATGAAATTTTATCGAGAGCATGCGAATAGGTAGTTTGATTGTTGGTTGTAACTTCTACGTAATAAGTTCCATTTTGATTGTTTGCTTCATTGGCTCGGTCGTATGTGCTAATGCCAATGCCAATGTTTCCGTATACCTGAATAGGAGTGTTGTTTTTTAGCGAATATGCCCCGTTAGTCAACACTACATCGAGCACCATTTTTGCATTCTTACCATTTACAAAACTTTCTTCGTTTAATGGGTAAATAGCCACTTTTGAGATAACAGGAGGAACATTGTCCTTTACATCGAAGCCAAAAAGTAGAGGATTGATTGCCTGCTCCGAAATGGTTTCCCTTATTTCAAAATGTAAATGCGGAGCAGCCGAACTGCCGGTGTTCCCGGAAAAAGCAATACATTCCCCTTTGGCTACCCATAAAATAGAATCTTTTGGGAAAAGTTCAATTTCCCAAGTTTCGTTAAGGTATTGGGCTTTTTTTACATAGGCGGCAATTTTGGCATTAAACTTTTGAAGGTGAGCATAAACGCTGGTAAAACCATTTGAGTGGGTAACGTATAAAACATTTCCGTACCCCCATGGAGAAACTTTAATGCGAGAAATATACCCCTCTGCTACAGAATAAACTTTATGCCCTTCTACCCCTTGTGTTTTTATATCAATGCCGCTATGAAAATGATTGGATCTCAACTCTCCAAAATTACCGGATAAGAATATCGGAATATCTAAGGGAGAAATAAAATAATTTTTCGGATACCCTTTATTTTGGGCATGAGCAGAAATAAAACATAATAGAATTCTTAATAATATAAGGGTTCTATAAATTTTCATTCGGCAAATATATGGTGAGGCTTGATTTGGGTGCTTTTGCCTCAATTATAGATATTCACATTACAACGTGTAAAAAAAATGTTAACTTTGCTACATTGTTTAATAATAAAAAAGGTAGTTTGAGTGGAAAATTTGTTGGACATTACTTCGCAGTTGAAGGATAAAATTCTGACACTGATAGAGGCGTATAACCGGCAAAAAAAAATAACCTATTCTAAAGAGCAAGAAATAAAGGCCTTAGAACAAAAGATTGAAAACTTAAACCTCCAACTAAAACAACAAAAAGAAAATTATGAATTAAAAATTACCGAGGGAGCAGAGAAAAATAAAAGCTCAGAAAACGCCAAGATGTTAATAGAACAACTGGTTGCCGAGGTAGATGCGTGTATTGAAATGTTAGAAAAATAAGCAAACCAATTTAAATGCCTGAAGTATCTCTTAAAATAACCATTGCAGGAAGAACATACCCTATTACCGTTCAAACCAACGAACGAGAAACTGTATTGCAGGCTGCAAGTGTATTGTCGGAAGAAATTATCCGATTCGAGAAAGAGTACGATGTTCGCGATAAGCAAGATTTATTGGCGATGGCGGCACTTAAAATAGCCACTTTATTGGTTGAATTAAAAGATAAACACAACAACACCGAACCTACCTTGTTTAATCAGTTAGAAGATTTACATCACCTAATAAATAGGGAATTACCTATTTAAATCATCTTGTTTTCTTTCTTTTTCTCTACTCTATGGTAAGCTAAATTAACGTAACCATGGAAAACCTATTTGTAATTATTGCAGCAGTGGTCGGTATTTTTATCGGATCATTGCTCGTTTGGCTTTTTCTCAAGAAAAATATAGAAAAAAGAGCTAATCAACTACTGATTGATGCAAAAAACGAAGCAGAGGTCATTAGAAAAGAAAAAATACTTCAGGCAAAAGAAAAGTTTTTGCAACTTAAAGAAGAGCACGAAAAGGCCATAATTGAAAGAGAAAAGAAAACCGTTGAAGCCGAAAACAGAATTCGACAAAAAGAATCCTCTTTATCACAAAAACTAGAAGAAGTTAAAAGAAATGAACGAGAGGTTGAGGGTAGTAAGAAAACACTGAGTTCTCAATTGGAGTTACTGGATAAGAAAAAAGAAGAATTAGAAAAAGCCCACAGAAAACAAGTGGAGCAGCTTGAAGTGATTTCTGGATTAACCGCAGAGCAAGCAAAATCGCAGTTAGTAGAAGCGTTAAAAGCCGAGGCCAAAACGGAGGCCATGGCTTCTATTAAAGATATTGTAGATGAAGCAAAACTTACAGCATCGAAAGAAGCAAAGCGAATTGTGGTGCAATCCATTCAGCGTGTTGCCACAGAAGTAGCCATTGAAAATTCGGTATCGGTTTTTAATATAGAAAATGATGAACTAAAAGGAAGAATAATAGGCCGAGAAGGAAGAAACATTAGGGCTATTGAGGCGGCAACTGGCGTAGAAATCATTGTAGATGATACCCCGGAGGCCATTATTCTTTCTTGCTTCGACCCGGTTCGAAGAGAAGTGGCTCGTTTGGCTCTTCATCAACTAGTATCCGATGGAAGAATACACCCGGCTCGTATCGAAGAGGTGGTTAGTAAAGTGCATCGCCAACTGGAAGAAGAAATTATTGATACGGGCAAAAAAACATGTATAGACTTAGGTATTCATGGTTTACATCCTGAGTTGCTTAGAATGGTAGGTAGAATGAAATATCGCTCCTCTTATGGTCAAAATCTTTTGCAACACTCGCGAGAGGTTGCCAATTTATGTGCAATAATGGCATCAGAGTTAGGCCTAAATGTGAAAATAGCGAAACGTGCTGGTTTGTTACACGATATAGGAAAAGTACCCGATGATGAACCCGAATTGCCACATGCTATTTTAGGTATGAAATTAGCCGAGAAATACGGAGAAAAACCTGAAGTATGTAATGCCATTGGAGCTCACCACGATGAAGTAGAGATGACCTCTATCATTTCGCCTATTATTCAGGTGTGTGATGCCATTTCCGGAGCAAGGCCCGGGGCAAGAAGAGAAGTGGTAGAATCGTACATTCAGCGATTAAAAGATTTGGAAACTATGGGAATGGCATTTCCTGGAGTACAAAAAACGTACGCAATTCAGGCAGGAAGGGAATTGCGTGTAATTGTAGAAAGCGAAAAAGTGAGCGATCAAGAAGCAGATACTATATCTTTTCAGTTAGCACAAAAAATACAAACAGAAATGACCTATCCGGGGCAAGTGAAAGTAACTGTAATTAGAGAAAAAAGAGCGGTGAACTATGCAAAATAAAAAATAGTTTCTCTATTCAGGTAGTAAAAATGAGTCACTTTCTTAACTCAAGGATTGTAAGCATAGCAAAAACATTGTTTTTGAATTACTCATTTTATTTTATCTATCTGTTTGTTTTTATTTTAGTTTCGTATGGAATTATTTATTCTACCGGGAGTAAATTTTTGAACGAATTGCTCATTTATTTTACATCGTTTACGCTTTCTTATTTTATTCTTGCGAAAAGATTAAAATTTGATTTTATAAATAGACTTATTGAAAAGTTTTATCATTTCAATAATAAAAACGAGAGATTATTTAACATATCGGCCTACATGATGGCTTTTTTGGTGGTTCTGTTTGTCATTTTTCATTTTTGGTTTTTAGGTCATATACCCGCTTTGTCTTCTTATTTAAGTTTAGATTACTATGGAATAGCCCTCATTAGACAAAGCATTATTGAGCATAATAGCACTTTTATTAAATATATGAGTGCTTTCGTATTAAAAGGTTTTTTACCCTTCTTATTAATTTATTTTTTATTCAAGAGTAAACCGGTTTTTATTCTTCTTACGCTTGTAGCGGTACTGTATAGTTTAGCCTTAATGCAAAAGGCTTATATCGTTACCGTTTTAGCACCTCTAACCATCTACGCATTTTTAAATCGCAAATATATTTTAACGGTAGTTCTTTCTATCATTCCTTTTATAGGTATATACCTTTTGGTATATATTACTAATCCTCAGTTAAGAGCTACTGAAGAAGAAATTGCATTGTATTTAAGTGACAAAGATTCCACATACTTAAATAAAATGTACAAGGATATGTCGGCAAGCGGTATAAAGAAAAACAAATCGGCTATAGAGAGCCTTAAAACAGCAACAGAAGGAGTGAGTGAACGTGTTTTTGTTACCACGGGAAAAGCCTCTTCCTATTGGTTAGAACTTATACCCGATACCTTTGCTTATGCATATGGTTGTGGATATAATTTTTTAGCTCCACTACTAGGTTGCGATTATAAAGAGTATGATTACAGTCGAAAGGTATATGACATTGTTTATGAAAATAATGCAAAAAAAGGATTAGAAGGAACTGTAACCGTGGCAAGCTTTGTGTACGACTATGCAAACTTTGGCAGAATAGGATTGATTTTTTCGGGCATTCTATTATCTGTTCTTTTTTTGTTTATACAATTTCTTTTCAAAGAGAACGCAAAACATCTTATTGCATTAAATTTTTTGAATATTTGGTGGTTATCCTCTGCTTATTATACCACTCTGTTGCTTTCCGGAGGTTGGGCCTTGTTACTTTTGTTATACATTTTTTTTAAGCCTCAATTAAACAAGAAATAAAATGTTGAAAGATCTTTTTAAAAAAGATAAGGCAAACATTAATGTGGTTATTTTAATGGCAGGAACGATTGTTTCTCAACTGATACCCATTCTTATTTCCCCTCTTTTAACTCGCTATTTTACTCCCGAAGAATTTGGCGTATTTGGTCTGTATTTCAGCCTAACTATGATATTTAGTATTCCGGTAACCGGGCGGTACGAGTATGCCATTATGTTGCCAAAGGAAGATAATGAGGCCGTAAATGTCCTTTCTCTTTCAGCATTTTTAGCTCTATTATTTTCTGTTTTTTTGTTTATTGTATTACTTTTCTTCCACCAACCTATTTTGTCGGTTTTAAATTCAGAAGCCATTGGAGAATGGTACTATATTTTAGCACCTACAGTATTATTGATTGGTTTGTATCAGGCGTTAAATTACTGGTTTAACCGAAAAGGAGACTACTTAAATTTATCCTATAGCAGAGTTGCCCGAAATACCAATTCGGCAGTTTTTGGTTTGTTTTTTGGATTTACAAAAATAATCAATAATGGCTTAATTCTAGCCGATACCATTGGGCAAGCCATTGCTACCGGTTTTTTTTATTACCGATTTTTAAAAAAATACAATGAGGTAAGGAAGCATATATCATGGATAAAAATGAAGGAAATGGCTATAAGATATAAGCATTTCCCTAAGTATAATATTTTATCCGGTTTTTTACAAAATGCATCTGTTCATGCACCGGCTATTTTCCTTACCAGTTTTTTCGGAAATACAGTGGTAGGATATTACGTTCTTTCTTACCGTATTGTGAGTGCTCCGGGATCAGTTATCGCAAGAGCTTTTGGCGATGTGTTTCGCCAACAGGCTACGGAGGAGTATAATAAAATGGGTAATTGTAAAACCCTTTTTATGAAAACATTAAAAAAATTATTCTTTCTCTCGGTTATTCCCTTTTTGTTATTATTTTTTTTGGCCCCCACCGCATTCGAAATTATTTTTGGGAATGATTGGAGGCTTGCGGGTGTGTACACTCAAATAATGTTGCTGATGTTTTTCTTGCAGTTTACAATTAGCCCTTTAAGCAACATGTTTATTATAGCCGAAAAACAAGATTATGATATGTATTTGCAGTTTTTTTTGTTTATACTTGTTGTAATAAGTTTTGTAATAGGGTATAAAATTTTTAATTCTTCCGAAGCATGTTTGTATTTATTTACTTTTGCATATAGTGTAAAGTACATAATTGAATTATACCTTTCATACCAATTTAGTTTAGGAAATAAAAAAATAAATGAGCCATAAAGAATATAAAATATGTGTCCGTTGTATTATGGATACCAGCGATGAAGAAATTACTTTTGACGAAAAGGGTTACTGTAACCATTGCACCGAGTACTTTCAATTAGCCCCTTCTTATTCATATTTAGGCGAAAAAACCGATAGGCAATTACAGGCGATCGTTCAAAAAATAAAAGAAGACGGAAAAGGAAAGCCCTACGATTGTGTTATTGGAGTGAGTGGAGGAGTAGATAGTTCCTTTGTAGCATACAATGCAAAAAAACTAGGATTAAGGCCACTTACCGTTCATTTCGATAATGGCTGGAACTCCGAACTAGCTGTAAAAAACATAGAAAAAATTGTAACCAAATTAGGGTTCGATTATCAAACCTATGTGGTAGATTGGGAAGAATTTAAAGACTTGCAAATAGCATTTTTAAAAGCTTCGGTAGCCAATGCCGAAATACCTACCGACCACGCTTTTTTGGCGGCTATTTACCATTTGTGTAATAAATACGACATAAAATACACCCTAAGCGGCAGCAATTTTGTTACCGAGCAAATACTTCCCAAAAGTTGGGGATACAATGCAAAGGATTTAAAACATTTAAAGGCAATTCATCGCCAATTTGGTAAACACCCCCTAAAAACCTACCCTACGCTTGGTACTTTTAAAGAAATATATTACACATATTTTAAGGGTATTAAAATGATTCGTTTGCTGAATTATATCCCCTACAATAAACCCAAAGCCATGGAAATTATTCAAAATGAATTAGGCTGGATTTATTACGGAGGCAAACATTACGAGTCTATTTTTACCCGATTTTTTCAATCGTATATTTTACCCGTTAAATTTGGGATAGACAAACGCAGAGCACATCTTTCTACCCTGATTTGTTCCGGTCAAATTACAAGAGAAGAAGCCTTAAAAGAAATGCAAAACCCACCTTATCCGCCAGATAAGGCAGAAGAAGACAGAAAATATGTGGCAAAAAAACTAGACATGACTGATGAAGAGTTGGAAGCCATTTTAAAAGCCCCCATTAAATCATATAAAGATTATCCGAATGATGAGAAACTCATAAAGTTTGTATACTCATTGTACTATAAACTAAAAGGCAAAAGGTAAAGTGGAAATTAAGAAAGATATAAAAATTTGCCATTTAACCTCTGCACATCCGCCTTATGATATTCGAATTTTTCATAAAGAGAGTGTTTCTTTAGCAGAATATGGTTACAATGTTTCTTTAATATGTGCCGGAGCAGAGAATGAGATTAAAAACGGAGTACACATTTTAGGAGTAAAGAAAAATAATTCCCGCTTTGGACGAATGTTTATAACGGTTTGGAGAGTATATAAAAAAGCACTTGAACTTGATGCCGAATTATACCATTTTCACGACCCCGAATTAATGCTTGTAGCCCTTCTGCTAAAACAAAAGGGAAAAAAAGTGATTTATGATGTGCATGAAGATGTTCCCAAACAAATTTTAAATAAACACTGGATTAGCAAACCCATGCGTTTATTTATTTCTGCGATATATAAAAAAAGTGAAAATTTTTGTGCTGCTCGCTTTTCAGCAGTAGTTACTGCAACCCCATCTATTAAAATTAGATTCACTGATTTTAAAATACCTGCATATACCGTAAATAATTTTCCTTTTTTAAACGAACTTAAAACAGAAAAAAAAATATCTTCTAAAGATAATTCTACCATTAAATATGTTTGTTATTTGGGTGGAATTTCAGAAGTGAGAGGGCTCACGTATCTCATAAAAGCAATGGCATTATTAGATAACTGCAAATTAATTATGGCCGGAAAATGTTCTCCTGAAAATTATTTAAGCGAACTACAAAATACAGAAGGTTGGCATAATATAATATACAAAGGCTTGGTGCAACGTGGTGAATTGTCGGAAATACTGGCACAATCGGAAGCCGGAATAGTTACTTTTTTGCCTATACCTAATCATATAGATGCTCAGCCAAATAAAATGTTTGAGTATATGAGTTCAGGAATTCCGGTTATTTCATCTGATTTTCCGTTATGGAAAGAAATTATTTTGGGAAATAATTGTGGAATGTGTGTTGAGCCCACTAACCCAAAAGCTATAGCAGAGGCTATTCAGTATATTATTGATAATACAGAAAGAGCAAAAGAGATGGGAAACAATGGTTTAAAAAGTGTTACAGAAAAATATAATTGGGAGAGAGAAAAAGTTAAATTGTTCGATTTGTACAATCAAATCTTTAATTCATAATTTATTTTTTTTCGATTATATGATTAATCCAAGAGTTTCTATCACCATACCTTGCCGTAACGAAGAAAAATATATTGCACGATGTTTAAACTCAATTGTTTCCTGTACCTACTCAAAAGAACGGATAAATGTGTATGTGTGTGATGGGAATAGTAATGACCGAACACAAGAAATTATTTCTGATTTTCAAATAAAATATCCGTTTGTTCATTTGCTAAAAAATGAAAAACAAACTACCCCGCATGCTTTGAATTTAGGAATAAAAGCAGATGATTCAGATATAAAAATAATTTTGGGAGCACATGCCGAAATAGCCCCGAATTATATTGAAAAGTGTATAGAAACATTTAAAATTTCTGAAGAAATTGCCTGTGTGGGTGGGGTGCTAGAAAATATTACCGAAGATGAAGATACCGAAGTGATAGCAAAGGCTATGTCATCGGGTTTTGGTGTGGGTAATGCATATTTCAGAACCGGCAATTACAGCGGTTATGTTGATACCGTTGCATTTGGGGCATATAAAAAAGAAGTATTTGAAAAAATTGGTTTTTTCGATGAAGAGTTAATTCGTAACCAGGACGATGAATTTAATTATCGTTTGTTAAAAGCAGGGTATAAAATTTATTTAAGTTCCGAGATTCGTGCAGCGTATTATGTGCGATCATCTTTTTCTAAACTCCTTAAGCAGTATTTTCAATATGGTTACTGGAAAGTGTTTGTAAATAAAAAACACCAATCGGTAACTACATTCAGGCAGTTAGTTCCTCTCTTTTTTGTTTTATTTTTATTGTTTTCTTGGGTGTTTTTTCTGATTCCTATTCCTTTTTTCAGATGGATTTATCCTATTGGAATCATTCTTTATTTCACTACATCTTCAGCATTTGCCGTAAAAATGGCAGGCTCGGTAAATGTTTTTTTTAAAATAATTTATGTTTTTTTTATTTTGCATTTTGCCTACGGATTTGGGTATTTATTAGGCATAAAAGATTTTTTTATATTCAACACCAGTCCCAAACATTATTCATTATCTAGATAATATGAAATTACTTACCATAATAGGTGCCCGTCCTCAATTTATAAAAGCAGCAGCGGTTAGCAGAACTTTTTCTAACATTAAATCTATTAATGAGATTATCGTTCATACGGGTCAGCATTTCGATAAAAACATGTCTGAAATATTTTTCACAGAAATGGATATTCCGAAACCTTCATACAATTTAAATATCAACAGCCTCAACCATGGATCGATGACCGGCCGAATGCTCGAAGGAATAGAAGAAATTGTGTTAAAGGAAAAAGCGGATATGTTAATGGTTTATGGAGATACCAATTCTACCATAGCCGGAGCTTTAGCAGCTAAAAAGCTGCATGTGCCGGTGGCTCATGTTGAAGCAGGCTTAAGAAGTTTTAATATGCGTATGCCCGAAGAAGTGAACCGCATTCTTACCGATAGAATTTCTGATTTGCTGTTCTGCCCTACCGATAAGGCTATTGAAAATCTTACGAAAGAGGGTTTCAACACCTTTCCTTCTAAAATAGTAAAAAGCGGAGATGTAATGCAAGATGCAGCCCTTTATTACTCTCAAAAATCGGAAAAACACTCAAACATTATAGCTACGCATGCTTTATCTAATTTTATATTATGCACGATACACAGAGCAGAAAATACCGATGATATAAGTAGACTTGCTGAAATTATAAATGCCATTAACGAAATTGAAAAATCAATAGAGGTTGTTATTCCATTACATCCCAGAACAAAAAAAATAATAGCAGATAATCGCTTAATGCTTAATGCCAAAATAATTGAACCTGTTGGATATTTTGATATGATAGAGTTGTTGAAAAATTGCAGTTTAGTAATTACCGACTCAGGAGGTTTACAAAAAGAAGCCTACTTTTTTAGTAAGCATTCCGTTACCTTAAGAGATGAAACAGAGTGGGTAGAGCTAACAGAGGGAGGATTTAATCAACTTGCAGGGGCCAATAGCCGCGTAATTGTACAATCGGTAAACAAGATGCTGAAGAGTACCTCCGATTTTTCAGTAAATCTATACGGAGGAGGAAAAGCCTCGGAAATCATTGCGGAAGAGATTGCAAACTATAAAGCAGATTAAATTATTGTTTTGGCTTTTTCCCAAATCTCGTCCATTTCACTAAGTTTAAGATTAGAAATTTCTTTTCCCTGTTTTTTTACTTCCTCTTCTAAAAATTGAAATCGTTTAATAAATTTCTTATTGGTTCTTTCCAAGGCATCTTCCGGATTTACACCTATAAAACGGGCATAGTTTATTAACGAAAAGAGTACATCGCCAAACTCATTTTCAATTTGATGGGTATTCCCTTTTATTACTTCTTCGTTTAATTCGTTTAGTTCTTCTTTCACTTTTTCCCACACCTGTTCGGTTTTTTCCCAATCGAAACCTACGCCTTTTGCTTTGTCCTGAATGCGTGTGGCTTTCACCATGGCGGGTAAAGATTTGGGTACTCCTTCCAACACTGATTGGTTGCCTGTTTTAAGTTTTATTTTTTCCCAGTTGGCTTTTACTTCTTCTTCATCAGCTACTTTTACATCACCATAAATATGCGGATGGCGTTCTATTAATTTTTCGCACAAATTATTGATTACATCTTCAATGGAAAAACTACCGGTTTCGGAACCTATTCGTGCATAAAATACAATATGCAATAATAGGTCGCCCAGTTCTTTTTTTACTTCATTTAAGTTGTTATCCAAAATGGCATCGGCTAGTTCATAAGTTTCTTCTATCGTTAAGTGTCTGAGAGATTGCATGGTTTGTTTTTTATCCCAGGGGCAATTTTCTCTTAATTCGTCCATTATTTTTAAAAGACGTAAGAATGCGACTGCTTTTGCTTCCATTTAAAATTCATTTAAAAAATAAAGGTAATACAATACCGCTAATTATACCACGTAAAAATGGATATATTTGCTTTGTATGTATTGGACGTGGTTATATAAAGCAGTTTGCGTAATAATATTTGTACTTTATTTTTCCAAAATAAGTTCTCAAATTGTAACGGGCGGAAATGCACAATATGGTTTTATCATGCCTCATCATCCCGAAATGAAAAGCCTTATTAAAGGACATGTTAAATCATTTGATTTATTTTTAGAATTTCCAACAAATGGCAAGCAAGAATGGCATTACCGATACAATTTTCCTACTTGGGGCGTTTCTTTTTACACAGCCGACCTTGCGAACCGAGAACAAACGGGCTGGGCTTTGGGAGTGTATCCGTATTTTAATTTGCCTCTGTTTAGCGGAAAATCATTTCGGATAAAACAAAAAGTAGGGTGGGGGGTAGGGTATCTTACTAAGTATTTCCACCGGCAGGAGAATCATAAAAATATTATTGTGGGTTCCGCTATTAATGCCATTGTAAACCTTACTACTTCGGCCGAAATAGATATTAGTAAAAAAATTAAGTCGAGAATCGCATTTTCATTTATACACTTTTCAAATGCATCGTATGCTCAGCCCAATTTGGGATACAATCTTCCTGCCGCCTCTCTCGGTTTTTTGTATTCATTCGGAAATACTGATACCCCAAAAAACGCTGATACTCTAGCCGATTTTAAAACAACATTCTATGTATCTTCTATAGTTGCAGGAGGTGTAAAAGAAATTTTACCGGCCGGAGGAAAAAAATATCCCGCCTTTGTTCATTCCTTAGATGCGGCATACCGTTTTACATACAAAAGTGGAGTAGCATTAACAGGCGATTTATATTATAATACTTCTATTAAAGAGCGGCTGCAACGAGATACAATATCTGTTACAGATGTTGGAATCATGCAACCAGGAGTAGCCTTGTTTTATCGGATTTATTTTGGAAAAATTAATATGTCATTGGGTATGGGAACTTATATTTATTCTCGTTTAAAAGACGATGGTATTTTCTACCATCGCTTTATAACACGCTATCAACTGAACGAACGTATTTTCTTAAATGTAGTGTTAAAAACTCATTTCTTTAAAGCCGATTTTGCCGAATTTGGTATAGGATATCATTTATGGAAAAAATAATGAGAACATATATTCTTGCATGCGTGTGTGTATTTCTGCTGAATTGCAAAAAGCCGGAAGATAGAACTTGTTTTAAACCTGCCGGAGAAATCACTAAGCTGAAAATATCTTTATCGGCATTCGATTACATAGAAGTGAAAGATTATGTAGATGTATTTCTTACGCCTGATACTATTGAGTTTGCAGAAGTGGAGGGAGGGAAAAATCTAATAACACATATTACCATAAAACAAGAAGAAAATAAATTATTTATCAGAAACCAAAACAAGTGCGATTGGGTAAGAAAGTATACCCAACCAATAAAAATTTATTTACATTATAAAACCTTAAATACCATAGAATATCAGAGTTCCGGAAATATTTATTTTACCGATACGCTTGCGGCTCCTAAATTTACCATAAACCAAAGAGGAGGCAGTGGTATTTGCTATTTAGTTTTAAAAACAGATTCTTGTTTTTTAAATATCCATACGGGTCCGGGCGATTTTGTTGCTGAGGGTAAAACAATAAACTGTTTAGTATTCTGCAATGGAAATGGCTTTATAGATGCCTCTAAGCTTGTTTCCGATTACAGCTTTGTAAACTCTAAAGGAACAGGAGATACAAAGATTTATACAACATTACATTTAGATGCTATTATCAGCTACATTGGCAATATTTATTATTTTGGAAATCCACCTAAAGTAAATAAGGAAATAAAAGGGAAGGGGCAGGTTATAAAGGTTAATTAATAAAAAAAATTATCTTTGTGTTTTATTAAATTTTATGCAGCTATTTATTATAACCATTCTTTTACTTTCATTGGCCTTTTTAGGAATAGCCGTAAAAGTGCTGTTGAAAAAGAACGGAAAATTTGCAGGAACCTGTGCCAGTCAAAGTCCATTTTTAAATAAAGAAGGAGAGCCTTGTTCTTTTTGCGGAGCAATGCCCGAAGAGCAGTGTAAAAACGAAGAATCTAAAGATTAAAGACTGCTTTTTAGCTTATCTAAGTTAATTTTTTTGGTTTCGAGCCATTCGCTTATTGCTGCTTGGGTATAGTATTGGTGTTTTTCTAAAAATTTTATCTGAACATTTTTCCATTCTACTGCGGAATAGGAAGTACCATAGAACTCCATTTCTTCTCTTAATGCCATGGCTGAAGTGGTATATTGTTTTAATCCGAAGTTGTAATAGTCGGCATCTTTCAGAATTTTTTGTAAATGTGTGGTAGGTGTAACTTTTACCTCGGTACTGGCAATGATAGAAGAAATGATTTCGATTTCATTTGTATGATAATCAAAATCGGGTAATAATTGACGGGCAAATTCTATGGCGTATTTTTCGTTATGAAAATACTGTTTAATAAATCCGGAATCGTGAAGCAGGGCGGCCGTTTTTAAAAGAGTAATTTCTAATGAGGTGCAGTTTTCTTTTTTTCCAATAAATTCGGTAAAATAAGCAACATCAATAGAGTGTTGTAGATTATGATAAAGCAGTTTGTCAGATAAATTCTCTTTCAAAAAAGAGAGAATGTGTAATTCTAAATTTTTAAAATCCATTTTAATTTTCAGAAATTTTAGTCATGAATTTTTCTAATATTTTTTTTACCTCATCGTGCGTGCAGGTGTAATTATTTACAATAATGGCGAAGGCATAATCTTTTTTAGTATTGGTTTTAATGTATCCGGCATAACTTTTTATTCTTTCCATGGTGCCGCTTTTGGCCATTATTTTTCCTGCGGCACTTGTTCCTTTAGCTATATTTTTAAGAGTTCCACTTTTTCCGGCAACAGGTAAAGAGTTTTGAAAACTCATAAATTCTTTGGTATTCCTGAAATATTTTAAAGTTTCGGCCAATTGTAAGCTGCTTATTGCATTAAATCGAGATAAACCACTACCGTCATAAATAAACATTCCTTCGGTGTTTATTCCTTTGCTTTTCCAGTATTCTATAAGAGCTGTGGCTCCGGAACCTTGGTCTCCGCTTTTGTATTTGGCAATACCAATCCAATATAAAAGATGTTCGGCATACAAATTCATGCTAACCATATTGGTAATATTTATTATTTCGCTGAGACTTGGAGAAAAAGTTTTGGTTATATTTTTTCTGTCTTTTAGATTCGCTTTTTCATTTAACTTTCTTAGCGAAGTGGCTGAGCCGTTTACTTTAATTTCTTTGTTTCTTAATTCCATTTCCAGTTCGAATGCGGCTAAATAAGAGGGGTCAGGAATAGCTCCTTTTACAATAAACGCTTCCTGATTTTTTGGAATAGCCCCTTTAATTTTCCTTTCATTGTCGTAGGGTGCTCCAAAAATGTAGGCAAAATCTTTATTTACGTTAGCCGATTTTACTTTATTGTCAATTTCTAATTCTGGTAGGTATGGGTAGAAGCAGGCAATACGGGTAGAATCTCTGTGTTCTCCTGTGTTAAATTCAATTTTACAGGTATTGTCGTAAATACTTAAGCCCGAAGGAATGGCTCCGTAATATTGTCCAATATCGGCCCATGGCCAGGTTGCGGGTACATCGTAGCTAAACAAAGAGGCATCGGCAATAATGTTTCCGTTAATGTGGTGTATGCCGAAAGCGTAAATAGAATCGGCCCAGTTTGAAATAAAATTTTTATAGTGTTTCTCAAAAAATGGAGAACCAAGGCAAGGGTCGCCCCCTCCCCGAATATAAATATTTCCGTGTAGTACGCAGTTGCTATCAATTTTTCCATCGTACTGAATGGTGGTTTCAAATCTTTTTTTTGGACCTAATATTTCGGTGGCAGCGGCTGTGGTAAGTATTTTCATTACCGAAGCCGGAACCAGACTTGTGTTTTCATTATATTTTGCAATTAGCGTGTTGGTTTCTACATCAATAATAGAAAACGAAACAGAGGCATTTGAGAATCCTTTTTCTGAGAACAGATTAATTAATTCTTTTTCGAGAATAGGGTTTTGAGAGAATAAGAAGTTTTTAACGCACAGAAAAATGAATAAAAGAATATAGTTCTTCATTTTTTTTAATCTTATTTCTTCTCTTGTGGTATTTTTAATCCGTTATTTTTTCCTTTTTCCAAAGCGGGTATACCGTTTGTCATCCATTCGGGAGCCGGTTTATCCATAAGGTAGTGATCGAAAAATTGTTTCATTCTTATGCTTAAATCTACTCTGTTGGGGTATTTTGTAAGGTTGTGTTCGTCTCCGTTATAATTTAGCATCCATACGGGTTTGTTTAATCTGCGAAGAGCTACAAAATACTCTATTCCCTGGTACCAAGGAACCGCTCCGTCATTATCATTTGCCATTATCAGCAGGGGCGTGTTTACTTTGTCGGCAAAAAACAGTGGAGAATTTTGAATATATAATTCGCGGGCTTCCCACAAATTTTTACCTATCCGGCTTTGACCGTGTTCGTACTGAGTCATTCTGCTGTTTCCACTTTCCCATCGTATTCCTCCGTAGGCACTAGTCATATTACTCACAGGCGCACCTGCCATGGCGGCTTTGTATATGTTTGTTTGAGTAATTAAATAGGCCGTTTGGTAGCCTCCCCAACTTTGCCCTTGTAAACCAATTTTATTTTTATCTACAAAATTGTCAGCCATCAGGTGTTGCGTGCCGCTTACAATATCATCGTAGGCACTTTTTCCGGGATAACCAATTTGGTAGCTAATGTCGGGGACAAAAACAAGGTATCCGCTGCTAGTGTATTCACTAATTCCAATGGTAGAGTGGGAGGGGCGGGGCGAGTGAAACTGGTGTAAGTTATCGGAAAATTTTTCGTAGAAATAAACCAGCATGGGATATTTTTTATTGGGGTCGAAGTTTTCGGGTTTGTATAAAAGTCCTGTTTGTTCCTTGTTTTTAAAGTTTTTCCATTTAATTAATTCTACACTTCCCCATAAATACTCTTTTTGTTGAGGGTTGGCATTTGAAATTTTTTGTTGAATATTAAAATCGTTCAGACTGGTTAGTATAATATCGGGGTATTGAGTAAAGGACATAGGTCTAATAGCAACCGTATTGTTGTGTTCGGCTTTTACTATACCAAGTGTATTGATGTTGCATTTGCAATCGTATGTTTTTTCAAAGAAATCTTTTTTTGCAATAGAGGTTAGAAAAATAGAGGCCTCTTTTGTTTGTTCATTTAATCCTGTAATAACAAGGGTATCGTTAAGATTTATCCAGTCCATCTTTGTGTTGGTTTTCTGAAAGCGAAAGAATATTTTATTTTTGGCTCCCACATGTTGTGTTAAGGAATACGGTTTTTCTTTACCGGAAGGGTCTACTACCCAAATATCATATTTATCGTACAATAAAATATTTTTGTCATTTTCTGTCCATATGGCCATGCCGTAGGGGAATGGCGGAGTTGGAACATCAATATCATCTCGATGAAATGAGGTTTTTATACCACAGGTAATACAGGAGTCTTTTAAATCATTGGTTCTAACTACATGCCAGTTGTTATTGAGGGTATTAAACCAAAGGATATACTTTCCAACATTTGAAATACCTATAATAGGAGATTTATTTTCTAAAGCCATTGTGGCTTTCCCTGTATTTACATCTACTAAATATGCATCGCGTTGGCCAATGGCATTCCATGAGTATTCTCTTTTATAACGGTTGTTGTCGTATCCTATTCCAAACAGCCCTTCTCCTTTATTGGAAATATATACGTTTCGCATGGTTTGGTTTTCTAGTTGCACGATTCTGTTTTCTTTTATATGAAAACAGGCTTTATAGCCTTTTTTTCGGTCTTCTTCCAGTTTTTTTAATTGTTGAGTTTGTAATTCTTGGTCTTGCCAGTTCCAAACATCTACTTTTGTTTTTTCGTCATCGGGTAGGGTGTCTTTTTTTTCTTTGGGCAATAAAGGCGAGGTTTCAAAAAACAGGCGGTTTCCCGATTCGGAGAAACTGAGTTTGCCGAATTCACTTATTCCCCATTTTTCCGGAATTTCGGTAGAGAGGGAGTCGGCTACTTTTTTGATTTCATTCTTTTTTAAATCGGAATAGTATAAACTAAAGTATTTCACATTTCCTGTATCGGCCGAAAATATAAAGGCTGCATGGTTTCCGGATTTATCGGTAGCAATGGTTTTCGCTATTCCTTTTTCAGAAAAAAGAAGAGTGTTTTTTTCAGAAGCGGTATTGAACCAGTATACGTGGCAGGAGTCGGTTGTATCGGTTGTAAGTTTAATGTAGGCTACCGTTTTACCGTTATCGGAAAGGGTGTATTCCGAAACTTGAGAAAAGGTAAATGTTTTTTCTGCAACAGGGTTTGTAATGAAAATATCAGAAACCTCTTTCGGCTTGCCTTTGGGTTTGGTTGGAGTAGATGCGTTGTTTTTAACAGGTTCTGGAGGTGTATTTTTTTTGCTTTTTCTACAGGAGCATTTTTCTTTTTTCTTTTTATCTGTACTTTTTTCTTCGGGTTTAGGTTTGGGGGCTACGCTAAGTGGTTTTTCTTTTATTTTTTCTTTTTGCCAAACAAACCATGAGGAAGAATCGGCAGGCACTTTAAAGCTTTTTATGTTTTCCTTTTTTATGAGTTGGTTTTTTCCGAGTAGAAAAATCCCTAAGGTATCTTTAGGAAAATCTTCCTGTTTTTTCTTGTCTATTTTTAATTTTCGGATGGTATCTAAGGGGGCTTTAATTTTAAAAATAATATATTCTGCGTTGGGCGAAAACTGTGCGGAATACCCTCTGTTTAAAGTGTCGTAACGATTTAGTGTAGCATTATAAATAAAGAGATTTCCATCGCCTTTGTTGGGGTTTACTTCGAACGAGGTCCAGTTGCCCAATGGAGAAATAATAAGGTTGTTTATTGCATTCCATGAATCGTACACATGGTGGTCTATTTCTTTTTTACTGGTGTTTTGAGAGTAACACGTAAAAAAAAGAGAGCAAGCACAAAGTAAAAACAGAGTTCGCATCATTACACTTTTTTTATCATTTTTAAAGTAAAATATCCCATAATTAATATCAATATTACAAGAACAATCCACAGCCAAAGTTTGTTAGTAATAAGTGAATCTTTGCGTGAAATAATCACTATATTTTCATTTTTAAGGATTGCAAATTGAAGCGAATCTGGAATAGATGAAGAGAAATTGGCAATATCGTAGTTGGGTTTGTGAATAGTTGGGTTGCCATAAAAAAGAGTGTATTGATTTTTAGTGCTAAGTTGTGATACGAGAACAACACTCGGTTTTTTAATTAATACGCTTTCTATTTTTAGCGGAGGGTTATCCAATTCTTCTACCACCCATTTTACCGATTTTGTTATAAGTGGAGAAAACGGGATATAATTTGAGTGAAGAGAGGATAATTGAATACTTGTAACAAATTCCCAGTTTGCTTTATTTCCGTTTTTTGTTCTTACAGAATCTTTTAAGATGTACAATTTTGCATTTCGGAGGTAGTCGCCTGTATAATTAATTTTGGGTTCAATTGCCGAAAGGGCAGTAGGTATATTTAACTCTATGTAGTGCGTACTTGTTTTGTTTTTTTTGTTGTATTGCGAGTTTGGAGTGAGCGTTAAAATTTGATGTTTTCCTTCTTTTTTTTCTTTTATTTTTAAAGTGGTTTTATATAAATCTATTTCTTTGGCTTCTTTAAGAAATACTTTAAAATATCTGAAATTACAGGGAGAGAAATAGAGAGCATTGGAGCGGAATTCATTTTGGTCTATTTTAATATCTACTATTCTAAAGTCATCTCCAATGGTAAGCCAGTTTTTTAGGTCGTTGCTGCCTTCTAATTTTACTTTGTAGTCAAAGTTTTTATTGCGTAAAAAAATGTTAAGGTAGTTGGTAACCTTATTCTCTTTTTGGTCTATTAAATACTCGAAACCGTTCGAGGTATACCCTTTATTTAGTATCTCGGAATACACCATATTTTCTATCCACTTTTCGTTTCCGAATTGTAAAAGGAAAGGAGTTTCAACAGTATCAGTAGGGGTTGTTTGGAATAATCGTAATCCATGTAGATTGCTGTACATTGTTGAAACGATTGAATCGTTCAACTCTATGGCGTTCCAACCTTCTGTGGCCGGAATTACTTCCCGGTAATAGTTAAAATTTTGTTGTGCAAAGAGGCTGCAATGTGCAATAAATGCTAAGAATATAAGAATCTTATTTATTTTCATCGTTATTGATTTTCTTGTTTAGTTTCTGATAAAGGAATGAGGTTAAGAGCAATAATACTCCTAAGGAAATAAACACAATGGTTTTACCTATGGTTGATGAAACCTGAATATCGCTTATTAATATTTTACACAGTGATGCAAAAAACAGTATAAAACCGGCTATGCGGTTTACTTTTATGTTTTGTTTTAGACCGTATACCACCAGCAGCAGAGCGTAAATGCCCCATAAAATGCTGATGGTTAAAGGATAGGTTCCGGTAGTAAGTTTCATAATGGTTTTTAATTCACTGCTTAAAAGAGTTAAAACAACAAAGTGGGTAAATAACAAAAAATAATATTTATACTTCTCTGAAAATTCTGGAAAAGCAATACTTCTGTTTTTATATTTTACAAACAATAACCCTGATATTCCTAATAAAGAAATATAACGAACCAATAGCAAATAGATATTTCTAAAATGAGCAGATTCCGCATTTAAATATTCTCTGAGCAGTGATGATAAGTTAAAAAGATGATCGGTAATAAACGAGAGAGCATAAATCATCATCAGGCTCCATAGCACAATGGCATTGATTTTCTGATTATAAAATCTAACATTTATAAGGCCAGAAATCAGCAAATAAAATCCGGTAAATGTGTAAATCCATGCTTCGCCTATTTTTCTGTAAGTGTAATCGTATTCGGTATATCCGTTTATTTCGTAAGCAGAATGAATGAATTGGAGTTTCCAGTATAAATCAATTTCGTAATAAATTGAATAATAAAACAAAAGAAAAAAGAGCGAAGAAAAAATATAGTTTAATACATTTTGCAGTGGTTTTATTCTATCAGCTATTTCTGTTTTATTTTGATGGTTTAGTTTCCACAATAAGAACCACGTTCCGCAAATAATAAGTGACGATAGAAACTGTATATTAAAAAAAGCATGGGGAGTGTCATTCTCAACATCAAGCACGTTTCCGTAGTATGAGTAATACTGATACGAGTCGTAAAAGGTAATCCAATCATAGGCTAGTCCAATTAATCCGGTAAAGGCAAGAATGTAAGAGAGTATTTCATAGTAAAATACTTTTTGTGAGCGACCAATGTAAAATAAAATCACTGCTTCGCACATCCACGCAATAGTTACCCATGGCCCGTTTAGTTGAACAGGGAATGTAATGGTTAAAAACATAAGCACCATTGCGGCTGTGAGATAAAATAATTTTTTGTCGGCCAAGTTTTTCTTAAAAATATATGCTGTTACCCCAAAGTGCAATAATGCATTGGCTAAACAAAAGGCACCATCCCATTGGCCGTCAAATTTACTACTTAAGGCGGCCACCATTATTCCGAAGTAGAAAAATGAATTCATAAGAATGACCAGTGTATCCCAAATCGAAAATTTTTCATCTCTCTTAACTTTATAAGCCAAAACGGCAGTATAAAATAGAAGAAAAAACAGGGTGCCAAAAACAGAGAGGAGGGATAGGTGAATATCACTCTTGTAGCTGGCAACGTACCATGTGCACACAATAATCCATGTTAAAAATGAAGAAGTAAGATTAAGGAGTCTCCAATTTCTCAAAAATGCTAAAACCAAAATACCTATGTTGGTAATGGTCATATAACTGAAAAGAACAAGCACTTTTCCGGAACCATCGCTAAGCAAAAACGGAACCGCATATGCTCCTACCAACGCTAAATGGGCAATAATCTGAATATTGTACCTAATGGAAGCAAACACCGTAAAAACGGTAAATAATACCATTAAAATAAAAGCCAGCAACTGAGGAAGTAAATCGTAAAAGCTATAAGCTGCAAAGGTTATAAAATAGAATGAAGCCATAGCCCCGCTTAATAAAACCGCACTGAAGTAGGTGTATTTGTTCTTTAGTTTTAAAGCCGTTATGGTAATTGCTAATCCGGCAATATAGCCCAATATAATACGGGTAAGAGGATTAATTAATTCATTATCGATGGCGTATTTTACACCAATACCTATGCCTATTACAGTTACTGCAATTCCAACAATACTCAGCAAATTTTTACCAATAAAATTCTCTAACTGAAAGGTGTTTTGTTTTTTCGGTTTAGGGGCAGAAGGGGGTGTGGGGGTAGGCAAAGGAACCGGTTGAATTGGCTTTTCATCTTGCTTTTTCGAATAAACTGGAACGGTTGTATTTTCTGTTGCAGCCATTTTGCCTCTCAACTCTTCTTTTATAAGATAGAGCTCTTTCTGCAAAGCATCTATTTTGCTTTCTACAGCTTTTATTTTATGCTCAATATTATTTGGTTCGGTTGCACTCATACATTTAAAATTAAAGCATGAAGATACAACAAAATAACAATACCCAACCATTTTAGATTTAAAATTAAACCCACTTGTTTTAAAAAATCTTCACCATAAAGGTCAAACCGCTATATTTGTAAATCTAAAAAAGAATGCAGCATGACTGAAAAAAAAATAAGTTATACAAAAGAAATCATTCAGGAAGTATATAATCGCCCGCTTATGCAACTTTTACTGGAAGCATCTGCCATACATCAAAAAAATCATAATCCGTTGGAAGTGCAGGTTAGTACTTTGGTTTCTATAAAAACCGGAGGCTGTTCCGAAGATTGTGGCTACTGTTCTCAGGCAGCACGTTATCATACCGATATCGAAAAAAACGACTTACTCGATGTAGAAGAGGTAAAAAAGGCAGCCATAGAGGCCCAATCATCGGGTTCTTCGCGTTTGTGCATGGGTGCGGCCTGGAGAAATGTAAAAGATAATGAAGAGTTCGACAGGGTGTTGGAAATGGTTCGAAGTGTAAACGAATTAGGAATGGAAGTGTGCTGCACACTTGGCATGATTACCGAAAATCAGGCAAGGAGATTAAAAGATGCAGGTCTCTATGCATACAATCACAACATTGATACTTCCGAAGAACACTACAAAGAAGTAATATCTACCCGCAGCTATGATGACAGGCTGAATACCATAGAAAATGCCCGTAAAGCAGGTATTTCCGTTTGTTCCGGTGGAATTATCGGAATGGGAGAATCTGAAGAAGATAGAGTAGGAATGTTATACACACTAGCTAATTTAACACCACAACCTGAATCGGTACCCATTAATGCCTTGGTTCCGGTGCCAGGTACACCATTAGAAGATGCCCCTATGGCTTTGGTGTGGGATATGGTGCGCACCATTGCCACTGCAAGAATAATTATGCCAAAATCGCAAATACGATTATCGGCCGGCCGAAAAGAAATGAGCCTTGAGGGACAAGCATTGTGTTTTATTGCCGGAGCTAATTCTATCTTTTCGGGCGAAAAATTGCTTACTACCGCCAATGCCGATGCCAATACCGATGCTACACTTTTTAAAATCTTAGGATTAAAATCAAAAGAACCTTTTGTTGATGGAGAGAAACCTACTGTGAATGAAAACTACAAGATAAAGCCCGAAACTCAGGATAAAATAAAATGGAGCCGACCCGGGCATTTCATAGAAAAAAATATACTTGCAAAAGAAAAAGCAAACAAACAGAAAAACGAAATAAAATAATTTTCCTTTTTGAATACTCTTGATGAATATATACGAGCAGCTATTCAAGAAAGAAAGCTTCAAAACACCTATAGGAGCCTTTCCGTTAATCCTCTTTTAACTGATTTTGCTTCTAATGATTATTTGGGATTTACCCGAAATAAATCCATTCATTCTTTCGAGCACGAATCACCAGTGCAATCAATAGGGGGGGGCGGTTCACGACTTATAACAGGAAATACTTTCGAGTACGAAGAATTGGAAAAAAAAATAGCCCGTTTTCATAAAGCAGAAGCGTCTCTTATTTTTAATACAGGCTATATGGCTAACGTGGGTTTGTTGCAAGCAATTGCTCAGAGAGGCGATACCATTGTGTATGATGAATTATGCCATGCCTCAATCCGAGATGGAATAAGGCTTTCTTTTGCTAATGCCTTTGCGTTTGCCCACAACAACCTAAAAGGGTTAGAAAAAAAACTAAAAGTTGCTAAAGGAAAAATAAGCGTAGTAACCGAATCGGTTTACAGCATGGATGGCGATGTGGCTCCTCTCTTAGAAATAGTAAAGTTGTGCGAAAAATTCAGGGCTTCATTAATAGTTGATGAAGCTCATGCCACAGGTATTTACGGAAAAAATGGAGAGGGTTTGGTGGTGGAATTAGGGATTGAACAAAAGGTTTTTGCTAGAGTAGTTACTTTTGGGAAAGCCTTAGGTTGCCACGGGGCAACTGTTTTAGGAAGTCAACACCTGATAGGTTTTCTGGTTAATTTCTCTCGTCCTTTTATTTATACAACCGCCTTACCTCATACATCAATAATAGCCATTGATAGAGCCTATTCAGAACTGATGGCAAGCAAAAATAAAATAAACGAACTACATCAAAAAATACATTATTTTAAATCGCTTACCCAAAACATATCTGAAAAAATTATTCCTTCTACCAGTCCTATTCAGGCACTGATTATAGGCCACATCGAAAAAACAAAACAAATAGCAAAACGAATAAGAGAACAAGGCTTTCTGGTAAAAGAAATTCTAAGCCCTACGGTACCCAAAGGCTCTGAACGTATTAGGATTTGTATTCATGTATTTAATACTGAAAATGAAATATTGGAGCTAGCAAACATTCTGAATAATGAATTAACTCTATCAGAAATAGTTGTCCATGCGTAAAATATTTATAACCGGCATAGGAACCGATGTAGGTAAAACCATTGTTTCGGCTGTTTTAGCCCAAGCATGGAGGGCAGATTACTGGAAACCGGTACAAGCAGGCAAGCTACCCGAAACCGATTCGGAAACAGTAAAAAAACTACTTACCAATAAAATTTCCAATGTTTGGCCGGAAAACTATTTGCTGGAAAACCCTGTTTCTCCTCATTATGCGGCATCTTTAGAAAATAAAATAATACAGAAAGCAGAGATGATTCCTCCTCCCTCTTCTAATAAAATATTACTCATAGAAGGAGCAGGAGGATTGATGGTACCTCTTAACGATGAATTTCTGATAATAGATTTAATTTCTAAACTAAATGCGGAAACCATTGTAGTTTCTAAAAATTATTTAGGCAGTATTAACCATACTTTGCTAACCATTAATACCTTATTTCATCATAAAATACCTGTATTGGGAATTATTTTTAATGGAGAAGAAAACACTGTTTCGGAACAATTTATTTTAAAATATACCGGTTTAAAAATGCTGGGAAGAATTGAAAAAACTCAACAAATTACCCGAGAGTGGATTGCAAAAGAAGCCGTAAAATTTAGTACGTTATGAGTGTTTCCGAAAAAGATAAAAAGTATATATGGCATCCGTTTACCCAAATGAAAGAGGCTGTACAAATACCCATAGTAAAGGGGTGTGGAGTTTGGTTATTTGCCGAAGATGGAAAAAAATATGTAGATGCGGTTTCTTCTTGGTGGGTTAATATTCATGGGCACTCCCACCCTTATATGGCAGAAAAAATGTATCAACAGTTTTTGGAGTTAGAACACGTATTGTTTTCCGGATTTACAACCCCTGTAGCTACCGAATTAGCCGAACGATTGATATTGAAAATGCCTTGGCAACAAAAAGTATTTTTTTCCGATAATGGTTCTACTGCGGTAGAAGTAGCGGTTAAAATGGCTATACAGTATTTTAAAAATAAAAAAGAAGAAAGAAATACCCTAATCGTTTTTAAAAATGCCTATCATGGCGATACCTTCGGAGCCATGTCGCTCAGTCAGAAAAATATTTTTAACGAGGCTTTTTCTGATTTTGTATTCGATGTAAAAACAATTTCTGCTCCGGAATACGGTTTAGAAACGGAATCAATAAACGAATTGAAAAATATTATTAAGAATGAAAAAGTAATTGCCTTGCTTTACGAACCCATGATTCAAGGTGCAGGCGGTATGCGTATACAAAATCCTCTTGCTTTAAATAATGTGCTCGAATTAGCAAAGAGTAAGAACATTTTACTCATTGCCGATGAGGTAATGACGGGGTTTTACCGTACCGGCAGAATGTTTGCTTCAGAGTACACTACGGTAAAACCCGATTTAATGGCTTTATCGAAAGCTCTTACCGGAGGGGTTATGCCTCTTGGGCTTACCACATGTACCGATGCTATTTATAATGAGTTTTTAGGAAGTTCTATCGAAAAAACATTTTATCACGGACATTCTTTTACAGGTAACCCCTTAGCTTGTGCAGCTGCTTGTGCCAGTTTAGATTTGTTGGAAAAGCAAGAAACAAAAGAACAAATTGTATCTATTTGTGAAAGGCAGCAGGAGGCGGCTTCTCTTTTTTTGGCATACAATAAGGTAAAAAAATCTCGTTCATTAGGCACTATTCTCGCTTTAGAGTTAGATGCCGAGCAGGGATATTTTAGTAGTATAAGAGGTGAGATGTATTCCTTCTTTTTGCAAAAAGGAATTGTTTTACGTCCCTTAGGAAATGTGTTGTATTTTATGCCACCCTATTGCATTAATACCAATGAAATAAACTTAGTTTACGAAGCCATTCACGAATTTTTAAAAACCTATCAATCGAAGGAATAAATACAACTATTTGCCATATACTTTTTCCCCATTCACAAAAGTGTAAACTACGCGGGTGTTTAATAAAAGATTTTCTTTTACTGTTAAAATATCTCTATCTAAAACTACAAAATCTGCATTTTTTCCTGTTTCCAAACTGCCTTTTTCATTTTCTTCAAAGTTGGCAATAGCAGCCCAAATAGTCATTCCTTTTAGGGCATTCTCTCTGCTCAGTGCATTGTTCGGCTGATATCCGTTTTCGGGGAAACCTTTATGATCTTTTCTAAAAACAGCCGCATAAAAAGTATAAAGCGGATTGATTTCTTCTACCGGAAAATCGGTGCCAAGAGCAATGAGGCCATTTAGTTGCATTAGCTCATTATAGGCATACGCTTGAGGCTCTCGGTGTGTGCCAAGCCGTTGATTGGCCCAGTACATATCCGATGTGGCATGTGTGGGTTGTGCGGAGGGAATAATGGTATATTCGGAAAAAAAAGAAAAATCCTTTTTATCTACTACCTGAGCATGCTCTATTCTCCACCTTAAATCGTTTGTGCTTTTTAGATATTTTGCGTAGATAGAAAGCATAAGAGCATTGGCACTATCGCCAATAGAATGCGTATTTAATTGAAAGTTTAAGCGAGAGCAAAGGGCTGCAAAGTGATTTAATTTTTCCAATGAATCAACGAGTACCCCCCTATGGGTTGGCATATCGGAATAAGGTTGTTTTAAAAGAGCACCTCTAGAACCTAATGAACCATCGGCATACAATTTAAATGAGCGAACCGATAAGTGGCTGGTTTTAATAATACCTTTTAGTGCCAACTGTTCATTCTCTTCACTCGGGTTTAACATAGCATAAATTCTCATTTTAAGTTCTCCGGATTCGTGCATTTTTTTTATCAGCATAATATCTTCTAAATCTAAGCCGGCATCGCTTACGGTGGTAAGACCTACAGCAAAACAATTTTCTTGTGCCAGAAGGAAAGCCTTTCTTTTTTCTTCTATCGATTTTTTAGGTAAAACTTTTTCCACCAAATTCATGGCGTTATCGGTAATGATTCCTGTAAGGTTTCCGTTTTCAATAAAAATTTCTCCTCCTTCTATTTTTGTTTGGGTTGTAATACCGGCTAATTCTAACGCTTTAGAATTTAAAAGTGCGGCATGCCCATCTACTCTTTTAAGATAAACAGGAGTGTTAGGGAAAAGCGAATCGAGAGAGTTTTTATTCGGAAATTTTTTTTCATCCCAATCGTTTTGATCCCATCCTCTTCCAATAATCCATTCCGATAGGTTGTTTTTTGAATACAGAAGAACTTTATCAATTACTTCATTAAAAGAATGTGCGCTTTTTAAATCCAGCACATTGAGAAATAATCCATATCCTAAAAAATGGCAGTGGGCATCTATAAAACCCGGATAAACGGGCATTTTGCGGGCATCTATTTTGTGAGGAGCAGTGTATTTGTTTAAAATCTCATTTTCGGGTCCTATGGCTACAATCTTTCCATCTTTTATTGCCATAGCTGCTGCTTTAGGCAATGTTTCATTCAGTGTATAAATGGAGGCATTATGTACAATTAAATCGGCTTCTTCTAAGTTGTTGCAGGCACTAATAAACAGAGAAGCGATTAAAAAAAGTTTCCAGTTTTTCATAAAAATATTTATATAAATTAAATTGATTATAAAGTTTAGAATGATTAGAAAGTAGAAGCAACACCGCAAAAAGAAAAGGTAATGCGGGGGTTTTATAACGCACAATAGCACCCAATACAGGGGTGGTAGTGCCAATGAGCATAAAAAGGAACACCGAAAATGAGAGACAAAGCCACACGAAATTATTTTCGACTTTCGTTAATTTATTTCTAAAGAAAAAAGAGAAGAGTAAGCCTATCTGAAATATGCTGTTTTCTATGGCTGCAGGAAGTTCTAAGCCAATTTTGCAGGTAAATACAAAAGGATGTAAAAACAAATTTTTAATAGCATAAGGAATATTTTTAATTAGGTTCATGTAGGAGTTTTCTAATTTATAAACTTTCACCACGCTTCCTGCATTTTCTTTTTCTGCGAGTTCTAAAAAAGCTTGTTGTTTCTCACTTAATAAGGTAATGGGCGAAAAAGGAGAATGGATACGAGAAACAAAAAGTATAAAGGCAATATAAAAAAGAAAAACGAGTAAGTATTTCCAGAACACCTTGTTGCTATGAATAGAAAAAGCAATTAGAGCAGGTAATATCGAAGCAAAAAGATAAAATTTTAAATAAAATAAGAGCAGGGCTCCGGAAAGAAAAACAATAAAATGAAAGGCTTTGTATTTTTTTAGTACAACAAGACTAAAGAAAGAGTAAAGCAAAAATCCGATAGCAAAAAATACAATGCCTTCTTTAAGAACTCCCGATGACCAAAACCATACCGAAGGAAGTAGAAAAACACAGATAAATAATTGTTTTTCCTTATTCTGAATGAAAACAGAAAAAGCTTTGTACAGAGCTGTGCATCCGGCAAAAGATAAAAAACACATAAAAATTGTATGCACATTAAATTGACCAAAGGAAAAAAAACGCACCAGAGTATTAAATCGAATAATAATATGGCTGTCGTTATACAAGTTGCCGGCCGATTGCCTGTACCACCAGTTCATTTTATTATAATAATGCTCATTGAAGTAAGTATGATCGTTACCAATTCCGGAAAGCATTTTAATAAAATCAGTAAAATTTGTAAAGGCGGCATCATACATAACCTTACTATCGTCAAAATATTTAAAAATATCAGCCGTATTACGTGTTGGGTAGTAGTGGGTATAAATAAGAGTAAGTATTATTCCGGCTAAAATCTTCAGTAAAAAGGTGGCAATTGGAAAAAATATGGGTACCCCTTTTAATTTAAAAAAAGCCCCCTTTTTTATAAGAACAACAAAAACGAAAATATAAAAAATACTTATGGCTGAAGAAGCTAACATAATAAGTGGCTAATTTAAGCGAAAAATAAAAAAGCAGTAAACAACTTAGGGGGCAAATGATGTAAGAATGACATGAAGAAGAAATAAAACATGTAAACTTCTTTATTCGTAATTTCGCAATACCACTAATATATAAATAATTGAAATGGCAAAAGTAACGGTGCAAGAACTAGAAGCTAATACCAACGAGGATAATATCCGAATGTTGCTTTCGGATTTAAAGCAAAGGCTCGACAAAATATACGAAGGAGGCGGCAAAAGCAAAATAGATAAACAGCACGAGCAAGGTAAATTAACTGCCCGGGAGCGGGTTGCTTACTTGCTTGATAGCGATTTACCCAACATTGAAATCGGAGCATTTGCCGGATATAATATGTTTAAGGAACAAGGGGGCTGCCCATCAGGAGGAGTGGTGGTTATGCTGGGGTATATTAAAAAAAGGCAATGTTTGGTGGTAGCTAACGATTCCACGGTGAAAGCCGGAGCCTGGTTTCCAATTACAGCAAAGAAGAATCTTAGGGCACAAGAAATTGCCATTGAAAATAAACTACCCATTATTTATTTGGTAGACAGTGCCGGGGTGTTTCTTCCATTGCAAGATGAAGTGTTTCCTGATAAAGAACATTTTGGAAGAATTTTCAGAAACAACGCAGTGATGTCCTCTTTGGGGATTCCGCAAATTGCAGCCATTATGGGTAGTTGTGTGGCAGGTGGAGCCTATTTGCCCATTATGAGCGATGAAGCTATGATTGTAGAAAAAACGGGCACTATCTTTTTGGCAGGCTCTTATTTGGTAAAAGCAGCAGTGGGCGAAGATATTGACAACGAAACATTGGGAGGGGCCACTACGCACTGCGAAATATCAGGAGTTACCGACTATAAATGCAAAGACGATAATGCCTGCTTAGATAAAATAAAATTTATCGTAGATAAATACGGAGATTTTCAAAAAGCAGGATTTAACCGTTCCGATCCTAAAATTCCGAAATTAAACCCCAAGGAAATTTATTCTATTATACCCAAAACACGAGATAAACCTTATGAAGTAAGAGAAATAATAAAGCGTTTGGTAGATGATTCTGAATTTGAAGAATACAAGGAACTCTACGGGAAAACCATAGTGTGTTGCTATGCACGTATAGATGGGTGGGCGGTTGGTATTGTGGCCAATCAACGGGCAATAGTAAAAAGCAAAAAGGGCGAAATGCAATTCGGAGGTGTCATTTATTCCGATTCGGCCGATAAAGCAGCCCAGTTTATTATGAACTGCAATCAAAAAAAAATACCCCTTGTCTTTTTGCAAGACGTAACCGGATTTATGGTAGGTTCACGTTCCGAACACGGAGGCATTATAAAAGATGGAGCAAAAATGGTAAATGCACAGGCAAACTCAGTGGTGCCTAAATTTACAATTATTACAGGAAATTCATACGGAGCCGGAAATTATGCCATGTGCGGTAAGGCCTACGACCCACGCCTTATTGTAGCTTGGCCTACAGCCCGCCTGGCGGTAATGGGGGGAGAACAAGCTGCCAAAACTCTTTTACAAATTGAAGTGGCCACACAAAAAGCCAAAGGAAAAGAGGTAAGCAAAGAAGATCAAGAGCAAATGTTAAAAACCATTACCGACCGTTACAACGAACAAATGTTGCCATACTACGCAGCTGCTCGCTTATGGGTAGACGCTATTATAGACCCTATGGATACACGAAAATGGATTTCAATGGGTATTGAAATGGCCAACCATTCGCCTATAGATAAAAAATTTAATGTTGGAGTAATTCAAACCTGATGCTTCGATTAGGGAGTATTACATTGTTTTTTATTTTGTGCCTTAATGTTGTACAGGCACAAGATACCGCAAGTTTTGGTAATTATTTTTTCTTTTCTTTTTCTTCCGGAAGTAGTGTATTAAGAGACGAGTTAATGTCGCCCCTCCGTTATTCAGGGTTATCTCTTTCTCCTAGAGTAAGTTTTTCGTCAAATGGAAAAAAATACATTCATCTGGTAGAAATAGAATATACGCGTGCGAAATTAACATCCGAACACTATAAAACACTTACCGGAAATTATCTTATCAATCAGCGAGGATACCTGAGTTATTTATTGCTTAAAAGAATTTTAACCAATAAAAAAAACATCAACTATTTTGCAGGAGTAACCCTAAACCATACTCTCGATGTGAGAGAACACACCTCACTTTTTATTTATGGCGAGTTCGTTTCTTCCCTGAATATAGCCGGAAGGTTGCAGAAAACAATAGCATTGTTCGGGAAAGAACTAAATATAGCATACCAAGCCCATGTGCCCTTGTTAAATTTTATGGTTACTCCTAATTATGCCTACTCTCCACCCGATGATTTTTTTGAACAGAATGCGTATTACCAAAATAAAAAAATTAAACGATTTTTAAACAGTGGAAATTTCTCTTCTTTCAATCAGTTTTTCAGATTTTCCAGCCGATTTACCTTAGAGAAAGAAATAAAAGCACATAATAAAATAGCATTGTATTACGATTTCGATTATTATTCCTATCAACTACCTCAACCGGTAAAGAAGGGAAAAAGCGTATTCGGATTTTCATTAATAACTTTTTTATAAGAGAAATGGTTAATATAAAAAATATACATTTCAGCTTATGGTTATTGGGTATAATAATATTTACCCTTTCGGGTTGCGAAAAATTATTTATTAAACCCGATAAGGAAAATACACACATCAGCAACTTCGAAATTTTATGGAACGATTTTGATAAAAATTATTCTTTCTTTGAGTATAAAAAAATAAACTGGGATTCACTTTATAGTGTTTACCGCCCTTTGGTTCACAACGAAATGAAAAACAGAGATTTTTTTCATGTCTTAAATCAGTTGCTTTTTCATTTAAAAGATGGACATGTTAATTTATCGGCATCATTCGATTATACTCGTTTTTCCGAGTATTATTTGAAAGCCCCCCCAAACTTTAATTATGATTTATTGGAAAGAAACTATTTTAACAATCAGCAAATGTATACAAAGGGTGGAGCATACGAGTATATATGGTTGGGGAATATTGGTTACATCAGAATATCTGATTTTGATGCTTCCGGATTTGGATATATCGAAGGTTTGCTGACCTATTTTTCAAATGCAAAAGGAATTATAATTGACATCAGAAATAACCCGGGAGGCGACCCCTATAATGCAGAAATAGTAGCTTCTCATTTTAACAATGTAAAAAGAGTATATGCCTTTTGGAAGTGGAAAAATGGCCCTAAACACTCCGATTTTACCGAAGCCTTTCCTTATTACATCGAAGCCTCAGAAAATCCTTGGTTAAAGCCGGTAGCACTGCTTACCAACCGATCTTCTTTTAGTGCCTCGAACGATTTTACCCTTATGATGCACCAATTACCTCATGTTATTCATTTAGGCGACACCACAGGAGGAGGGGGAGGAGTTCCCTATTTCAGAGAATTGCCCAATGGATGGACCTACCGATTTTCACGTACACAAACCCTTTCGCCAGAGGGTGAAAATGTTGAATTCGGCATCCCTCCTCATATTTTACAATACATGGATACCATTGATTTTCTTAACGGAAAAGATTCAATGATAGAAAAAGCACTTGAAATATTGGATAATTAAAATTCTTTTAATAAATATGCAAAACAAATAAATCCTTAATATTGAGCCTTTAAAAAATGTAAAATTAAATCACAATGAAAAAACGAACTCCGTATTTACTGTTTTTTAGTATCCTCTCTCTGTTTTTATGTTCCTGCGGAAACGAAACAGACACCGAACAACTCGAAATAACAGAAAAAATAGACTCTTCCTTAGTGGTGGTAGAAGACGATATATCTTATACACTACCCTCTCCTTTACAAATTGCTTTTATTTTTAAGCAAGCAGGCTTGCCTTATCAGGCCGGATTAACCAATAAGCCCGAAAATATTAATAATTATGTTTCTAAGTATAACCAAAAACTAAATTTTGGCGTATACACAGCAGATTTAGCATATTGTGTGTTAAACAAACAAAGTCAGGAGGCTATTTATTATCTTAAAAACTTGGGGCAGATGTCTGAAAAACTTTGGATGTCAAATATTTTCCAAACGGTAAATGTGTTAACCCGATTCGAGAAAAATATCGGTAACGAAGATTCTTTAGCCACCATTATTTCCGATATGCAGCTAAGCATGGATAATTACTTAGAAGAAAATGGGGTAGGAAACAATGGTAGCATCATCTTTGCCGGAGCTTGGGTGGAAAGTATGTACATAGGCTCTAAAGTAATTGAAAAATCCAGTAATGAAAAATTACTCGGCAGAATAGCAGAACAAGCCATTATATTAGATAATCTGTTGAAACTGCTTCGTAAAAATAATGCCGATGAGGCAGCAGAAATAATAACGGATTTGGAAAGTTTGCAAAAACACTTTGCCAAGTTTTTAAAAGAAGAAACCGAAAATGAGGAAGAGAATGAAAGTGAAGTAGAAGAAGAAGTGGTTTACACTTTTTCAAAAGAAGAACTGCAAAGTTTTGGCAAAGAAATAGAAGCCATTAGAAAAAAGATTATAAACTAAAACCTTAACCGAATATGAATACTATTAAACTTTTTACACTTGCGTTAGTCGTATTTGTTACAGCTACTGCCGGTAGGGTTTCTCTACAGTCCGATGGAGATTGTGATGCTACCGGAATGAAAAATCAAGCCAAAGGATTGTTGGATAACGATTTTAAGTACGATTCATCAAAAATTACCCGATTTGCCTACAAGGAAAAAGAACAACTCAAAGAAATTGAAGTGCCTCTTTTTATTGGTGAAAAATACCGTTTTATTTTTAACACCGCGGTACCTGAAAATGTAGTAATCAGTATTTATGATAAACCCTCTACGGCTAAAAAAAGAAAATTATTATACACAAACAAAGAAGAATTGAAAGGAAATAAAAAGATATATGTTTGGGAACCCCAAAAATCTCGTAAAATGTACGTAAACTTTGAAATACCTAAAAGTCAAAATGTAGATTCTAGAGGTTGCATTATTTTCCTTTTGGGATATAAAATTTAAAAAAGCATATTTCTGTTATCTTTGCCGTCCGTTTGTAAACGGACGGCTTTTTTATTTATGGAACAAATTAAAATTACATTTCCCGATGGCAAGGTAAGGGAGTACCCCAAAGGAGTTACTCCTTTTGAAATAGCCAAAAGTGTAAGCGAAGGCCTAGCACGCGAAGTAATAACTGCAAAAGTAAATGGTAAAACTGTAGAAACAGTTACACCTATTAACAGTGATGCTTCTATTCACCTCTATACATGGGAAAGCGAAGAAGGAAAACAAGTGTTTTGGCACTCTTCGGCTCATATACTTGCACAAACATTAGAGTTTTTTTATCCGGGCATAAAGCTTACCATAGGACCGGCCATAGAAAATGGATTTTATTACGATGTAGATTTAGGCGAAAAAACTATTTCCGAATCTGATTTTAAGAAAATAGAGGAAAAGTTTTTAGAATTTGCTCGTCAAAAAACCGAGTTTAAAATAAAATCGGTTTCTAAATCCGATGCTCTAAACCTCTATAAAGAACAACAAAACGAATTTAAAATAGAACTGATAGAAAACCTTACCGATGGCGAAATAACTTTTTGCGACCACTCTAACTTTACTGATTTGTGCCGAGGAGGTCATCTCCCTAATACAGGTTTTGTAAAAGCAGTAAAAATTACAAACGTAGCAGGTGCTTACTGGAGGGGAAATGAAAAAAACAAGCAATTAACAAGGGTTTACGGTATTTCCTTTCCAAAACAAAAAATGTTGGAAGAATACCTTTTGCTTTTAGATGAAGCTAAAAAAAGAGACCACAGAAAATTAGGAAAAGAACTGGAATTATTTACCTTTTCGCAAAAAGTAGGTCAGGGCCTACCTCTTTGGCTACCCAAAGGAGCCGCCTTAAGAGAGCGACTCGAAAATTTTATGCGAAATGCACAAAAAAAAGCCGGTTATGTTTCGGTAGTTACACCACACATTGGCAGTAAAGAACTTTATGTAACTTCCGGGCACTACGAAAAGTATGGAGCCGACTCGTTTCAGCCTATACATACACCAGACGAAAATGAAGAATTTTTACTTAAGCCAATGAATTGTCCACATCATTGCGAAATTTTTAATTCTTCTCCCAAATCATACAAAGATTTACCGCTTCGATTGGCCGAGTTTGGAACCGTTTATCGATACGAACAAAGCGGAGAGCTTCATGGCCTTACTAGGGTGAGGGGGTTTACTCAAGACGATGCCCATATTTTTTGCCGAAACGACCAAGTAGAAGAAGAATTTAAAAAAGTGATAGATCTTGTGTTGTATGTATTTTCGGCTCTCGGATTTAACGACTATACTGCTCAAATATCTTTACGCGACAAAGAAAATAGAGAAAAATACATAGGAACAGACGAGAATTGGGAAAAGGCCGAACAAGCCATCATTAATGCAGCTAAGGAAAAAAGATTAAAAACGGTGGTAGAATATGGTGAAGCGGCATTTTATGGCCCGAAACTCGATTTTATGGTAAAAGATGCATTAGGTAGAAAATGGCAATTAGGCACCATACAAGTAGATTATAACTTACCTGAACGGTTTAATTTGGAATATACAGGAAGCGATAATCAAAAACACCGTCCGGTAATGATACACCGTGCGCCATTTGGTTCGTTGGAAAGATTTGTGGCCGTGCTTATAGAGCATTGTGGGGGTAATTTCCCCATCTGGCTAAGCAACGAACAAGCCATTTTATTACCGATTAGCGAAAAATTTAATGAAAAAGCCCAAGAACTTTTAAATTTGCTAAATAATTACGATATTCGCGGCCTCGTTGACAATAGGAACGAAAAGATAGGCAAAAAAATTCGTGATGCAGAACTAAAAAAAGTACCCTACATGCTTATTGTGGGCGAAAAAGAGGCAGAAACCAATACGTTGGCAGTTCGAAAACACGGAATAGGGGATATTGGGGTTCTTACAGTTGAAGAGTTTGCTGCAATGATTAAAGAAGAAATAAAAGAAAATATAAATTAAAATTAAGGAGGCTTAACTATAATACAGAAAAACGATTTTCAGCGGAGAAGTTTTCAACGTAAAAGCGAAGAGTTACATCGTATTAACCACAGAATTACAGCAAAGGAAGTGCGTGTGGTGGGCGAAGGAATTGTGTCGGCCGTTTACCCCGTTGCAGAAGCCATAAAAATGGCCGAAGATATGGAAATGGATTTGGTAGAAATTTCTCCGTCAGCTACTCCTCCGGTTTGTAAAATAATAGATTATAAAAAGTTTTTATACGATCAAAAAAAGAAACAAAAGGAAATTAAAGCAAAAACGGTTAAAACGGTTATAAAAGAATTACGTTTTGGACCAAATACCGATGACCATGATTTTGCGTTTAAGCTGAAACACGCCATTAATTTTATAGAAGAAAACGCAAAAATTAAGGCGTATGTTTTTTTTAAAGGTAGAAGTATCATGTTTAGCGAACAAGGAAGGGAAGTGCTTGCCAGATTAGCCAAAGAATTAGATGAGATTGCAGTGGTAGAAAGTATGCCAAAGCTTGAAGGAAAACGAATGATAATGATGTTGGCTCCGAAGAAGAAAAAGTAAAACATATAATAGTAAACAACCATAAACTACACACAATGCCTAAAATGAAAGCCAACTCGAGTGCAAAAAAAAGGTTTAGTATAACCGGCACCGGGAAGATTAAAAGAAAACACGCTTTTAAAAGTCACATTCTTACAAAGAAGTCTAAAAAGCGTAAAAGGGCGTTAACCAATAGCGGTTTGGTTCACAAAGGAGATGAGAATAATATTAAATTTCTTCTTTGTATCTAAATTAAATACATTGGTTAACGTAAAAATTAAAATTATTTATTAACCCCGGTAATAAGCCCCAAAAGAGTTCCTGACAAAGGAAACGCTTACTACCAAAAAACGTAAAAAAAAATGCCACGTTCAAAAAATGCAGTTGCTTCGAAAGCTCGAAGAAAGAAAATCTTAAAACAAGCCAAAGGGTACTTTGGTAGAAGAAAAAATGTACTTACGGTAGCCAAAAATGCCGTAGAGAGAGGCCTTAATTTCGCCTATTCAGGCCGTAAACAAAAGAAACGGTTATACAGAGGTATTTGGATACAGCGTATCAATGCTGCGGTTAGAGAGCATGGTATGTCATACTCTGAGTTTATGGGTGCAGTAAACAAAAAGGGAATAAACATCAACCGTAAGGTGTTGGCCGATTTAGCTCTAAATAATCCGGAAGCATTCAAAGCAATCGTAGATTCTGTTAAATCTTAAAAGAAGAATATTTTTGCAGTAAAAAAGACAGCTACTGGGCTGTCTTTTTTATTACTCTTTTTTTTGAATTTTATTTTCCCAAGTCATCAAAGTCTACATCAGAAAATCCGTTTCCTCCTTTTTCTGAGGAAAGATTTTCTATTGCTGTTCCGCTTTGTTGAAGCAACTCGTCAATTTTTTCAACGGTTTCATTTAATCCCTCCGAAAATTTTTCAAAATCTTCCTTGTATAGGAATATCTTGTGCTTTTCATAAAAGAATTTTCCGTTTTCCTGATTGAATCTTTTCTTGCTTTCCGTAATAGTTAAGTAAAAATCATTTCCTTTAGTAGCTTTTACGTCAAAAAAATAGGTGCGTTTTCCCGCACGTACTACCTTGGAGTACACTTCGTCTCCTTTTCTTTCCTTTTCAGGTCTGTTAAATCCGTTTTCTTCCATCTTTTTATGTTTTAATAATAATCAATACTATGTCAAATATAATTATTCGTGCCGAAATAAATGCAATTGAACGAAAAAAAAACGCTATTTATGGAAAAAATAAGAAAAGAAATATGAAAAGTAGTTTATCTCGAATAAGCAAAATGCTTTGAAATCATTTATTTATACTTTCGAGCAATTGTTTTTTGTACATTCCTGCATATATACCATTAATGGCCATCAGTTCTTCATGATTTCCTTTTTCGGCAATACTGCCGTTGTGGAGTACTAAGATGGTATCAGCATTTTTAACTCCAGAAATACGATGACTTATAATGAGTGTTGTTTTGTGTTGCATTTCATGTTCCAAATTTTTTAGAATTTCCTCTTCTGTTTCTGTATCAACGGCCGAAAGGCAATCGTCAAACAGTAAAATTTGCGGTTTATGTATGATAGCTCTGGAAATAGAAACCCTTTGTTTTTGCCCACCCGATAAAGTAATACCCCTTTCGCCTAACAGGGTTTCCATTCCTTTTGGAAAGCTCATTATATTATCATAAATAGCTGCGTCTTTAGCAGCTTTAATAATTTTATCTTCTCCAGGCAAGTTTTTGCTGTATCCAAATGCAATATTATTTTTTATGGTATCCGAAAATAAAAAAACTTCCTGAGGAACAAATCCAATGGAACTTCTTATATTATTAAGATTATGCTCTTTTATATTAATTCCATCAATTAAAATTTCTCCCGTTGTAACATCGTATAGTCGTAAAATGAGTTGAGCAATGGTAGATTTTCCAGAACCTGTTCTTCCTACAATAGCAATTTTTTGACCTTGTTCAATGGCAAACGATATGTTTTTAAGTACCTCAATGTTTGAATCGGGATAAATAAAACTTACATTTTTAAATTCTATTTTTCCTTTAATAACTCTTTCTTCGTTGGAAACATTGGTTATATCAGGTTTTTCTTTTAAAAATTCGTTAATTCTTTCTTGAGAGGCGGCCGCACGTTGAATTAAGGAAGTAACCCAGCCTAATGAAGTTACCGGCCAAATAAGCATATTTACATAAATTACAAATTCTGCAATATTTCCATAGCTGATGTTGCCGGCAATAGCCTCTTTGCCTCCAATGTATATAGTAAGTATAGTGCTTAATCCAATTAACAAGATCATTAATGGATGAAAGAGGGCGTTTATTTTTACTAAACCAAGCGTAAGCGTTTTATATCCTAAATTTTCTTTTTGAAAAGAATGGGCGGTTTGTTTTTCCTTCACAAAGGCCTTTATAATACGTATCCCCGAAAATGTTTCTTGCGATAGTGTAGATAAATAGGAAAGTTGTTTTTGCACCTGCTCACTTTTTTTATTTATAGCATTGCTTACATAGTAAATAAGAATGGCTAAAATAGGAAGAGGAGCTAAAACGTAAAAAGTTAGTTTGGCATTGATATTTATCATAGTGGCTATAACTAAAATAAACAGAGTAACCAAATTTAAGGTGTACATAATGCCCGGACCTAAATACATTCTAACTCTGCTCACATCTTCCGAAATACGGTTCATTATATCGCCCGTATTATTTCTTCGGTAAAAAGAGGTGTTCAGATTTTGATAATGATTAAAAACTTCATTTTTCAAGTCATATTCAATAAGTCTAGACATCACAATAATGCTTTGCCGGGTAAAAAAAGTGAACACACCTTTTAATAACGACATTAGTAACACCAAAAAACCATACCAGATGGCCGCTTTAATAATAGCCTCTTTTTTTAATAATTTGTCGGTTTCGTTTGCAATCAGATTATATTGTTTAATAGACTCACCCGAAAAATCAAATGCTTCGCGGATGTATTGGGCGGGATAAATAGCGAAAATATTAGAAATAACAACAAAAAAGGTTCCTAACAATAAATGATATTTATATTTAAAAAGGTATTTATTTAAGTACGAAAGCGATTTCATAAAAACAATTGAATGGAAAAATATTTCTACTTTTGCCCCTGTTAGTAGCACTGCGAAATTAGCTATTATCCATTTAATCTTTTTTAATTGTAGAAATTAAACCTATGTTGAAAGCAAGCGAAAACAAAACCTCTTTATTATCTGAAAACCCTGTAATAGCACAGATGAGTACGTTAGACCACGAACAAGTATTGTTTTGTCAAGATAATGCTACGGGACTAAAAGCCATTATAGCCGTTCACAATACGGTACTAGGGCCAGCCTTGGGTGGCACGCGTATGTGGAAATACAACAACGAAATGGAAGCTTTAAACGATGTTCTGCGTTTATCAAGAGGAATGACCTACAAAGCCGCCATTACAGGCTTAAATCTTGGAGGCGGAAAAGCGGTAATTATCGGTGATTCATATACTCAAAAGTCGGAAGCCTTAATGAGAAGGTTTGGAAAATTTGTAGAAAGTTTGGGCGGAAAATACATTACAGCCGAAGATGTAGGAATTTCTACCAAAGACATGGAGTATGTTAAAATGGAAACCGATTATGTATCAGGTTTGCCCATTTCATTAGGAGGAAGCGGAGACCCTTCGCCTGTTACAGCATTTGGAGTGTATATGGGAATGAAGGCAGCTGCAAAAGAGCTAACAGGAAGCGACAGTTTAACAGGTAAAAAGGTAATGGTGCAAGGAGTTGGGCATGTAGGGCAGGTACTGGTTGATTATTTAGCAAAAGAAAATGCAAAGGTAATGGTTTCAGACATTAACGAATTGCGAGTTAAAGAAGTAGCCGAAAAGTATAAAGCAACTGTTATAACCGGAGAAGATGTATTTGATGTGGATATGGATATCTATGCTCCTTGTGCCTTAGGGGCAACCGTAAACGATAATACATTAGCCCGATTAAAGTGTTCTATTATTGCCGGAGCAGCCAATAACCAGCTTGCCGATGAAAAAGTACACGGAGTAAAGGTAATGGATAAGGGAATCATATATGCCCCTGATTTTTTAATTAATGCAGGAGGCTTAATAAATGTAAATTCTGAAGTAGAAGGTTATGGCAGAGAAAGATCCATGGAGATGGCTTCAAATATTTACAACACAACTTTGGATATTATAAAAAAATCAAAATCAGAAAACATCCCTACCTATTTAGCTGCAAACCAAATGGCCGAAAGTAGAATAGAAGCCATAGGGAAAGTGAAATTACCATACTAAATTTAAATCAGGTTCTTTTTAACATGTTGAGCAGAAGGTTGCAGCGAATTAAGGTATTACAGGCTTTGTATGCATTTTTTCAATCAGATAATACAGAAATTCAAAAAGCCGAAAACGAACTTTTTTTGAGTTTAAACAGAGTATACGAATTATACATTTATTTTCTTATACTCCCCATAGATATTGTTGGCGTTGCCAGTCAAAAAATAGAAGATTACAAGCAGAAAATATTACCTACCGAAGAAGATTTAAACCCTAATCTGAAGTTTGTAAACAACAGGTTAATTTCAGCAATAGCAAATAATACTCAACTTAAAACATTCGCTGAGAATAAAAAAATATCGTGGCAGTTGTACGATGAGGAAATTCGGAAATTTTTTAATTTAATCAGGCAGAGTGATGAGTATCAAGTTTATATGAACTCAGAAAATAATTCGTTTGAAGAAGATAGAAAAATTTTAATAAACCTCTACAAAATTTTATTGCCACAATTTGAATTGATTTTTGACAAGTTTCAGGAAAAAAGTATCTATTGGAATTTAGAAGATATTGATTATGCTCTTATGTTGTGTATAAAAACATTTGAAGCATGCGAAATAGATACTCAACAGTTAAATGTGATGCCTATATACAAAGACGATGAAGACGATACAGCCTTTATAAAAAATTTATTTAGAAAAACTATTTTACACAATACTGAAAACGAAGTATACATTAGCGATAAAACAAAAAATTGGGAAATAGAACGCATTGCGTTAATTGATATTATACTCATGAAAATGGCTATTACCGAATTATTATATTTTAGCTCGGTGCCAATTAAAGTTACCCTAAACGAATATATAGAAATTTCAAAATTATATAGCTCGCCAAACAGTAAAGTGTTTATTAATGGTATTTTGGATAAATTAGTAGCCGATTTTAAATCGAAAAAATTAATAAATAAGCAAGGAAGAGGTTTAATTGATAAATAAAAAAACATGAAAAAAATTGCACTTATTTCGTTCATTACAGTTCTATTTTTCGCTTCATGCGAAAATAAAGAAAGCGAAATTTCGTCTGATTTAATTAATAATCCAAACACGGCTTCAGAAGTAGATCCGGAGCACATGCCGGTAATTACTTTCGATAATGAGGTGTACGATTTTGGAGAAATAGTGCAGGGAGAAAAAGTAAATCACTCATTTACATTCAAAAACACAGGAAATGCCGATTTGCTTATTTCATCGGCTCAGGGAAGTTGCGGATGCACCGTACCAACCTGGCCAAAAGAACCGATTAAACCGGGTGAAACAGGGAAAATTGATGTAGAATTTGATTCAAACGGCAAACAAGGAAAACAAAATAAAACGGTAACCTTAGTGGCTAATACATTGCCAAATACAACCGTAATAGCTATTAAAGGAGAAATATTATTACCCGCAGAAAAAAAATAACTATTTATAAATAAAACAAAATCGTATGAAATTATTATCTATACTACTAATGGCACCCCCCCAAGGAGAGGGTGGTGGTGGCGGAGCCATGCAATCACTCATTATGTTTGGACTAATTATTATTGTGTTCTACTTTTTTATGATTCGCCCTCAAATGAAAAAAGCAAAAGAGGCCAAAAAGTTTAGAGAAACTTTAGACAAAGGAGATAAAATCGTAACCATAGGAGGCATTCATGGTAAAGTAGCCGAAATAAAAGAAACAACCATTATAATAGAAGTAGAGGGTGGTATGCGTTTAAAGGTTGAAAAGGCGGCTATTTCGCCCGAATATACAGGCCAGTTAGAGCAAAAGAAATAAAAGGGGATTAGCTAATCCCTTCTTGTGGTGAAAACAGATGTGCAAATAAACAAGTCTGAAAAATCGTATCTTTTCCGTTTTAACAAGCATGTTTATGTGTACTTGATAAGCGTGCTTTTAGCTTCACTCTTTTGGTTTCTAAACGCTTTAGAAAAAACATATTTTGTTTTAGTTCATTTTCCCGTTACATACACGGGAATACCTGCAGGAAAAATGGTATTAAACGAATTACCTCCCCAAGTTAAAATACAAATTTCAGGGAAGGGGTTTAATCTGTTGCCCATCACACTATTAAATAAAAACAATAAACTATCAATCGACTTTTCGCAAGTTAAATTCAATAAAAAAAGCGAGGAGATATACCGAATCTCGGCAAGCGATTTAATAGAGCAAGTTAAAAATGAAATACCATCGAACGTAAAAATAAATACCCTCAACCCCGATACTATTTTTTTGCATTTAAACGAAAAATACAGTAAAACAGTGCCCGTAAAACCACTATTTCATGCTGTTTTTAAAGATCAATTTAGTTTTAGCGATACCTTAAAAATTACCCCATCACATATTAAACTATATGGCCCTAAAAAGGAATTAGATAAAATAAATGCATTGTATACAGATAGTTTTTATATTGAATATCCCGAAAAGAAATTAACAGTAAATATTGGTTTACAAAACATATCCGGCCATTTGGAATTAGAAACAAACAAAGTGGAAATTGTTATACCGATTGAGAAACTTACCGAAAAAAAAATAAGAGTTCCGGTGCAAGCTATAAATTTGCCCGATACAATTCAAATAAAAACTTTTCCTCAGTGGATAGAATTATCCTTGTTGGTTCCTCTGAGTAAGTATGACGCAATTGATGAATCTCAAATAGAATTAACAGTTGATTATTTAGACTATTCGGAAAAAAAGAAATCCCGATTATTGGTAAAAGTTCAAAAGAAACCTGAATTTGTAATAATCAATCACACAAAACCAGAAAAGGTTGAGTTTATAGTAAAAAGAAAATGATAAAAGTAGGTGTTACCGGAGGTATTGGAAGCGGAAAAAGCGTGGTGTGTAAGATATTCGAGGCTTTGCAGATCCCCGTATTTTATGCCGATGTGGAGGCTAAAGAAATTGCCGTAAACGATTTACAAGTGGTAGAGCAAATAAAACAAAATTTTGGAAATAATATCTATACTCCCGAAGGCACACTTAACCGAAAAAAACTTTCCGAAATGGTGTTTAATGATGAAAGTAAATTACAAGTTTTAAATCAAATTATACATCCTGCTGTAGTCAAGGCTTTTATTGAATTTGAAATTAAAAACCCCAATGCACCCTATATCGTAAAAGAGGCCGCCATATTAATTGAATCGGGAGCCTATAAGAATACAGACAAAATTATTGTAGTTACCGCTCCTCTTAAACAAAGAATAGAGAGAGTAATGAAACGAGATGGAGTGCTGGAACAAGAGGTGTTACAAAGAATAAGCAAGCAGTTTCCGGAAGAAAAATTAATGCCATTTGCCCATTTTATTATACACAATGAAGAGGGTGCTATGTTGTTGCCACAGGTAATAGAAATTCATCATTCCATCCTAAATGAATTATCCTAAATGAACAAGATTACTCACTGGTTAGACGAACATTTATTGCCGTGCTTTTATAAGCAATATTTTGGAATAGACTGTCCGGGGTGCGGTATGCAGCGTGCATTTATATACTTACTAAAAGGCAATATCTCTGAAAGCATTCAACTCTATCCGGCTCTTATTCCCATGTTGCTCATGTTTTTCTATTTAGCACTTCATCTTACGTTTAAATTTTCGAAAGGGGCAAAGATTCTTACATTTATGTTTATCTTTAACTGCTCATTAATTATCATTAATTATATCTATAAAATCTTTACTCATGGAATTTACTGAAGAAAAGCACGAAAGCACACATCCAACCCAGCCTCAAACCATTCAACTGGCCGAAGCGCCCAATGCCACATTAATATTGGTGTTCGGTATATTATCTATTGTTTTTTGCGGAATAATAGGTTTAGGCTTCGGAATTACTGCTCTCATTATGGCCAATAAATCGAAAGAAACCTATAGTTTAAATCCGGCTTTATACACCAATGGTAGCATTAGTAATGTAAATGCAGGCAGAATCTGTGGCATCATAGGAATTGTTCTGGGTTCCATTATTACGCTATTTATAATAGCATACGTAATCTTTATTTTTGCCATTTTAGGCGGGCTTGCGGCCTCGGGCGGAACCGGTTGGATTTAATATAAACAGAAATGAAAATTCTCTCTGCCCAACAAATACGTGAAGCAGATAAATACACCATAGAGCACGAACCTATTTCCTCTTTAGATTTGATGGAACGTGCTGCAAACGCTTGTTTTAGGTGGATTATCACTCGCTTTCCGAAAAAAGAAAATAAAATACTAGTATTTGCCGGAAATGGAAATAACGGAGGAGATGGATTAGCAATAGCCCGCTTACTGCACAATGCAGGATATATCGTTAAAATTGTATTGTGCACGGTAGCTCCCGAAAACTCTAGAGATTTCGAGTCTCAACTACAAAGAATTAATCAGGAAAACATTGAAACAGAAAACTGGGAATCTTTTAATACACCGCATTCTATCCCCCAACTTTTAATAGATGCTTTATTGGGCACAGGATTAAATCGTTCGGTGAAGGGCGAGGTGGCACAACTGATTACTCAAATCAACTCATACAAAACAACAGTAGTTTCTGTAGATGTACCCTCCGGTTTGTTTGCCGATGATAATTCAAACAATGATGGTGAAATCGTTCGTGCGTCAATCACTCTTACCTTTCAGTGTCCAAAGTATTCTTTCTTTTTTTCAGAGAACCATTTATATATTGGCAGTTGCTATGTATTAGATATTGCTTTACATCCCGATTTTTTCAAGAAAGCCGAAACCAACAAATATTTTATTGTACCAGACCTTATTAAAAACTTTTTGCTAAACAGAACCCTTTTTCAGCATAAAGGAAATTTCGGACACGCTTGTATTATTGCAGGTAGCAAAGGAAAAATAGGAGCAGGGATATTGGCCACAAAAGCATGTATTTCATCGGGTGCGGCATTAACAACTTCTGTTATTCCTGAAGCAGGAAACATCATATTGCAAAGTGCCGTTCCGGAGGCTATGTGCATAACTAGCGGAAATGAATATATTGAAACTATTCCGACCCAAGTTTATGAATACAGTGCAATAGGAGTGGGGCCAGGAATTGGTAATAATACAGAAACTCAACAAATGCTGAAATTAATTATTCAGCAATATAAGGGGCCATTACTGCTCGATGCCGATGCCATCAATATTCTGTCGGAAAATAAAACATGGATTTCTTTTTTGCCAGAAAATACCATACTCACTCCACACCCTAAGGAGTTTGAAAGATTAACAGGTAAATCGAACTCGGCATACGAGCGACATCTAAAACAAATAGATTTTTCGGTAAAATACAGAGTAATTGTAGTATTAAAAGGGGCCTATACTTCAGTATCCTTACCTAATGGAAATGTATATTTTAATTCTACAGGCAATGCGGGTATGGCAAAGGGGGGAAGCGGAGATGTGTTAACCGGTCTTATAACCGGCTTGATGGCCAGAGGATATATGCCGCAACAAGCAGCCCTATTAGGGGTGTATATCCATGGATTAGCCGGAGATTATGCAGCAAAAGAATACCAAACAGAAAGCATGACAGCCGGAAATATTATTACCTGTTTCTCGAAAGCTTTTAGCGAAGTGTACTCAGAATATTAATTCTGTCTAAAATCATTTTTTTATTTATTCCTAGCACATACTTTCGTGCATTATCATTATTTATGAATATTCCCTATACTTCCTTTATTACGAGTTGCAATGAGCAACAGCCTATTGCTATTCAGCTGAAGAAGAAAAAGGAAAAGAAAAAGAAAGATGAATGTTGCGAACGCTTTAGAAAAAAAGGCAAATCTTTTTGCAAGTCCTGCCCCCAAAAATGGGCTTAGATTTTTACCTAATTTAGTCAAAAATTATTAGTATGTTGTTTCAAGGTACCGAAAATTATATTGTATCAAAAGATTTATCAATTGCTGTAAATGCGGCTATTTCTCTGCAAAAGCCCTTACTTATAAAAGGCGAACCGGGTACAGGAAAAACTTTACTTGCCTTTGAAATTGCTAAAGCACTGAATAAAAAAATAATTACATGGCACGTAAAATCAACCACTACTGCACAATAAGGATTATATGAATACGATGCTGTTTCTCGTTTACGCGATTCACAGTTGGGCAGTGATAAGGTAAACGATATAGCAAACTACATTAAGAAAGGCAAACTGTGGGAAGCGTTTGAGTCTAGCGAGCAGGTTATTTTACTAATAGATGAGATTGATAAAGCAGATATAGAATTTCCAAACGATTTACTTTTGGAATTAGACAAAATGGAATTCTATTGTTATGAAACAGGAGAAACTATTAAAGCTCATATTCGCCCCATAATTATAATTACTTCAAACAACGAAAAAGAATTACCCGATGCCTTTTTGCGAAGGTGCTTTTTCCATTATATCGTATTTCCCAACAGAGATACACTCAAAGAAATTGTAAATGTTCATTACAATAACATTGAAGATAAACTGGTAGAAAAAGCAATGGATATTTTTTATGCCTTAAGAGAAAAACGGAATATAAAAAAGAAACCTTCTACCAGTGAATTGATAGACTGGTTGAAATTGCTATCCGTGGGAAAAATTACCGGTGCAGAGTTAGATAAGGTACTTTCCGGTAAAAGCGAAATTCCCTTTTTAGGCTCGTTGCTAAAAAACGAACACGATAAAAAAGCCATTCTCGGAAGTCATTAACCGTGTTTAAAAATGTTTATAGACTTTTTTCTTTTACTTAAAAACAATAAAATTCCTGTTACATTACAAGAATATCTTACTTTACTGGATGCATTAGATAAAAATTTGGCAGAGTACAACGTAGAATCGTTTTATTTTTTATCGCGAACTATACTAGTAAAAAATGAAAAGCATTTAGATTTGTTTGATCAACTTTTTTCAGCCTACTTTAAAGGAGTTGAAACAATTAACACCTCTGAATTTATTGAAATACCCGAAGATTGGTTAAGAAAAAACTCCGAAAAATTTTTAAGTCCAGAAGAGATGAAAAAGATTAAAGCTTTTGGAAATCTAGATGAAATTATAGAAAGACTTAAAGAGCTGATGAAAGAACAGAAAGAACGCCATGAGGGAGGAGGCAAGTGGATAGGAACCGGTGGCATCTCTCCCTTTGGAGCCTACGGGTACAATCCGGCTGGAATTAGGATAGGACAAGAGAGTAGTAGACATCGCAGAGCAATAAAAGTATGGGATAAACGCGAATTTAAAAATTTAAGAGACGATGTAGAATTAGAAACACGCAATATAAAAATGGCATTGCGGAAGCTGCGAGTGCTTTCCAGAGAAGGGAAAAAAGAAGAACTCGATTTAGAAAAAACTATTACAAAAACTTCTAAAAACGGTGGTGTGTTAGATTTGGAAATGGTTCCTGCCGAAAAAAATACAGTTAAAGTGTTGTTGTTTCTAGATATAGGAGGGTCTATGGATGATCATATAGAATTATGTTCGCAACTTTTTTCTGCCGCCAAATTTGAATTTAAACATATAGACTTTTTTTATTTTCATAATTGCCTTTACGAAAATGTTTGGAAAAATAATATTCGCAGATGGGAAGAGAAAATCTCTACTTACGATGTGTTGAATACATACAATTCCGATTATAAGGTGTTTTTTATAGGAGATGCCTCTATGTCTCCATTCGAAATTGTATATGCCAACGGAAGTGTAGAGCATTATAACACAGAACCTGGAAGCGTTTGGTTAAAGCGAATCATAGAGCATTTTCCGTATTGTGTATGGCTAAATCCTATTTCACAGAACGAATGGAAAGAAACGCCTAGCATAGAGCTAATCAGTAAATTGTTTAATAACCGAATGTATCCGCTAACATTGAGTGGAATTGAAGAAGCCGTAGCTGCTTTAAAGAAAAAAGGATAAATTATTTTTTTATTTCCTTAAAAAGTATTTGATAAAAGGTGCCCTCTCTTTCAAGAAATTTTACACTCCCGGATAGTTGTTCCGTTAAAATTTTTATTAATTCAATCCCTAAGGTAGATTGATTGTTATCGAATTTATCTCGAGGCATTCCCACTCCATTATCGCCTATAACCATTTCGAAAAATTCATTCTGTGTTTTCTTAATTTGCATGGTAATGATGCAATTGATTTTCTCGGCAGTAAATGCATATTTTAGAGTATTAGAAATAATTTCATTAATAATTAATCCTAGTGGTATAATGGTGTCAATGTTAAAGTTTTCTTCTTCCAGGTTTAGTTCTATAATAATATTCTTTTCAAGTTGGTAGGTGCGTATTAAGTAGGTAATAAGGTTATTGATATAATCTTTCACATTAATATTAGAAAGGTCTTTTGACTCATACAATTTTTCGTGAATTAACGCCATCGATTTGATACGGTTTTTACATTCCTCAAATAATTCTATGGCACGGGGATCGTTTGTGTACCCTGATTGAATACTGATAAGACTGTTTATAACCTGCAAATTGTTTTTTACACGGTGGTGAATTTCTTTTAGAAGTATCTCTTTCTCTTCTTTTTCTTTTACCAGTTGCTGTGTTTTTTCTTTTACTAGTGTTTCTAAATACGCTTTAAATTCAGATTCTTTTTTTATTCGGTATTTTTCGTATCGGTAAACAGTAATTATTATAAGAATGCCTGCAAGGGTGTAGAACCACCATGTTTTCCAAAATGGAGCATAAATTTTGAATGAAATTTTTGCTTCATTAACACTGTAAATTTTATTTGCATTAATCACTCTTACTTTAAAGGTGTAATTCCCATAAGATAAATTAGAATAGGTTACAAAAGGTATATCGGTGGGGGCAGACCATTTGTTGTCGAAACCTTCTAATATGTATGAGTATTTTATTTTTTCGGGCTGGGTAAAATCTATTCCGCAAAAATCGAAGGTAAGATGGTTTTTATTATGAGCTAATCTAGCTTCAATAGGTGTATGAAACCAAGCGGTAGTATTGCCTTGGGTTTTATTCCAATCTACTTCATTTAAAAAGAGGCGAACATTGGTAATATGAACCAAAGGCGGAATAGTGTTTGGTATATTCTGTGTTGGGTTGTATTTTATTACGCCATCTACTGTGCCAAACCATAAGTTACCATTAGCATCTTTGCAAGTGGCTCTGGAATTACATTCTATTCCGGTAAATCCATCGGAGAATGAAAAATTAGTGATACCTGTAATTTGACCATAACTGGAAAACGAAATTTTATCTACCCCTTTGTTGGTTCCTACCCATAGGTTTTTTTCATTATCGAATATCAACAAGTAAATGGTATTATTACTGAGTCCGTCTTTTTGTGTAAAAGATTTAAAATCTATTCCATCGTATTTCATAACACAGCGGTCGGTACTAAACCAGATATTTCCAAAGCTGTCTTCAGCAATCATTCCAACATAGCTATTGCAAAGGCCATTGAGTGTAGAATAGTTTGTAAACCCTTCTTCATCGTATTTAAATATTCCGTTTCCTGTGCCAATCCACATATTTCCCTTTGAATCGGAAAATAGGTAATGTATAAATAGATGAGATAAACCGTGTTTAGTTCCAAGCAGATTAAAATTTACTCCATTAAAAACGGCAATACCCTCACCGTAGGTTCCTATCCATAATTTTCCGTTTTTATCTTCGCAGATAGCACGAATATGGTTAGAAGGCAATCCGTTTTCTTTGGTAAAGGTGGTAAAGTTTTTTCCGTCATACTTTGTTAATCCTCCCTCTGAACCAATCCAAATGTTTCCTTTTTTGTCTTCGTAAAGCACTCGCACTTTGGAGTTGGGTAACCCGTTATGAGTAGAAATGTTTTTTGTGCTATCTCCATTATAAACAACAATGCCTTCGCCACCGCTTCCGCACCAGATGTTGTTTTTTTTGTCGCTTAATAGGGCAAAAATAGAAGGAATGCCCATGCCTTTATAATTGGCATAGCTGGTAAATGGCGATGGGGTATGTTTCAATAATCCGTAACCCAACGTGCCGAGCCAGATGTTGTTAGTACGGTCAATATGTATTGCGTAAATGGTATTGGTGGGCAAGCCGTTTTTTGTGTCAAAAATGGAGTAAGAGGTGGAATCGATTTTGAAAACTCCGTTATCTTTAGTTACTATAAAAGGTATATTATCTTGGTTGAAGGCAATGCTGGTTATAAATTTATCTTTAAACAAATCATTTTTATAATAAAGTTCCGGTTCTAAATGCAGGGGTTTTGTTTTTTTTCTTCTTAGTATTACAATGCCTGTATTGTTTACGTAGAGCCATAAATTTTTGGTTTTATCTTCAGCTATCAAATTAATATTGGTAAAGGGTAACCCATTTTCTTCGGTTAATTTTGCAAACCCCTTGCCATCATATCTGTGCAAGCCTTTTGGAGTTGCCATCCAAATGATACCTTCAGAGTCACAATGTACCGCTCTAATGTCATTATCAAGCAATCCGTTTTCTTCGTTTTTATTTTCAAAACTTTTACCATCGTATATGCTCAGTCCGTTGTTAGTACCTATCCAAACATTATTTTCGTTATCGGTGGCAATGCAATTAATGGCATTACTTAATAAGCCATTTTTAACGGTTAGATTAGTAAAATTTTTACCATCAAATTTTGATACTCCTCCCCAGGTAGAACCTATCCATATATTCCCTTTTTTGTCTTCGGTAATGCAGGTAACGATTTGCCCCGATATGCCCGATTTTTCATCAAAAGTTTCAAATTTCTTTCCATCATATTTACATAAACCTCCACCGGCTGTTCCTATCCATAAAAAGCCTCTGCTGTCTTCGAAAATACAATTTACTTGCGATTGTGATAAACCCTCTGTAACAGAATATTTTTTAAAATAAAATGTTTGCGAAAAAGAAAGTTGGGGCCAAATGAAAGAAATAATACATAGAATAATGAATATAAAATTCCAAAGAGTTTTATGATGAATATGTTTTGTTATATTATTTAATAACAGAAAGAAACATTGAATTGAGATATTGCAGGCAAAAGGGGCTATCAAAATGAACTTAATAAGTGTGTATAGTTAAACGAGTGTAAATGTATAAAGTTTTTAAAAGAGATTATATATTAGTTTAAATAAAAATGAGCCGACAATAGTGTCGGCTCACACAAGACCAATGCCTTTGTATTACCAAAGCCAATCTAAGTAAAACTAGGTATCGGTTGTTTCTTATAACTTTTGTATATCGGTTTCTAATTTATTCATTACTACTTCTTCGTTGTATGTAACGGGAGGAAAGGCTTTAGCCACTTTGTTCATCACGGCTAAAAGGTGCAATTTTATTTCCGGAGTAAGTTTATGGCTACACACTTTTAGTTCATTTATTGCCCAGTTATAGGCTGTTTCGTAGTTTTGTTTGTCTTTTCGAAGTATTTCGAATATTATTTCCGAAATATCCGTATCGGCATATCCGTTTTTAAACTCTTCGAGTAAAATATTTTGTAATCTTTCTTTTTCTTCTTTTTGAATTTCGCCATCGGCTTTTGCTACCGAGTAGGCCAACAACCCTATCGCATAATATATTCTTTGTAACGCATCCATAATAGTATTTTTCTCAAAGGTATATTTCATACTCAATAGTTTACATGATTAAAGTCAGAAATAGAACTGTGATTTGACACTTTCTTATTCTTTAAAATTCTAAAAGACTAAATATGCACCACAGAAATTAATATCGGGCATAACAGTATCTCCACCAGAAAAGAATGTATTTTTTATGCTTCAAAATATTCCTTTAATTCATTCATCTCCTATCAATTTTTCTAGTTACAAAGCATTTATACTAATTTTGCCGAATGAATTTAGATAAAAGCCACCACATAGAAAAAATAGAAAATCGTATTCGCAAAAATGTATGGAAGGCTCAAGAAGAATTTAATCTTATTGAACCGGGCGATAGGGTAATGGTATGCCTATCTGGTGGTAAAGATAGCTATACGATGCTTGATGTGCTGCTCCACATGCAAAAAGTATTGAAAAATAATTTCGAAATTATTGCTGTAAACTTAGATCAAAAACAACCGGGTTTTCCTAAAAATATCTTACCGGATTATCTGTCTTCTATTGGAGTAAATTATAAAATCATCGAAAAAGACACTTATTCCATTGTAACCGAAAAAATATCCGAAGGAAAAACCATGTGCAGTTTGTGTTCCAGACTCAGACGAGGAGTGCTTTATGATACGGCCGATGAACTGGGAATAACCAAAATAGCTCTCGGACATCATAAAAATGATGTGCTTGAAACCTTTTTTCTCAATCTTTTTTTTAGCGGAAAAATAGAAACCATGCCTGCCAAATATAAAACCGATGATGAAAGACACATTGTAATTCGTCCGCTGGTTTTTTGCAAAGAAAAAGACATAATTTCTTTTGCAGAATGGAAACAGTTTCCAATAATACCTTGTAATTTATGCGGATCACAAGAAAATATGCAACGCAAAGTAATTAAAAAAATGATGGCTGACTGGGAGCAAACCTACCCCGACAGAAGCGAAATTATATTTACTGCCTTAAAAAATATTCATCCTTCCCACTTATACGATGCTTCCTTGTACGATTTTAACACCTTTTCTACCTCCCCAAAATAGCCTCACACTAAAACCCCTTTCCATTTCGTTATATTAAAGTTCAAATGTGGTATTATGTTTGAGTTTTAACTCCCTATTAATTCTTAAATTTGTGTTTATGAAACATTTATTTCTAATCATTGCTTTAAGTTTTGTTTCTTCAGGGTTTGCTCAAACCAGCGAGGTGTGGAATCAAAAAGATTCTAAAGGTTTAAAGCAAGGCAAATGGAAAAAACACTACGATACGGGTGAGGTATATTGGATTGGAGAATTTAAAAACGATAAACCCATCAACCAATTTATTTACTATTTTAAATCGGGAGCCGTACTACTTGAAGTAACCCACTTTCCAAATGCCATATCAAGAGCCACATTCTACTACGAAACCGGAGAAGTAGCTGCTGCAGGAAAATACTACAAACAACAGCGAGATAGCATTTGGGTACATTATTATCCCAAAGGAAATAAAATGTCTCAGGAAAAATATATTAATGGAAAACGCTACGGAACTTCTACCGATTACTACCAAAACGGTAATGTGTTGCGAGAACAAGAATGGGAAAATAATTTAGAACACGGATTAACCAAAGTATACTACGAAAACGGAAAACTAAAAGAACAAAAACGATATAAAATGGGAAGTTTAGAAGGTTTGTGCTCTTTATATGAATCCAATGGAAATATGTACATGCAAGGCTCTTATCTTAAAGATGTAAAACATGGTACATGGTACACGTATAAAAACGGGAAACAAAACAAAACCATGGAGTACGAATACGGAAAATGCAAGGGATGTGATGAAATCGTACCCTTAGATGAACCCATAGAAAAAATTACCGACCAGGATATTATTGATGAGTTCTATAAAAAATACGGAAACCTTATTGGAAAATAAAATGAGTAAACAGGGAAAAATAATGGTAGCCATGAGTGGAGGAATTGATAGCTCTGTAGCGGCTATGCTGTTGCACGAGCAAGGATACGAAGTAATTGGGGTAACCATGAAAACATGGGATTACCAATCGTCCGGTTCTACCAAAAAAACTTCGGGTTGTTGTAGTTTAGACGATATTAACGATGCACGTATTTTAGCCATAAATATGGGCTTTCACCATTTAATCATAGATATACGAGAAGAATTTGATAAATATATTGTAAGTAATTTCGTTAACGAATATTTAGCCGGAAGAACCCCTAACCCCTGTGTACTTTGCAATACCCACATTAAATGGGAAGCACTCATAAAAAGAGCGAACCAGCTCGATTGCGAATTCATTGCCACCGGGCATTATGCACAAGTGCGCGAAGAAAACAACCGCTTTATCATTTCAAAAGGGGTAGACGAGTGGAAAGACCAGTCGTATGTTTTATGGGGGCTCTCTCAGCAAAATTTAAAAAGAACAGTGTTGCCTCTCGGAAAATTTAAAAAGAACGAAATACGCCAAATGGCCAAAGAAAGAGGTTTTGAAGAACTCTCCCAAAAAGCCGAAAGCTATGAAATCTGCTTTGTGCCCGATAACGATTACCGCTCTTTCCTTAACCACAAAGTAGAAGGGTTACAAGAAAAATTAGCAGGGGGCGATTTTGTAGACGCTTCCGGGAAATTTCTCGGTAAACACAGAGGATATCCCTTTTACACAGTAGGGCAGCGCAAAGGACTGGAAATAGCATTGGGTGAAGCCTATTTCGTTATTCGAATCCACCCCGAAACAAACCAGGTGGTGCTGGGTACCAAAGAAGAATTAAACAAACAGGTGATGTTCGTTAAGGAACCCAATCTCATAAAATACGAATCGCTCACTCACGAAATAGAGGCTCTTACCAAAATACGCTACAAAGATGCCGGCACATTTTCTACCTTGTCTTCTCTCGAATCTGGAAATATTAAAGTTGATTTTCACGCCCCAGTGAGCGGAATTGCTCCGGGTCAATCGGCTGTATTTTACGAAGAAAATGATTTACTCGGAGGCGGTTTTATATGTAATTCCAATTTAGCAGATGAATAAAAAAAAACATATTCATTTCATCTTAATACTTACAGTGTGTTTTATCTCTTGCAGAAAAAAAGACGTAAAAATCCCCTCTATGGGATACGATTATTTCCCAACAGAAACAGGTAAATACGTAACTTACAAGGTGGATAGTATTGTGTATGATGATTTTTACATACCTGTTAAAATAGATACCTTCTCTTTTTTAATAAAAGAAGTAATCGATGCTGAATTGGAGAAGTCTGCAAACAAAAAAACGTTAAGAGTAGTACGTTTTATTAAAAAAAATGATACTACCGATTGGGAAATAAATAAAGCCACAATGCACCAATTAACGACCACCACAGCAGAAAGAGTAGAGGACAATCAGCGATATATAAAACTTATTTTTCCGCCAGCAGAAAATAAAACATGGAACGGAAATGCATATAATACAATGGGAGAGCAAAAATATAAATACAAAAACGTGAATAAAAAAATAGAACTAAACACGTTTACTTTCGATACCACTCTCACTGTTATTCAGCAAGATGAAGAGAACCTGATTGAGAAATTTTATATCGAAGAAAAATATGCAAGTGGAGTGGGCTTGATATACAAAAAAATCACTTCATTAAAAACAGAAGTAAATGGCAATATCAAAAGCGGATTTGACGTTACCTATACCATTACCCAATTTGGAAAAGAATGAAAACCCTAATCTGTCTTTTTTATCTGGTACTCTTTCTTATTTCTAAACACTCTCTTGCACAAGATGAATGGGTGCAATATGCCGTTTTCTTTACCGATAAAAATTACTCTCAATATTCAATTCATAAACCCAACGAATTTTTATCGCAAAGAGCCATAAACAGAAGAAAACGATTTCATATTCCAATTACCGAGACAGATTTACCCGTGAGTGATTCTTATCTTATTCAAATAGCTCAATTCGGAATAAATACACACCAAACTAGTAAATGGTTAAATGCTTTACTCATCAAGGTTCCCATACAATTTAACATAGAGGTTATTAAAACTTTACCATTTGTAAAGAAAGTAGAAAAAGTATTTGATTCATCAATTAACCAAAATAAGATAACCAATAAATTCTTGCTTGAAGGCGAGTTAAGTACCTCTTTTGATTATGGTCTTTCCGAAAATCAAATAAAAATGATAAATGCCGATGCCCTGCACGACATGGGATATCGGGGAGAAGGAATGGTTATAGCCATACTCGATGCAGGTTTTAACAATACACAAAATGTTCCCGGCTTAGCACACCTATTTTCCGAAAACAGAATTCTGGGAGTTAAAGATTTTGTAGCCAACGATGGCTCTGTTTTTGAAGACCATCAACACGGAACCAATGTACTCTCGGTAATGGCAGCCAATTTACCGGGACAAATAGTAGGCTCTGCACCTATGGCATCGTTTTGGCTCATACGCACCGAAGATGCAGCCTCCGAATCCTTAGCCGAAGAATTTAACTGGGTGTTAGGAGCCGAATTTGCCGATAGTGTAGGAGCCGATGTGATTAATTCCTCCTTAGGATATACCACCTTCGATAATTCTTTGGACGACCACACTTACCAAGATTTAGACGGAAATACCACTGTTATAACCAAAGGAGCTAATACGGCTGCATCTAAAGGGATATTAGTGGTAAACAGTGCCGGAAATTCCGGCTCAGATCCTTGGCATTATATTGGGGCTCCTGCCGATGGACACTCTGTATTAGCCATTGGAGCGGTTGATGCCAACGGGGAAGTTGCTGCTTTTAGTTCTAGAGGCCCTTCTTACGATGGCAGAGTGAAACCGGATGTTTGTGGGCAAGGAAATGGCACCACCCTTCTTTCTCCCACTGGAGCCGTATCTCTTGGAAGTGGTACTTCTTTTTCTTCTCCGCTTATTGCAGGTATTTCGGCCTGTTTGTGGCAGGCCTTTCCTGATTCTTCTAATTTTAAAATTATGGAAGCCATTAAAATCAGTGCTCATAAGTACTCAAATCCTGATGCCGATTACGGTTACGGAATCCCTAACTTTTATAGAGCCTTTCTTTATTTGGCCGGAATATCCTTATCTGATTACTCAAAAGATCAACTTTTTTCTGTTGGCCCCAATCCGTTTACCGATAAAACCATGTTGGGTTTTTATTCTGTCAATGCTCAAAATATTACCATTAAAATAACCGATGTAAGTGGTAAAACAATAGCTATGTACAGTAAAAAAATGGCAAGAGGAGGAGTAGAACTTATTCCGGTAAATTATAGCAATCAACTTCAGTCAGCCGGAATTTACCTTCTTACGGTGTTTGCTAACAATGGAAAATATTCGCTAAAGCTGATGAAGCAATAGTAATGAAATTAATTTCACTACAAGAGGAGTTGCGTTTCAAAACATCTCGAAGTGCAGGAAAAGGTGGGCAGCATGTAAATAAAACTTCCACTAAAGTAGAGTTGTTTTTTGATATTAAAAACAGTGAGCTGTTGTCGGAAGAAGATAAAATACGAATTGAAAAAAAACTTTCTAATAGAATTACATCTGAGGGTGTTTTGGTTATGAAATGCGAAGAAACTCGCTCACAATTAACCAATAAGAAAATACTCATCAATCGTTTTCTGGAGCTCGTAGAAAATGCTTTATTAAAGCCAAAGAAGCGTAAACCTACAAAGCCTAGTATAGCAGCTAAAGAAAATCGAATAAAGAAGAAGAAGGAAAGAGGAGAGATTAAAAAAATACGCAGCAAAAAGATTCAATAAATTATTTCTAAATCAAATTAATTTATTCTATTTCCCCGCGTTTAAGTTTGATATTGTATTTTATAACGAGTGCAAAATACAATATTACTCCTATGGCATAGAGGCAAGCGGTAATAAAAAACACCTGATAGTAAGGGAAACCACTTTCGCGTAGTACTTTAAAAATACGGGAACTAATAAACCAACTTCCACTCCAGATGGCGGCCGTAATAGCACTCATTATTTCCCGGTTTTTATTTCCAACATAACCCATTACTACTTCCGATGTCATGGGGCCAGCCATGTTCATTAATGGCTGGCGTATAATGTAGCAGGCCACAGCAATATAAATGGCAGCGTGCATGTTTTTATAAAGTTCGGTAGAGGCCATTAAAACAAGAGCCAAAATGGCTAAAGATTGGGTAAGAGGAATGGCTGTTTTAAATCCTAGCTTATTTTTAATATAAGGCACCTGTATGGCTGCAAAAGCTACCAGTATGGCAGCAATTGCACCAATGAGCGAAAAGTTTTGTGAATCTAGCTGGTGCACATTGTAAAAAAAAATTCCAATAAAGGGAATGGTTAGTCCTGCACCTATTGCTATTAGTAAGGTGGGCACCGTAGCTTGTATTATGGAAGTCCAGTCAAAATCAAGCAAATTCCATCGTGTGGCATTATCTTGTTCAAAATGCTCTTCAATAGGCACCATGCTTTTTATAAAAAAGATTGCTGCTAAGCTAATTATGATGAGTATTTCTAGTAAGAGTTTTTCGGTAAAAAGAACGGGGTTTATATTTCGTAAAATAAAAATAATAAACCCACTGCTGATAGAGGCGAAGCTAAAAGTAGCATAACTTAGGGCAATGGCACTGGTTCTGTCTTGTGCATGAGTGTTTCGGAGTATGTAGGGTAATACAGGAATTTGAATCAGGGTAAAGGAAATACCCCATAAAAACATGCTTATATAAAGCAGAGTAGATTGGTGTTGGTGAATAGCCTGAACAATTATCCATGCTAATGCGGGAACAAAATAAACGGCTGTTTTAAAGAAGGGGTGCAGTTTTTTACCCTTAATGTAAAGGCCAAGTGGAACGGATAAAATTAATACGCCCAAGAAACGAAACGAAACGTAATCAGCACTTTCATGGTCGGGGTAACCTTCTTTTTGCATATAAATAAGCATTATAAGCATAAAAGAGGTATTTATGAGTTGTAGAAAATATTCGGCCGCTATAAGCTTTAGTAAATTACGGTTTAGGTTCGAATAGTATTTAACAAATTTAAACATGCCCTTGTGTCCGAATAAACTGTACTATTTCATCAGCCTGATTAGGTTTAAACCACGTATATTTTTTATCTTTTCTAAACCAGGTAAGTTGCCTGCGGGCGTATCTTCTGGTATTTTTTTTAATTTCTTCTTTGGCTTTTTCTAAAGAAAAAATATTTTCGAAATATAAAAAAAGTTCGTTGTAACCTACGGTTTTTAATGGAGTATGGTTTTTGTGTGCAAAAACTTTTTGAGCTTCGTCAAGCAGCCCGTTTTGAAACATTGTTTCGGTTCGGGCATTTATTTTTTTATAGAGTTCTTCTGTTTCTTCTGCAATTACTATTTTAATAATTTTAAAAGGTCTTGTGTTGGGTATTCCTTTTCGTAGTATAGAGTATGGTTTTCCCGAAACAAGGCATACCTCAAGGGCTCTGAGTAATCTCTTCGGGTTTTGCAAATCTACGGTACTATAAAATTCAGGGTCTTTTTGCTGCAATAATTCCTGAAGGGCTGTAATTCCCTGATTTTGGTAAATGTCATTTAACTCGGCTCGAATCTTAAGGTTGGCGTCTGGCATTTCTTTATCGAAACCATTACAAAGAGCATCGATATACAATCCAGAACCTCCGCAGAGTATAACGAAAGGGTGTTGTTTAAAAAGTGAATCTAACAACGTAAGGGCTTCTTTTTCGAATTGGCTGGCGTTAATAGGGGTGTGTATGCTGTGCGAAGAAATAAAGTAATGGGAAACTTCTTTTAATTCAGCAGCAGAGGGCTGTGCTGTACCAATGGGTATTTCTTTATAGAACTGCCTTGAATCGGCAGAAAGAATAACGGTGTTCAATTTTTTTGCAAGCGAAATGGATAGAGAAGTTTTTCCAACTGCCGTGGGGCCGGCAATTACAACAAGGTATTTATCAGGGTTCATTAAATATCTTTGTAATCATCGGGGTCGCCAAATCCATCTAATTCATCTTCGTTAAAGCCCATCTCATCATCTTCTTCGGTGTCGTTTTCTGCTGAAGAATCTTCTTCATCGTCTATCGAAGAGATACTTATTTCTAAGCTTTCAGAATCAAGACTATCAATGTCTTCGCTTTCGGAAAGAAGTTCGTCAATAGCATTACCCATCAGTAGTTCATCGGCAGAAATGTTTTCTTTGTTTTTCTTTTTCTTTTTGCCGAATAAATCATCAAAATCAGCTTCTATTTCTTCATCGGGAATAGGGGTAAGGTTTGGGTGTTGAATTGGTGCATCGCCAATTACTTTAACACAGCGGGGATATGTGGCTTTGCCGTCTTCTTCATAAATTTTAAGGAGTTCTACAAAGAAAGTCCATTTCACATTATAATCGTAGATGAATAAAAATTTTTGATGAGGGTCGTAAATGATTTTTCCGATTTTGGCATCGCTCATATTTAGTTTGCCTTCGGGTATGGTTTTTACATTGGTTACAAATTCTTTTCCTTTTTCCCAAGCATCGTTGCTGTTGTAAAACGATGCCGGCTCGGTGGTATCAAAGTTAAAAGATTGCAGAATGCCCAAGTGTAAATCGAAGAGCGATTGGTTGGCTTTTACTTCAACTTCTCGGTAAATATCCTCTTCATCGTCTAGGGTGGCTCGGAAACGGTAAGTTTTCATGTAAGGGTTTTCTTTTTGCTGCTAATTTACTTTTTAAAAATTAAAAAAAAGATTGTTTATTTAATTGGATGAAGCCCGAATTCTTTTGCTTTGCTAATCATGTAATTAAAAGCATCGGTATGTGTGTTTTTTATTTCGCCTTCTAAAATAGCGTCCTTAATGGCGTTTTTTAATATACCTACGGTTTTACACGGACGAATATTAAAAATTTTCATTATTTCTTCGCCCGAAATGGGAGGTTGAAAGTTTCTTAGATGGTCTTTTTCTTCTACTTCTTTCAGCTTATGTTTTACGAGTTCGAAATTTTTAAGGTATCGTTTTACTTTCACTTCATTTTTAGAGGTTATGTCGGCATTGCAGAGTAACATCAGGTCGTCAATATCGTTACCAGCCTCAAAGAGCAGACGTCTTATGGCCGAGTCCGAAACTTTTTCTTGCACCAGGGCAATGGGTCTAAGGTGTAAACGAACTAATTTTTGAACGTATTCCATTTTATGGTCGAGAGGTAATTTTAGCCTGCTAAAAATTCCTTTTACCATTCGGGAACCTTTGTCTTCATGTCCGTGGAATGTCCATCCAATCTGTGAGTCGAAGCGTTTGGTAACAGGTTTTGCTATATCGTGCATAATGGCAGCCCAACGTAACCATAAGTTGTTGGAGTTTTTTGCAATAGCATCTAACACCTCGAGAGTATGGTAAAAATTATCTTTGTGCGATTTGCCGTTTTTGGTTTCAATGCCTTGCAGGGCGTTCATTTCAGGAAATATTAAAGAAAGAAGCCCGGTGTGGAAAAGGAGTTTAAACCCAATGGATGGGGTGGGGGCGAGTATTATTTTATTGAGCTCATCGCTGATTCTTTCTTGCGAAACAATTTTTATTCTATGTGCATTTGTTGAAATGGCAGAAAGTGAGTTTTTTTCGATGGTAAATTTTAGCTGGGTGGCAAAGCGTATTGCTCGCATCATTCGCAGGGGGTCATCGCTGTAAGTAATATCCGGATTAAGAGGGGTTCGGATTAATTTATTTTTCAGGTCCGTAATACCGTTAAAAGGGTCTAACAGGCTGCCAAATTTTTTTTTTGATAAATCGATGGCAATGGCGTTAATAGTAAAATCTCTTCGGTTTTGGTCATCTTCCAAAGTACCTTCTTCAACCAAGGGTTTTCTGGAGTTGCGTTGGTACGATTCTTTTCGTGCACCCACAAATTCAACATCAATATCGTGGTATTTAAACATGGCAGTACCAAAATTTTTAAAGAAACTAACCTGCGGTTTTCCTAAAAGGGAAGCTGTAGCGTGTGCCAACTCAATTCCACTTCCAATAGTTACAATGTCAATGTCTTTACACTCTAGTCCAAGTAATTGATCTCGTACAAATCCTCCAATGGCATATGCCGGCATATTAAGTGTTTCCGAGGCTTCAGAAACCGCTTTAAATATAGGGTTATCTACAAAATGGGCAAACAAAAACAAAAAAATTTCTGTAAAAATACTTATTTCCTTATAACCTCTACTTCTCCATTTTGTTTAAGGCGAATAATAGAAGACGCTTTGTTGGAAGAAGATTGATCTTGTGCGTGCTGAACAATGTAATCCATAAACGGAAAAATTTCTGAGTTTATTTCTGAGTAACTCTTGGGAGTGCTTTTACCTGAAAAATTAGCTGAGGTAGAAACAATAGGTTTTCCGAATGAAGAAATGAGTTTAGAACAGAAAGGGTCTTTCACTAGTCGAATAGCCACTGTTCCGTCACTGGCAAGGGCTTCTTTCGGGAGGTTTATGGGATGTTCGTAAACAATAGTAAGAGGAGAGGTGGTAATATCCATTAAATCCCATGCTAAGGCGGGTACTTCTTTTATGTAGCGGTTTAGCATAGCATCGGAGTTTACAAGAATAACAAAACTTTTTTCCGACAGTCTTTTTTTTAAGGTGCTTATTTTTTTTATTGCAGAAGGGTTTGTGGCATCGCACCCTATTCCCCACACAGTATCGGTAGGGTAAAGTATAACTCCTCCCGATTTTAGAGCATCACAGGCATTTGTAATATCTTGATTCAAGAAATTTTTAGTTTTTAGTTTTTATTTTTCGGCCTTTCTGATTGTACTCAATCCAAGAACCTTTTACTAATTGATTGTCTTTATAGGTGGCCTTAAAACTTCTTTTTCCGTTTTCGTGCCAGCCCCTCCATTCTCCGTTTATTTTTCCGTTTAGGTAGTTGTTCTGAGATTTAAGTTTCCCGTTTTCATACCATTCGTACCATGTACCGTGGGCTACTTCTTCTGGATACAGTATGAAAAAAGTTTCACTTCTTTTTTTTCCATTGTTATAATAGGTAAATGTTCGTTTGGAAAATGGTCTGCCCTCTTTCCATTCTACTATTTCTATAAGGTATTTTTTCCGGTCGTATTTTTTCCAAAATCCGGTGGCTTTACCATTTTCGTATTGGCCTTCTTCGCATAAAAATCCGTTGGCATAAAAACTTTGAAATGGCCCCACCATTTGGTTATTCTTATAATTATGAACGTATTTTCTGTAACTGGTTTCAGATACTAAATTTCCTAGAGAATCGAATTTGGCTTCTTCTTCGGTGTCGAAAACTTCTTGTAGAAAAACATATTTACCTTCACGCAAGCCGTTTACAAAAGTTTCTTGCGAAACAAAGTCTCCATTTTCGTTGTATCTGGTCCAAACGCCATTGGGCTCTCCGTTGGCATAATTGGCTTCTAGCATCAGTTTTCCGTTTTGATGCCACCAAAGGTGTGTGCCTTCTTGTTTTCCATTTACTATTTTGCCCTCGTATTGTTTTTCTCCGGAGGGGTAGTTTAATGTGCGAATTTCCTCTTGGGCTGAAAGGGTAAAGATATTAATGAGCAGGAGGAATAGAAATACTTTTTTCATACACACAAAAGTATGAAATTGAGAAGGGAATTTTACTTTTTAAACTGTTTATGCAAAAAAGCCATTTTTATGGCTGCAATAGCACATTCTACTCCTTTATTGCCGAGTTTGCCTCCGGAGCGGTCTATGGCTTGTTGCTCGGTATTATCGGTTAATAAGCCAAAAATAGCCGGGCGGTTGTATTTTAAACCCACATCTTTAATGCCTTGAGAAGTGGCCTGGCAAACAAAATCGAAATGTTTGGTTTCTCCTTGAATAACGCTGCCAAGACAAATAACAGCATCGGTGTTTTTGTACTCAAACATCCATTGGGCGGCAAGAGGTAGTTCAAAGCTGCCGGGGATATTTATTTTGTGTATATTTTCGGGTTTTGCACCGTGTTTTAAAAGGGTTTGGTAGGCTCCTTCAAAAAGAGGGTTGGTAATATGTTTATTCCATTCGGAAATAGCAATACCAAAAGTAAAGGCGGAAGCATTCGGAATGCTTGATTCATTGTAGTTTGAGAGAGGATGAAGAGCAGTAGCCATTTTATTTTACATAAGCTTCGGCACGGGCAAGGTAGCGGTCTACTTCTTGCCCTTCCTTGCTCTTTTCATAATTCTCTTTAATTTCTTTGTAAAGTGTAACGGCCTTATTGAATTTGTTTTCTACTTCGTAAACGGCAGCTGCTTTCATTAAATAAATAGGAGTAATGAATTTATTTTCGTTGTAATAAGCAGCTTTTTCGTAGAAGGAAGCCGCTTCAGAGGTTTTTCCTAATTCCATGTAAGCATCTCCGGTTGCTCCAAGAGCTACTGCTCCAATCATTAAATCGGAGGTGCTGAAACTGTTTAGGTGGTCTATGGCTTTTTGATATTCTCCCGTGTTAAGGTAACACAAACCGGCATAGTAATTTGCTAAATTAGCGGATTTGGTGCCTCCGTAGTTATCAATAATTTTAAGAAAACCATCGTATTCAGCAAACCCGTTAAGGGCTTTATCTAAAGAGTCGGCCTCAAACATTTTTTCGGCCATAAACATTCTGCTTTGGGCTTCTACTTCCATCGGTGCAATGTATAAGTTTTTGTATGCAAAATAACCTCCAACCAACACAATAATTGCTGCGGCTATAATGCTAAAACTTTTTTTGTTTTCGTTAAAGTATTGCTCTACTCGGCTGTATGTTACCTCTGCATCTAGTATAATGTTTTCGGTTTCTTCTTTATAATTTTTTTTGGACATGGTTTGTTTTTATGAGGTTGCAAAAATACATTTTTTTTAATATGAATAGTTAAAATAGGGGAATTGTGGCAGTATAAACGGGGTTACACTTTATACTTTTATACCCATAATACACACATCGTCTACTTGTTCTAAGTTTCCTCTCCATTTTTCGAAAGCAGCGTTTAAAATTTCCTTTTGTTCGGGCATGCTTTTACCATGAATGCTTAAGAGTAATTCTTTGAGTTTAGAGGCTTTAAATTTTTTACCTTTTTCGCCTCCAAATTGGTCTTGAAACCCATCTGTAAATAGATAAATATGATCCTCTTTTTCTAATTCAATAGATTGTGTGGTAAAGTGAGTGGGAGTTTCTACTTTACCAATAGGTTGTTTGTTGGGTTTAAATTCTAGTAGTTGTGTAGGGTTTGCATTTGATATAATCCATAAAGGGTTATTGGCCCCGGCCCATTCTAGTTTGTATTTTCCGGAGTTTTTCTTCTCTAGTTTACACAATGAGATATCCATTCCGTCTTTTACGTCCTCGTTGCTTTTGGCAAATTCTTCTACAACAATTTCTCTGGTTTTATCTAATATTTTTCCGGGTTCGTGTAAATTAAACTCTCTAACAGAACGGTTTAGAGCGTTATTGCACACTACGCTTACCATGGCTCCTGGTACTCCATGCCCTGTACAATCTGCAGCAGCAAAAAGCGTGGTATTAAGGTTTGGTTCAATCCAATAAAAATCTCCGGCTACAATGTCTTTAGGCTTATAAAGAATAAAACTGTTCGAAAAAGATTGGTTTACCAAATCATCGGGAGGCAAAATGGCGTTTTGTATACGCTTAGCATAGCGAATGCTGCTTACTATTTCTTCATTTTTTTCAGATAATATTTCTTTTTGTTCGTTTAGTTCCTTTGTTCTGTCTTTTACTTTTTGCTCCAACTCTGTGTTTAATTCATCTTTTAGTATATTCATTTCTTCCAGTTTTTTTAAGGCTTCATTCTGGGCCATTTCTTTTTCTTTTTGCAACTCTCGGTATTTGTTTGCCATAGAAATTGAGAGAAATAATACCTCCACTCCCGAACCTAATTTTAGACCGTGTTCTGTAAATGGGTTTTGAGGTATAATGCTTAATTGACCAAGAATAAATAAAGAAATTCCTATGATTGAAAAAATGAATGCTGACATAAAATAAGGGCATACATGAAACCCTTTTTTTCGTACTCTGTAAATGGCGTAAAATACAAAGAATAAGCCTAGTAAACTTAAAATATTTATATAGGGATAGGTAAATGCATACAATAATCCTGAAGTAAAAGTTGATATAACTCCAATTAAAGCTAATAATATCAGTATTTTGTATATTTTATTTAAGGATAATTTTCTTTCAGTTATTTTTAGAAAAGAGCGGGTATAAAGCATAATGAAAAGAAAAGAAAAAGAAGCTGTTAAAACAAGAGAATGGCTAGCCATCCATGTGTTGTTAGGCCAAATATATTGAAAAGCGAAGCCATCTAAAGAAAGTTGCAAAAAGAATAAGGAAAAAATAAAACTGATATAGTATAAATAGGTTCTATCTTTTAGCACAACAAAAAAGAAAAAATAAATAACGAAAACGAAAAAAAGGATTCCGTAGTAAAATCCTAGAATTAAATTTTCTAAATAATTGTTTTGACTAAAAGCTTCCTTTTGCCAAATATTGAGAGGTACTGTCAGTGATTCTCCATCACTTTTTAAGTGCATAAAATAATCTGTTTGTTGAAAAGGGGCCAGAAGAATAGGGAAAACTAATTTTCGGTTTTTTATTAGCCTTTCCTTAAAAGTTATTTGGTCTCCATTTTCATAAACCGAAATACGGTTAGAGTCGGAAATAGTATATAGATTGGCTTTATCAGTAAGAGGTCTTGCTGCTTGGAGATAAAATTCGCGTGTTAACGAGCTGTTGTTTTTAATCGAAAATTTTAGCCAAAAAGAGGAGGATGTAAAATCTAGATTAGGATTTTTTCCTTTGTTTATAAGGGGTGTAAATTGGTCAGAAAACCTTGTAATGTTTTTTTTTAGGGAATCAAAATCTATTTTATGTGTTTTGTCCTCGAAATAAGAAGCATATTCCACCAAAGAATAAAGGTTCAGGGTGTCGTTTTCATTCAATACTAACACTTGAGCGTTTGCAAACGAATAAAAAAATAATAACACACTCAATAGAAAGGGTTTGTACATTTTGCCTATTTACACAACAAATATAAGGTATAAAATTTTATGATCTGGGGTGAAAAGAAATAATTGCTTCGCGGAGGTACTCGTTGTCTAAATGGGTATAGATTTCGGTAGTAGTTATAGATTCATGACCTAACATTTCCTGTACGGCACGCAAATCGGCTCCGCCATTTATAAGGTGTGTGGCAAAGGAGTGCCGGAGTGTATGGGGTGAAATTCTTTTTTTTATTCCGGCTTTTTGAGCCAGTTTTTTTATGATGGTAAAAACCATTACTCTGGTTAGCTGTCTTCCTCTGCGGTTAAGAAAAACAATGTCTTCAAAACTTGGTTTGGGTTTGGTGGCAGGCCTGATGTTTTTTATGTATTGAGTTATTTGTTTGGTAGCCACCGAGCCAATAGGCACTATTCGTTGCTTGTTTCCTTTCCCTATAACTCTAATAAACCCTTCGTTAAAAAGGAGTTCGGAAATTTTAAGATTTATCAGTTCCGAAACACGAAGTCCGCATCCATAAAGAGTTTCAATCATGGCTTTGTTTCGCTCTCCCTCCAAAGTACTCATATCTATGGCGTTTAATAGGGCTTCTATTTCTTCAATGCTTAATACATCGGGTAATTTTCGGGTAATTTTGGGGGTTTCGAGTAGTTCGGTGGGGTTTATTTTTATTATATCTTCTATAAGCAGATAATGGAAAAACGACTTGATACCGGAAATGATTCTTGCCTGAGAAGAAGCTTCGAGATTAAATTCGTATATCCATTGAATAAATTCTTGTAGATGTTTATAGTGAATATCTTCTATTCTAAGGGAAGGGTACTTTATTTTACAAAATCTTTCGAGTTTTAAAATGTCGGTGGTATAAGCTTCAATGCTGTTAGCAGAAAGCGATTTTTCGAGGCTTAAGTAGGTTCGAAATCCTTTTATATAGCTCTGCCAAATCATTTGTTGCAAATGTATACCTTTGTGGGCACAATGAAACTGCAATTTATAAACGGTCCCAACCTTAATTTATTGGGTAAACGAGAACCCGAAGTATACGGTAGGGTTACTTTCGATAGTTATTTTGAAGAGTTGAAACGCGTTTATCCTAAATTAGAATTAACCTATTTTCAGAGCAATGTAGAGGGTGAAATAATCAACAAAATACACGAGGTGGGTTTTACGTTCAATGGTATTATTTTAAACGCAGGAGGGTACACGCATACTTCGGTTTCTATTGCCGATGCTATAGCCTCTGTTGATTGTCCAGTTATAGAGGTGCATATTTCTAATGTATATGCCAGAGAGGCTTATCGTCATCAATCATTGCTTGCCCCTAAGTGTAGAGGGGTAATTGTGGGTTTTGGGTTAAATTCTTACCGGTTGGCTATAGAAGCCTTTTTGGAAGCAGTACAGAAAAATTGATGTAGGCATTTTTTTAATGCATGATAAAATGATTATTCCGATATTTTTTCTTGTACTAAATTTAAAACCATTTTGTTTTGTTCTTCCAGGCTTAGGTTAGAGTTATCTATCTCTATCGCATCTGGTGCTTTTTTCAGAGGGTTTTCTGTACGGTGCTGATCATTAAAATCGCGTTCGTTTATGTTTTTGCTAACCTCTTCTAAGCTAACCTTTATTCCTTTAGATTGGAGTTCGTTATACCTCCGTTTAATACGTATTTCGGGTAATGCGGTTAAAAATATTTTTAATTCGGCATCGGGAAACACTACAGTACCAATATCTCGACCGTCCATTACTACGCCTTTTTCTTTGCCAAGCTTTTGTTGAAGAGAAACTAATTTGCTTCTCACTTCTTTTAGTTGACTAACCTTGCTTACGTTTTCGGAAACCTGCATTCCTCTGATTTCATTTTCTACATTTTGGCTGTTTAATAGAGTTTCCGATTTATTGGTTTTGCTATTGTAGCAGAACGATACCTCAATTTGGTTAAGGGCCGTAGCTACTTTTGTTAAATCTATGATGCCATTTTGTAAAATGCCGTTTTGCATAAAATACAAGGCTACCGCTCGGTACATCGCTCCCGTGTCTACGTATATATAATTAAACTTTTCAGCAATTACTTTAGCCAACGTGCTTTTTCCACAGGATGAGTGGCCGTCTATTGCAATGTTAATTTTTTTCATTCGGTATGTATTACTTCGGGCTTAATGGGGCTGTAAAAATCGGAAATTTTAGTGCTTATGCTGATATGGTTTGAAAAAGCACCTAAATGCTGTGCAGCAAGAGCATAACTTAAGTGAAAACGATTCACTTTAAATCCTAATCCTGCAGTAAAACCTACAATGCCTGGGCGGGTAGCCAACATTAGTTCTTTTCGCCTGTTATAGTTAAAACCAAAACGAAGAGCAAAATTTTTAGTGGGCATAAATTCCATTCCTACAATAAGGTGTCGAAGCAGATTACCGCTAAATTTTTTTATTTTTTTTTCTTCCTGTAGAGGGTTTAATGAGTGGGTGGTGCTATCGGGGTACGAAAGTTTAAATTGTTGCAGGTTGTGCAGAATAAAAGAGAAGCGAAAGGGCATATTTTCCCATTTTTTCGAAATTCCGGCCTGAAGCTCAAAGGGTAACTTTTCTCTGTGGTTTGGGGTATATGATTTTACAGAAATGCCTGCATTTTTAATAAGAGCAGAAGCCGTAACCCCTCTTTTAGAATTAAAATAGGTGCCGGCCAAATCAAAACCAATGGCTAGCGAGCGGTAGGTTTGTAGCGAGGAATAAATGGTTTTAAAATTTGCACCGATTGAAAAAAGACTGTCAATTTCTTTTCCCCAGCCGGCATGAAAGAGGTATTCGGCAGCTTTGTATGTTCCTAAAACATTGGCATTTTCATCGGTTTCGGTAAATTTTCCGTAGTTGAGGTATCGAATACCACTGCTAAAGGTACCCCACTTTGAGTAGTCGCGTACATACGAAAACATACCATAATTTATATCGCTAATGTAATTTACGTAGGTTAAACTAAGAGCATTGTGCATATTAGCATTTAGAAGCGAGGGGTTGTCCATGCCTAGGGTGGCATCATCATCTTTTACCGAAATTAAATTACCCCCTAATGAGGCTACTCTTGCTTGCACAGGCATTTCCATAAAGGAGTAAGCAGTACTGCCTCCCGATTGAGCAATGGAAAGTAAAGGAATAAAAAAAAGTGCTATTACAATTCTTTGCATGGAGCGATAAAAATACGCAGAAAGATTATTTATATTGTGTTTGCATAAAAAAAGCAGGGAAAAAGTCCCTGCTTTTCAGAATAAAAACATTTTTAATCGGTTTTATTTATTCGAATACCACTGAATATTTCGAGTAATAAACATTAATACAGCAAGTGCAATAAAAAGACCTATGCTGCCTACCAATAGGGCATAGTCTTCCAGCTGAATTATACTGAAAATAAAACCATATAGAATACCCATAATTCCCGCTAACATAAACGAAAGTTTAGTGTTTTTAAAAGTTCCTTGAGCATAAAATGAGGTGAGCAAAACAATAGAGATAGCCGCAATTAAATAGGCTACTCCAAAATGCATGTGTTCCGAAAGAGAAATAAGCAAGGTGTAAAATATACAAAGAGCAAAACCTACCAGTATGTATTGAATAGGATGTATACGTACTTTGTTAATAATTTGTATAAAAAAGAACACCATAAACGTAAGAGTGATAAACAATACGGCATATTTGGCGGCACGCATGCTTTTCTGGTATTGGTCAACCGGTAGCATTAAAGACACCCCGAAAGCCGATTCGCCTATACCACTTGTAGAGCCTATAAAGTACTGAGGGTAGGAGCGGTTTAAATTTAGAATATTCCAATGTGCGGTAAAACCTTTTTTAGAAACCTCTCTTTTATCGGGCAGAAAGGCTCCGTCAAAACTGGGCGTAGGCCAAGGCGAGTTTAAAAACACATCAGTGGTTTTTCCTATGGGGGTAAATTTTATGTAATTACTGCCATTAAACTTAAAATTCATTTTAAAAGGGTAGTCCTTTTTGTTTTCAGCTATAAAGGGTGCGATGTTTACCTTTACGTGTATTCCGCTAGCCATTACATCATAGCTGGGAATGCCCGGTTCAAAAGATTGCTGTTGATTTTCCCACATAATTTTTACATCTTCCTGAATACTTCTTAAATCGGAAATACCAACAGATACAAAGGCTTCATCCCATCGGAAAAAATCTTTTTGTTCCCAGTTACTCACATCGGGAAAAAAGAAATTACCACTTATTTCTACGTCTGATTCATAAACAATAGCTTCAAATATTCCACGGTACCTTACTTCGGGCTGAATGTTTCCATCCATCTTTAGGTTTTCGGGTAAGAAATGCACATATTGGGTGGCCGGTACTAATTTAAATTTATCTGAGCCTTCTTTCTCGTACACCTTGTTGTAAATGGTGTATGGTACAGAAAGTACCGGGCCTGTAATGGTTTGTGGGTGTCCCCATGTAGAAGAAATTTCGTTTTGAGCATCGCTTTGTCTGTACTGCCTTTCCCTAATTAAATCTTCAATCATGCTTACGGGAATGAGCATGATTAAAATGAGAATACCAATAGTAAACAAGCGCAGGGTAATGGAATTACTTATCCAGTTGCGTGCTTTTTCAAAAAAAGATACATCTTGAGGGGTGGGGGTTTCCATACATTTAAAGTTTTAGGGTTTCGTAAAATAACGACTCTTGTTTCCCTGCATTGTTTATCAGTAAGTTAAAAGATGTTAAAGATAAGTAATTTGTAAATAGGAATGTTCTTTGTTTTGTCCGAAGTTAAATTACTAGTAACCCAATTTTAACAAGAACTTTGTTCTTATTAATTTGGCAAATTATGTACACTTTTAAGAATATACTGGGGTTTGAAAAAAATAACTTGGAGCATAGCGTATGTATTATTCTTATTAATCCTTTGTGTACTCCCGTACACTTAGCTTTATCGGTAAAAGGCCGGTACTACGAACTAAATGTAAAAGGGGTAAAAATAAATCATTCGGTATTGGAGAAAATACAAACCTCTAACAGAAGGTTGATTCCACTTTTGTTTATAGAATTGGAAGAGGCGTGTTGCAAGGAAATAAGAATGCCAGCCGACCTTATTTTTAATTCCTTTGTAACTGCAGGCAAAGAGGCTACTTGCCTACAGCCTATAGTAAATTTTTTAGCTGAAAATATGAGTGCCGATTTTTGTGAGTGCAAGGTTATTTTTGATGTGTTGGAAAAATTAATGCAAAAAAAGATTTTATTGAAAACCTATCATTTACATTTGGAATCATATCTTCAAAAGAAATCCTTTTCATTGCCCACATATTCGCACAAAGAAGTAGAACAATATATTTTAAAACTTAAAAACGAAAAACAAAGCAACCCGCATGCTTAAAAACGAAAAAATATTTTTACGTGCCGTAGAGCCTTCCGATGTAGAAATTTTGTACAAATGGGAAAATAATCCTTCCGTGTGGGAGGTAAGCAACACCTGTATTCCGTTTTCGAAAAATACCTTAGAACAATATGCACAATCGGTGCACGATATTTTTTTTCAAAAACAACTACGTCTTATTATTTGCCTTAATAATACAGGTAGTTTGGTGGGTTGTATCGATTTGTTCGAATACGAACCAATACATAAACGGGCTGGCTTAGGAATTTTTATTGCAGAAGAATATCGCCATGCAGGTATTGCCTCTATGGCTCTCGATTTGCTTGTGGAATACGCTTTTTCCGTTTTAGATTTACATCAGATTTACTGCAATATTTTATCCGATAATACAGTTAGCATAAAACTTTTTACTTCAAAAGGCTTTGTAGCTTGCGGACATAAAAAGGACTGGATAAAAAGCAATGGAAAATACAAAGATGAGTTCATGTTTCAGTTAATAAAAAATGGGAAAGACTAAAAGAAAAGGTATACGTTTTTGGGTTAAACTATTAGTTGTATTTGTTATTCTGCTCGTAGCTACATCGGCAATAGGGGTTTATCACATTTACAAAACCATTTATCAGCCCAATGTAAGTACTCAACATTTAAAGGGCGGATATTTTTACGTACACACAGGTTGGAATTACAATGATGTAGTAAATTCTTTGTACGAAAACGGGGTAATTCAAAACCGAAATACCTTTTCATGGGTTTCCGAAAGAAAAAAGTATCCGCAATCTGTTAAGCCCGGAAGATATAAAATAAAACAGGGTATGAGTAACAATGAACTTATTAATTTACTTCGCTCAGGGATGCAGGAACCAGTAAAGGTTACCTTCAATACCGTTCGCACCAAAAATCAATTAGCCGGAAAAGTTTCTAAGTACATTGAAGCGGACTCTCTTTCTATCATCACCTTGTTAAACGATGCGGCATTTTGTTCCAACTATGGCTTCGACCGGCAAAAAATAATTACCTTGTTTTTGCCCAATACGTACGAGTTTTACTGGAATACTTCGGCCGAGGAGTTTGTAGAACGTATGGCCAAAGAGTATAAAAATTTTTGGAACGAAGAACGAAAACAAAAAGCAAAAAAAATAGGATTAACTCAATCTGAAGTAGCTACCCTTGCCTCTATTGTGCAAGCCGAACAAACCATTCATCGCAGCGAATGGCCGAGAGTGGCAGGTTTATACCTCAATCGGTTGAAACAGGGAATGTTGTTACAATCCGATCCCACCCTTATTTTTGCCATTGGCGATTTTACTATTAATCGAGTTTTAAATAAAGACAAAGAAATAGAATCACCCTACAATACCTACAAATATATGGGGCTGCCACCGGGCCCTATTTTACTGCCCGAAACAAAAGCCATTGATGCCGTATTAAATTACGAAACACACGACTATCTGTATATGTGTGCCAAAGAGGATTTATCGGGTTATCATAACTTTGCTAAAACATTAAGCCAGCATAATATTTATGCACAGCGTTACAGAGAGGCTTTGAACAAAAGGGGCATAATGCGATAAGAATTGTATTTTTGAAAAAAAACAAATATAAATGAGCAGTAAAATCAAATTTGGAACCGATGGCTGGAGAGCTGTAATAGGCAAAGAGTACACCGTGGAGAATGTGGCACGAGTAACTTTAGGTGTGGCAACATGGCTTAAAAATAATTTTAAAAACCCATCCGTAGTTGTAGGGCACGATTGTCGCTTTAACGGATTCATTTTTTCCGAAACGGTAGCAGCTGTACTATGTGCCAACGGAATTAAAGTTTTTCGAGATACTCGCTTCGTTTCCACTCCCATGGTTTCATTGGGAGCTGTGAAACTGAATACTTCGCTTGGAATTATTATTACCGCTTCTCATAACCCACCGGAATATAGTGGATACAAACTGAAAGGAAACTTCGGAGGCCCTTTGCTTCCCGCACAAATACAAGAGATAGAAGATTTAATACCCGAAAAAAACAACCTATTGCTCGAGGGTTTACAAATGGCCGAATACGAAAAAAGCGGATTACTCTCTTCGGTAGATTTGGAAACCTTGTACGTGCAACATATCGAAAAGCATTTCGACTTAGACGCGATACGAAGTATTAGTCATTCTCTTGCATTTGATGCCATGTTTGGAAGCGGGCAAAATGTGATAAAGCGAATTTTGCCAGAGGTTACCTGCATACATTGCGAACACAACCCCGGGTTTGAAGGTATTCCCCCAGAACCCATATTGCGCAATTTACACCCTTTTTCTCAGCTCATTTCAGAATCGGAAGGAGAGATAAAATGTGGCTTGGCCACCGATGGCGATGCCGACCGAATTGGTTTGTTCGACCGAAATGGAAATTTTGTAGATTCTCATCACATTATTTTACTCCTGATAAAATACCTGATAGAGGTGAAAAAAATGAAAGGAAAGGTGGTTATAGCCTTTTCGGTTTCACCCAAGGTAAAAAAACTTTGCGAACATTACGGACTTCAATACGAAGTAACCAAAATAGGCTTTAAATACATTGCCGAAATTATGCTGAAAGAAGACGTTGTGCTTGGAGGAGAAGAGAGTGGGGGAATAGCCATAAAAGGCCATATCCCCGAACGTGATGGAATTTGGATGGGACTTACCATTTGGGAGTATATGGCAAAATCGGGTAAAACATTAGAAGAGCTGATAGAAGATGTTTATGCTATTGTGGGGAAATTTGCCTACGAAAGAATCGATTTGCACGTATCAAAAGAAGTAAAACAACGCATACTTTCTAATTGCAAAGCCGGAAAATACAATCAGTTTGGGCCTTTTGCCATAACTCACAGTGAAGATATTGACGGTTGGAAATACTATTTGGAAAACGATTGCTGGGTAATGATTCGAGCATCGGGTACCGAGCCTGTTTTACGTACCTATGCACAAGGAACAGACTCAAATAATGCATTGGAAATTTTAAAACAAACGCACAGCAAATTGCTATAAAAAAAAGACAAACGTAAATTGCTATAAAAAAACAAATTATTAAAAAGGCCTTACCAACCCACTCGTTAAAAAGCCAATATTTCAATTACGTAATTGTGAAGAGAGGATAAATAGGTCTATTTCTGTAGAGTCCTTTTTTTTAAAATTTCTTTTATTGCATTTATGTTTTCTGTAATGATATCGTTTTGATATATTAATTTGCGGTCTTTGACTACGTACACTTTATCATAAAAACTGTAAAGACCATAATTTTGATAATACCCAACAGAGTCTTTTATTACATTACTACACTTCAATGGTAATCCTGATTTTGCAAAGATTAATACGTATTTTTTAAATTCAGTTTCAACACTGTCACAAACCCATTCTGTAAATGTTATTGATTCGAAAGAATATGGTTTGCAGTTATTTTGCAAAACTATAATTACAGTATTATTGTCTAAATCTACTTGGTGTACCTGCTTAAAATATAAATCAAACAATGGTGCATTAGAGTTTTCATAATTTTCAGAGTTATTCATTTTACTTTCTGTACAAGAAATTGAAAATAAAAAAAAGTAAAATACAACTTTTTTAAAGTCCATGAATTTCAAACTTTTGAATAACATAAGAATACGAAGTGTCGCCTATTTTATAATTGTTAATTGCCATATTTAAAAATCCGTGTTTATCTATATATGCGTGAGCTGGAATGTAGGAATGACCTTCAAATGGAATCTCAGCCATTAAATTCAAATTTGTATCTATTATTTGTATCGAAAAGGGTTTCTCTCTGATAGTATTATACAAACCATCCTTGTTCTTTAATGGTAATGCATGATAGACAATACGATATAAAACATTACGTTCCTATCCCTACAAAGGATTTTATAGTAGATTAACTACCTGATTTTAAAAGCGAAACTAATGAATTTACTTACTATACAAAAAAAGTACCCTACTCAGGCAAAATGCTTGAAAACATTGGAGAAATTACGATGGG
>CAJPFH010000015.1 GCA_905339165.1 Flavobacteriales bacterium
CTTCTATACTTTTCCCCGTTTTCAGATTATTCTCCCTGAGCCATGTCCTTGCTTGTTGTTTTGTAAATAGTTGTGCCATTTTTGCTAACTCCTATACAGTTTTCCGTATATGAAGTTTCAGCAAAAAAGATTACACTCCCCTACCGCCCTTGGTTTTACGCAAAAAGGAATCCGTCACCTGCTGTCCGCTATTTTCAAATGATTGAATCTTTCACTTTGAATCAAGTGTTTTTAATTCTTTTAAAGCGCAAGGACTTATAAAAAGTTCATAGGGCATCTATATCATCGATTTTCATATAATCGCCTTTGCGTTGTATTTCATCCAATTCTCTATGTAACATCTGGCATTTTGCTGCCTCAATCAGCCTTCTTAACAGCGCATCATATGATTCACCCTTCATACCAGGCATTTTAAGGGCATTTTGTGTTTCTTTCATAATAGGAATCGTTGTGAGACATAATATTATAGTCAATAACCTGTTTCTAACTATAATTGAAAACAAGTAAAAATTATACTTCTTCTTCTGGAGTTTCCAGTGAAGCCAAATATTCCTCATATGTTTCATTTGGTCTTCTTGTGTATACAATCGTTGTATCTTTTTGTTCTTTCTTTCCGGAACCAGAACTTCTTGAGATCCATCCGCTTTTCTTTTTCTTCTTTTCTCCGCTTAATTTCTGGTGTTTTGAAGATGTTTGGTTTTTGTCGCTCATAATTACTTTCTATAGTATGTTTGGTTTGTGAAGCTATAAAGGAATATCCTGAAAAAGAAAAATTGAATAGAAAAACTTTCAGCCAAATAACTCCTTCAGCGCCTGTGCCGCTATATAAACACAGCCCACACCGCTCAGGTATTGCGCAACTCTTAATGCTTCTGTGATTTCTTCTTTTGTGGCTCCGGCTTCCATCGCCTGCTGAGCAAGGGATTTTACACCCTGTACAGTTCCATAGGATGCATCAAAGGCCATGCCTATGAGTAACTTGAATTTCCGGGGCAGTGCACCTTCTGCAAAAACGAATTCGCTGGAATTTGTAACGTGCTTTAGAAGTTCAGGGTCTAATTTTTCATAAATTTTTAAGGGGTGTTCGGTCATATTATCAACCGTTACGAATGGTTCCAGGTCATTATAAAATATTTGATTCCAGTATGGGGGAAATTTCACAGTTCATTGTTGAAAAACAATGGACAAAATAAAATACGACCGGGATTAAGTCCCGGTCAAAGCTCAGAGATTAAAAAAAAGAAAAGAAGCTTAGCTATTCAATATGCCTTCAACTTCTTCCTTATCCACATCCATTATATACGGTATCCCTGAAACTTCCGCAGCTTCATTTGTGATGGCTGCAATATCATTTCTTTCAATATACTTTAGTGCGAACTTCCTGTTCCCGGTCATCAGCTGGCGCACACCCTGTGCAAGGCGCTGGAAATAAGTATACACGCCAATTGCCCCGGCGGGGATTTCATCGAAATTGCCATTGTATTTCTTTTTCAAT
>CAJPFH010000016.1 GCA_905339165.1 Flavobacteriales bacterium
TATTTGTAGTAACCGATGCCAGTGGTAATAAAGATACCTGCGATTATAACGTAACGGTAGAAGTATGTGGAGGAGTAAACGAGAATAATCAGAAGTATGGCATAAGTGTATATCCGAACCCAATGAGGGAGTACGTAATCATAGAGAACAAACACATTGAAGGCAAATACACCATAGAGATAACAAACACTTTAGGAGGCATCGTAAAAACAATCAATACCACAGAGAAGCGAGTAGAAATACAAAAAGGCGATATGAGCAAGGGCATGTATTACTACAGCATCAAACAAAATAATCAAACCTTAAGCAGCGGAAAATTAACGGTAGAGTAAAATTAAAAAACAAGATGCAAAAGGCGGCTATTCAGCCGCCTTTTGTTGTTAAAAAAAAGGAGTATTTTTTAAATCAACATTTCCACCCGATAAAATAATACCTACTTTTTTTTCTGAAAACATGGATTTATTTTTAATTACTGCTGCAAGAGGAACAGCGCTAGAAGGTTCTACAATAATTTTTAATCGCTCCCATATTAATTGCATGGCAGCAATAATTTCATTTTCCTGCACCGTAAATATTTCGTTTACGTTTTTTTTAATGATGTAGAAAGTTTTTTCTCCGAGAGTAGTACGCAATCCATCGGCAATAGTAAACGCATCGGGTAGATTAACTTCTATTTTCCCGCTTAGTATGGAACGATGGGCATCATTCATATTTTCCGGTTCGCAACCAATTACTTTTGTATAAGCGGAAAAATATTTTGCAGATAATGCTGTTCCGCTAAGTAATCCACCTCCACCTACAGGAGTGAGAATAAAATCGAGAGATGGCGTTTGTTCTATGAATTCTTTTGCAGCAGTAGCTTGTCCGGCAATAACTTTATAGTCGTTATAAGGGGGAATAAAAGCAGCTCCTGTTTTATTTACTATTTTCTGTAGGTTTTCCTCTCGGGCTTGAAGCGAATTTTCACATTCTATTATTTCTGCCCCAAGTTCTATTACTCCTTTTTTTTTAGTGGTCGGACTTCCTTTAGGCATAACAATGTACGCTTTTATATTTAGTTGGTTTGCCGCTAAGGCCAATGCTTGTGCATGGTTTCCTGAAGAATGGGTGGTTACTCCATTTTTTTTCTCTTTATCGGAAAGTTGTAGTACTGTGTTAAAAGCTCCGCGTACTTTAAAAGCTCCTATTTTTTGCAGGTTTTCGCATTTAAAAAAAACGGTTGCATCTATTAACTTATTTATAAAATCGTTTTGAAGAACGGGTGTTTTTATAATCCATTTTTCTATTCGCTGATGTGCTGCTAAAATATCTTTTTCAGTAGGAATCGTATTCATGGTAATTGGTGTTTCATAAAAAAATCAATAATGATTTGTTCGGCATTAAATTCCTTGCTTACTCTTCCAATAACTGCTTGCGGAAGGTATTGCGAGCCCCCGGGCCATGTATGTCCGCCACCAACAATGCGGTATAAAACAACCTCACTTGCGTTATGGCAAAGTGCATAAGTTTCTATTTCCACGGTAGTTCCGTCTTTTGACTGGTTGGGCAAAGAAACAATATAGGAATTACCAACACATTTATTTTTTGTTTTCCAAAAATTAAATGCTTCATCAAAACCTATGGTTTCAATACCATTGCTAATTTTTCCTCCCTTGTAAGGTACAATGGGGTCATCGAATCCGCCAATTAAAAGTACAGGTATTTCTTGAGAGGGATAACACCATGTTTCCGGGTTGGGAGCCATAATTCCGGTAACAGAGGCTACTGCAGCAAAGCGGTTTGTTAAATGACAGGCAAGCGTAAGTGCCATATAGCCACCGTTCGACATACCAACGGTATATATGCGTTTTTCATTGATTAAAAATTCTTCTTTTGTTTTGGCGATTAAGAAATCTAAATAAGCTACATCATCAATTCCCGCCTTAGAAGCAGGTGTTTTATTTCTGCCATCGTTCCAAGAACGTTTGTACCCATCGGGGTATATGCAAATAAAACCATAGGTGTCGGCAAGAGGATTCAGTTTCATAAATTTTATGGCATTTTTACCATCGCCTCCTCTTCCATGTAATCCAAATATTAGAGGGTATGTTTTTGCCGAACTAAAGTTTTTTGGAAGATAAATCCAGTATTCTCTGGTTTTTCCGGCAAAGGTAACCTTGTGTTTTTTTAAGGAACCACTACCTTTGAACGTTTTATTGCAGGTAACGAACAAAATGAAGAGGATACCCGTAAAAGCAGAAATAATTAATCTAGCTTGCATACTACAAAAATATAATTTAAAGTCGAAACCTATATTATGAATAATTTCGTTTTAAAACAGTTAATTCAACTTAGTAATATGTACAGAGTATTCCTTTATATAATAGCTGTTGTTTTTATACTTTCAAATTTTTCTTGTAGAAAAAAAGATGATGATAGTACGAATACTGAAATTGAAAAAGAAAAAAGAATGTTATCGGAAGCTGTAAAATCTTTTTTATTCAGGCAACATTCTTATTGGGTTTATACAAACAGTACCAATGGAAATTTAGATAGTTTGGTAGTTATTGCAACTAAAAACGATTTTTGCTACGATGCACATCCGAAATATGGCGGAGGAAAATATGTGAAGGAATATGTAGAAACAACATATAATTATTTTGTAGGAAGCCAAAATGCAAGTTACAACTATTGGGAGTACGCAATGTACGATTACATAAAACATCAGGGAGGGGGTGAATACGGACAGTATGGACAACCCATATTTTCGTGTACAAAAACAATAGGAGCAGAATTTAATGGTTTGGTATTAGAAGAACTATTTCCAACTATGGTTATTAACGGAATTACATTTAATGATGTTCGGAAATTTAAACTGGTAGCAGAAAAACAAATTTATCCTAAGATATTTCAGGAAGACAGACTTCTTTACTATTCGCCTTATGTTGGATTAGTGAAGAAAGTAATAATGCCTACATCCGGAGATACAACTACTCTTGAGTTGCTTCGGTGGAATGTTATTCCTTATTAGTTTATTATTTGTATTTCGAAGAAAAAATTTACATTAAATATTATTCTCTATAACCCTTATAAAATAAGGGAAATAAAAAATATTTTAAAATTTATTTGGAAGTTGAGAAAAAATATGTTGTATATTTGCGGCACTCAATTACACCTCAAAAAAAGTTCTTTGTTTGTGTAGTTGTTTATAAAGAAGAGGTAAGAGAATAGGCTCGCAGACCCTCTGGCAACCAACTAAAAGTCCTGAAAGGATTGGAAAACCGGTGCCAAATCCTACTCCATTTGAGACGATGGAGACAGATAAACAAAACAAAAAATGAAAACAAACAAAACAATCAAACCAAACGAAAAAAAAGAGTTCAGAGAAGATTTCTTTGAAACAAACTCTCATTCCCTTCACAACACTTGTTGTGGCCTGATGTGTTGTTGCATGTGCTGTTGCATGTGTTAACGCTACGGGCTATTTCCTTACTTTAAAAAGTATTAGTTCCAATGCGTTTTCAAACAAACGCCCAAGGCAACTACATGCTATTTTTTTCTTATTCTAAACCAATTAAACTAAATCAATAATCAATTAAAACTAAAAAGTATGAGCAATTTACAAAATTTAAAATTTGAAACGCTGCAACTACATGCAGGACAAGAGGCCGATGCTACCACAGGTGCCAGAGCATTACCCATTTACCAAACTACTTCGTATGTATTTAGAAATTCCGAACATGCCGCTAATCTTTTTGGCTTAAAAGAGTTTGGAAATATTTATACACGTTTAATGAACCCCACTACCGATGTGTTCGAAAAACGCATTGCAGCCCTAGAAGGCGGTGTTGCAGCCTTAGCCACCTCATCAGGTCAGGCGGCCCAGTTTATTGCCTTAAATAATATTTTGCAGGCAGGCGATAATTTTGTTTCTACTTCTTTTTTATACGGAGGTACCTATAACCAGTTTAAGGTGGCTTTTAAAAGACTGGGCATAGAAGTTCGTTTTACCGATGGCGATAATGTTACATCGTTTGAGAAATTAATTGATGAAAAGACTAAAGCCATTTACCTCGAAACCATAGGTAATCCTGGCTTTAATGTTCCGGATTTTGAAGCCATTGCTGCGTTAGCAAAAAAGAACAATATTCCTCTTGTGGTGGATAATACTTTTGGTGCAGGAGGTTATCTGTTCAGACCAATTGAACACGGAGCAAATATTGTTACAGCATCGGCTACCAAGTGGATAGGAGGGCATGGCACAAGTGTTGGAGGGGTTATAATAGATGGTGGTAATTTCAATTGGGGAAATGGTAAATTCCCACAATTTACCGAACCATCGGAAGGCTATCATGGATTGAAATTTTGGGATGTTTTTGGAGAAAACAATCCGCTCGGATTACCAAACATCGCTTTTATTATTCGTGCCAGAGTAGAAGGCCTCCGCGATTTTGGAGCAAGCATAAGTCCTTTCAATTCATTTCAGTTAGTACAAGGCTTAGAAACACTTTCGTTGCGTGTTGAACGCCATGTAGAAAATGCACAAAAGCTATCAGAATGGTTAGAAAAACACCCTCAGGTAGAATACGTAAATTATCCGGGTTTACCTTCTTCTAAATATCATACGTTGGCAAAAAAATATTTAAAAAATGGTTTTGGCGCAGTGCTTTCGTTTAAACTAAAAGGGAAAAAGGAAGAGGCTGATCAACTCGTAGATCATTTACAAATCATCAGTCATTTGGCCAATGTGGGTGATGCGAAAACACTCATTATTCACCCGGCTACTACTACGCATCAGCAGTTAAGTGAAACAGAGCAAAAATCGGCAGGAGTGGTTCCGGGTTTATTGCGTGTTTCGGTAGGCATAGAACATATCGATGATATTAAAGCTGATTTAGAACAAGCTTTTCAGAAAATATCCGAAAAAAATAAAGAGTTAGAGTTGGCTAGTTTAAACTAATAGAAATGAGTTTGAAATATTACAAACACAATCAGGCTTTGGTGTTGGAGTCGGGAAGAATTCTTCCCGACTTTACCATAGCTTACCATACTTTCGGAAAACTAAACAAAGAGGCAAGCAATGTAGTATGGGTAACTCATGCGCTTACCGCAAATTCCGATGTATTCAATTGGTGGAAAGGATTGTTTGGAGAGAATAGTCTATTCAACCCGAACGAATATTTTATTGTATGTGCTAACGTATTGGGTTCGCATTATGGTTCAACGGGGCCATTAAGCATTAATCCGGATACCGGAAGTCCATACTATCACAATTTTCCGGAAATTACGGTGCGAGACATGGTGGCGGCTCTCAATTTATTGAGAGAATATTTACAATTAAAAAAAATACACACGCTTATTGGAGGTTCTTTAGGTGGACAGCAAGCGCTGGAATGGAGTATTACAAATCCGCAGCTAATAGAAAATTTAATTCTCATTGCAACCAATGCTCAACACTCTCCCTGGGGAATTGCATTTAATGAAAGTCAGCGATTAGCCATAGCTGCTGACAGAACTTGGTATAATCACTCCCATAACGCTGGTGCAAAAGGATTGAAAGCAGCCCGTTCCATAGCTCTGTTAAGTTACCGAAATTATAACACCTATTTGGAAACACAAAAAGACGATGATGAAAAAATTAACAATTTTAAAGCACTTACCTATCAACAATATCAGGGAGAAAAATTAGTAAATCGTTTCAATGCTTTTTCGTATTGGTATTTATCAAAAGCAATGGATTCTCATCATGTAGGAAGAAAAAGAGGAGGAATTGAAATGGCTCTTTCATTAGTTAAATCTAATACGCTAATTATAGCCGTAGATTCCGATATTCTTTTTCCGGTTTCGGAATCTGAAACTTTATACCATGGTATAAACGGAAGTAAACTGGAAATAATTAATTCGCTTTACGGACACGATGGTTTTTTAATTGAAACGAAAACATTAACAGAAAAAATTGAAAAACAACTTAAAAAATATGTAGTATATGAGTAATAAAAATAAAATTGGATTACTTGGCTTTGGAACAGTTGGACAAGGTTTTTACACTTATCTCCAACAATATGGAGAAGAAAGAAAGGTGGAAGAAATAGTAATTAAAAATTCGGAAAAAAACAGAAACAAGCACAATGTAAAGTTTACCACCGATACTCATCACTTATTTCAACCCGAAACCGATACAATTGTTGAATTAATTAGTGACGAAGAACAAGCCTATCGAATAATTAAAGAAGCATTACAGAAAGGAAAAAAAGTAGTTTCGGCCAACAAAAAAGCCATTGTTTATCATTTGGAAGAATTTATAAAAATGGAAAAGAAATTTGGAGGTCGATTGCTCTACGAAGGTGCTGTGTGTGGTAGTATTCCTATTCTAAAAATTGTAAACGATTTTTACCGTTTCGATAACATTTCAGAAATAAAAGGAATTTTTAATGGAACTTCTAATTATATTTTAACACAACTTCTAACCAAAGGAATTTCTTATTCCGAAGCTTTGCAACAGGCCAAAGAAAAAGGTTTTGCCGAGGAGAATCCTATTTCTGATGTGGGCGGATATGATTCACTGTATAAACTATTATTGCTCTCTGCCCATGTTTACGGCAAACTTATTTTGCCAAATGAGGCCTTAAATATTGGTATAGAAAACATCTCGCAAAACGATATTTTTTTTGCAAAAAAACACGGTTTGAAAATTAAGTTACTTGCTTCTGTAAAAAATGTGCAAAACGAAATATTTATAAGTGTACTGCCTGCTTTGGTTCATCAAGAAAGCGAATTGTATGGTGTTGATAACGAAATAAACGGTATTAAAATTTATTCCGAAAAGTTAGGTTCGCAGTTTTACAAAGGCAAGGGGGCGGGCAAATTGCCCATAGGGCATACCGTTTATTCCGATTATAAAATTTCTGACGGTTACCGTTATACCTACGATGCTTTAGAAAATAGGAACGATTTTAAATACTCTAAACAAAATCTGCATTTAATTTATTCCGATAGAATTTATTTGTTGGAAAAGCATATTCCCGATATAGAATTTATGAGTGATGAAAGCGGTTTTGGGTATCTCACTACCGAAAAGTTAATATCCCTGAAAGATTACTTGTATCAACACAACCTTTCTGTAATCGCATTAAACGAAAAAATAAAATTAAAAATTTTAAATGCTTCTCTAAAGCATTATGGTTGTGCGTTTGTTTAAATAAGAACTAGAAGAAATTAGTGTATGGGTTTCTTGCTTTTTATTTAAGTGGAGGCTTGCATTAAAGCCTCTGCAATAAGTAAATCCTGCGGACTTGTAATTTTTATATTTTCAGAGTTACCATCAACCAAAAAAATTTTTTGTCCCGTTTTTTCTATTACCGAAGCATCATCGGTAAACTCAGTGCTGAAGTGTTGCTTGTAGGCATTTACCAACATTTCAGTTTTAAAGCATTGAGGGGTTTGCACTATTTTATAATCGTTTCTGTTTAATGCATAGCTGAATGCTCCATCTATTTTACGAATAGATTCATGAAGAGGAATTGCGGGTATTGCAGCCCCTCTTTTTACAGCCGTTTCGTAAACATTTTTTATAACTTCTGCACTCACTAATGGTCTTACGCCATCGTGTATGCCGGTAATACTATTGTAATCGGTAATAAAACGCAGTGCATTTTTAACAGAGTAAAAGCGTTCGTTTCCACCTTCTGAAATGGAATGAGGTGTTTTAAATTGATAAGTGTTGCAAAGATTTTTCCATGTTTCAATTTCATCGGGTGGCAATGCAATAATTATTTCGGTTGTAGGCAAGGCGGCTGTAATTTTGTTTATGGTGTGCATTAAAATAGGCAGCCCCTTAATTTCTAAAAACTGTTTGGGTATTTCAGTTTTCATTCTTTGGCCTTTTCCTCCGGCAACCAGTATGGTATATATTTTTGTTTGAAACATAAAAAAAGAAAAGGGGAAAAATCCCCTTTTTTAATTCTTTATAAAATCAACATAGCGTCTCCGTAGGAATAGAATCGATATTTTTCTTTCATGGCTTCTTTGTAGGCTTTCATCATCAAGTCGTATCCGCAAAAGGCAGCCACCATCATTAATAACGTAGATTCGGGCATATGAAAATTGGTAATCATGCAATTTGCAATACTGAAATCATAAGGTGGAAAAATAAATTTGTTGGTCCAGCCATCGTAAGGTTTTAGAAAGCCTTCTGTAGAAACGGAAGTTTCAATGGTTCGCATGGTTGTGGTTCCAACGGCACAAATTTTTCTTTTATTTTTCTTTGCGGCATTCACAATATTACAGGTTTCTTCAGTTATTTTAATTTCTTCCGAATCCATTTTGTGTTTGGTAAGGTCTTCTACTTCAACCGAGCGGAAAGTGCCCAAACCTACATGTAGTGTAACGTATGCGAAGTTTACTCCTTTTATTTCTAATCTTTTCAACAAATTTTTGCTAAAATGCAAACCGGCAGTGGGAGCCGCAACAGCTCCTTCTTCTTTGGCATACACGGTTTGGTAACGGTCTTCATCTTCCGCTTCTACTTTTCTTTTAATGTATTTTGGAATGGGTGTTTCTCCAAGTTTGGAAATAATATTTTTGAAATCTTCGTAAGGCCCGTCAAATAAAAACCGAAGGGTTCTGCCTCTGGAGGTGGTGTTATCAATTACTTCGGCCACCAAATCATCGTTTCCGAAATACAATTTGTTTCCGATTCTTATTTTTCTTGCAGGGTCTACCAATACATCCCAAAGTAGGGTTTCTTTATTTAATTCTCTAAGCAGAAAAACTTCTATTTTAGCTCCTGTTTTTTCTTTGTTACCGTACAATCTTGCCGGAAAAACCTTGGTGTTGTTCATAATCATTAAATCGCCTTCGCTGAAATAATTGATTAAATCTTTAAATTTTTTGTGTTGTATTTTTCCGGTTTTACGGTCTACAACCATTAATCGGGCTTCTTCTCTTTCTTTTGAGGGGTGTTGTGCCACTAATTCTTTTGGAATAGTGAATTTGAATTTGGTTAGTTTCATATTTGTATTTTGTTTCTAAGTAAGAGGTATGAAACGTAGCGGCAGAAATGCCGGAAAGGTTCATAAATCTTACGGGATTTAATTCGTTTAATTTTTTGGGTTGCAAATGTAGTAATAAAATGTGTTGTACAATAAAAAAATTAGTGGGTATTTAATTGGAGGGCAAAATCATCGGGGTTTATTGCTTGGGAAATACTGTAACACCCAATTTGTGTTCTTCTTAAATTTTTCAGGTATGCTCCTGAATTTAGAGCATTTCCAAAATCGAAGGCCAAACTGCGTATATAGGTGCCTTTGCTGCATTTTACTCTAAAATCGAGCTCAGGAAGTTCTATTCTTGTAATTTCAAATTCGAAAAGTTGAACAGAGCGTGGATTCATTTTGGTTTCAATGCCTTTTCGGGCAAGGTGGTATGCTCTTTCTCCATCAATCATTTTGGCCGAAAATACAGGTGGAATTTGATCTTGTATTCCAATAAATCTTCGGGCTGTTTCGTAAATAAGTTCATTTGTAATATGCTTAATGGGAAAGGTTTTATTGGGTTGGGTTTCTAGGTCGTATGATGGGGTGGTAGCTCCCAAAAAGAACGTGCCGGTATATTCTTTGGGTTGTTCCTGAATTTGGTTTATTTCTTTGGTTTTTTTTCCGGTACAAATAATCAGTAATCCTTCTGCAAGTGGGTCTAAAGTTCCGGCATGACCTACTTTTAATTTTTTTAATGCAGTGTGTTTTTTTATAAGGTTTCTAATTTTTTTAACTACATCAAAAGAAGTCCAACCTACGGGTTTATTGATAAGTAGAGTTTCTCCGTTTACAAAGTCGAACATGGTTTGAATTTATGTAACCTTAAGATCGTAACCCAATGCTAATAACAGCAAAAGTATAAAGCCAAGAGCTATGCGGTAATAACCGAAAAATTTGAAACCATGTTTTTGTAAGTACCCTATAAAAAATTTTATAGCCAGCATGGCTACAATAAAGGCCACCGTGTTCCCTATCAGTAAAACAGAAATATCATCTGCTGAAATGGCCAAATAATTTTTAAGAAGTTTATAGGCCGATGCCGCAAACATGGTGGGTACGGCTAAGAAAAAACTAAATTCGGCAGCCGTTTTACGGGTAAGTTTTTGGGTCATCCCTCCAATAATGGTTGCAGCCGATCGACTCACTCCCGGTACCATTGCAAGGCATTGAAAAAAGCCTATTTTTAATGCACTTGGGTAGGTAATTTCGTGTTCGTCAGAATGGTTTTCTATCCAACGGTCAATAAAAATAAGAATTATTCCGCCCAATAAAAGGGAAACGGCAACTACCCATACACTTTCCAGCATGGCATCTATTACATCATTTAACAAAAAACCAATAACTGCGGCAGGAATAAAGGCCACAAAAAGTTTATAGTAAAAATCGATTGATTGAAAAAAGCGTTTCCAATAAAGCACCACTACCGAAAGTATGGCTCCGAATTGTATGTTTACGAGATATGCTTTCGTAAAATCGGTGCTTTCTATGCCTAACACTTTCTCTGTAATAATCATGTGTCCGGTAGAAGAAATGGGTAAATATTCGGTAATGCCTTCTACAATGGCAATAATAATGGCATGTAAAACATCCATTATTCTTTAGGCTTTTTCATTATGCCGTAAATAACTACTATAAAACCGGCAATAATCAAAATGGGCGAAAGGGTAATTCTGCGAAAACTAAATACTTCGGGATTATAAATAACAGGGTCTTCTGAACCTCCTCCTACCATGAGCAAATACCCTATAATACAGAGTAAAAAACCTATGCCAATGTAAAGATAATTTTCTTTGTTAAAGGGGAGGAGTTGATTTGTTTTTGCCATTTTTATTAGTTTTAGTTTTTATGAATAAAGTTCACTAGTGCGTATTCTCAAGTATTTTCGAACGGCTAATGCTGTAGATATCCAAGAAATAAGGATGCCTAATACAATTACCATTAAGAACAAAGATATATATATTTCCAAGTTCTGAAGTTCCATTAGTTCGGGCATTTCTTTTTCGGCCATAAATAAAACTCCGGCTAAAAGCCCAATGGCTATAAAAGCACTTATTATTCCGTTAGTAATTCCCCTTGCTACAAAGGGTCTGCGAATAAAAGCACCGGTAGCACCCACTAATTGCATAGTGCGTATTAAAAATCTGCTGGAGTAAATAGATAACCGAATAGAACTGTTAATCAAAGCAAAAGAAATAATCATTAAGAGCACACTAAATCCAATAAGAATAAGGCCTATTTTCTTAAGGTTTTCATTTACCATGGCCACTAAATCTTTCTGATAAAAAACTTCTTGAACCTTGGTGTTTTCATTCAGCATCGACTCTATTACTTTCAAACTATCAGGATTTGCATATTGTGCATTGAGTTTTATTTCTAAGGATGGAAGCAAGGGGTTGTAGCCTAAAAATTGAATAAAATCTTCGCCTAGTTCACGTTTTAATTCGGCCGCAGCACTATCTTGATGAATAAATTCGGTTGTTTTTACGAAAGGTTCGGCATCTAATGTTTTTTGTATTTCGGCAATTTCTACATCTTTTATATTTTCTTTCAGAATAACAGAGAAACCTATATTTTCTTTAACGTAGTTAGATAAATTGTGAGCATTTAGTAAAATAATACCCAACAAGCCCAACATAAAAAGAACAAGCGAAATACTAATAATTACAGAAACGTAAGAGCCTAATACTTTCCCTTTAAGTCCTTTTTTATTGCTTGTCATTTAAATTTATTTTGCCGCTAAGTTATACTTAAACCTTTTCTTTGGCAACAACCTGTACATTTTTCCTGTTAAGTTTTGTTAACTTCGCCACTTTGTTTTATCACATCAATGGAATATAATCCAAACGAAATAGAAAAGAAATGGCAGAGATGTTGGGCCGAAAAAAAAACCTTTATTGCCCAAAATCCGAAAGAAAATACATTATCTAAACCTAAGTTTTACGTATTAGATATGTTTCCCTATCCATCGGGTGCGGGCTTACATGTAGGCCATCCGCTTGGGTACATTGCCTCCGATGTAATTGCCCGTTACAAACGCCACAAAGGTTTTAATGTACTGCATCCAATGGGTTACGATGCATTTGGTCTTCCGGCCGAACAATATGCGATACAAACCGGCCAACACCCTGATAAAACTACCAAAGAAAACATTGCCCGATATAGAGAACAATTAGATAAAATAGGCTTTTCTTTCGATTGGGAACGAGAAGTCCGAACCTGCGATTCCGATTACTATAAATGGACACAGTGGATATTTCTGAAACTCTATAATTCTTGGTACAACCCTATTTCTGATAAAGCAGAGCCCATAGAAACCCTCATGGCCATATTTGAGAAAGAAGGCTTTCGGGGTAATTTAAACACGGTACTTACCGGAGGAATTGAAAAAGACTTAGAAAACTTTACAGCCGAAAAATGGAAAAAATTTGATGAAGTAACCCGCGAGTTAATACTCATGAATTTTAGATTGGCATACCTTAGCGAGGCCTATGTAAATTGGTGCCCTGCTATGGGTACCGTTTTGGCAAATGATGAGGTAAAAGACGGAGTGAGCGAGCGGGGAGGCTATCCGGTAGAAAGAAAGTTAATGAAACAATGGAGCCTTAGAATTACCGCTTATGCCCATCGCTTATTAAGTGGATTAGATTCTATCGAATGGAGCGAAAGCATTAAAGAAGCCCAAAAAAACTGGATAGGAAAAAGTGAAGGTTGCACCATTGCCTTTGAAGTAGAAAATACTAGTTTTAAAATAGAAGTTTTTACCACTCGCCCCGATACCATTTTCGGAGTTTCATACCTTACTCTCGCTCCCGAACTAGATTTAGTACCTCAAATAACATCTGCAAACCAAAAAAGCAAAGTAGAAGCCTATATTACGTATGCAACCAACCGAAACGAGAGGGAAAGGCAAAGCGATGTGAAAAACATTACCGGTGAATTTACCGGAGCCTTCGCCATACACCCTTTTACCCGAAAAAAAATACCTATTTGGATTGGCGATTATGTGCTTTCCGGTTACGGAACAGGTGCGGTAATGGCCGTTCCGGCACACGATACCCGAGATCATGCTTTTGCAAAACACTTTAAATTACCTATTCAGCAAGTAGTAGAATGCCCTGCCGATTGGAATATAAAAGATGCCGCCTACGATGAAAAGAAAGGAAAAATAATAAACTCCGAATTTTTAAACGGGCAAGATGTAAAAGAGGCAATAATCCAAAGTATTTCTGAAATTGAGAAAAGAGGATTTGGAAAACACAAAACAAACTTTCGTTTGCGAGATGCTGTTTTTGGTCGCCAACGCTATTGGGGTGAGCCTATTCCCATATACTACATAAACGGTATTCCTTATCCTCTAAAAGAAGAAGAATTGCCACTACTCTTACCCGAAGTAGATAAATACTTACCCACCGAAGATGGAGAGCCCCCATTGGCTAGGGCCCAAAATTGGAAATACCAGAATCAATACCACTACGAGCATACCACCATGCCGGGCTGGGCAGGAAGCTCATGGTATTTTTTGCGTTATATGGATGTAAACAATTCCAAGGAATTTGCCTCTAAAGTAGCCTTAGAATATTGGAAAGAAATAGACTTATACATCGGAGGAGCAGAGCATGCCACGGGGCACCTTTTGTATTTTCGTTTTTGGACTAAATTCTTAAAAGACTTAGGTTATATAAACATTGAAGAACCCGCTAAAAAACTCATCAATCAGGGCATGATACAGGGAGTGTCGGAAAAAATAATGCTTAATAAATCGTTTACTGCTAAAACGAATCGCATTGTCTTTTTCGGGTCATTCCAGCCAAATATGCTGTATGTAGATGAGAATAACAAGGAACAAACCGCTTATATTTATTACAGTAAAGATGTTGTAGATAAAAGAAAATTTGAAACAGTTGAAAAGTATGTGCCCATATCCATAGTGCAGCATCATGAAATATTGCCCGAAAAAATACATGGCTTAAGGCAAATGGAAGATTTTGAAGATGCCGTATTTGTATGTGAAGGAGGGTATTGGTATAAAGGAAAATTTAAAAGAATTTGCGAAGGAAGCGATAAATTTTATACTAAACCGGAAGTAGAAAAAATGTCGAAGTCGAAGTTTAATGTGGTAAACCCAGATGAACTTTGCGAAAAATATGGAGCCGATACATTGCGTTTATATGAAATGTTTTTAGGTCCGCTCGAAGATCACAAACCATGGAGCACGGCAAGTATCGAAGGGGTATTCCGATTTCTTAAAAAATTGTGGCGATTGTTTTACGATGAAAATGGCCACCTAAAAATAACCGATGAAGAACCCACAAAAGAGGAATTAAAAATTTTACACAAATGTATTAAGCGTGTAACTGAAGATATTGAACGTTTCTCGTTTAATACAGTAGTAAGTAATTACATGATTTGTGTAAACGAACTAAGCGATATAAAATGCAATAAAAAAAATATCTTGAAATCCCTTTTAATTATACTATCACCCTATGCTCCGCACATTGCCGAAGAACTATGGGAGAAAACAGGAGAAAAATCTTCTATTGAGTACGAAGCTTTTCCGGTTTTCATTCCGGCTTATTTAGAAGAAGACAGTTATACCTACCCGATACAGTTTAATGGGAAATTGCGATTTACACTCAATCTTTCCCTTTCCCTATCGCCTTTAGAAATAGAACAAGAAGTGCTAGGTAATGACCAAACGCTGAAATATTTGAATGGAGGTACTCCTAAAAAGGTAATTGTAGTTCCTAAAAAAATTGTAAATATTGTGGTGTAATTTTCTAACAAAAAAAGCTGCAAGTTTTGCAGCTTTTTTTGTTAGAAAATAAAATGTTTTCTTTTTTAGTGCTCATGAGGCCCTTCGTGGCTGCATGCTTTTTTTGTTCCGGGAGCAACTTCTGTTCCGGCAGGAGTTGCGGTGTTTGCATCTGTTTTTTCAGAAGAACATTTTTTGGCATCTCCTTCTTTTTTACAACAGGCTTTTTTGGCATCTCCCTCTTTTTTGCAACAGGCCTTCGATGCATCTTTCTTGTCGCATTTTTTCTTGCAATCTTTTTTGTCGCATTTTTTGTCGCCATCACATTCAACCGAAGTAGGTGTAGAGGCATACGTTTCAATGGTTGCGGCAGCAACAAATCCCGTTAGGGCTAAGGCAAATAATAACTTTTTCATAAAAAAATCTTTTTTTGGTTAGGGTAAAGTTACTTAATTAATAAAAAAGTAAAAAATATATATGTTAATTCTTGTTAACGCAGCTTTGCAAGGGCGGTAATACCTCCTGTTACTTTTTGTCCAAGTTGAACCGAAACTTCCGTTCCCAGAGGTAGGAAAACATCTACTCTTGAACCAAATTTTATAAAACCACATTCGGAGGTTTGTTTTACATTTACCCCTTCCTTACCATAAAAAACAATTCTTCTGGCTAAAGCCCCTGCTATTTGCCTAAACAAAAACTTCCGACCCCTTTCATCTTCTAATACACAAGTAGTTCTTTCGTTTTCCGTAGAAGATTTTGGATGCCATGCTACAAGATAATTTCCCGGATGATACCTGAAGTATATAATTTTTCCGCTAACTGGATACCTATTTATATGCACGTTGAGTGGCGACATAAATACCGAAACCTGAATGCATTTCTCCTTTAAAAATTCATCTTCCATCACTTCTTCTATTACCACAACCTTTCCATCGGCCGGAGAGATAATTTCATTTTCTTTTTGTGAGAAATTTCGACAAGGATTTCTGAAAAACTGCAATACAATTCCTGTTAAAAAAATAGAAATAAAAAGACTTGCATAGAAAACCCAGCGATGGGGGCAAAAGGAAGAAATGGTGATAATAATTACCGATACAACTACCGAAATCAATATACTTTTATAACCCTCTCTGTGTATAGTCATATATTCTTTAGATTTTTCAAAGATATAAAATATTGTACATCTAAACTACCTAACAGGCAGATGTGCCTATTAATATAATCCTCCTCAACCTAAAAGGATTTATTTAAGCGAGGGAACGCTGATGCTTTTTATTATTTAATTGCTGTAACTTAGTTTGCAATGTTTCGTACACCTTGTAGCATAAAACAAAATTACCTATCTGCATGAGACAATTAAAAATTGCGAAACAAATTACTTCTCGCGAAACCGTATCACTCGATAAATATCTACATGAAATAGGAAAAGTAAGTTTAATTTCTGCTGAAGAAGAAGTGGATTTGGCAAAACGTATCAAAGAGGGAGATGTTGCTGCTCTTGAAAAGCTTACCAATGCTAACCTGCGTTTTGTAGTGTCGGTGTCAAAGCAATACCAAAATCAGGGCCTTAGTTTACCCGATTTAATAAACGAAGGAAATTTAGGTTTAATTAAAGCAGCACAGCGTTTTGATGAAACACGAGGATTTAAATTTATTTCGTACGCAGTTTGGTGGATACGTCAAGCTATTTTGCAGGCTTTAGCCGAACAAGCTCGCATTGTACGCTTACCTCTTAATAAAATAGGAGGTATTAATAAAATAAACAAAACCTTTGCCATGTTAGAGCAAGAGTTTGAACGCGAACCCACACCTGATGAAATTGCTCAAATACTAGAAGTAAGTGTAGAAGAAATTAAAGATTCTATGAGAAGCATTGGTCGTCATGTTTCCATGGATGCTCCAATATCTAACGATGAAGATAGTGGCAGTATGTACGAATTGATGGAAGCCGAAGATAGTCCTTGCCCCGATAAAGAACTGGAGTTAGAATCTCTGAAAAAAGAAATAGAAAGAGCCTTATCTTCTTTAAGCGTTAGAGAAGCTGAAGTAGTTCGCCTGTTTTACGGTTTAAATGGAAGTACTCCTCTCTCTTTAGATGAAATAGGAGAGAAATACGAACTATCGAGAGAAAGAGTAAGACAAATCAAAGAAAAAGCAATTCGTAGGTTAAAGAAAGCTACTTGTTGCAAACATCTAAAAGGGTTTTTAGGATAAAGACCACTTCGTTCTTTATGTTATTTTTTACTGTTTTATTCTTATTCTATACCTTTGTGCTCACACGTATTGTATGCAAACAATTATTTCCCCCTCATTATTATCGGCCAATTTTGCAAAATTGGAAAACGATGTATTAATGCTAGATAAGAGCGAAGCGCAGTGGATACATATTGATGTAATGGACGGTGTGTTTGTTCCCAACATATCTTTTGGTTTTCCGGTAATAAAGTCGATACGCAATCTAACCCCAAAAGTTTTTGATGTACACATTATGATTGTTGAGCCCGATAAATATATTTCGGAGTTTAAAAAAGCAGGAGCCGATATTCTTACGGTGCATTACGAGGCTTGTCCACATCTTCACCGCACTTTACAGGCCATTAAAAAAGAAGGAATGAAAGCAGGGGTTGCATTAAACCCACACACTCCTATAAGCGTATTGACAGATATTATTGGTGATATTGATGTTCTTTTAATTATGTCGGTAAATCCGGGGTTTGGTGGCCAAACCTTTATAGAAAATACCTTTGCTAAGGTGTCTGAAGCAGCGATTTTAATAGCAAATAAAAAGGCAAATACTATATTAGAAGTAGATGGAGGTGTTACAACGGCTAATGCGGCAAAATTAATTCAGAATGGAGCAAAAGCCTTGGTGGCCGGTAGTTTTGTTTTTAATTCAAAAGATCCAATAGCCACTATTTCAGAATTGGCTTCGTACTAAAAGAATATTAAAAATTCAAAACTTTTTTACCCCAATGCCGATATTAAATCCAAGCGAAATTTTAAAATTAGAATTATAGTATTTCCCTAATCGATTCATATCTATAACTCGGTGTTGGTTCTGGTTTCTGTAATTTTCTGTCCATTTATTTTCTTTTATGCCCAATCCAAAAAATACATCTAAAGGAAACTGATTGTAAAGGAGTGTTTGATAGCCAATAAAAAGATTGGCATTCATGTGTATTCCGGTAATAAATACATCGTAAACGCTACCGGTTTTACTGGTAATTTTTGCTGTAGAATAAGATAAGTGTGGGCCTAAATACCAACCATACGGATTATATAGTGTAAGTTCTCGGAAATTATTTTTAATAAAGAATTTGTGTGTGTATTGAACACGGAAACCGTTTACCACAAATTTATAATTACCGTTTGCTGAGTCTTCGTAGGATTTTAAAACAATACCCTTACCAAGATACGAAAGAGCGAGTTGAGAAGATTGTTTTGTGCTTACCATGGTTTCGCCAACCAAGCGGTATTCTGCTGTAAGAGGAATGGCTCCCCAAAAATATACAAAAGGGTTGGTTTTTATTAAAATGTGGTATTCTGGCAGTGTTTTTTCGGGTTTTAAATAATAATCGTCATTTCCCTGGCCGAACGCAAGGTGTGTAATTAAAACAGGCGTAAAAAAAAATATATAACAATAATTTATCATCAGAATTTTAGTCGGGCAAGCGGAGTAGAATGCATATCGGAAAATTGCATTTCCAAGAACTTAAAATATCCTGCCGTAGCAATCATTCCTGCATTATCGGTACATAGCTGGAAGGCAGGAATAAAAATTTTCCAGTTTTTTTCTTTTCCTATTTCTCGCATTTTTTTCTGAAGCCCTGTATTGGCAGAAACACCACCGGCCAAAGCAATTTGTGTTATTCCTGTTTTTTGAGAGGCTAATATCAGCTTTTCAATTAAAATATCCACGATGGTTTGTTGTACCGAAGCACAGATATCGTTTAAATGCAATGCAATAAAATCGGAATTTTTAGCGATTTCGTTTTTTAAAAAATAAAGCACCGAGGTTTTTAAACCACTAAAACTAAAATTTAAATCGGGAACCGAAGGGTGTGGAAATATAAAGGTTTTCGGATTTCCTTCTTTGGCATGTAAATCAATGAGCGGCCCTCCCGGGTAGTTTAGTCCAATCATTTTTGCAATTTTATCGAAAGCCTCTCCAGCTGCATCATCAATGGTTTGGCCCAGTATTTTCATTTTTTGGTAGTGGCTCACTTTTACAATTTGTGTATGTCCGCCCGAAACCGTTAAACACAAAAACGGAAAAGACGGTGGGTTAAATGGAGTTTCTTTTAATTGCGTAAAATGAGCCAATATATGAGCTTGCATATGGTTCACTTCAATTAACGGAATGTGTAAAGCCAATGCCATACTTTTAGCAAACGAAGAGCCTACCAAAAGAGAGCCAAGTAGGCCGGGACCTTGTGTGTAGGCAATAGCCGATATTTCGCTAACCGTTACGCCCGCGTCATTAAGAGCTTTAGAAACTACCGGAACTATGTTTTGCTGGTGTGCTCTGGAAGCGAGTTCGGGCACTACACCGCCATATTCTTGGTGTACTTTTTGATTGGCAATTACATTTGAATACAAAATGCCATCTTTAACAATAGCAGCCGAAGTATCATCGCAAGAAGACTCTATTCCCAAAATTATGGTTTGTTTTAACGGCATACCAATGAAATAACGAAATTTGGCGTTTATATATGCTCAAAGTTATAAAAAAAGCAATTAAAGTTACCACACTTGTATTATTACTGCTATTATTGGTGCAGGTGGTAGTGTTAATGCTTTTGCGTTTACCTTTGGTTCAAACAAAATTGGTGCAATACGTTGCTTCGGAGCTTTCGGCAAAAATTGGCACTCCTGTTTCGGTTCGTTACATCGCACTCGATGCTTTTAAAAACCTTACGTTAGAGGGGTTGTATATAGAAGACAAACAAGCCGATTCTTTAATTTACATAGGGAATTTACAAGCCGATTTTTCTGTACAATGGAAACCTCTTTCCGTTTCGGTAAAAATGGTGGCGATAGATAGTTTAACACTGCACCTTAAAAAATACAAGCAACCAAGAGAATACAATATAGATTATATCATAGCAGCTCTTTCTTCGGCAGATGAAGACACTTCTGCATCGGAACCTTTTGATATAAACGTAACATTGGGAGATTTAAAAATTACAAATTCAACCATCTATTACAACGATTATAAGTGGCCTGCTAAAGAAAGAGTTATTTTTGATGAGAACCGTTTGGCTATATATAATGCCAACGTTACGTTAAAAAATATTAGGTTTGATGCCGATACCATACGAGCTCAAATAACTCAATTGAGTGCGAACGAAAAGAGTGGCTTTAAGGTAAATAATCTGATTGCCGATTTTTCTGTTTCGGCCACCAAAACGGTTTTAAATGCAGCCGAAATTTACACTCCTTATTCAACTGTTTTTGCCGATATTACTTTTCTTACCGATTCTTTTCCCGATTTCAACGAGTTTATAAGCAATGTGTACTGGGATGCCGATGTAAAAAAATCAAGCATTTCTTTTGCCGATATCAATTATTTTTCTCGAGCCTTTGATGATGTACACGAAAAAGTAGAATTTGAATCGAAAATAAAGGGTACCATCGATAACTTTAAGATGAAGCAGCTTATTGCCACATTCCATTCGGGAACCCATGTAAAAGGAAATCTCGATATGAAAGGCTTGCCCGATGAAAACAATACCTACTTATATTTTGATGTAAAAGAATTGGAAGCAGATAAAAAATCAATAGAAAAAATGTACTTTCTTTTTGGTGAAGACAGTACATTTACTATTCCAAGTAATTTTTACAATTTAGGAAATCTAAAGTACAAAGGCATACTCAGTGGTTTTTTTAATGATGTGGTCGCTTATGGCGATTTTCAAACAAATCTTGGAGCTCTACGTACCGATATTTCTTTAAAATACGATAATCTTAAAAACAAAACATCCTATTCCGGAAGGCTTCGCACACAAGGCTTTAATGCCGGAAACTTTTTTTACCTCTCACCCGATTTAGGAAATGTAGCACTCGATGCTAAAATAAACGGAGAGGGCTTTACTTTAGAAACCATAGATTGCCATTTTGACGGCACGGTTTTTTCATTTGAATTACTAGGATATAACTACAAAAATATTGTAGTAAACGGGAATCTTAAAAATCAAAAATTCAATGGAAAACTAGATGTGAAAGACCCGAACCTCGATTTTGACTTTGAAGGCACCACCGACTTTACAGGAAAAATGCCCGTAATGGATTTTGTGGCAAACATTCGTAGTGCGAAACTGGCAACCCTAGAGCTTTTTAATAAATCTGATACGAATACAAATTTTTCTTCTACCATTAAACTAAACCTTACCGGAAACAACATCGATAACATAACAGGAAGCGTAGAAATGTTAAACACTTTTTATGCCGATAGCGATGAAAAATTTACAGTAAATGCCGTAGATTTTTTTATTGACGACAGTGGGAAAGAAAAAATTATGGTTTTTACCTCCGATATTTTAGACGGTGAAATACAAGGAAAATTTAACTTGAGAACACTCCCTTTAGCGTTCGAACAATTACTCTCTAATTACATTCCTGCAAAATTTAGTTTGCCTTCTGAAGATAAAAAATTGCAAGATAATTTTAGGTTTAATATAGAATTTATTGATCCGGAAGATGTGTTACATGCACTTACCGGTTTCTTGCGTATAGGTTCAAACTCTTCCCTATCGGGCAAATTAAATTTAGCCGAAAACGATTTATATATTAAAGGCAATGCCACTTTTATTGACATCTACGACCTTAAGTTAAAAAACTGCTTAATTACAGGAAAATCGCTCGAAAAATCTTTGTATTTAAACTTCGGAAGCAATCGTTTAATTATTAACGACAGTATTTATTTCGAAAATTTTAATTTAAATAATCAATTACTCAACGATAGTTTGTATGTAAATTCTAACTGGGAAAATAATTCACTGTTTAAAAATAATGGAGATTTAAACTCTGTTACTGTTTTTAAAAGCAAAAATAGAATTGAAAACAGTATATTAAATTCTTCTTTTACCATTTCCGATTCCCTTTGGAGAATTAATAACCACAATAAAATTATTTTAGATTCCGGACTTATAAAAATTGAAAATTTATCGCTCAAAACAAATTCATCTTCTGTGGTTATTGATGGTATTTTATCTGAGAATCCTTCGCATCAAATAGATGCAGTGTTTACTAATTTCGATATTAATTATATAAACCCTATTTTAAACGATAAAAATATTAGAATAGATGGACTTTTAAATGGAACACTTAGCGTTTCTAAATTTTCTAAAAATCCTGTTTTAAACAGCAGTGTAGCAATTTCTAATTTTACACTAAACGAGTCTTTACTCGGAAACGGAAATATAAATTCAACTTGGAACAAAGAAACAGAAACGATTACGCTGAGTGGCGATTTTAAAAGAGAAAATATACCCGTATTAGATTTTAAGGGCACCATTTTCCCCACTAAAAAAGGGCAAGAATTAAGTATTCAGTTTGTAATGAATAAAACAGATTTAAATATTATAGAATATTTCTCCGAAGGAGTGTTAAGCAATGTAAAAGGCTTTGCCAGCGGAACCTTCGGAATTTATGGAAGTGTTCATAATCCCATTACCGATGGTAGTTTAGTATTGGAAAAAGTCTCTTTTAAAGTAGACTATTTAAATACCTCTTACTTTATGAAAGGAACTGCCAAGTTAGATATAGAAGAAGATATGGTTGCCCTCAACAATGCATTGATGCTCGATGAAAAAGGAAATACCGCTTTTGTAAACGCTACTTTATTTCATAACCAGTTTAAAGAAATTACTTACGACATTGGAATTCATTCCAAAAATTTATTGATATTAAACACCTCCATTGCCCAAAACGATTTATACTATGGCACAGCCTTTCTTTCGGGCGATATAAATATTGCCGGGTATGGCGAACAATTACTCATAGATGCCAATGTGAAAACCGAAAAAGGTACCTACTTTAATATTCCGCTCAATGGCCCCGAGGAGGTTTCTGAATATGGTTTTATAAAATTTATTTCTAGAACCGATTCAATCAATATACTCGAAACAGAATTACTCGATTTAACAGGGGTTGCACTGGCTATAGATTTAACCATTACCCCCGATGCCGAAGTAAAACTCATATTTGATGAAAAAATAGGAGATGTTATGAGAGGAAAAGGAACCGGAAATATTAAAATGGATATTAATACCAATGGCGATTTTAACATGATGGGTGATTATGTAATTGAAGAGGGAGACTATTTATTTACCCTGCAAAATGTAATTAACAAAAAATTTGTAATGGAAAAAGGAGGTAAAATTCGTTGGAATGGTTCTCCTTACGAAGCTGAAATTGATATCTATGCACTATACAAACTGCGTGCAGCCTTAAATGATGTGATTCAGGATTCTAGCGATATATACAAAAAAAGAGTTCCCGTTGATTTACGAATGCACCTTTTTAACAATTTAATGCAACCCGATATTGATTTTGATATTCATTTACCCACCGTAGATGAAGGCACCAAGCAACGTGTACGTAGTGTGCTTTATGTAAACAATAACGAAACTAATAACCAAGAAATGAATCGCCAAGTATTTGCCTTATTAGTGCTGAATCGTTTTCTTACTCCTTCGGGCTTAGACCCCACTACTTCCAACAATGCCGATAATCCAAATTTTGGAGCACAAAGTTCTAGTGAACTTTTATCCAATCAAATCAGTAACTGGCTTTCCCAAATCAGCAATCAATTTGATGTGGGTTTTGCCTACCGGCCGGGCTCCGAACTAACAAACGATGAAGTAGAACTAGCCCTCTCTACACAAATTTTTAACGATAGAGTAGTACTCGATGGAAATGTGGGATACCTCAACAATGCAAATATTTCAGGAAACTCAAGCAATGTGGTGGGCGATTTTTCGGTAGAATACAAAGTGGTACCCGATGGTAAACTCAGAGTAAAAGCATTCAACCGATCCAATGTAAATAATTTCATGCTCAATAATGCCCCTTACACCCAAGGAGTAGGTTTCTTTTACCGAAAAGATTTCGACCGCTTTAAAGATATTTTTAAATCTAAAAAGAAAAAGAAATTAATTGCCGATAAGAATCAACAGCAAGAAAAAAAGCCTACTGATACACAGAAATAAAAGCCCTCATAAATAATTATTAACACTTTATTTTAAGTACAGCCTAAAACCTAATTTTATAGACCAATTAAAAACGTATGCCTTCTTTTTCTCACCTACATGTACACACCCAATTTTCTTTGCTCGATGGAGCTTCAAACATAGCCCACCTTTACCAAAAAGCGGTAAATGACAAAATGCCTGCATTAGCTATTACCGACCATGGAAACATGTTTGGTGTTTTTAACTTCGTGGCACAAGCCGAAAAACACAATCCAAAAGATCAACTCAATGTAATAAAGCCCATTGTTGGTTGTGAATTTTATGTGGTGGCCGACCGGCACAAAAAACAATTTACAAAAGATGACAAAGACGTACGTTACCACCAGTTACTGATAGCAAAAAATGCCGAAGGGTATACTAACTTATCTAAACTCTGTTCCCTTGGATACATAGAAGGGTTATACGGAAAATACCCTCGGATTGATAAGGAATTAATTCTAAAATACCATAAAGGTTTAATTGCTACCTCATGTTGCCTTGCCGCAGAAATTCCCCGTGCCATTATTCGCAATGGAGAAGCCGATGCCGAAGAAAAATTAAAATGGTGGCTTAATATTTTTGGCGAAGATTTTTACATAGAACTTCAACGACACGATATTCCGGAACAAATAAAAGTAAACGAAGTACTACTGAAATTTGCTCTTAAACACAATGTAAAAGTTATTGCATCTAACGATTCGCACTACGTAGAACAACAAGATGCCAATGCACATGATATTTTATTATGCATCAATACCGGAGAAAAACAAAGTACCCCAACCTTAAAAGATTTTGCCGATAACGAGATCTCATCAAAAGGAAAACGCTTCGCTTTTTATAACGACCAATTTTACTTTAAAAATACACAGGAAATGAGTTCTCTCTTTTCCGATATTCCACAAGCGATAGACAATACCAACGAAATTGTAGATAAAGTAGAACACCTCAAACTAAAACGAGATATATTACTACCCAACTTCCCGGTGCCAATAGAATTTCAAATTCATGAAGATTCAAAATTAAATCAATGGGAATACCTCAAACACCTTACCTTTTTAGGAGCCAAAGAACGATACAAAGAAATTACGGCTGAAGTAGAAGAACGAATCAATTTCGAACTGTTTATTATTAAAACCATGGGCTTTGCCGGGTATTTTTTAATTGTAGCCGATTTTATAAAAGCCGGAAAAGAGTTAGGCGTTTTTGTTGGCCCTGGCAGAGGCTCTGCTGCCGGTTCGGTAGTGGCCTATTGTACCAAAATTACCAACATTGACCCCATAAAATACAGGTTGCTTTTCGAAAGGTTCCTAAACCCCGACCGAAAAAGTATGCCCGATATTGATACCGATTTTGATGACGAAGGAAGGCAAAAAGTAATAGATTATGTAGTAGAAAAATATGGATACAGCCAGGTAGCACAAATTGTAACCTACGGCACCATGGCTGCAAAAATGAGCATTAAAGACGTAGCCAGAGTGCTCGATTTACCCCTTAACGAAGCAAACTCACTGGCAAAATTAGTTCCGGATAAACCGGGTATTTCGTTACAACGTATTTTCTTTGCTCCACTAGAAGGAAAGGATAGCTTAAAAGATAAGGATAAAGAAAATTTAAAAAACGAAGACATAGAAAATATTCGCATATTACGCGAAAAAGTAAAAGCCTCAAATTTAGAAGCCGAAGTGCTTCGAGAAGCCATTAAATTAGAAGGCTCTGTAAGAAATACAGGAATTCACGCAGCAGGTATTATTATTGCACCCAAAGACCTAACCGAAATCATACCTGTTTGCACCTCTAAAGAATCCAACCTTCTTATTACCCAGTACGAAGGAAAAATAATTGAAGAAGCAGGTGTAATTAAAATGGATTTTTTAGGATTAAAAAACCTTACCATCATCCGAGATGCCCTAAAGCTAATTAAAGAAAACCACGATATAGAAATAGATATAGATAATATCCCGCTCGATGATACCAAAACATTTGAACTTTTTCAGCGAGCCGAAACAAACGGAGTGTTTCAATTCGAATCGGCCGGAATGCAAAAACACCTGAAAGATTTAGTACCCGATAAACTCGAAGATTTAATTGCCATGAATGCCCTTTATCGACCGGGCCCCATGGCATATATACCAGATTACATTTTGCGTAAACACGGTAAACAAGAAATTATTTACGATTTACCCGAAATGAAAGAGTATTTAGAAGATACATTTGGAATTACGGTATATCAGGAACAAGTGATGTTGCTGGCTCAAAAACTAGCCGATTTTACCAAAGGTGATGCCGATTACCTGAGAAAGGCCATGGGTAAAAAAAATAAACAAGAATTAGATAAACTAAAAGATAAATTCATAGGTCAGGCTACAGCTAAAGGGTATGAATTAAGCAAATTAGAAAAGATTTGGAACGATTGGGAAGCCTTTGCTCAGTACGCATTCAATAAATCACATTCTACCTGTTATGCTCTCGTTGCTTATCAAACGGCTTATTTAAAGGCCAACTATGCGGCCGAATATATGGCCTCTATTTTAACACACAACCTCTCTAACATCGATAAGGTTTCTTTTTTTATGGAAGAGTGCAACAGAATGGGTATTGCCGTTTTGGGACCCGATATAAATGAGAGTAAATACCATTTTTCGGTTAATCAAAGCGGTGAAATTCGTTTTGGCTTGGGAGCCATTAAAGGAGTGGGTGAAGCTGCCGTAATAGCTATTGTAGAAGAGAGAGAAAAAAAGGGAAAATACATAAGCCTTTTTGATTTATGTACGCGTGTTAATTTGCGATCAGTAAACAAAAAAACATTCGAAAGTTTGGCCTATGCAGGAGCTTTTGATTCACTATGTGAGGCCCACCGTGCTCAATTCTTTTTTATAGACCCCAAAGAAGGTACTAATTTGCTGGAAAAAGCCATTCGTTACGGTAATACCTTTCAGGATTCAATGAACAGTTCCCAACAATCTCTTTTTGGTGAAGTTGATGATAAAGCCGTATCCCCTTTGCCCTTATTCCCAGTGTGTGAACCTTGGAGTACACTAGAAAAACTAAACAAAGAAAAAGAAGTGGTTGGTTTTTTTATATCTGGGCACCCACTCGATGATTACCGGTTTGAAATCGAAAATTTTGTACCCCACAAATTATCAGATTTAAAAGAACCGTTACAGATGTTAAAGAAAGACATTAAAGTGGCCGGAATCATTAGTTCCGTAAATCATCGGATATCCAAAAACGGTAAACCCTACGGTAATTTCGTGCTAGAAGATTATACTGATACTTTTACCTTTGTTCTTTTTGGAGATGATTATCTTAAATACAGGCAATATATAGAACAAGGCTGGAGCCTTTATGTTTGCGGAAAAATGGAAACCAGCCGATTCAATAACTCGGGATACGATTTTAGAATTTCAAACATAGAAATATTATCCAACATAAAAGATAAATTCACAAAAGCAATTACACTTCACATAAACCAACAAAAAGTGAATCAACTTTTTGTAGAAAAACTTACCTATTTGGTAAGCAATAATCCCGGTAATTGTACACTACAAATGGTATTAAAAGGAAATGAATGCAGTGTGGCCTTAGAATCAAGATCAAAAAAAATTAATGTAGAAATGGCACTCTATAATGAATTAAAGATGCTTTCGGCAGTAGAGAAAATAACGATTAACGACAAATTGTCTTAATTCATAAAATGGCTGTAACTTTGAAACAAAATGAAGTAAAAATTTATTAACCTATAAAACAAAAAATTATGGCATTAGAATTAACCGATGGAAATTTCGAAGAATTAGTAATGAAATCTGATAAACCTGTATTGGTAGATTTTTGGGCAGTATGGTGTGGCCCCTGCCGCATGGTAGGCCCCATTGTAGAAGAACTGGCAAAAGAATACGAAGGAAAAGCAGTAATAGGAAAAGTAGATGTAGATAACAATCCGGGAGTTTCTGCTCGTTTTGGCATCAGAAATATTCCTACTATTTTATTTATTAAAAATGGAGAAGTGGTAGATAAACAAGTGGGTGCTGTTCCAAAGAATGTATTGGCAGGGAAATTAGATTCCATTATGTAAATAAAAAATAAAACCTGCTTAATGCAGGTTTTTTTATGCATACCATAAACAAACAACTTTTACAACGCTACTCAACATTAGAGCTTCTTGCCAAGCAAGTGGTAGAGGGTTTTATTACAGGATTACATAAAAGTCCCTTTCATGGCTTCTCTGTAGAATTTGCCGAACATAGATTGTACAATACCGGAGAATCTACCAGGCATATTGACTGGAAACAATATGCAAAAACCGAAAAACTATTTATAAAAAAATACGAAGAAGAAACCAATTTGCGATGCCATTTAGTGATAGATTGTTCTTCCTCTATGTTATATCCGCAGCAAAAGAACCAAACAATAGAAAAGCCTAACAAATTATTTTTTGCCATATACGGAGTTGCCGTGCTGATAGAAATTTTGAAACGTCAACGCGATGCCGTTGGATTGAGTTTGTTTGCTGAGAAATTACTGATTCACACTCTCGCAAAATCAAGTGCTGTACACCATCGGTTTTTGTACAACCGCTTAGAGGAACTTATGGAGCAAACAGAAAAAGAACCCGCCCAATCATTTGTAACCAATAATCTACATTACATTGCCGAATCTATACACAAACGTTCACTAGTAGTTTTATTTAGCGATATGATGGATAATTCGGAAAATGAAAACGAATTATTTTCGGCATTACAACATTTAAAACACAATAAACATGAAGTTATTCTTTTTAATGTGTACGATAAAAAAGATGAACTTGATTTTGCTTTTGAGAATAGATCTTATCGTTTTATTGATTTAGAAACAAAGGAAGAAGTAAAATTAAACCCACAAGAAATAAAGCAGCAGTACAAAGAAGAAATAGCTAAAAAGCAAGAAACCATAAAACTTAAGTGTGCCCAGTATGGAGTAGAGTTGGTTCAATGCAATATTCAAGAGGGATTTCATCAGGTAATGTGGGCGTTTTTAGTAAAGAGGGCTAAACTTTTTTAGGAAGGATATTGTAAAAACACAAAAAATAATTAGCTTTGTGGCCTTGTTATATTTTTTTAACAATTGGTTCGGTAGTTCAGTTGGTTAGAATACATGCCTGTCACGCATGGGGTCGCGGGTTCGAGTCCCGTCCGGACCGCCAAACAAAAAAGCCTTGTAAATCTACAAGGCTTTTTTGTTTGGGGTTCTTCCAATACTATTTTATTCCGGTTTTAAAAGTGCTGTAAAAAACTTCCCATTTGGTGGTTTTGTAATGGTCTTCACCAAAGAATTTTAAAATGGGTTCTAACTGTTGGGGAGTCTGGTAGCCTTGTATAGCCTGCATAATATTTAATTTTTCATCAAAATAAACAAGGGTTGGGTAAGCGATGCTGCCATTTACCGCAGCAATAGAATAAGCCAGTTCATGAGTACCATTACGAGAGTTTGCCCGCTCGGGGTTGTAATTCGGATTTTTAAAAGTATGCCCTTTTACCGTAACATCGTCAGGACCTTCGGCATTAAATTTTACAGCATAATAGTTTTTATTTATATAATCAATAATATAGGGGTGTGTAAAGGTGTTTGCCATCATCATTTTACAAGGGCCACACCATGCCGTATATACATCTACAATAATTTTCTTTGGATTTTTTTCCTGAAGTTTTATGGCTTCTTCAAAACTTACCCAATTGATTGATTTCGTTTCTTCCGGAGTTTTATTTTTTAAAGCCAAAATGCTAAGACTTAAAAAGGCTAAAAAGAGAAAGGTTATTTTTTTCATAACGAATGGATTTTCTGAATTTGCTTATAAAGTTAACTTATTTTATGTAGCGATGTTATTTCCAAAGATTGTACCAGTTCGTATTTTGCCGATTTAAATTCGTAAAACCATTTTACTGCGGCATGTTTTTTTATAGTATTGAATTTAATATATGTAATGGTAAGCGAGGGTATGTAAGGTTGGTTAGGAAATACAGGTAGCAAAAATTTCCAGTTATTTATTTCAAGTCCGGCTATTATGGTGTGCCCAATAATAGGTATTACTTGGTTTTTGTAGAAAACGGTAAATAGTTGAGAACCGCTTGCCACAAGACTTTTAAATACGCTTTTTTGAGCCACATTTGTATCTATATGAAAGGGCAGAGGGTCATTTATTTTAGCAAACTCAATTATCTCCTGTTCAGATAAGGAAATAGGGCCAAACAGAAACTTTTGCCCTACTTCAAAATCGTTTGTATTCAGCGGAGTTTTTAAATTAATGAATTCCATGCATCATTTTCTTCAGTTTTCCATTTAGTGCTATTAGAATGAGACCTGCCACAATGGGAAGAAAGGTGTATATTAAGAAGAAAATAGAGATAGAATAGGCTTCCGTAATTTTATCAATCAGGCTACCGGTCCAACCGGCTAAATAATTGGCAATGGCAGTGGCGCCAAACCAAATTCCGAACATCATGCCCACCAGCTTTGCGGGAGCTAATTTACTTACATACGATAATCCTACAGGGGATAGGCATAATTCGCCCAAGGTGTGTAAAAGATAAGCGGCAATTAACCAAACCATGCTTACAGAGGCTGTTTGTGCTCCCTGAGGAATACTAAGCCCTCCGAATGCTAACACTGCAAAACCTAAACCTAAAAGGATGAGTCCGAGAGCAAACTTAACGGGGCCCGAAGGATTAATTTTACTTTCCCAAATTTTAGAAAAAAGAGGAGCAAACGCAATAATAAAAAATGAATTTAAAATACCGAACCATGATGCGGGAACTTCAGCCACATCGGAGTCGAATTCTTTTTTTAACATCCACAAAGCAATAGCCCAAATAATAATAAAACTAAGGGTAATAAAAAGTAAACTTAAAGGGTATGATTTGATGATACTTTTGCCTAAGAGAAAAACCACCCACGTTACAATTATTAATGGCCCAATGGTTAGGGCGGTATTTAATATTCTGAAAATATTGGCACTCCCTGCTTCTAAAACACGGTTTGTATAATCTTTTGCAAAGATGGTCATACTGCCACCGGCTTGTTCAAAAGCCATCCAAAAGAAAATGGTAAAAAAGGCAAGAATTCCAATTACAAAAAGCCGATCTCTGGTAACATTGGCAGGAAGAGCTTCTTCTTGCACATCATTGCTTTTATCTCTTTGCAGTTCTTGTTTCGGGCTAAGGCCAACATTTCCAAAAATATTTTGAGCAAACCAAAACATCAGCATTCCTAAAAACATAAAAATTCCGGCCAGTCCAAAGCCGTAACTCCAACCTACTTTTTCGCCAATGTACCCGCAAAGTAAAATACCTAAAAAGGCACCGGCATTAATGCCCATATAAAAGATGGTATAGGCTGCGTCCTTTTTGTTACTTCCCTTAGGGTATAGGCCACCTACAATAGAAGATATATTTGGTTTAAAGGCTCCGTTTCCTAAAATTAATAAACCCAAACCGGCATAAAAAAAGAATTGGGTTTCTAAGGCCATAGAGGCATGACCTAATGTCATTAAAATAGCTCCGAGCAAAACGGCTCTTCGGTAGCCCAATAATTTATCGGCAAGAATACCTCCAATAATAGGGGTTACATACACTAAACCGGTGTACAGGGCGTACAATTTAAGAGCTTCTTCTCTGGGCCAACCCCAGCCACCGGCTGCTATGTCGCTTACTAAAAATAATACCAATAAGGCCCGCATGCCGTAGTAGCTAAATCGTTCCCACATTTCGGTAAAGAATAAAATGAATAATCCGGCAGGATGTCCGAGTACTGTATTTTGTGGTTGGTTCATAAATTAAATTTTAAAAGAAAGCCGAAAGATAGTTATTTTTTTACAAGTTGTTTTTAATGTAGTTGCTCATTAGTGTGTAAAGGTGCAAGCGGGTAGAGCCCCCATAAATTCCGTGATTTTTATTGGGGTATGCAAAGGAATCAAACTGCTTATTTGCTTTAATAAGAGCATCGGCCATTTCTACTGCATTTTGAAAATGCACGTTATCATCGGCCATTCCGTGTATTAGAAGGTATTTACCTTTTAGTAAATCTGCAAAATGGATGGGTGAGTTATGGTCGTATCCTTCAGGGTTTTCTTGTGGGGTGCGCATAAAACGTTCGGTGTAAATGGTGTCGTAAAATCGCCAGTTGGTAACGGGAGCCACGGCAATGCCCATTTTAAATAAATCGTTTGCTTTTAATAAACACAACGATGACATGTAGCCTCCGAAACTCCAACCCATGATGCCTATTCTTTTTGCATCTACAAAGGGGAGTGTTTGTAAATGTTTGGCTACATCAATTTGGTCTTCACTTTCCAGTTTACCTAAATTCATGTATGTGCTGTTTTTAAAATCTCTGCCACGGTACATGGTGCCGCGGTTATCTACCGAAACTACTATGTAGCCTTCTTGTGCAAGGTATTGGTGGTAGAAATAATTTTTTCCATCCCAGTGATCTAATACGGTATTGTGCCCGGGCCCGCCATATACAAACATAAAAACAGGATATTTTTTGTTGGGGTCGAAATGTTGGGGTTTTATCATCCAGCCATTTAGCTCAATGTTTTCGCGGTTTTTAACTGTAAAAAATTCTTTTTTACTAAGCGGATATTGAGCCATGGTTTTTAAGAGATTTTCGTTGTTTTCCAGCATTTTTACCAGAGCTCCCTTAGAGTCGTTTAGTGTAATGTATTCTGGAGTATTGGCGCTGCTGTTAATGGCAATAAAATAGTTGAAATTGCGGCTGAATTCTATTTCGTTGTAGCCGCTTCGGGTGGTTAGTTTTTTCTTATTGGTGCCATTGAGTTTAATAGAATATAAATGTTTTTCCATTGGCGAAACCTCAGAAGAGGTGTAGTAAATGGTTTCTGTTTTTTCGTCTACGCCTAAAAAGTCAATGATATCAAAATTTCCTTTTGTTATTTGGTTTGCGATAGTACCATCGGAGTTTACCAGATACAGGTGGTTGAATCCGTCTCGTTCACTGTTCCAGATAAAATGTTTTCCGTTTGTAAGAAAGGTAAGGTTATCGTATGTTTCTTCAATAAAAGTTTCCGATGTTTCGGTAAATAAAACCGAGGTGGGTATTTTAGGCGTAATTTCTTTCGAGGCATCGCCAACTAAAAAATCGCATTTATTTTGAAGTCGGTTTAACCGTAGCATACACAATTCGTTTGGCTTTGCAGTCCATTTTATTCGGGCAATGTACTGATCGGTAACGGGGCCTAAGTCAAATTCTTTCAAGAGAGCTTTTTCTATGTCATACACATGTATGCTTACGATAGAATTTTCTTCGCCTGCTTTGGGGTATTTAAACCGATATTGAAAGGGATAAAGTTCTCCATAGATTTCCATTTCAAATTCCATTACTCGAGTTTCGTTAAAACGATAAAAGGCTAAGAATTTATTGTTTGGCGACCATTCGAATGCTTTTGCAAAAGATAATTCCTCTTCGTACACCCAATCGGTGGCTCCGTAAATTACGGTATTTTCTTTTCCATCGGAGGTAATCTGAAATTCGCGACCGCTTATAATGTCGTATATATACACATTATTATTTCTAACAAAGGCCACCATTTTTCCGTTGGGCGAAAATTCGGCAAGGCGTTGTTTCCCCATGGTAAGCGGAGCTAAAGGTGTAATTTTTTTTGTTTTTAAGTCTATAATGTAATAAAAGGCCAATGATGATCTTCTGTAAATAGGTTCTGTTTCGGTAGAAACCAACAGTTTGGTTTCGTCTTGATTAAAAAAATAATCGTCAATATTCAGAGAAGTTCCTCCAAACATTAAATCCTCAGCCGATACAATAGTGGCTACCTTTTTTCCGGTTTTATACTCATACTTTACAATTTCAAAAAGGTCGTTTTTTCTTTCCATAGAAGTGTAGTGCACTCCATCTTTCATAGAAGCCAAGCCATAAACCAAGTTGCTATTCAGCTTTCGCGAAGCCCAAATATCATCTAACGTAATTTTTTTCTGTGCTAAACTATTTTCTGTCCATACGGTAATGGCCAAAAGGGCGATGCAGATTCTTTTTAAAATCATAAAAAATAATTTGTTTGAAGTCCGAAATTAGGTATTTTTAGCCAAAAACAATTCGAGAGATGAAGTATGCAAAGGTGAATTCTGATACTATAAACATTTTGAAACAGATATGCGGAGAAAAATTTGTTTTTACTGATGAAGAAAATCGAAGAAAGTATGCAAAAGACCAAACAGAAGATTTGCATTTTATGCCCGAAGTGGTAGTAAAACCGGAAACCCCACAACAAGTTTCAGCTATTTTGAATTTAGCCAATACTTTTAACATACCGGTTACTCCGCGTGGAGCTGGTACAGGGCTTAGCGGAGGGGCATTGCCTGTGCTGGGCGGAATACTTTTAAGTATGGAAAAGTTTAACCGAATTTTAGAAATAGACGAACGTAATTTACAAGCTACCGTTGAGCCGGGTGTAATTACACAAGTTTTTCAGGAAGAAGTAATAAAGAAAGGATTGTATTATCCGCCCGATCCCGCCAGCAGAGGGAGTTGTTTTATTGGAGGAAATTTAGCCGAAAACTCCGGAGGCCCAAAGGCTGTAAAGTACGGAGTAACCAAAGATTATGTGCTGAATTTAGAAGTGGTTTTACCCACCGGAGAAATTGTGTGGACCGGTGCAAACGTGTTAAAAAATGCCACAGGCTATAACCTAACGCAGTTAATGATTGGTAGCGAAGGCACATTGGGTGTTATTACCAAAGCAGTCTTTCGGCTTATTCCATACCCTGCACAAACCTTGTTGATGTTAGTTCCTTTTTATAGAGCAGAGCAAGCCTGTGAAGCAGTGTCGGCCATTTTTAGGGCAGGTATTACCCCTTCGGTACTCGAGTTTATGGAAAAAGAAGCCATAGATTTTGGCATAAAATACATAAATGGAATTTCGCTTTCCATAAATCCAACAGTAGAAGCCCATCTCCTTATAGAAGTAGATGGAAATAATGCCGATGCACTGCTGCTTGAATGTGAAAAAATATACGAAGTATTAAGCTCATTTGAATGCGATGAAATTTTATTAGCCGATGATAATGCCAAAAAAGAAAATTTGTGGCGTATGCGTAGAGGGCTTGGTGAAGCGGTAAAAGCTCATTCTATTTACAAAGAGGAAGATACGGTGGTTCCTCGTGCCGAATTACCCGTTTTGTTAAAAGGAGTGAAAGAAATAGGAAAAAAATATGGATTTTCTTCTGTTTGCTACGGACATGCCGGAGACGGAAATTTACACGTAAACATTTTAAAAGGCAGCATGAGTGATGAAGATTGGAATACCAAATTAAGCGAAGGAATAAGAGAAATATTTTATTTATGCAAAAAACTCGGAGGCACTGTTTCGGGCGAACATGGCATTGGTTGGGTTCAAAAAAAGTATATGAACATTGCTTTTGATGAAACATTGATTCGCCTGCAAAAAGAACTAAAAAAAATGTTTGACCCCAACGGTATTTTAAATCCCGAAAAAATGTTTGAATAAAACAAATCCGTAAAAAATAATAGTAACACATATTTCCGTTTAAAAAAAAAGACTTACAAAATGAATTTAAAAAATATGATTATTGCAACAATTTGTTTCGTAGCATGTATATCGAGCTGCAAAAAAGAAAGTAACATTACCGATTATGCCGAAAAGGCTACCTGCACAGGAACTACGCCTACCTATACAGCAGATATTGCCACTATATTAAATACAAATTGTGCCACTTCTAAGTGCCACAATGCGAGTGCTGCAAAAGCTAAAATAAACTTGTCGGATTACAACAATGCCAGTGCACAATTTAAAAACAATAAAAAAAATTTAGCTTCTGTGCATCATGAAAAAGGCATAAAAAAAATGCCGGAAGGACGTGCAAAATTATCTGACGAAATCATTAATAAATTAGATTGTTGGGTAAAAAACTCCTGTCCACAGTAGTACTTAATATCTGAGACAAAAGTTTTTGTTTCAAGATAATTATAAAAGCTTTACTTCAAATTTTTTAGCCATCTTTCTTATTTGTTCATCAGAAATATTATGCGTATTTGTACGAGTATGGTGTTTTTCTACAGTGGCAACGTGCAGAGTATAGTTGTATTGCTTAGCGAGTTTAAAATAAGGCTCCATTTCCCATTGCATAGAAAATACATTGTGCAGAATAATTTTTGAAACATTCTCTTTCATTGCTTTTTCGCAATATTGCAGGCATTGTTGGTAGGCAATATGATTTTCGGAAAAAACAAAAGCGTATTTTCCTGTTTGTGCATCGGTAAAAAAATCATCAATAGAAAAAACAGGGTATTTTCCATTTTCGGATAAAACATGGGCAAGGGTGGTTTTTCCTGCTCCGGGCAAACCTCTGAGTATAATCAAATGTTTTTGTTCCAGCATGTTAAAGTTTCTTCATTAAAAGCTGATAAATTCTAAGCATAGAATCAATGTCTTTTTTGTGTACTTTTTCGTTGGGAGAATGTACATTGTTCTCTGCTGCACCTATAAAACACCAGTCGAACGAAAGAGACGAACGTTGCAGCGAGCTGCCATCACTTCCTCCTGCACTTTCTACTTCTAACTGAAAAGGTATTTTCGCTTTTTTAATGAGAGCTACAATTTTATCGGTAAACACTTTTCGTGGAATAAGAGAGTCTCTGAGCGAAATGGCAGCTCCTTTTCCGTGCTGTACTCCTTTGGTAATCCATGTAATATCGGCAATAAGGGCTTGTCTTACCTTGTATTTTTCGTAAATAAATTTTCCGATAAATTGTGCATTTCCGCCTCCGTGTTCCTCGTAGGTGGTAAAGGCAATAATTCCATTTTCAAGTGTTTTTGCAGTTTGCAAGGCAATCCATACACCCAGTCGATTATCAAGATAATTGCTTTGTACGTATTCTTTGCTTTCTTTAAAAAGGGGTTTAAAGGTAAGTGTGGTTCCTCTTTCTATTTCTCTTTTAAATTGGGCAGAGAGGAGTGGAGGTTCGTTTTTCTTTACCACCAACTTACATTCTATTTTTCCTTTAGAGTCTTTGCCGGAAAGTATAAAATCATTTTCGCAAACAGGCCCTCCTATTTTTATTAGTTCATTGTTGTAGCCGGCTGTAAAGCCAATACTGTCTATATGAGCAAAGAGAGCAGTAGTGGGGTTTCCAAAAACGAGTACAATACTTTCCTGAAATTCGTTGCCGGTAAAAACGATAGGTTTTTTTTTCCAAGAGGAGGCATTTTTTTTAATGTAGTTTAAAAGGAAATCGGTCATTTCTTTTTCGTTTCCCGAAGGAGCGTGTACCGCACAAAGTTTTTTTAGAAGTTGCATACAGAAGTAAAAAAGAACCCCGTATTTTTTAGGTACGGGGTTTGGTGTTAATTTTTTTTTAATTAAGAATTAAGCATTACGGGCATCACGAGCATTAAAATTTCTTCGTGCTCATCGGTGGTATCGGCCGGTGTTAAGATTCCGGCACGGTTAGGTGCCGACATTTCTAAATTTACGGCATCGGATTCTAAGTGCCCTAGCATTTCGGCTAAGAATTTGGAATTAAATCCTATTTCCATATCAACTCCATCGTATTGGCAGGTTAATCGTTCGTTTGCTTCACTCGAAAAATCTAAATCTTCTGCCGAAAGTTGTAATTCGCTTCCGCTTAGTTTTAAACGTATTTGATGGGTGGTTTTGTTAGAAAAGATAGAAACCCGTTTTATAGAGCCTAAAAGTAATTGCCTGTCTATGGTAAGTTTGTTTGGATTTTCTTTTGGAATTACGGCATCGTAATTAGGGTATTTGCCTTCTATTAAGCGGCAAATTAATGTAATTTGGTTAAAACTGAAAAGAGCATTGGTTTGGTTGTATTCTATTTTTACGGGTACATCGCTAATAGCCAAAATATTTTTAAGCAGGTTCAGTGGTTTTTTGGGTAAAATAAAAGAAGATGCTTTTTGAGAGGAAGTATCGTTTCGGCTGTATTTTACCAGCTTGTGGGCATCGGTGGCTACGAACACAATATTATTTTCATTGAGTTGTGTAAATACTCCAGACATTACGGGCCTCATTTCATCGTTACCGGTGGCAAACAATGTTTTATCAATGGCGTGTGCCAGCGATATGGAATTCATTTCGAGTGATGAGGTGCTGTCTAATTGTGGCGTTTTAGGGTAATCATCTGCAGCTTGCCCTACTAATTTATACTTTCCGTAGTCTGATGCAATTTCTACCGAATGGTTTTTGGTATCGATATTGAACGTGAGAGGTTGAGTGGGAATGGCTTTGAGTGTTTCAATTAAAAATTTGGCCGGAATGGTAATGGCTCCCGAATCTTTTGCTTCTACAGGAACAATGGTGGTAATGGTGCTTTCTAAATCGGAGGCGGTAATGTTTAATTCTCCTTTTTTTAGTTCGAATAAAAAATTGTCTAAAATAGGAATGGCATTGTTAGAATTTAAAACACCGTTAATGGTCTGTAAATGTTTTAAAAGGGTGGAGCTAGTTACGATAAATTTCATGGGGTACAAATTTTTAAAATGCCCAACAAAGTTATATTTTTAGGGTAACAGAGGAATGAAAGATATTAACTACTTTTCAACAAAAGAGGCTGTAGAAAACTGATTTATTTCACTGATTATTTTATCGAAAGTAGCAAATTGAACAAAGACAAAATCGCTGCTTTGGTCGGGATAAATAATTTGGGCAAACATTCGGTCTACATCCCACGGAAATAAATGGCCTTCATGGTCAACGGTACCTTTATGGTTGGGCATGTGAAATGTTTTAACGATTTTAACTTTATTGTCTGTATCGGTAAGAGTAAATATGTGGAATGGTGTTGAAGATAAAATAGAGTCTTTTTTTGTGGTTTCTATTTCGGCAGCAATTTGTTCAAAATAAATAGCCGAGAAGCGATTCAGGTAATTGTAAACGGAGGCAGTATCAAATTGGCTGAGGGCTATTTTTTTATGGTTTAATAATTTAAACTGCTGTGCAGAGGTTTGTTGAATGGTAAACGAGGTTTCAGGTTCTTCGGTGTTTTCTACGGTAATCGATTTTATTTTTTCGGGAGAGAGTGTAAAAATTTCTCGGTCTCTCCATAAAAAAGGTTGGGCAAAAAAGCGTGTAGAAAGATACCCGAAAAAACCGGGTATGTGGGTTACAAAAGGTACTGATGATTTTTTGCCGCTTTTTTCGAGCAGCATGTAGGTGCCAAACTGGTTTTGGGTGGCGTGTCCGACATAGTAAACTTTTTCGGGTTTATTTTTTCCGTTTAAATAAATTTCTACTTTGGTGGCATTGCTTGAAAGTTGAGAAATAATTGTTTTTAATTCCGATTCAGGAACAGGATATTTTACTTCTACTCTTTTTATGGTAAGTAAGATATTTTCTATGGCATCTTTTCTGGCTTTGAATTTTTTATCAATAAGCCAAGTACCGTTACTTTGTTTTTCAAGAAGTACGGAGTTGTTTTTAGCATCGGCTAAAAAAAGTTTTGTAATGTTTGCTGTATCTTCAATAGCAAAGTCTTTTAATTCTTTACTGAGAGTACCACTATTTTGCGATAAATAAAGAATACCTGCAATGATGCCAAGACTCAAAAGAATAAGGTAAATCAATCTGTTACTGCTCATTGGGTGTATCGTTTTTTACGAATAATATATTGAGTTATACCAAAAGCAATTACAATAAGAATGGGGAGTAATAAATTAAGGGCTTGCCATTTAGTGCGTTGTTCTTTAATTAGTGCTTGGTCTAATAGTCGAAGGGTTAGTTTTCGGCTGCGTACTTCCATAAGGCCGTTGTCATCGCAAAGAAAATTAACACAGTTTAAAATAAAATCTTTGTTGCCGTATTGTTGTTTGGTAAACCGGTCGTAACCTAGGGGAAGGTATTCATTTCCTGTTTTTTTTATGTGGTTTTTAATCATGTCTCCATCGCCAACCACAATAATTTTTGTATTTACACTTTTGTTTTTAAAAGCAATTTCTTTGCTATTTTCTACCGATTTTGGAATCCGGTTTTCGAAAACCGAATTAAATTCACCTTCGAGCAAAACAGCCACCGGTTGTTGGGGTTTATTAAATTGTTGCATGTTGGGTTCAATACGCAGCATACCCAAACTAATGCGAACCGGAGCGTTTAAAATTTTGGTGTATCTGGACGATTGAAGCAATACGGTTTTTTTAATTTCGGGTTTGGCAATGGTATCAATAGTACTTACAAACTCTCCTTTTACTACATTTAAATTATTAATAATAGGGTGCGAGGTACTAGGCATAAAAAGAGGAAAGAAAAGCCATGGAAACATTTCTGTTTTAATTTGTGTACCTATTCTTCCGGTAACTACCGGAATGGGGGCTGCCTGTAAATCTTGAACCAAAGTAAAATTGATTCTTGCTCCGTAGGTAAAAAGTTGGTCGTCTAATTTTAAATCAATGGGTATAGCCATAGTAAATTCAGAGGTTTCTAGGCTATCCATTTCGGCAAAAACAGGATCTATCAAATAGAGTATTTTGCCTCCATACATTAGGTGTTGGTCTATTATAAATTTATCGTTCTCCGAAAATGCGTTGGAGGGTTTGGCAATAATAAGTGTTTCGTATTTTCGTTTTACAATAAAATTTCCCGAATCATTTTCTGCTCGTTCGGTTAAGGTACTAAGTTGTCCGTTTAGGGTAATTCGGTCAACCACATAGTATTCGGCCAATGTTTTTGCAATATCTGCTGTTTGCAGACTGTTTAGTTCTCCATGTCCTTCAATAAATGCAACCTTCATTACATTTTGTTGAGTGATTTTATTTATGCCGTTTATTAATTCGTATTCCAACGATTCTATAGAGCCATTTACTATTTGCTCGGGAGGCACTCCCATTTGGCTTTTTAAGAGCTGGAGCGGAATTTCTTTATTCTTGTACGAAAGGATAGCTCCCGGCCAAATAATTTTGTTGGAAACGCCATCGTCTTCTTTAACGGAGAGGTCGGTAGGTAATAAGCCTTGTTTGTAAAGTTGGCGGTAAATATCTTCGCGTGTTTTTTTATCGGAACTGGCCGATGGGTTTATAAATTCGTATTCAATTTTTTTGCCTGCATAGGCTTTAAATTCATTGAGCATTTCTCGGGTTTCGTTGCGAAGTTTTTTGAATCCCGCAGGAAATTCGCCCTCCAAATATATTTTGAAGTAAACTACATCCTCTAAATTTCTTAGAATTTTTTTTGTGGCATCAGATAAGGTATATCTTTTTTCTTGTGTTAAATCGAAACGTAAAAACCAAAACGAACTCACGTAATTGAGTAATAACAGCACAACGAATGTAGCTACTACTTTTGCAATATCGTTTTTTTTATTTTGTTTCATTCCGTATAGAAAAAAGTGTGTTTACCATTTTCTGCTTTTTAGTACTAGTTGTGTAAGAGAAAGAAAAAAGGCATTCAAGCTAAAAAAATAAATCACATCTCGGGTGTCAATTACTCCACGGCTCATGGAAGCGTAGTGTTCGTTTATTCCCAATTGAATAACAATACTGTCGGCATGAGCAAAGAAAGGCATTGTGCTTAGGTATTCAAAACCCACGTACATAAAAAAGCATACAAACACTGCAATAATAAAGGCTACCAACTGGTTTTCGGTTAATGAAGAAGAAAAGATGCCTATAGAAACAAAAGCTCCGGCTAAAAATAATAATCCTATGTAGGAACCCCAAGTGCCTCCTGTATCGATGTTGCCTATGGGGTTTCCTAAGTCGTACACCGAATTAAAATAAATGAAAGTGGGTAATAAGGCAAATAGAACTAATACGACTCCTGCGGTATACTTTGCAAAAATTATTTGCATATCTGTAAGCGGACGGGTAAGTAGCAGTTCTATGGTGCCTGCTTTTTTTTCATCGGCAAAGGAACGCATTGTAATAGCCGGAATTAAAAACATAAATACCCAGGGTGCAATGTAAAAGAGAGTGTCTATGTGAGAGTATCCGCTATCTAAAATGTTTAGTTCTCCCGGAAAAATCCACATAAATAAGCCTAAAGTACTTAAAAAAACAATGAGTACTAAGTAGCCTATTAAGGAGCCAAAAAAGGCTTTTATTTCTTTATTTAAGAGAGTGAACATGTTCTTTATTGATGCCGACAAATTTAGCATTTTTGTTGGGTAGGGTGCAAATGAATAATAAACGGTAACAAATTATATATAAAAGTGTGGTTTTGATGCTTTAAAGGAAGTTTGCCTTATCATTTTCTCTATTGGTCTTTAAGTTGAGTAGGTACGTCTAATGCTAAGTGTTCTTTGTGTATAATTTTTTATATTGCATTTTATTATCATAAAAACAATGAAGGCATTTTATAGAGTTTTTGTCCATACCGGTAAGATGCAAAGGAATATTCAATGGAAAGCGTTTTTTACTCTTACTTTTTTACTTTTTACGTTTTACGGATATTCATACGGTAGAAACATAGACAGCCTTCTTACTTTAATCAGAAGCAATCCACACGATACTACAAAGATTATTTGTTACAACTTTTTATCGCAAGAATTTTTAAATAAAGATATATCGAAAGCTAAATTGTATGTTCAAAAGGCGTTGGACCTATCAAAAATTACAGGTTATAAAAAAGGAATGGCCGCATCGTACCATTTGCTGGGTACTATTCATTATCAATCGAACCGCGAAAAGGGGCTTGAATATTTTATGCTTTCTTTAAATACCAGCAAAGAAATAAACGATAAAGTTACCATGTCGAGTACCTACAACAATCTTGGAAACTTATACAACCAATCGGGCGAATATGAAAAAGCACTCAAGTATTACATTTTATCAATGGAGTTAGACGAAGAACTAAACAATCGGAATGGAATGGCTACATCTTACAATAACATTGGTTTAATTTACTGGATGCAGGGAGGATTTGAAAAGGCTCAGGAATACTTTGAAAAAGCATTACACCTACATAAAGCGTTGAATAAAAAAGAGGGCGTAGCTGCAGCATACAGTAATATAGGAGGGGTTGCTTATTACAGAGGTAAAAGTGACGTGGCTCTTAGTTATTTTTATAAGGCCTACGAAATAAATAAAGAGATTAATAACAAAGTGGGTTGCGCCACTACATTGGCTAATATTTCGGAGATATTGATTGAGCAAAAGAAATACGAAGAAGCCATCGATTATTGTTATAAAGCCTTAGAAATTCAAAAAGAAATGGGAAGCATCAGCGATATGGTTCATACGCTTCTTTCGGTTGCCAAAAATTATGAGGCTCAAAACAAATATGAAAAATCGATAGAAGTACTAAATGAGGCTATTCGTTTGTCCGAAGAAATTAATGCACAACTTCTGCTAAGTAAATCGTATTTAATGATGGCCGAAGTAAAAGAAAAAGCCGGCAATTACTTGGAGTCTATAAGTTATTACAAGCTTTATATTATTGCACACGATTCCTTATTTTCGAAAGAAAGTAATGCTCAAATTGCAGAAATGAACGCACGATTTGAGAACGACAAAAAAAACAGAGAAATAGAATTATTAACGAAAGAAAAAAAAATTCAAGAACTAAATCAGAATGTTGAAAGAAGTAAAAATTCCATGATTCGGAATATTCTGGCTATTGGTTTAATATTTATTCTTGTGCTTGCCTTGGTATTATACAACCGAAATAAAGTAAAACAAAAAGCCAATAACATACTTTCAGAAAAAAATAAAAACATAGAAGAGCAAAAACTGCAAATAGAATTGCAACGAACCTTGCTCGAACAGAAAAATAAAGATATTACGGACAGCATTAAATATGCACAGCGATTACAAAATGCCATTATTCCATCGTACAAAAAAGTGAAACAAATATTGCCCGATAGTTTTGTGCTGTTTAAGCCCAAAGATATAGTGAGCGGTGATTTTTACTGGATAGAAAAATCGCATGAAACCGAAACAAATAAAAAGTGTATTTACATTGCAGCAGCCGACTGTACCGGACATGGAGTGCCTGGTGCATTTATGAGTATTATTGGGCATAATTTACTCAACCAAGCATTTAAAATATATCGAAAAGAGACTCCTGCCGCTATTTTAGATAACGTAAACGAAAATTTATCGGTTATGCTAAATCAACCCCAACACGATGGAAACATAAAAGATGGGATGGATATCTCTATTTGCAAACTAGAACAAACAACACCTGAAAATTATAACTTGAGTTGGGCTGGAGCGAATAATCCTTTGTGGATTATTCGCTCCAGCGCTCATCATAATATCAACGAAACTAATTGCGAAGCAGAATTACCAACAGAACTATTAGAGTTTGCTCCCGATAAGCAACCGGTGGGCGAGTTTGTTGGAGAAACTTTAAAACCCTTTACACATCATACCATTGCATTGCAAAAAGGTGATGCGGTTTACTTATTTTCCGATGGCTTTGCCGACCAATTTGGTGGGCCTAAAGGAAAAAAATATAAATATTCACGATTCAAAAATACCCTCCATCAAATTTATTCTCTTACTATGCAAGAACAAAAAAAGTATTTGGAAAATGAATTGCACTTATGGAAAGGAGAACTTGAACAAATAGACGATATTCTGGTAGTAGGTTTTAGGGTGTAATAGGAAAATATTTTTTTAAAGTATATTTTATATTCTTCCAATGTTTACTTTTGTACCGAAATGTTGCAAAAGCAATTACATATTCCTTCTCGAATTATTGCGGCCGGTATTTACTACTGGCAGCCGTGTTCTCTAATGCGATAAACGCATCTCCACCTTCTTTTTTCTATTTTTTTATTTTAATGCAATGCAACAGATACATCAATATATTCCGGTTTTATACAGATTTGTAAAATCAAAATCAATCCAAAAGGTTAGGCGGTTAAAAAAACATCGTAGTTTATTTTACCATCTAAATCATTTTCACTTTGTACTCAACAAATTAGATGCATTAGTTGTAGTAATCGACAAAAAAGGAAAAGTACAATATGTAAGTAATTCCTCAAAAAAAATATTAGGATATGAACCTTCAAAACTACTGGGTAACCAGTGGTGGGAACTGACAAGAAATAATGAAGAAGAAAGATGGCATGCCAAAGAATGGGTAAAAAAAATAGTGGAAGGGAAGGTTAATTTACAAGAATTAACGATGGAAAAAAAGTTGATTTCGGCCAACGGTTCAACCAAATGGATAGTTTGGAATATCTCCTTATTGTCTAATCATACCATAGTGGCTATCGGACATGATGTAACACACCGTAAATTATCCGAACAACTTTTACACCAATCGCATCTCGATTTGGTAGCAAAAAATAATGAAATAATTTCGGGTATAGAGTACGCAAAACGCATTCAGCAAGCAATACTTCCCGATGTAGCTGAAATTAAAAAAAGTTTTAACTATAATGCTTTTGTATTGTACAAACCAAAAGATATTGTAAGCGGAGATTTTTACTGGCACTACAAACAGGGAAATAAAGTATATGTTGCTGTAATAGATTGCACAGGACATGGAGTGCCAGGTGCTCTAATGTCTGTTATTGCTCATTCTATTTTTAAAGAAGTTTTTATCAACCAAAAACGAACCAATACAAGCGATATTCTACATGCCTTAGATACTGAATTATTTAATGAACTGAATAAAAATAAATCACACTCTCCGTACCCCGATGGTATGGATGTGGCTCTTTGCTGCTTAAATACAGAAACTCGCGAGTTGGAATTTTCAGGAGCCATGAGGCCCTTGCTCTTGGTAAGAAATAAAGAGGTAATAGAAATTAAATCTTCTCGTTATCCTATCGGGTTTTATAACGATGTTTCTAAAAAATTTATTTCAGAAAAAATACAACTAACACCCGATGACGCATTTTACATTTTTTCCGATGGCTACATAGATCAATTTGGAGGAGATATTTCTGAACATAAAGAGGGAAAAAAATTAAACAAAGTTCGATTTAAAGAATTGCTTTTAACCATTAATGAAATGCAAATAGAAGAACAAGAAACATTTTTAGAGTACGCATTAAATAACTGGAAACAGCAATTAGAGCAAACCGATGATATTGTGGTAGTAGGTGTAAAAATTTAACTACACAAATAGTATTTCTTGTGTTATATTTGCCCCCTTGTAAATAATTGAATGTATGTTAGTAATGAAATTTGGCGGCACTTCTGTTGGTTCTTCGGAACGAATAAAAGCCCTTGTAAAACTTGTTGTAAGCGAACAAAATAAAATAATAGTCCTTTCGGCTATGGCCGGAACTACCAATTCGCTGGTAGAAATTTGTAATTCCTTATATAATAAGGAAACAGAGAAAGCAAACCAACAGATTAACTCCTTAGAGGAAAAGTATTTTCAGGAAGTACAAAAACTATATACTACCAACGAATACAGAGGAAAAGGAAAAGAATTAATAAAATCACATTTCGATTATCTGAGGTCGTTTACACAAGATATGTTTACCTTATTCGAGGAGCGTGCAGTATTAGCGCAAGGCGAACTTATCTCAACCGCCATGTTCCATTTTTATTTGAAAGAAATAAATGTAGATTCTGTTTTGTTACCGGCATTACATTTTATGCGAATAGATGAAAACGATGAGCCCGACTATATTTCCATAAAAGAAAACCTAAACAAGGAACTGGAAAAATATCCCAATCAAAAACTTTTTATTACTCAGGGTTACATCTGCAGAAATGCTTTTGGAGAAGTTGATAATTTAAAAAGAGGAGGTAGCGATTATACAGCATCAATCATTGGCGGAGTTTTGAAAGCCGAAGAAATTCAAATTTGGACCGATATAGACGGAATGCACAATAACGACCCACGCATCGTAGAAGGCACCAAACCCATCGCAAAACTATCGTTCGATGAAGCAGCCGAATTAGCTTATTTTGGAGCCAAAATACTGCACCCGCAAAGCGTTTTTCCAGCACAACAAAACCATGTTCCCGTTCGCTTAAAAAACACCATGCAGCCAGAAGCAGAAGGCACTATTATTTCCGATTATTCCGATGGAACCGGAATTAAAGCAATTGCTGCAAAAGACGATATTACGGCAATTAAAATAAAATCGGGAAGAATGTTGTTGGCCTACGGTTTTTTAAGAAAAGTGTTCGAAGTGTTTGAAATTTATAAAACATCTATCGACATGATTACTACTTCAGAAGTAGCGGTATCTCTTACCATAGATAACAATAAAAATATAGCAGAAATAACACAAGAGTTAGAAAAATTTGGACAGGTAGAAATTGATGAAAGCCTTACCATTATCTGTATTGTAGGCGATTTAGTGGCCGAGAGCAAGGGTTTAGCGCTTACCATTTTTGATGCACTTAAAAATATTCCTGTTCGCATGATTTCGTACGGAGGAAGTACGCATAACATTTCGGTTTTAATAAAAACAGAAAACAAAAAGGAGGCTTTAAATGCGTTACATAAAAAACTATTCTAACTATGTTTAACGGAGAAACCATAAACCTTTTCAGAAAGCAAAAAACACCTTTTTACTTTTACGATATCAATTTGCTTACACGCACGCTGCAAGAAGCCAAGCGAGAAGCTGATAAATATCAATTCCATATTCATTATGCATTAAAAGCAAATGCCAATCCCCACATCTTAAAGTTAATAAGTGGCATGGGTTACGGAGCCGATTGTGTGAGCGGAAACGAAATTAAAAGAGCAGTAGAATGTGGTTTCCCTGCCTCTCATATTGTATTTGCAGGAGTAGGAAAAAGCGATGAAGAAATAAACATTGCTCTTTCTAATAATATTTTCTGTTTTAACTGCGAGTCGGTTGCCGAAATGGTTGTATTAAACGAATTAGCCGAAGCATCGGAAAAAAAAGCACGCATAGCCATTCGTATCAACCCTAATGTAAATGCCCATACACACCATTATATAACCACCGGCTTAGAAGAAAATAAGTTTGGTATAAGCATGTGGGAATTAGAAGACGTACTAAACGTAATGAAATCATTAGCTCATATTGAATTAATCGGATTGCATTTTCATATTGGTTCACAAATTACCGACCTCGATGTGTTCAAAGGTTTGTGCATTCGTATCAACGAAATTCAGCAATGGTTTTTCAGACATCAACTCATTGTTGACCACATTAATGTTGGTGGAGGTTTAGGTATAGATTATTACAAACCTGATGAAAACCCTATTCCCGATTTTGAAAAATATTTTTCCATTTTCAACGAATTGCTGGAAATACGACCCAAACAAAAAGTGCATTTTGAGTTGGGTAGAGCCTTGGTAGCCCAGTGTGGCAGCTTAATTACTAAAGTGCTATATGTTAAAAAAGGAGTACAAACCAATTTTGCCATTGTAGATGCCGGAATGACGGAGCTACTTCGTCCTGCACTCTATCACGCATATCATAAAATAGAAAATCTTTCTGCTACGGGAAATAATCAAAAGTACGATGTGGTGGGACCTATTTGCGAATCGAGCGATTGTTTTGGAAAAGCCGTAGAGTTACCCGAAACAGTACGTGGCGATATTCTTGCCCTGCGTTCGGCAGGTGCCTATGGCGAAGTAATGGCATCGGCTTATAATTTGAGAGATATTGTAGGGGCTGTATATTAAAGGGTGTAAAATCATTATTCAAACACTCTCGTGAAATTTTTCGTAAGAATTTGATTTAATTCTTACATTTGGTCGAATAATATTAAAACCTAAAACGTATGAAATTAAAAATTATGTCCATTCTATTGGTGGGTTTTGTATCAATAAGCCACTTAGCTATTGGTCAAAACAACACAACAAAACAATTTGTGCCGAACAGCACAGCATCAGATTTTTCTGTTTCAAAAATTACCGAAAAAGAACAAATTACGGCATCCTTTATGAAAGGTAAAATTAATGGAAAAGATGCACTAAGTGTGGTGTTAGAAAACAATCAAAAACAATCTAAAAATGTAGTTTGTAAAGTGAAGGAGAATAGTGGAAGAGTAGTATCAACAGGAGAAATTCTCATAAATTCCGGAGAAAAAATAGCTGCTTTCCATTCAGATAAGTTAAACGGAAATTTAGTATTCATTATTCCTGAAGGAAAAAAAATAACCGATTATCAAGTTGAACTAATTTTAAAATAAATAACCATGAAAAAGATATTTACATCTATATTGAGTTTAGCATATGTATTTGCGAATGCTCAAACAACACAAACCTTCAATTATACGGGTTCCATTCAAACTTTTACCGTTCCTTCTTGTGTTAATTCCATAACAATTCAGGCAAAAGGTGCACAGGGTGGATATACAGATTATAGCGGAGGTAAAACGGGAGGATTAGGTGCCGACATTAAGGGTACATTCACAGTAGTACCAGGTCAAACATTAAATGTTATGGTTGGGGGTATGGGCATTAAATTAACTCCCGGAAGTGGAGGAATGTACCTCAGTGCAGGTGGCGGAGGAGGTTCATTTGTGTGGGATCCAAATAATCAAACAAATCCAATGATTGCAGCCGGTGGCGGTGGAGGTGCAAACTCGTGCAGTTATACCGATGGAGATCCCGGATTAGCAACTCTTGGAGGAAGCGGATTGGGTGGAGCATCATTGTGCGGAGGAGGTTGCGATAATGGCAATGGTGTTGGAGGTGGAGGTGCAGGTTGGAACGGAGACGGTGCATCGTGTGGAGGATGTGCAGTAGCAAAATCGCCAATTAACGGAGGCGTAGGAGGAGTTCCTTGTATGCCTTTAGGTGGTTCGTATCTTGGAGGAGCAGGAGGCTACGGAGGCGGAGGACAAGGTGACGGCAATTGCGGTGGTGGCGGTGGCGGTGGTGGTTACACCGGAGGTGACGGAGGTGGAAATACCATTATTTGCCCTGCTTCTCCTTCAAAAGGAGGAACCTCATATAATGCCGGAACGAACCAAACAAATACAGGTGGCGTTAATTCAGGAAACGGAGTAGTAATCATAACGTATAACGCCTCTGTAGTTGCCGGTACTGCCACGGCTGTTAATGATACGTTGTGTTACGGAGATTCAACCATGATAGATTTGAGTGGTTCCAACGGAACCATACAGTGGGAAATATCTACAAACGGAGGTGGAACATGGAATGCTATTCCAGGAGCCACCAACACTACTTACAACACTTCAGCATTAAATGTAAATACATGTTTTAGAGCAGAAGTAACATGTGGTTCTTCGGTTTATTCAAACATGGTTTGTGTTGTAGTGAATCCACTTCCTACGGTTACCTTTACTATGCAAGATACCGTTTGTTTAAATAACGGAACGGTTACCCTATCAAGCGGAACACCAAACGGAGGAACGTACAGCGGAAATGGAGTAACAGGAAATATATTCGATCCGCAAGTAGCAGGTTTAGGTACACACACAATCACCTATTCTTATACCGATGGTAATGGTTGCAGCAATCAAGCTACATTTAATGTAGTAGTAGATTTATGTGCAGGAATAAATGAAATGAATCCATTAAAAAATATCAGCATATATCCGAATCCTTCGCGAGGCAATGTGGTTATTAATTTACCAAATGGAATAGAAAAATTAAAA